>CANDYU010000001.1 GCA_947425245.1 uncultured Candidatus Saccharibacteria bacterium
GAGCCTGTGGTGCAGCCGGAGCTGGATTAGCCGGAACAGGAGCCGGAGATGCGGGATTGACCTGCGGAGCAGGTGTAGGTGCTGGAGAGGCAGGGGCCGGGTTGGCCGGAGCCTGTGGTGCAGCCGGAGCTGGATTAGCCGGAACAGGAGCCGGAGATGCGGGTGCAGGCTGCTGCTTAAGGATACGCTTCGCAGCCTCTTCATCGCAGTTGAGGCAATCCATGATGGCCTTGATGGCCTTCTTCTCACGGTTGTCCTCCGCCTTGATCTCGGCGGCAATTTTGCTTACCATCTCGAGGCTCTTCTCAGCACCGGAGAGTTCCCGACGCATACCGTCGAGACGGCCATCAACTGCCTTCTTGAGCTCATTCTCCATTTTCTGGAGATGTCTCTTGCCGGCCTCTACTGCGTCACGGCATTCCGCTTCTACGCCTGGGGCATAGTGCTTGCCGGTAGTGGCAAGTGCTTGCCGGATTTCGTCTCCGGACGGGGCCTTATGCCCACAGAATCCGAGATATTTCGCGATACGATCGCCGGGATTGTACCCGGGAATCGTGATCGTTAATCTCAGGCTGCCGTCTTCGAGTTTCTCGCTGACGGTGGTTACCGCGGTCGGAGCCTGCGGAGTCGGACCAGCTGACGTTGAAGCCGCGGGGGCCTGCTGGCCGTTGGTTGGAACCGGGGCCGGCAGAGCCTGCTCTGTGGCTGGCGGAACATAGCCGGGGGCGAAAATACCCTCGCTATTAAGCCAGTCAAACCGGAGCTGTGCCAGCTGGTCATAAACCTCCAGCGTGGCGTCCGCAAGCTTGCGGTCCTTCAGCTCCCCCTTCACGACAGGACGATTGTTCCCTGTCAGTTCTACAACTACCAGGGAAAATCCATCGGCCTCCTGTTCATCAACCGGGAAAAAGTTCCCCATTGCGTCGACATACATTACATCGACGAATCTAGCCTCAGAAGGTCGGTTGATGGTGACTTTTACCGTCTCGCCTGCGGCGATCGCAGGGAGCTGATCAGACCTCACCAGGCCGTTGGCTGCATAGTACGCAGCCTGAGACAGCGCCCTGGACTGCTCGTTCCAGTCGACCCCATCAGGGACGCTGAAGGAACGGGTGCAGGGGCATGATGGTACTACATTGGATCTTTTCTTTCCGAAATTAAACGACATAATTTTTTCCTCCTTTTTTCAAGGTGCGTGTATTGGGGCTTCCATGCCCCATGGTTTCTGGTGCCGCTTCAGGTTAAACCATTGCGGCGGAATTACATGATGCCATTGTAGCACAGATAGCTAAAAATGTCAAGTGCTTTAGCATGAAATATTTTAGTTTTTTTGAAAAGTGGTTGTGTTATTCCCTGTTGGGGGCGGGAAATGTGATTTTGGGTTTTAGAGATATGATGATGTGATATTGGGGATTTTTGGAGATTGCGGAACTTATTTGGGTGTTTCTAGGAATCTGGGGAAATTGGGGTTTTCTTCGGGGAGGAGTGTGGTATAATGGGGTCGTATGGTGGGATTAGCTCAGATGGTTAGAGCGTCTGATTGTGGTCCAGAAGGTCGTCGGTTCAATTCCGATATCCCACCCCATATCGTTCAAATTAGCACCAGAAGGTGCTTTTTTGGTGGTATTAACAGAGAAGAGTGGGCTGATTCCGTCCGTTCCACACCTTAGAGCGAAAACTGATATAATAGTGAAAAATGTAAGGATGATTGAGAAAAGATGGCACGGACGGTGAAAGAAAAGAAATTGGTTAATACAAGGCTAGCGATGAATTATGGTGGGTGGATGTATTGCGACCAGTGTCAGGAGAGTATTGGTTATTTGTGCTATGCGACTTATGATGAGGTAAACCTCAGGTACCGATGTCGGTGTGGCAGTCAAGGCGAGATTCATATTAATTTCGAGGATAGCGTGGAGGGAACACCGTGCGACGAGGAGCTTTTCGTGGTGAAAAGTCGGCTGTGCTGCAGTAAGGATCAATCGCCCCTAATTACAATCTTGGAGAAAAAGGTGGCGAGTTATCAGCTTGATATTACTTGTAAGGAGTGTCGGAGAGTTTATCGGAGGTGAGGAGGTAGTCTAGACCAGAAACAAAAATGGCCCTGGTGGGGTCATTTTCTGATTCTGGTGCGAGTGGAGGTAGTCGAAACCTCATCTCAAGTTTGGAAAACTTGCATACTAACCGCTGTACTACACTCGCAGATAGGTCTTGGGATAATTATAGCATGGTTTGGGGTTTTAGGAAGAGGTTTTAGTGCTATTAGGGGAATTGGGGTCTTGGTGGTCAGACTGCGAGGACGGACGAAGGGAGCTAATCATCTTGGTGCGGCTTAGCTTCTCAAAAAGAAGAGGCTTCGAAGTTAAAAGATATTTACCAGCAGTGACGAGATAGAAAGTCGAGAGGCCAAATAGAAAGGTCAGGCGGGCAGCCGTGCGGTCAAAATCCACAGGAAGGAGGTCAATACCCCGAATACAGAGGAAAGGGATGAGAATATAGATAAAAAGAAAGCTTAGCAGACGAAAATAAAAACTGCGGAGAGAGGGCTTTTGATCGAGGTCGACAATCTGGAGGTTGAGGAATCTTTCGGCCGGTGTGCAACAACCGAGGAAGGCCGGAAAAACCACAAAGTAGACGATAGTGCTGGCGAGGAAAATCCAAAAACTGTCGAGCGAGCAATGGAGGCAGGATTGGGTAATAATGCCAATGAATGAGCTGAGTAGCGAAAAGAGAAAGAGGTCAAAAAGGAAGGCGGTCGTGCGGCGGAGGCCGGAAAGTCGTTGGCTGCGTGCACGGGAACGGGCATCAAGAACATCGCGGCTGGGCAAAATATGAATTACGGGGCCAGCAAGCAAAAATCCTACGAGGCCGCCGAATGTATTAAGCAGAAGATCATCAACATCAAAGAGGCGGTAGCCGCGAGGATAAAGACCGTATAGGCCGCTTAGCTGTGTGAGCTCGAAAAAGAGGCTAAGTAAAAAACTAAGGATGATGACTTTTTTAAAGCTGCAGCGAAAATAATAGCGTAAATAGATGCCAAACGGCACGGTAAGTACGATATTATAAAGCGGTACTAGAAAACAGGATTCGGTGAGGGATACTAGATAGGTCGCAGGCGAAAATGGGTTGAGCGAAGTCTCACGAATGAAGTCGGACACGAACTTAAAGGGGAGGAGCTGAGTACGAGGGGTCGTTAGGGAGGCAACCTCCTCAATTTTAGGTAAGGGTAGAATAACTAGACAGTATGCACAGAGTAAGTAAAAGGCGAAGGAGTAGGCGAGTAGGGATTTCAGGGGAGAGATTGAGCCGTATTTATGATATTGCCATAAGATAAAGGGAGAGCTGATAAAGATAGCAAGTAGCGGAAAAGCCAAAACGGCAAATTTGATCACTGATACATATCCATCCATAGATTCAGTTTAGAGGTTGTGGGTGACGGCTGAGTGACAGGCTGGGTTAGCGGATCATTTTTATGTTAATTTCGTCCGAACCTTCTTCGGGCATGGTTTCTTTAGTTAATTGGAAGCCGCAGTTTTGATAAAACTTAATCGCTCCGACATTCTTTTCTAAAACCCAGAGGTATTGCACGTCGAAGTTTTTAATAGCAAACTCAAGAAGTTTTCTACCAATTCCCTGCTTTTGGAAGAAAGAATCGATATACAATTCCCTCACTTCTTTTCCATCGACGAAAATCATGCCCTTGACGAAGCCATCATCGTAGACCCAAATGCGTTTTAGTTGTTCGGGGTGCTGAAGGTAATCTTGGGCGAGGGGGAGGACTTGCATTTCACCAAAAGAATATTGGTCATTATTGAAAATTGATCGGTAATGCAGACGCTTGGTGAAAACTAAGATTTCAGCGATGCGAGAGGCGTCGTTTGTAGTAGCTGGGCGAATATTTTGCATGGGGATTGAGGAAATTAGCGGATAGAAATGATGGAAGTCTTGCCATTCAGGCTGTCGGAGAAAGTTGCTCGGAAGGTCATGCCATCGCTGTTGACCCACATATACATCTTGGAGGTGGGAGATTTTACGGCAAGATAACCTTCGACGCCATCAAATTGCTTAACAGTTTCTTCGTAAGTGTAGGAAGTACCGTCCTGGAGAAGACCCTGGAGCTCATAACCCTTGGAGATTTTGAAGGAGGGGTCTTTGATCTGGTCCTTATCATAGGTTGCGGTGAAGGTGCCGAGCTGATCCTTGTATTCGACGACGATTTTGGATTTAGAGGTTAGTTGCCAAGTGTATTGGTCGGAATCGGCAGATTTTTCACCATCAAAGCCCATGATTTTGTTAGCTTCCTCGATAGTCATTTTTGGCTCGAGTTTTTTCATGCACTCGCTGATTTCGCAGTCACCTTTTGGAGTTTCTTGAGCAGCATTGTTTGTGTCGTCGGCTTCGGGTCCGCTATTACTTTCGCCGAGAGCGACGATTCCCAGCAGCCCCAAGAGGACAATAGCGACTACGGCGACTACGGTTGCAATGGTTTTCTTATTTCCTTCCATAAAATCTCCTTGTTTTCTTTGTTAGATTATATCATTTTTTGGTTTTTAGGACAGCGATTGGGTGTATAGCATAATACTTGACAAAATAGCGATAGTTTGCTATAATGTATAGTAATAAATCCTGTTCAGGAAGAGGACCAGGGTTCGGCTTTTGGTGGTTTTCTATGACTATGCTATTGGGGCGGGGCTTATTCCCTGTTTTTGTTGATTTTATGATGAAACTATGGTATCGTTGTGAGGTGGATCTTCGTGGGTGGATTTCTACAAAAAAATGAAGTAGGAGGTAGAGAGATGCAAACAATTATTCTTGCAACGAGGAATCCTAACAAGGTGGTCGAGTTGAGTGCTTTGTTACCGGGGTACAAGGTCGTGGCGATGTCTGAGGTTGGAATTGATCTCGATATTGAAGAGACCGGTGCAACATTCGCAGAAAATGCTATGATTAAAGCACGAGCACTCCGGGAGCAGCTTGTGGCGACAGGGCAGCAGGACCACTATATCGTGGTGGCTGAGGACAGCGGACTTTGTGTTGATGCACTGGATGGTCGCCCGGGCGTCTTTACTGCTCGCTATCGTGCGGACATTTGTAAAAATGAGCATGATCAGCGTCTAGCGATGCTGGCGGAAATGAAGAACCAGACTAACCGTGCGGCACAGTTTGTGTGCGTCATCGCCTGTATTCTTCCGGACGGGACTTCCAATACGGTGACTGGCATGACGCATGGCAAGATTTCCAGTGCCGAACGCGGTGAGAACGGCTTTGCGTTCGACCAAATTTTTGAGTCGAACGAACTTGGTAAGACTTTTGCGGAGGCTACGGCCGAAGAAAAAGATCGCGTGTCCCACCGCGGGCGTGCTGCTGCCCGGCTTAGCGAGTACCTTAGAAATGTTGAATGAGTTTGTCTCGTTCCCTCCCCTGGCTATGTTGCTAGGGGATTTTTGTGGTGAATGTCGAGAGCATCGCTCGGCTTGGATTGGATGATGTGAAAGCTCAGGCCCTCATTATGGCCAAGGATGCGTTGCTTAATATATAATAGAACACAGGGTAACTGAGGGAGACTTTACATGAAGGCATTTTTATTGTATGGCACCGATGACAATAGCGAGAACAAGCGGGTTCCATGGCCGAAGCAAAATGCGTTGCAAAACTTATATTTAGCTTCCAGCTTTCGTGGGCCTGGAGTAGCAGAGCTGATTATGAATGATGTCGAAAAACTATTAGGCAAACAAGCAACGGAGATTCGACTTTCCTACATTACGACGGCCGGGAACTTACATCCATCCAATAAGCGGGTATGGATTAATGAAGGGAGGGAGATTTTGAACAAACGAGGCTGGCGAGTTTTTGAGTATGACATTGCGGGTAAAACTGAATCGGAAGTTGCCGCCGAGCTTGCTGACAGGGATGCGATTTTTGTTCAAGGAGGCAATAATTTTTATCTTCTAGAACAGATGCATAGTTGCAATTTTAGGGAGATTGTTGAAAATCTTCTGGCGAAAGGTGTGCCCTATATTGGCGAGAGTGCAGGAGCGATAGTTTGTAGTAATGATATCCGCAATCAACAATATATGAGTGGTGATCCGATGTTGGCTAAAGAAATGACGGATTTTAGTGGATTAGGGCTGGTGAATTTCTTGATTAAGCCGCATTGGAATCGAGAGGGTATAAAACGCGAGAAGTTTTCTAGATTTCTGCATGAAACCCCAAATGAGTTTTATGGCATTTCGCAGCCTATTATTTGCTTGAATGATGATCAGTTAATTCGAGTAAAGGGTGACAGTTTTCAGATTTGGCAGGGGGCGATACCTATGGATATGAAGAACTTATGAAAATGTCTTGTCTGGGGTTTTAACAGAAAAAACGCCCATTTTACGGGGGCCGAACTTATTGAGATCGCATTTAGATAGATTGTGGTCGGACGTAGTAAGGTCGGCGTTAACAAAGTTTCTAGAGGGAGAATAAACAATTTATGCTATAATTTTAGTATGGAACAGGCATCTGTAGTTGATTTATTTTGTGGCATTGGTGGTCTGACTTGTGGTCTTAAAAAAGCTGGACTAAATGTTGTTGCTGGTATAGACAATGACGTAACTTGCAAGTTTGCTTATGAAAAAAATAATCACGCCAAATTCGTGGACGCAGATATAGCAGAATTAGCAAGTGAGGAAGTGGATGCCTTATTTTCTGATGCTGGAATAAAAATACTTGTTGGGTGTGCTCCGTGCCAGCGTTTTTCCCGACAGGCTAACAAGATTCGTGGAACTTTTGATCATGCAACAGACAAACGATGGAATTTGCTCAAATCTTTTGCTAGATATGTTGAAGATATAAAGCCAGACATAGTTTCTATGGAAAATGTGCCTGAACTTCGTAACTTTGATGTGTTTGAAGAGTTTAAAGAGTGCCTAGTGGAAGCTGGCTACTATGTCAGTTATAAAGTCGTGGACTGTAGTAGGTATGGGTTACCACAAAAACGACGTCGCCTGGTTCTCCTTGCTTCAAGATACGGAAAAATAGAACTCATCCCAGAAACTGAAATCAAAGAGAAACGAACTGTGCGTGACGCTCTTAGTGGTCTGCCAGTGCTAGAGAGTGGCGAAGTAGATGCACATGACCCACTTCATAGAAGTGCGGGATTAACCACAATAAACAAAGAAAGACTTAGACAGTCTAAGCCTGGGGGGACGTGGAGAGATTGGGATAAAACATTACTGCCAGAATGTTACAAAAAACCGTCCGGGAAATCGTATAGTGGGGTTTATGGTCGTATGGAATGGGACAAACCGTCGCCAACAATCACAACGCAATTTTATTCTTATGGGACGGGAAGATATGGCCATCCAGAACAGAACCGTGCGCTATCGCTGAGAGAGGGGGCGCTCCTTCAGACCTTTCCAAGGGACTATGAATTTTTTGAAAATGTTGATAGAATATCAATAGGGACAATCAGCCGGCATATTGGCAATGCCGTTCCAGTTGATTTGGGCAAAATTATAGGAATATCAATATTAAGGCATTTACAAGAAAGACAAGCATGCCCAATAACGCAGACTTGACATTCAATATCTCGCTAACGGTACTCAATAGTTTAGGCAGGAATTTATATCGTGATTTTATCACTGTAATTGGTGAAGCCGTTTCCAATGCTTGGGATGCTGATGCGGTGATCGTTGATATACATATTGACAGAAAGAACAACGAAATGATTATTAGAGATGATGGGGTTGGCATGTCTCTTAATGATTTTGCTAAAAAATTTCTTAAGATAGGCTATTCTAAAAGGAAGGATGGAGAAGCGACATCAAAAGGTGGTAGACCGTTTATTGGTCGGAAAGGTATCGGTAAGCTTGCTTTGCTGTCGTGTGCGAATAGGGTTACGGTTGTGTCTAAAACTGCTGGCGGAAACGTTATTGGCGGAACTATTGATAATGGTTCACTGGATGCCGCAATTAAAGATGACTTGAATCAAAATGAATATCACCTAGAAGTACTTGAGCAGCACGACATAGATGAGGCAAATTTAGGGGAGCATGGTACAACTATCAGGTTTACTGGATTGAAGGATGGTATTGCTAATTCCATAGAGTACCTGAGAAAATCTATAGCATTATATTTTAGATTTTCATTAGTTGATAACGGTTTTAAGATTGTATTAAATGGCAAAACTATTGACTTCAAGGACTTAGAACCGTTAATCAATAATACTGAGTTTATATGGAACCTGAATTCGTGTGATGACCCATTGGCTCGGATGATTCTATTAAAGGCTCACAGTAGTAAGACTATTACTACCAAATTAAAGCTCAGTGGGTTTGTTGCGTCTGTTAAAAAACCAAAGGATCTTAAGGTGCTTTCGGAAAATGAGAAAGTTGGTATTGACCTATTTGTTAATGGACGACTTAGGGAACGCAATATGCTAAAACATGTTCAGACTGCACGAATCCCAGAGAGCTATTTATACGGACAAATACATTTTAACGATCTGGATGACGGTAGTGGAAAGGACCGTTTTACTAGTAGTAGAGAAGGGGTAATAGCGGATGATGAGCTATTCCAGAAGATGCTGGCTGAACTAAAAGGTGTGATAAAAAAGATTATTGATGAATGGGATGATTTTAGGTTAAAAGCCAAAGAAGATGGCGATGAAGAAAACCCTAGAAAGTCAAAACGCGACAGAGCATCTAGTAAGCTGTTTACGGAGACCGCTAAGGAGTACATGAGCGGCAAATCGCCACGTGCTAAAGATAAGGTTGATAAATGGATCGACGCACTTCAGAATGATGCCGAATTTAATTTTTCATCATATGCCGAATGCTTTATATCGGAGAATCTGCTGCGGCAATATATACAAGACAATAAGCTAAAATTGACGAATTCCGTACAGAAAGCTGCTGATAGATGGCGAAAAATTGAACGAGAAAATAAAGAAGCAGCTAATATGGAAATCCAGATTAGTCAAGAAGACGACGATAAAAATTATATTGGCATGCATGAGTTAATCATGGTAGTTGATCCCTCAGGGAGTAAGGGTACGAGGCCTAATAAATTTAATATTGATGAAGCAGAATATACGCCATTAAGGAATGCTGTGATGCACACCTCAAGACTCAGCCACGACGCAAAGCTAAAACTCACAACGGTGTTTAATAACATAAAAGCAAAGGTGAAGAGGATCATATCAACTTCTTAGTTCACCATCTTCAAATAATACCCCAAATCCTCGCTCTCCCAATTCTCAAGCACCCAGTTGTGGTACTCTTCCCAAAGTTTAGCATAAAGTTGACTAAGCCTTGTGCTCTTTTCCTCGTACCAATACCAACATTTATGGTTAAGTGCCACCCCGAGTTCTGTTCCGTAAATACGTTCTTTCTTCCACTCGGCTTTTGCTCGCTTGTAGGTATCTCTAATTGCTTCTTCTCCAAATAACTCTGCTATACTAAAATCTTCCCAAAAGGTAGTCTGACATTCATAGTCTAATAACTTCATAACTTGAACTTCCTCATAAAGTTATCAACTGTACCATATTCTGCTTTAACATACCTTTTATAAGTACTATAACCAAGTATAATATCTCGGTATTCTCGGCTACTAATGCCACAAGCTTTAATTGCCTTATCGGCTTCCATAATCATATTGTATCTACCACATCTACGAATTTTCTCGTATTTATAAAGGTTAGGTTCCCAATTCTCATTTATCAAAGTCACTTAAGATTCTACCTCACAATTACTCGACGTTCTCGTCCATATATGCTCAACAATTTCTCCGTCAACCCAAAGTTTATACTCCAGTTGGCTTAAATAGTTCAGTCTATCTTCAAGACTTGGAAAAGTAACGTCGTTCGATTCGACGTAGTGGCATTCTCCATCCGTACCTAAATACTTCATAACCGTAATTGACTTTGAAGATAGATGTTTCATAACAGCAATTATCGTCAGAAATGTTAAAAATGTAAAGCACAAAATATAACTCCCAGTATTGCAACTAGCAGTTACGCCCTACAAAAACTATTCGCTCATTTGCCGTTTAGCCGAGGTGGCGTTGCCATAAGATAATAACAAGCAACTCAGCTTTTATAGATGGTATAATAAAATTATGTCGAAAGATAATACTGTAATGTCTGAGCAAGATTTATTTATCATGCGATTGTACTCGTCGGCTCAATCATGGAACCATGCTTGCCAATTATTAGTAGAAGCGGAAAAAATAGATCACTCTTTACGAATTATGCTAAACTCCGTTCTTGTTTTGGCTACAGAGTTATCTATTAAAACAATTCTTGCCATATCTGGCCACAACGAAAAATGTTTATGTTCGTCTGGACACAAATTATCCGAGCTATTTGAAAAATTAGGCAAGCAGAATTTGAAAGTCATAAGCAAGGTTTTTGAAGAAGCCTATGAAACTAAAGTAGGGCAAGAAATCGATTTTATAGTCATGTTGAAACAGCACGATAACTGTTTTACGGAATGGCGATACATGACATTTGTAAAAGATTTAGCTGATTTGAGGGATAACTTTGATTATATTTTTATGGTAAATTGCCAAAGAGCTACGGCTCAGCAGATGGAAATTGTACATAAACTGTATCTAGAAGCTGCAAACAGTCATGATTAATGTTGCTACAAATCAAAAATCGGCAGAGTTTTAATCCATAAGACATCGTAGCCCTCAGCCTCTAACTTTTTCTTCTCTTCAATCATTGCGTCTAGCCGTTCCACTTCATCTGCTACGTTCCATTTATCAAGGCATTTAAAATCATATACTCCGTCCGGAGATTTATATTTCATAATGGTAACACTGTTTTCGCTCGCTGGGTTCATGTTTTTCCTCTCTATGGCTTTCCTATTTACGATTATCCAACCCCTTCTTAGTCTTCGTTATACCTCCATTCTTTGGGCTTCATCGGTTAATTTACTAAACAGAAACTCTTCGAACCGCCTAGCTTCAATCAAAGTTTCTCGTAAACGTTGCTTGAGCTTTACCTTCACATCCTCTTTCTCCAAATCGCTTTCTACAAGAAGCGGTTTCGGTGCGTTAAAAACATGTGCGAATTTTTTGCCCGTTGGGCGCTTGCTTAGGTGACTTTTACTAGGGTTTTGGTCACCAATGAGGATCGCTTGCTCAGTAAGTGGTAGCCGATTACTTGCTACTAGATAGTAAGATACTTTTTTAGATCCTTCGGCAAACAGATTTCATACACCAAATCGCAATCGATTGGTTTATTAACCCAGTTGGATTCACTATGACCAAATTTTTCATACAATTTCTTAGAAGTGAAACGAATATAGCTATTAATACTCCAATCTTCTTGAATTGGGTGCAGTTCAAACTCGTCGGTGTTTTCCTTAAGAAACTCTATGATCCATTCATAAACTTGTGTGCAATCACTACTAGCATATTCATAGATGAGATCAATTGCAGTCTTATGTTTTCGATAAATTTCTTTGCAAATGCGTTTGATCTCTGGGTTCATAATTACTCTCCTCTCCAAGACGTTAATATATTGTTGCAACAACATACGAACCGCATCTGGTGCGTATTCTGAATTCTCGCGTATTGCTCGCACGATATCATCGTAGGTAGAAGAAATCCACTCGGTATCACTCGCCTCGAGGCCGTCGGGCGTTAGAAAAATAAAAAGTTGTTGATAATCTCCATACGCGTCATCGATAAATTTATGGTAACGTTTGGTTTGGCCTACGCTCTCCTTTGCATCAATTTTGTTTTCGATTACAATGACAAATTTCTCTTTGTCGGAGACTAAACAAATGTCTAAGTGATTCCACTCACGACGTACATCGAAACTCTGAAAGTCGAGATCTAAAATCATGTGAACGTGTTGCAAATCATAATCACGAATCACGCGTCTTAAATAAGATTTAATAATCTTGTCACCTAGGCCATGTGATTCAGACGCATCAAGCAGCCATGCAAGAAAATTACTATGACGAATTTCTTGTTTAGCAATACCGGTAACTTCAAAAAAAATTAACGCCTTTCGTCCAAGCGTTCAACTTCTTCAGGCAATTTTCATCAAGTTCAAGATTTTTGATGTCTTCTAAATCTTGGGGGCTTAACTCTGAATTGTCATTATCCATATATCTATGCTATATCAGTCTTCGTGGTCGGGGCGACTGGACTCGAACCAGCGACCTCACGGTCCCAAACCGTGTGCGCTACCAACTGTGCTACGCCCCGTTGCTGGAATTATATCATAGGAGAGTGTAAAAATCCAGAGTTTATTAATGGACATAATCTTCGTCCGTAGCGGGTTTATTTATTATCTCTATGGTTCGGCTCGAGATCTTAGCTTCGCTAGTTATTATTGGTCTACTACAACTTCAACAGTTTATGACACCGGATCAAATGGTATAGCAGGTTATTACCTCCGTTTCAATACTTCTAATGTTAACTCATCACGTGGTCCGAACGATCGCTATTTTGCTTTCCCCATCCGTTGTCTGGCGTACTAGGTTAGATAGGTTTCGATATCATCATTTCACCTGCGAGGGATTATTGATTAGAGTTTAGTTTTAAGTAACTAGCTACCATTTACTCTTGAGATATGATTCAGCGATCAAGATTACTCCTCCAGCAATGACCAGTAAACCTAACAAACCGCACAGGAAGATTCCAAAGCTGAAGCCAATGCCAGCAAGTATGAGACCGATAATTAGGTTACAAAATGCAGATAGTTTTAAGGCCGCCTGATTGGGTCGAGGTAGAGAAATTGGAACACCTAACTGCTGGTTCATTCTAGTGCAGGCCTTATTAATCTTTTCAATCATGGGTAATTTCCCTTTTATTCTAATATATTGATACTTTTTCTACTTTCGCAATGCAGCCTTGCCTGGGGTTCTGCTATTAAAAACGCTAGGGGAATATATTCAGTAAATACAAAAATGGCGGAACCGACGAGACTCGAACCCGCGACCTCCGCCGTGACAGGGCGGCGCTCTAACCAACTGAGCTACGATTCCATTAGTTTGTATTATAGCTCATCTTTAAGATAAGTGCAAGGGTGAAGTTTTGTGATTATATAAGCTTTGCTAACTCTTGCTTCACTTTTTCTAAATCACTAGAGGTCAGCATAGGTATAAGGTTGTTAATTTCTTCTATGCTTTTGTCCCACCATTTAAATTTTTCTAAAATCTCGATCATTTCATCGTCAAATCTTTTATGTAACTCACGGGCGGGATTTCCGATAACTACGGTGTACGGCTCGATATCTTCGCGTACAACGCTATTAGCTCCAATAATTACACCGTCACCAACCTTCACGCCTGGCAGGAAGGTGACATTTTGTCCAATCCAAACGTCATTGCCAATAATTGTATCGCCTTTTAACCTTAAATCTTCGGGACTGGGTGGTTCCTGTTTCCAGCCTTGAAGCGTATAGAACGGAAAGGTAGTAACGCAGTTTCTCTGATGATTTGCACCGTTCATAATAAACTCCACGCCGGCCGCGATTTGGCAGAACTTGCCGATAATTAACTTGTCGCCATTAAATTCGTAATGATGGGTGACATGGCTTTCAAATTCGCTATCAGCAATATAAGTAAAATCACCAACAATGATATTAGGATTTGTAATAGCTGGTTTAATGTAGATTTCTTTATCGTATCCTGGGATTGGGTGAATTATGTTTGGATTGGGCAAGGACTCGTCGTTCATATCTGGCTTCATTCCTTAAATTATTACTTACTTTCCATTCGGTTTGCGTTTGATTAAAAGGAGTTTCTTTAGATCTTCAACGAGCGAGCGATCTATAAGATCAAACATGGCCCACTTGCCGTCGTGATAGGTTTTTGCGTTATCATAGATTGCTAGAACCCTAGGCGATAGACTATCTCTGTTTTCTTTAACTTTAGTGCGTTCATTCTTGCCGAAGATTATCATTAAATCTAAAGTGCTTTCCTTAAAATAAAACGCACAGAGGGTTTTGCCGCTTTTGCTAAACTTCTATTCGTAAGCCCACGTTTTGCCACCATTATTCTAGGCTTGTTCCATGTCATAGAGTGAGTTTATTTCATTCATGAAATCATAAAATACGCCAGTTTTTGCACTGCCGATTAGTTTTTCCAATTCTTTTCGTTCTATGTTCATAAATGATGCTTAATAAAGCCTAAGAGGATTATATCAGAATCAAATACCCTTATCAAGGAACGCTATTAGGATCACGTTGTGTTCATGATTTTAGCAATCCTATACCCGTAAAAGTCGACAGTACTCTTATTTAACCTAGTACGCCAGACAACGGATGGGGAAAGCACCCCAGCGATGGTCTGGACCATTGGACGAATCAATACTATTAGCACTAAGATTAAGAAAGTAGGCTGTTAAACCAGCCGATCCATTGCCGTATGCTGATGCGGCCGTCGATGTTCGGTTGTAGCCATAAACACCCGCGAAACGCATTGAACCACAGCCACGATTGGTATATCCGCTACGGACGAACCCGTACAGCTTATACGGGTTCAAGTCGAAATTAGCCCTGTTATTTGTGCTAACTTTCTTGTTAATTAACCAAAATCGTCCGTAGCGGCAACATCACCCGCAATGACGGTTCAGGACGAACGCTTGGCCTACATAGCTATATTTGGGCTCTAACCGCCTCTACAGTTTATGGCCATGGAACAGGTGGACTAGCTGGCTATTATATAGATTTCGATATGAGTGGTATGAATACATCAGGTGGAGCTAGTGCCCGTTGGTACGCTCTCCCCATCCGTTGTCTGGCGTACTAGGTTAGATAGGTTTGGGTATTATACTTTCACCTGCGGGATAATCCAACATTTGGATTCAAAAATCTCACATAACACTCTAAAGAACATTTCTTCGCGTTTTGTCATGATGTGGCGGCGTGCAATATAATGATACTTCAGACCGCTTAATTTATTAAGTTGACCATTTTTATGTAAAATATTATTTAACGCAGACAAAATAACGAAGATTATGGCACCTAATCCAATATAAAACAGGATTTGGATGATTAACGAGGAGCTTTGGGGCATATATATTTTAAATAATAAATCTATGTGGTCAACCTTATTGTACGCGTTTCAGGAAGAATTAGCAACGCATAATCCTATTTTTCAACTAATAAAAAGTGAAGATTATAAACTTAGTTAGTCTTATTGATAATTTTTGCAAAAGAATCCACTATTTCTTGTTTCGACATATTTTCAGGATTTCGTAGACGTATTAGTGGAACATTAGCAAGGCCAAACATCCACCCAACTTCCTTATCGCGTTCAATACGATCGGCGGTATCATGAGTTGAATCATCGAGTTCCACTGCACATAATACGCTTAGATCTTTACTGCGAAGTAAAACATAATCAACCGATTTACCATTAATGTGCGAAAAAGCACCTTTCCAGTTTTGACCTTTTATACGATGTTCTAGCAACGCAGATAGATGAACTTGTGGGATAATATAGCATTTATCTCGAAATATATCATTTAGTAGTAAAAAGAACTTCTCCTCACGTTGCGTCATTATATGGGTTTTACCCCGATATTTATATACTAATCTCGATTCCCCTACTCTTTCTTCTCGTGATGCCCGTGAGTTTAACGTCATTCTTTTTGAAGAAATGTTTTGTGCTCGTGTTTGCGTTTTTGTAGGTTTACTCAATCCCCTTATCATAGCGAAACATACAAATATAAATAATGCGATTGGAGCAAAAAAGAGGATAATTGCCAGCAAAGCGACAGCTAAACCTTGTAGTCCTGCTAAAAAATTTTCCATATTTCTCCTTTATTAAAAATAAAAATGGACAACCATTTGGTTGTCTACACCTATCAGAGTTTTTACACTGCTGAAAACAATGGTTGCCCAGTTCTGTGTAAAAACTAGCTCCGATAGATGTAGACCCTATAATTATAACATTGAGTAATAAATAATACAACTAGTTGATTCGGTATCATTTCTTTGTTAGAATAAAAACAGCCAAGGAAGAAAAGGGCAAATAAGAAATCGAGTTATTATATGTAATAAACTAGGCAGTTTTCTATAAATATAAGTCCTAGCAACAATTCGTACAGAAAAGACCTGAAAAAGAAAAAGGCTAACTCTCGTTATTTCTGTACGATACAATTTTTAAACGATAGGAGATAACGAGCAAATCGTTATTATTTTTAATTTAAGGAGAAATCAATGAATTTCATTCCATTATTTTTGCTGCCCTGTTTTGCGCCCGAGCGTGCGGACAGCAGCACGACGCAGGGTGCAAAGATAAAAAGTAGTTCAATCTTTACTCTGTCCCATAACTTGATATATGGGACAGAAAAGGGGTCAGATGTCATATAACCAAAACTATAAAACGTCTAGTACAGTTTTCGCTATGGCTACATACTATCCAAACAAAATTAGAGTTTTCATACCGACTATGCCATTTTCTTGTGAGGATAGGGGTGTCAATTCTAATGCTTGTGATATTGCTTCCGAAGATATATTAAAAGATGATAGTAATCTTGAACGTTCACTTCGCCGGACTAAGAAATGCATTAGCGATTATATCCTCTGTAATCCATTTGAGCTATTCATTACTTTTACTTTTGCTAAGAATCGGCAGAATGTTGATGAAAAACGTGCACAGATGGCTACGTGGCTTAAAAATCAGCGTAAAAGAAACGGGAAGTTTGACTATCTCATTGTCCCAGAATTCCATAAAGACAAGCTGTCGCTACACTTCCATGCCCTGTTCTATGGATATTGTGGAAGAATTGAACGGGCAATTAACCCCAAAACTAATAAACTTATCGTTCAAAATGGTCAGAAAATTTATACTCTGCCGGAATATACATTGGGGTTTAGTAACGCAAAGCAGATTATCCAGAGTGAAGAATCTGCAAACCGAGTAGCTCATTATGTTAAAAAATACATCACTAAGGATATGCCAACATTTTTTAATAAGCAACGTTATTGGGTCTCAAAAGGATTAAAATTACCAAAAGTTCAGTATAATCCTGAACCATGGTTTAGAAACTTTAAGCCCAATTGGGAAATAGAAAACGATTTCGGCCGTATTATGGAATTTAATATAGGAGCTAATCCCATAATTGATGCATACTGGAGAAAATATAATGGATAAGGAGGAGCTAGACAGATTTATTGATTTTGTTAAAATTCTACACGAACTTAAACTTAGTTTAACGCCGAAGTCTAAGAATACTGTATAATAGAATTGCTTACTCAATTTATCGCTAATTATATCCCGTCTTTAATGGGTAGTTGTGTCAGGATGCATTAGCGTTTTGAGTAAGCCACAGCTACCCATTTTTGATAAGGAGGTGATAGAAAATGAAAGCCATTATATTAGCCAGAGTTTCCAGCAAAGAGCAGGAGGAGAATAATTCAATTCCGGCACAAACTCGCCGATTATTAGATTACTCTGAGCGTCATGGTTTATAAATAATTGAGACTCATCAATTAGTCGAATCATCCACTAAGACTAATCGCACGCAATTCACTAAAATTATTGCAAATATTAGAAAATCTAAAGAAACTATCGCATTGGTTACTGATACGATTGATCGTCTGCAAAGAAGTTTTCGCGAATCCGTGCAGTTGGATGAGCTTAGAAAAGCCAACAAAATTAAATTAAATTACATTTCGTTCGTGAGAATCTTGTCATAGATTCAAACTCCAATAGTGCCGATATTTTAAGGTGGGATATGGGTGTTCTATTTGCTAAGAGTTATGTTACTCAATTAACTGACAATGTTAAACGTAGTCTAGAAGAAAAATTGAGAAATGGTGAACTTTCCACTCATGCCCCTTTTGGTTATAGGAATTGCCGCAAAGACGGAAAAGCCTTCGTAGAGCCAGATAATCATGCACCTATTGTATGTGAAATGTTCCAGAGGTATGCTACCAGTGCTTATTCTTTACGTTCAATGCGAGATTGGGTTTTTGAAAGCTATGCCATTAAAAAGCCAGTAAGCACTATCGCCCATATCCTCAAAAATCCATTCTATTGTGGATTCATTCTTCATGGAGAAAAACTTTATCCTCATAAGTATGAAGTACTGGTTGACAAGGAATTATTCGACAAAGTGCAGTCAGTGCTTGGTCGCATGCATAAAACTCCACATAAGTATTGTGGCAAGCCTTTTGTGTATCGTGGGCTAATCACATGCTCCGAGTGCGGGTGTAGAATTACCATAGAAGAGCAAAAAGGTCATATATATTATCATTGCACTCAGCACAAAGGGAAGCATGGTGCTAGATATGTGCGTGAGGAAACGTTTAATGCTCAGGTCGTGCAGGCTTTAAGCGATATCTGTCCGACAGATGAGCAATATCGGATTTTAATTGAAGCAATGCAAAAAGAGTGTGCTAACGATGAGGAGAAACGAAAAGCAATATTAGCACACTTAGTTTCAGAGAGAAGCAAAAACGAGAAACGTGCTGAACGTCTATTTGACCTTTATTTAGATGGGGAACTCGACAAAGAAGAGTATCAGGCTAGACGGCAAGAACTTAACGCTGAGAGGACGGTATTGAATCGGCAAATAGCTAATGTTGACAACAATACAGGAGAATGGTTTGAAAATATCCAATCAATTATGGACTTAGTTAAGAATGCACCTCTGTTATTTGAACAGAGTTCGAAAATACCATTAAAAAGGCAACTCCTTAAAATCATATTCTCGAACCTTGAACTTTCAAATAATCAACTGAGGTATGAGTATAATAAACCGTTCAATTTAATGACTTTTCGTGAAAAATGTCCAACTTGGTCAGGGTGATCGGATTTGAACCGACGACCTCGCAGTCCCGAACCGCGCGCGCTACCAACTGCGCCACACCCTGAACTACTTTATTTTACCACAAAATATAGAGGTGCGGAAGAGTAAAGGTCGGGGTAGAAACTCATATTCTTAGCTAACCTAGTACGCCAGACAACGGATGGGGAAACCATACCAACGATGGTTCGGACCGCCCGACGGGTATATGTCACTAGCATCGAAACCGAGATCGTACCCTGCTAAACCAGTTGATCCAGAGTAGTAAACTGGGGAAGAGGTAGCCGACCAATTGTAGCCATATAGACCAAGATACCGGGCAGAGCTGTAGCTCAGACCGATGTATCCGCTACGGACGAAGTGAAGACCCTGGCCATGATTTACGTGGTCCTATCTTTTTATTGTAGCACAGATTTCTTATTTTGTCAATAGGAATGGCACTTGGGGTGGCCCGGAATTATTGGAAGAAGCAGAGATAGGCGGCAGCACCGACCGCAGCACCGAGTATGATAGTGAAGAGGATCAGGAAGAACAAAGGAGCTTTAGAGCGACGGCTGGAGGGGACGATGACGGTGGGGCGAGTGGGGACTGTCTGGTTAGGAGAGGGGGGGAGCTGGTTGTTTTGGGATTGCTTGGCTTTTTGGGCCTTTTTGTCCTTGCGAGAAAGCTTAGGAGGCTTAGTCTTGGCGATTTTAGCAGGCTTGGTAGCAGGAGTCGACTGCTCGGGCAACAGTGGCGTACTAGGCACCGGTGGACGTGCGATAACCGGACGCATCGCAGCAGTACTATCGGAAAGAGGTCGTTTTTCGACATTGACGGATTTTAAGAAGGGCGAAACTGGAGCTGGAACACTGGGCTTTGACGGGTCGACGGCTTGGCGACTAAAACTGTAGTTCGAGGTGTTTTCCTCTTTAATAGTAGTATATTCAGAAGCGGCACCGCCATGGCCGGAAGCGACATATTCTGCATTGAGCCGCCCGATCGGGGTCTTGTCACCAGGAAGTGACTGGAGGTAATCCCCCACTGAAGTGTTTGGAGTAATACCCTGGGAGCCATAGGGAGCCTGGGGCCTAAACTCATCGTCATAACTGCCGCTAATGTGGGTGGAAGGGCGGGGGGTGTTTACATCGTCAGCGATTCCTAGGTCGGCAAGATCTTGGCTGAGTTGGTCGGCACGCGGATCGGCAGGAGGGGTTTCTCGGCGAGTGTGCAACTTAGGTGGGGCAGAAATAACATAAGCCTCGTCGGCAGAAATCGGATCTGGCTTCGCGGTTGCAAACCCCTTCGGGGCGGCACGAAAACGACTAGCTCGCAAGGCGGCGGCAGAAGCGGGAGTGGGGCTCATCTTAATGTTCCCTGGTCGTGGAGCTTGGAGCATTTGAGGGTCGCGGATAGCACGGCGGCGTTTTGCACTGCCAACCATCGGAGCAGGGCGAATGGCAGGGAGGCTAGTGCCTGCATTAGGGTTCAAAGCACGACGTTGGGCTGGAGTAAGCCCGCCAGGCTGGATAATTTGATCGTCGATCGGGCGGCGTTTTGGGGTGGCAGGCGTCAATCCGAGATGCTGAGGTGCACGGGCGGCAGAACTCTGGCCGAGACGATTAGAGGGTGAAATAGTGATTGGAGAGTCGACGGCATGGGCTACTTGGGCCATGCGAGAGTTAGGAGGCAAGACAACGGGTTGGCTTTTAGGCCGAGCGGCAGCACCGAGCTTCAGTGAAGTTCGGACAACAGAGATACTTTGACTATTGTTTGAACGAGTAGATTTTTTCACAGGAGTCTGAGGACGACGAGAAAGCGGGTCGGAGGAGTTCTTTTGGCGATTGGGAGACACGGTGGGCTGCTCGCTTTTAGCGACTCGTAGAAGCGAGGAAGCGGAAGTACGGGTGGACTCCATACTTTTCTGAATAGAACCGTGGTGTAGGTTGGCGGCGGACTTTTGGTTGCGAAGGGAGTTTTGGCTAGCGGCGGCGTTGACTGCTTCGCGAGCGGAAGTCACCATTTTGGGCTGGCGAACTCCAGCACCAGCAGCGTACATCGCGTTAATTGCAGCCTTGGCGGAAGTGACTGGCGTGGGCTGGGGCTTTTGGTCAGAGGCGGAGTCTTGGTTTGGACTTGGGTTCGTGCTGTCCGTGGGCTGCGGGACAGGATTTGATGCGGGCTGGCTGGTTGGAGTGGCGGCAAAATCAATCTGGCGATTCAACGCTTCGGGTGAGGCAGATTGATTTTTACCGTTGTCCATTAAGATTGCACCTTCTTTGCTGTTTCGATAATATCGATAAATTGATCACCAATTAGGCTAGCACCGCCGATAAGAAGACCGTTGATACCAGGCACAGTAAGGTAGGCACCGGCATTAGACGGGTTCACGCTGCCGCCATAGAGAATTGGAATCTCTTCGGCGACGGAGGCACTATAAGTGTCAGACAAGATGTGACGCAAGAACTTCACGGTGCGAGCGATCTCGTCCGGCGAGGCAAGACGGGAGTCGGTCGTCGTACTAATAGCCCAAACCGGCTCGTAAGCAATGATAACTTTTGTAATATCTTCGGTGGAGACTTCGGAGAGTCCGCCGAGGAGTTGGTCACGCAGAACATCTTCAGTTTCACCAAAGGTGTGCTCGGTCTCGGTTTCGCCGATACAGAGAATAGGAGTGATTTGGTTACGCAAGGCAGCGGCGACGGAAGCTCGAATGTCTTTATCGCTTTCGTGGAAAAGCTGGCGGCGTTCAGAGTGGCCGATAATGCCATAGTCGACAAGTCCGCGGAGTTGGGTGTAAGAAACACCACCGGTGTAAGCACCGAAATCGTGGGGATTGCCAGCCTGAGCGGCAAGACGAATCTTTTTGCGGTCAAGCTGGAGCGATAACGGTTGTAAAGCGGTAAAAGAGGGAGCAACAACGACTTCAATGCTACGGTACGCACGGGTCTTTTGCTGAAGCTTATGAAGATATACGGAAGATTCACCGACAGAGAAATTCATCTTCCAGTTGCCCACGATATATGATTTCATACGATAATTATAGCACATTGTTGGCGGCTAAGTATAAAATATGGATTTAGTGGCATGCTAGAGTTTTGCTTGCGAGGCTTAGTCGGCCTTAACGATAACGCCAAGTAGCCCGAGGATGCCGCGAAGGGCATAGGCGGTGTCTTCGTGAGAGCGGACGGAAATTGTGTCGACACCCATAGCGACAACTGGGTAGTCATTCCCTCCTGGCTCGGTCATGTCACCAAAATAGAGGACAGCAGATTTTTCGATGTTGAGCTCTTCTAGGAGGTGATTCATGCCAAACTCTTTGTTCATGCCAGGAGCGGCAACATTGATTGAAGTCGTGCCGCCGATTTCGTAGAGGAAGTCCGGAAGCTTTTCTTGACATTTTGCGACGATGGCTTCGCGTTTTTTCATATCGGAGTCCCAAGCATACTTAAGCTCGGTAGGGGCTTTTTGGCCTAGAGCGGAAAAGGTGACTTGGGAGAGGCGATTTTCAATAATTTCGTCACCTGCGGCGAGTTGGCTAGCTTCCCAGTATCCTAGTTCCCTGGCGGCGGCTTCGAGGGTGGCGGTGATTGACGCAACATCAGACTCCTTGAGGGGATAGTTGTAAACTTGGTGCCAATTGTCGTTCTCGAAGCGGTAATACTGTGTGCCCTGAGCGGGGAAAAGATGGAGATGGGCGAGCTGACCTTTAGTAACGCCGGCATGCTTAAGCGGATCGACGATTTGGACGAGGAATTGCTCGAATTTTTGGCCAGAAAGGGGGCAAATCTCGAAATAATTCAAACATTCGACAAGGAGATCGGCAATTTCGGGCGGAATGGGAGTTTTTGCGATGTTGAGAGTTTGATCAATGTCGAAGGCGAGGACATGCTTTTTTGTTGTCATGGGTTGATAGATGGTTGATTGTGGCATGAGACCTCCAATTAGTTAGGTTTATTATATCACAGAAAGGAATACGCTATTAGTATTGACTTTTTAACAAATGTGTGCTATAATGAAGGTATGGGGCATGTTTTTGGTGCACTCAAGAAACTTAAAAGGAGGTGGCTGTGAGTGAAAAGACAGTCGAGATTGCTGCATGAGGCGGCAAATATCTTGTGTTGGTTCCGGATTGGCGTGAGCGTAATGCTAGCCATGACTAGCCAGAAACAGGTAGGGTTTGCCGTGCTATTTTCGCTGGCGTTTGTTAGCGATGTGCTAGATGGCTGGTGTTACCGAAAGTTCACCAAACCAACGCCTTACATGCACTGGTTCAACAAGTTGCCGATTACGATGGATCCGATTGCTGACTTCTGCTTTGTCGGAGGCGGTATGGTCCATATTATGAGCAACAAGTTGAGGGGTCTAGTTCTGTTTCTGGGTGTGGCGGCGGTTATGTCACTGTGGAATTGGCTGGGCAGTAGAGCGAAGGATCGCCTTTATACTGTCCTGATGACCGGATTGACCTATTATTGGTTCGTCATGATGATCATCACTGTCGTTGCGGTTTGGCAATATGACGGAGGCAGGCTCTGTATAATAGGGCCAGCTGTAACACTAGTGTTGTTTTATGCGATTTGGCTAAAAACAAGGGTAAAAGATCGCACCATTAGAAGAAGGGGGGTAAAAATGGATGAAGATATGGCAGGTCGTGCTGATAATCAATGCGATGAGTTTTGTGCTGGCGAGGATCTTTTGGAGGCTGACCGGCAGGCTGAGTGCTAAGCTGGAGGCCTCGTGGACGAAAAGGCCTGGGCGAGTTATAAGAGGGGAGGTGTTTGTTTTATCACCGGGAAACTTAGCTCAGCCGGAGAAGGCTTTCAGGTTTTTGTTCCCTCGCCTTCGAGGAAAGCGTTGTATTTATCTGAAGTTTAAGATGATTGGCTGGAGCCCAAGATCAACCGTTAACTCGGTATTAAAGGCTGTCGCCGAGGCGGATAAGGTAATTGTTTTCAGTATATCGCTGGGCGACCACATCGCGAGGGGGCTGGAAGGGTTAATGATACAAAGAGAGTTAAATATCTGTGCAATTAACCCGTGCCCGTCGCGGAGAGCCTTGAAGATACAGTGGCGATGGCTGCTGACGATCTTTGGGCCGGTGTTTTGGCTGCTAAGCCATGCGATAGGATGGCTGAGTATTATACCGTTCATTCCGGGTACGGGAGGAAAGTATTCCCTAGTGTTGCTGGCGGATCAGTATATGGTGCTGGTATACAATAGGGCTCCGAAGTACTGTGTGAGGACCAAGTGGCTGGTGCTCAGCGAGAAAGATGAGTTGCTGGACAACGGCTACTTAAGCTACCTCTATAAACGGGCGAGAATTGCCTGGACGCCGACTGGCCATGCTGACACTGTCGGGAAGTCCTCCGTGTTTTCGTGTGTAGTCGCAGGGCTGATGAGGACGGCTAAGCAAGGGGGTGATGCCGATGAATAAGAGTCGAGACTGCCCAACCCCAGGTTAACGCCTGGGGATTTTTATGCTTTCATGTTATAATATATCAATGGAATTGTTTATATTAATTGTTATTCTGTTGATTTTGGCGGAGACGACGGTTTTGGTAATTAAGGCTCGCCAAAAACCTCTTTTAACTTCAAACCAAAAGCGGAAAGTTTATGTTGATACTTCTGCATTGATGGATCCGCGGCTTTTGGCGGTGGCGAATACTGGTTTTATTGGCGACGATTTGATTGTGCCGCGTAGTGTGATTCAGGAGCTGCAGTTGCTGGCGGACGGGAAAGATCACGATAAAAGGCTGCGGGCAAGGGCTGGGCTGGATACGGTGCGGGATTTGGAACGCGTGGTGTATTTTAATCTGACAATCTTGAATGACGATTTAGACCGCACTCCGGTCGATAATCGTCTCTTGGAGCTGGCCCGGGCTAATCGTGGAGTAATCTTAACTAATGATTTTAACCTGAAAAAAGTTGCCGCAACCGAGCATATTGATGCCTTGAACATTAATGAGCTGGCCCTGGTTCTCAGGAATGAATATTTGCCGGGGGAGCGGACTAAGGTGAAGATTGTGACGACCGGGAGCGGGGCGAACCAGGGGGTCGCTTACCTTAAAGATGGGACTATGGTGGTAGTTGATCGTGCCGACCAGAAGGTCGGTGAGGAAGTTGAGGTGGAGTTTGAACGACTGAATCAGTCAGCTTCTGGGACGCTAATGTTCGCGAAACTAGTTAATCAGGCGAGCACCCGTTGCCAAACCTCTACCGCTTCTGAGACGGCGAAGCATGTTTCTCCTAAGTTGAATGCAAAGGCGTTTGCTAACAAAAGGGTTTCTAGGGCGTCTAAGGCTGAGCTGCGTTCCACCCGTAGTAAAAGGAAGACTAATCGATAATTTTGGCCCTTTAAAAAGCCTCCTGGTTGGAGGCTTTTTTGTATTCTGTCGGTGGCTTACGATAGGTCGATCGATTTGCTGTAAGTACGGCCAGCCGAATCGATAACTTCGAAGACGGCAGATTCTTCGGTGCCATCCAAGGTGTAAACCATATTTTTATTTTCGATTGCACCACTGTTCATCAAGACTCCGTCAATGAGGATACGGTAGGTCTTTAGGTCGTTGCTGCCTTCAGTGACTGTGATATTTAAGGTATAGGTCACTGTACCATCAACATCGGTGGAGGTCTTCTTGTTTAGCGAGATGGTCGGCTCTACGACTACGTCACAAGTATCGTATTCATCCATATTGTAACCTTCTGGCACATTCCAGACTTCGGTTTTGGACACTGGATCGACAATTTTCGTGATCTCGATTTCCTCTCTTTGACTTTCTGGCGTACAGTCGGAAGCTCTTAATTTGGTAATTTTATTAAAAGCCACTTTTTCAGTCACTACTCCGGAGTTTTTTGAGTTATACCAACTTGGCCAAATATCGGTCTTACCGTTTATAGTTAA
Source organism: uncultured Candidatus Saccharibacteria bacterium (assembly GCA_947425245.1). GTDB lineage: Bacteria > Patescibacteriota > Saccharimonadia > Saccharimonadales > Saccharimonadaceae > Nanosyncoccus. The sequence continues at coordinate 25,643 of CANDYU010000001.1, forward strand.
GGTCTGGATACCGGCTGGTTTGACGGGCTCATCACCAGATTTCCACTTCCCTTCGCCAGCGTATAGGTTATGATGTACGTTATGCATGTAGCTATTGACGACGACGCGGGTTACATTGTTCGTGCTGCTAGTGAGACCTGAACCGTCATGATTGCCGTTCCAGACGGTGGTAGCTACAGCAGTTGAATAGCTTGCCATCCAAAGATCCTTGGCGACGGCACTGTTTGAAGTAGTTGAGGTTCCGGTCTTAGTTCCAGTCCAGACTCCACTTACTACGAAACCGGGGGCTGTACCAGACGATCCGAACACCAGTGAGCGTGCATTGGCATCTGACAAGATACTAGAGATTTCGTAAGCGACTTGCTCGTCGATTGCTCGGGTGCCCTCCGAATCGTGCCAGGTTTCTAGGACTTTACCACTTGGGTCCTTGACTTCTAGAATATAAGACAGTTCTTTATAGACTCCGCCACGAGCAAATGAAGCATAGGTGTTCGCGTGTTCGATTGGCGTCACCGTACAACCACTACCGATAGCCATCGAGAGACCGGCCGTGCTATTGTCCGCACAGTAAGAAATATCACCAAGCCCGTGAGCAATCTCCAAAGCATTGTCGATTCCCGTGATTGACAGAGCTTTTACGGCTCCAATGTTAAGGGAGTTACCTAAGGATTGTCGAATTGTAATATTGCCATAGAATTGTCCAGTAAAATTTCTCAATGCACAAGTTCCAGTATATCCGGCACAATAAATCGAGTCGATGTTTTCGTCTTTAAGAATGGTTCCAGGCCCGTACACTGCATCACCAGTGAGTGAGAATAGAGGGGCGTAATCTAATACTGGTTTGATTGTCGAGCCAGGTTCTAGCTGTGAGACTGCTGCGTTCACCTCGCCGTATACAGGTGTATTCCAGTCTACCGATCCGACCATTGCGATAACTTGGGCGGTCTCAACGTCTACGGAGGCTAAGGCGATATTATCGCTACCGTTAGTGTACATGATTTTTTGACCTTCGGCCACAGCTGCTTCAGCCATTTCTTGAGCACGGTAGTCTAATGTTGTGATAATAGTGTAACCACCGGTCCGCATGGTCTGCATGCCATACTTTTCCTCCAGTTGTTTCTTAACTTCCATCACGAAGTGGGGAGCTTTGATGTTATCGTACTGACTCGACTCTGGCAAGACCTGATCAAGAATTGGAACTTCCTTTGCTGCTTTCGCTTCTTCAGCAGTAATGTATCCCATCTCAGCCATTACATCCAAGGTTTTGTGTTGCCGGGCAATTAAGGCCTCGTTCCCAGGCTCATAATATGGGTTGAGGATGGCTGGGTTGTTCGGGATTGCTGCTAGGAACGCCGATTCGGCAAGGTTGAGATCTTTCGCACTCTTACCAAAATAGGTTTGGGCAGCACTTTCGATTCCGTTACGGCGTCCACCATATGGCGACTCGTTAAGATACATGGTAATAATCTGTTCCTTGCTGTACATTTTTTCCAGCTCGATTGACAGAATTAACTCTTTGATTTTCCTAGCGATACCACCACGGTTTTCCGAAGCAGCTTCGTCCGAGAAGTAGATTTGCTTAATCAACTGTTGGGTTAAGGTTGAGCCGCCTTGTACACCCTTTCCGGTTAATGTTGAGAGTGCGGCACGAATCAGAGCTGAGAGATCAACTCCGGGATGTGTATAGAATCCTCGGTCCTCAATCGCAACGGTCGCTTGTCGCACATAAGTGGAGATCTGGTCGCCGTCCACGACTAACCGATAATCAGCGTCACCTTTATCCTCCCAGAGTACGACTCCGTTGCGGTCCAGATAGGTGTTCACGGTTTCCGAAATCGTGAGGTCGTTGAGCTGGATTTCTTTTAGCTGACTCTTGTAATAGACAAAGAGAGCCCCCACCCCAATAATCGCAAGGAGGATACAGGCTGCAAAAATCTTGCCGACCCGTTTCAGCCCCGCCATCGAGAACCAATAGGCCTTGATTCTTTCCCAGCGAAAATGAGCAAAGAATCTCGCTGGCTGTTCCTTTGGTAATGGTTTTAGCTTGATTTTTGTGGATGTTGATTTTTTGCTCTTGGCGTCAGAACTCTTGCCTTGGGTAACCGTTCTCGTCAACTTCTTCGTGCGGTCGGTTACTAAGCTTGAATAAAGTCCCATTTTACCCCTATTAGTGGGCTTGTCGCCAGAGTTTTTCGCAGTTTTTTCCATAACCCGATTATATCACATTGCCCTCACTCGCCCAACCCCTAAACGGACTACTTTTAATCTTTCTTAAAACTTGTCATTTTCTTGTCATTTTTTGTTTGTAAAAACTGTAAAGTTAATGCAGAACTATTGACATTTTTAGTAATCTGTGCTACAATGAAGGTAAGCATAAGAAGTATGCTGGTACCTTAAGAAAGAAACTTGCTATTTTGGTGCCAGCGTTTAATTAAAAGGAGGGGACTTTATGTTGGAAGTATGTAGGGCCATGGAGTCGTTGTTGGCGGATATTATCACGGCGATTCTGATAGCAATTCGCCCCGGCTTTTAGTCGGGGCTTTTTCTTATGTAAGCGACGACCGGCCTACATCACGACTGCGAACTTGTTCTTGCCTCGCTTAAGTAATGCGATTTGGTTGATGACGGAGTCTTCTGTTACCTTTGTGCCGTTGACGGTGATTGCTCCTGCTGCGGTGAGTTTGCGGGCTTCGCCTTTGCTAGAACAGAGGTTGGTTTCTACTAGTAGGTCAAACAGTTTATTCCCCATCTGACCTTGGGACAAATATTTTCCAAATTCGATGATTTCTTCGCCGGACAAGCTCGACAAGTCTTCCGTAAACAATCTTTCGCTCAGAGCGATGACTGCTTCGGCGTTGTCTTTGCCGTGTACTACTTCGGTAACTCCGCGGGCGAGGGCTTTTTGGGCCGCTCTTTGGCCTGGGTCTTCTGATTGTTCTTGCATGATCTTTTCTACCTCATCCTTTTCGAGGAGGGTGTAGATCTTCATGAGATATTCCACGGATTCGTCGGCCTGGTTAATCCAGAACTGGTAAAAGTCGAAAATCGAGGTTTTCTTGCTATCAAGCCAGATTGCGTTGCCTTCGGATTTACCGAATTTTCGGCCGGTTACGGGGTCGATGATGAGTGGCGTCGACCAAGCGTCTGCAGTTGCCCCTTCGAGGCGTTTGATGAGGTGGATGCCACTGGAACAGTTACCGAATTGGTCGGCCCCGCAAAGCTGGAGATCAACTCCATATTCGCGGTACAGATGCAGGAAGTCGTAACCTTGGATTAAGGTGTAGGAAAACTCGGCGTAGGAAATACCGCTGCCGCCTTCGCCGATCCTGTTTTGGACGAATTGGCGATCGAGGAGCTGGGTCATAGAAAAAACCTTGCCGACTTCACGGAGGAACTCTAGATAATTAATATTCTTAAACCAGTCATAATTATCTACCATTGTCAGGTTATCGGTCTTGACAATGTTTTTCATTTGTTTTGCGATGCAGGATTTATTATGTTCAACTTCTTCGAGGGATTTTAGATCTCGTTCCCCGTTCTCTTTCGGGTCGCCAATTTGGCCGGTTGCTCCGCCGGCTAAAAGGTATGGCTGATAGCCATGACGCACGAAACAAGCACACATCATCCCGGCTGCTAAGTTGCCGATTGTCAAGGAATCCGCTGAAGGGTCGCAGCCCCAATAAAACTTCTTGCTCGCCCGATTGTCTAGTTCCGCCGGATCTTTGATGGAGGTTTCGGCGTGAAAACCTCGCCAAATTAGTTCTTCTGATAGATTCATGGTTTTATTATAACACATTGGGTTGGTCGACGCCATGCTCGTGGGCGTAGGCGGTATTTTCGGTGAGGATCTTTTCATATTTTTTGGCTAAATCATCACGATGCTCGAGCTTTGCGATGTCGAGGGCGAGGTGATAGCGAGAAGCATGGTTAACACTGAGCATCTCAAATGGCGTGGTTGTACTGCCATGTTCTTCGTAACCATGGACATGTAGGCGATCTGGTGTGGCGTATTGGGCGAGAACCTGACACAAGGTCTCGGGATAGCCATGGAAGTTGGCGATAATCGGGCAGTGATTTGTGAAGGCCTTGTCGAAGTCTGACTGGGAGAGCGGGTTGTCGATGGTACCAATCTGGTTATAGGAGAGGGCGGCAATATTGACGAAGCGGAAGGTCTTGTCGGGGAGATCTTTGCGTAAAATCTCTAGGGCGTGGATTGCCTCGCAGGAGACAATGTCGCCGGCACCAGTCAAAATGTAATCTGGGGCTCGTTCGGGTAGGTGGAGGATGGGGTCAAAGTTCAGGATTCCGCCATGAGTGAGCTGCGAGTCGGCTTGGTGGGAGTCAAGCCAGCGGGGTTGATCGGTTTTATTTAGTGTTGTAAGATTTACAACGTTTGTGGAGTTCATCATGTAGATAAAGCTGGCTTCGGCGGCGACATCGTCAAGCGGAAAGAGGCAGTTTGCCCGGCGACTGGGGAGGCTGAGTAAGGTCGAGATTAGGGCGGGAGATTGGTGAGTGAAGCCGTTGTGGTCTTGACGCCAACAGGTGCTAGTAGACAAGAGGTTGGCAGCGGGATAGGGAGGACGCCAAGAAGTTTCGGAGGATTGCTGGAGAAACTTAAGGTGTTGGAGGACTTGGGAAGCGATAATCATAAAGAAGGCCTCGTAGCTGGTCATCACGGCCCTGCCGCCACTGACGAGATGACCGACCATGCAAGCGAAGAGGGCATTTTCGGAGAGCATTTCGTAAACATGTCCGTCGCCGGATTCTGGTAAATCGAAATCCTGTCGGGGGAGCATCCAGGCCCGGCTAGAGACTTCAAAAACGGCGTCGAGCTTGTTACTGGTAGTTTCGTCGGGAGAAAAAAGATAAAAATCGTCATGAGTAGACATATAGTCGGCCATGGCGGCACCGAGAGCTTTGGCGGGAGAAAAGGCTTGTTCGCCAGGATTTTCTACTACATCAATCATATTCTAAATCCTTTCTTAGGGTCAAATAAATCGGGGAAGTTGTAGCTTTTCAGCCAATCGCTGAGGACCTTGAGTTCGGCGGAATCGGTCTTTGCATTCGGGAGCGGGATTTGGTGGGCAAGGTAGTTGCCAGCGATCTTTCGGCCGTGGAGTTCGGTAGGACCGGTGGCACCCTTCTTCGTTCGCAAGATGAGAAAAGGATATTCGAAGTGGGCGGACTTTTGCAACTCGGCTTGGAAAGTTTCGGGTTGATCGCCGTCGATGGTGATTGGGGTATAACCAAAACCGCGAATGAGCTCGTTTAGCTCGTGTTCGGATTTTCGACCATAGAGAGTGGGGGCGGAGATTTTGTAGCCGTTAAGATGAAGAATCGGTAGAACACGACCATTCGCGGCATGGTCGCCGGCGAGCTTAACTAGGTTTAGCGAGGCAAGTGCGGTCGCAGTCTCTAGTTCCCCATCGCCCAGCATGACGGCTATGGTTCGCTCGGGATGACCCAAAGCATAACCATAAGCGGCACCGAGAGCGTAGCCTAGTTCTCCGCCTTCACAGATGACACCTGGAGTAAACGGGCTGGCATGAGACGGGAAGCCGCCAGGCCAAGAAAAGTTGCGACAAATGTAAGCAATACCTTTCTCGTCTGGGGTAGCCTGAGGGTCAACTTTAGCCAAATCGCCATCAATGAAAAGGTTGGCTTGGAGAGCGGGAAAGCCATGACCAGGACCGAGAACAAAGGAATAATTCGGGTCGACGATACTTTCGTCGGGGCGATAGCTGTCTTCCTTGGCGATTTTTTGGTTTATAGCAAAGGGGTTAAAGTCGTCAAGCTTAGGCTTCGCGTTAGGGTTGGCTGGATGCTGAGAGATAGGGGTTTTGCTAAAAAACGCCCGTAGATTAGCATAAGCGACATTAATACCATGGCAAGTTCCCCAATGACCAAGGAGACGAGGCTTAATATCGTCGAATTTTAAGGAGTCGGAAAGGAGGAAATTGTTCTGCAGAAAAAGTTGGGCTACGGAAAGATAGTCGCAAGCACGAACGCGACGGTTAATACGATTGTAGTCGACAGGAGATTGGTTTTGATCAGAATCGGAAGTGGTATTCATAATGCTTATTATAGCATCTTTTGTGGGGTTTTCGGGAAGTGTTTTTGGTTATTTTAACGAAAAAATGAGAGTGCTTAGCTACTATTATTTTGATATACGCTTAACCTTGACCATGGCGGGACGCATGACTGCTCCGTCATAGAGATAGCCAGGACGGAGGGTCTCCGCGATAACCTCAAGGTCACCATCACCATCTTCGATTGAGATAGCATCATGAAAATCCGGGTTAAAAACGGTTTCTGGTTCGGAATTAATTTTCTGCAAGCCAATCGTCGTTAGGGTTTTGTTAAAACCCTTGGCCAAGGGGGCGAGCTGATCAGGATAGCTGCAAATTGCTCGTTCAAAATCGTCAACAAGCGGAAGAAACTTCTCAACTGTGGCTTGTTTGGCAACGGCCATGGCTTGGGTGCGTTGCAGCTCAACTTGTTTACGGTAATTTTCAAAGTCAGCACGAGTACGCTGAAGATCTTGGGTTAGTTCGGCAACCTGAGCATCGAGAGGGTTCGGAATATCGGACTGCTGCGATGCGGTTTGGTCCTGTATGACGGACTGGTCCTGGGTCCGGGGCTTTATGGGGGCTTGGCTTGGGGACGGTTGGTCGTCGATAGTGACTTTTTTCATGGAATACTCCTTATAAATTATTGTTCAAAGCGAGAGTGCCTTCTAAGATGGTGCCCGCACGGCGGACTAAGGACATAACCTTGGCGTAATTTTGGCGAGTGGGGCCGAGAACGCCGATGTAGCTGCAATCGGAGTAGGGAGAGCGGAAGCGGCTAATGATGAGTGAGACCTGGGAAGTTTTGCCGATTGGATTTTCTTGACCAATGAAGATATTTAAAGGTTGACCAGGGGCGGCTTCGCGGAGCCAAGGCTCGAGATTATCAAGTAACTTTGCGACGGCTTGGACACGATTGGTGTCGAGAAACTCGGGCTGGGTGAATAGTCGGGCGATGCCAGAGATATAGAGCTGGTCGCCGATAGTGGCGAGACCGAGGTTCCCGGTCAATTCAACTAGCGAATCGACGGCTCCACGGATAGCAAAGTCGGCACGAGTTTGTGAATTAATTCGCACCTCAAGGACACGCTTGCTGCGTTCGAGGGGCTTCTCGGAGTCGCGTGTAGGTTTTGGGGCGACTTGGCTTAAATGTTCGATTTCCTCGGGGCGTTCGGAAATTTTGTTAACGTAATGGCGATAGCCGGCATCGGTCGGAACACGCCCGGCGGAGGTGTGTGGCTGAGCGATAAGGCCAAAATCCTCAAGACGAGCCATTTCGGCACGAATGGTCGCGGAAGAGACGTTAAAAAGCTTAGCTAGAGTTACGCTACCAACCGGGGTAGCCAACTCAGCATATTCCTCAATAATGGCAAAGAGGATGTCCTCTTGTCGCTGCGTTAAGCTCATGGAATGAGTATAGCCGATTAGCACTCAAATGTCAACTCTGCTAATTAACGGTAATGGCTTATTTTTATAGAGGTAGTGTTACGTTTGAAGGTTGAATGTAAAGTGTTATGCTTGACTTTTTAGAGTATCTGTGCTATAATGTAAGCAAGATGGAAGAATAGTGTACTAAAATGGTCGGCTTAATATACTATGGTATAATGGAGGAAGTATGGAGGAAGTATGGAAGAGCAGTTAGCGAGTATCAAGAAATGGTTAGGGACTGGGTGTATCAATATATTTGGGTTGCCTATGAGCGGAAAAGATACGGTAGGAGTGCAGTTAGCGGAAAAGTTAGGGGGTAGGTTTTTGTCTTCGGGGATTATTATTCGAGCGATGGAACAGGCCTCAAAGCAGGATATGACGGGTGGTGGCCAGTTGATCCCCTCGAATGTGTTTTATGAGTGGGTGTTGCCTTATTTTGAGAAGCCAGAGCTGTTGCATTTTCCTTTGATTTTGTCTTCGATTGGACGCTGGCAAGGCGAGGAGGATCAGGTGATGAGTGTGGCTGGTGCGAGTGGCCATCCTATGAAAGCGGTCATTATGTTGCAGTTGTCTGAACCGGACGCGATTGCGAGGTGGGAGGCAGCAAAGCTTTTGAATGATCGGGGATTGCGGGCGGATGATGCAGATCCGGCGACTTTCCAGACGAGGATTAATGAGTATCGCGAAAAGACGTTGCCGGTACTTAGACACTATCAAGAATTAGGGCTTCTTGTGCCGGTGAAGGCGGATTCGCCGCGAGAGCAGGTCTTTAGTGATACCGTGCAGGCGTTGGCGAACTTTGCGAGCCGTGCGGGCAATCTCGCGACGGAATTGTAAAATAATATAGATACTGCCACTAGATGCAAGAAGGACGATGATTCCAGTGGCAATGAATTGGGTTTCGGATGAATAGGTGTTTGGGACGAGAGCATAACCAGCACCGTCGTTAGTTGATGTAATTTTGCGGCAACGATTTGTTTCAGGATTGCGTTCGTAACCTTCGGCACAGGGTTGCAGCTCGGAAGAAGCTGACTCGATGTTTTTGCAACGGCCAGTGAGTGGATTGCGGTATTTACCTTCCGGACAATCGGTGACGGTCGATTCTAGGGTGCTAGCCTTGATACAGTTGCCTGTAGCAGGATTGATAACCTTGCCGACGGGACAGGTGCGGAACTCTTGGTAGATATTGGCGAGGTTTGGGGTAGGGTTATAAGTTTGCCGCCAGAGTTCGTCACCGCTTGTGTCATAGAATCTGGCGTAGGACATGGATTTCTTTTGACCATGGGAATAGGTCAGGATGTCGATTGGGGCTCCGTCAAAGTCGAGGAGTTCGATGGAGTTTGAGGAAGTGGGGTTCTTGGTCAGGGCGAATTGGGGCTCGTTTTGTGAGGGGAAGTAGGCGTAATAGGAATCTGGTGCAATCTGGCCGGTGAGGGGATAGGTCTTATTCTTATAGCGTAAGGTGCAGCTGGAGAGGAAAATTGTTGAATCGGTAGGATTATAGAGCTCGATGAACTGTTCGTCGGCCGAATCGGCGTAGTAGGAGAAGACTTCGGAAAACTCAAGGCCTCGACAGCTGGTCGACGGAAGAGCCTCATCACTAGGGGAGTCAGGATTATCAGGCTCCGTAGGTTGGGGGAGGACTAAGGAAGGTAAATCTGGATCGAAGGGAGGAATATAGTCCACTTCATGACTAAACTCACCGGTTTCGAGGTTACGGATGAGAGTGGTCGGGGTGATACTTTTGAAACTGGCGTAGCAAGAGCTCTTAGCTCCCCAGCAAACAGAGTCCACTACAGTGTCATCGAGGATTAATTCGAGGCTGCCAGCAGTCATGGCAAGAGTAGTCATATAGGTTGCGTCTGACAAGTTATTATCTGGAGACTTTGCCAGACGCATGAGGAGAGTCTCGCCGGTCATCGAAGTACCCTCGGAAAAGTTAAGGAGAGTCGTACTCGTGCCGCTTGAATTAACATAGCGGACAGAATAGCCAGCGAGCGAAAGAGAAGAGTGGGTGAGATTTCGTAGAAGAATCAGCTCCCCTACATCACGAGTGCCATCTATAGTATAGCCGGGATTGATGGCTTGGAAAATGAGGTCGGAAGTAAAATTAAAGGAGTCGGTGGGGAGATCCGGTTCGAGAGGAGGGAGCGGGTCTTGGCTGTCATCTGGGTTTTGTGCTGGAGGTGCTTCTTCGATTTCGGTATCAAGGTCAGAATTATCAAGCAGGGAGTTCTGGCTAATGGAATGGTTAGGTGATTGATGAGGTCGGAGGAGAATTGTCGTTTGAACAAAGCAGGCGAGAGCGAGCATGATTAGAAACGGACGGCGGGACTGGGTTGGGTAATATGGTAAATAATTCTTCATGACCGGAGCATAGCATGAAATTGAAAAAAATAACAACCATAAGTGTGATATAATTTTGGTATGGAGATGATCGTTCCCTTTAGTGAGGTGTTTTTAGCCGCAGTAATTCATGCGACTCTGCAGCTGAGTTTGGGATCGTTATTGTTGCTTTATCATGCTAGCTTAGGAAAGCATGTCAAGAAAAAAACAAGGTTTCTGGTAGACAGTTATATCGCTGGATTGGTGACACTGGTGTTTTTGACTCTCGCGACAATGATTTTTATTCTGGATCGGTATTTTGAGAAGGCTCTTTATGTTGAAGAGTTGGTAATTGTGATTGGGATGTTGGTGGCACTAGCGATTGCAATGTGGGCTTTTTATTATCGACGAGGTAAGAGTACGGAGCTTTGGTTGCCACGAAGTGTGGCAAGATTTATCAGCCGGCGAGCAAAAGAAACTAATAGTAATACGGAGGCCTTTTCGCTTGGGCTTTTAACTAGCTTAGCCGAAATGCCATTTACGCTGGTGCTGATTGTGGTTGCGGCAAACAGTATTTTGGTTTTACCTCCACTATATCAAATACTAGCAGTAGAACTTTATGCGGTGACGACTATTATACCACCGACGATTTTGAGAATTATGATTCGCAAAGGACAGACTGTGGTCGATATCCAACGCTGGCGAGTAAAGCATAAGATTTTTTTCCGAGTACTTACTGGGGTAGGGTTTCTTGTGTTAGGGTTCTTTTTGTTTACTTTTGAGGTGTTAGTATGAGACAGTTTAATGCACAGAAATTGAAGGCTGATATTATGTATGAAGCTAGAGTGGTTGGTATGCCGGGGGGAACCTCCAAACCAATAGCAGAAAAGGTGGCAGCCGCAGTAGAAAAATGGATACAAAAACGTTCAGCGGTTACGGTTGAAGATATTAATAAGCGTGTTTCCATAGAGATAGAGCAATATAGTCCTAATTTGTCTTATGTTTATCGAAATCGTGGTAAAATAATATAAGATGAATATGGTGGGTACTAAGTAATGGGTAAGCTTGATTATCAGTATGTCGTGATTGGAAGCGGTGCGGCCGGTAATGCGGCAGCATTAATGGCGGCTGGCTTAGGGGTAAGGACGGCAATCATCGAGGCTGACCGGTGGGGCGGGACGACGCTTAATTTTCGCGACATTCCCTATGCTGCGGCCTTAGGCTTTGCACAGCAATACGCCGAGGCGGTGGCGGCGTCACGCTTTGGTATGTCGAGTTCGACCTTACGTTTTAATTATCCTACCTTACTTAACTGGCAAGCAGCCGCCGTACGGCGGGCTGGAGGTGGCAACCGGAAGGTGTTTGAGAATGCTGGAGTTGATTGTTACCATGGATTTGCACAGTTTGTGGGGTCGCATGCTGTTGTGGTTGATGGGCAACAGATTAGTGGTGAGAAGTTTTTGATTGCGACTGGTACGAATATTGCCGTGAATGGCATCGTGGGGATTGATACTGTAAGTTGTTGGTCGCCGGATACTGCACTGAGGATGGCAAAATTGCCACAAACACTTTTGGTAATAGGGGGCGGTTCGACGGGTTGTGAATTGGCAGAGTATTTTGCAGCATTGGGAGTGAGCGTAGCGTTGATAGAGGCACAGGATCGAATTTTGCCGCACGAAGATCCTGAAGCGAGCGAGGTGATCGATAAGCATTTGCGGGAAAGGTTCGGGGTGAAGGTTTTGACTAAGTCGAGGGTGATTGCCTTAAGTCAAGACATGTCTGGACAGCAGGCGTTTTTCGTGCGTGATAATCAGGAGAAATCTATACAAGTGGAGGCCATCGTTTTAGCTACCACCCCTGAACCGACTACGGATATTGGCTTGGAAAATGCTGGTGTTAAATACTCCTATCGAGGAATTCAGGTCGATCAGAATTTGCGAACTACGAATCGACATATCTGGGCGGCTGGCGATGTGATTGGCGGAGAAAGCTCAACTGAAAAGGCTATTTATGAAGGAAAATTGGCAACATTGAATGCATTGAGGAACTCTGGTAATATTGTTAACTATACTGGCTTTGCACGGATGACAGACACGATGCCGAAGGTGGCTAAGGTTGGACTTAATGAGATTGAGTGTTTGCAAATTAAGCAAAAGCAGAAATCGGTTATTGTACCTATTGATGCAGTGAGTGCTTCTAATACCCATGATTTTCGGGCGGGATTCGTCAAACTTACTGCAAACTTAAAAGGTCAGCTATTGGGAGCTACGGTCGTGACTCCAGAGGCTGACTTAGTGATTCAGGAAGTAGCACTGGCAATTAGGAATGGTCTCAAAGTTGAGGAATTAGCCGGAACTCCACATGTGGCTTCGAGCTGGAGCGAAGCGGTGAGGATGGCGGCAAGAGAGTTGGCGTAGTATTAGGATATTCCCACAGAATTAATATAAGTATACCCCCAGACAACGGATGGCGTACTAGGCTAGATAAGGTAGAAAATACTTTTGATGAAAGAATGATGACACTCAATCTGTTATGATGAGCTTTAGCCGGGCTAAAGGAAGAGCATGTAGTTGACTCGCCTATATTTCCTGCACAATGGTGCCAGAACGCCGCTTGAGTGCTAATTCGAGGTTATCAGGCGAGGCAATAATGCCAAGGCGTTTTTTGTTCGCGAACTGTGAAACGGCCTGAATCTTAGGGAGCATGGAGCCGGCACCGAATTGGCCTGTTCGAATATGTTCGAGGGCCTCTTTTGGGGTAATAATACCCAATGCGATTTGGTTCGGTTGACCAAAATTAAGATATGCGTTAGGAACAGCGGTCACAGAGATAAAAATATCAGCTTTTACCAGCTCAGCAAGTTTGGCGGCGGCAAGATCTTTATCGATAACAGCATCGACGCCCTTGAGTAACTTTAAGACTTTGCTACGAACTACTGGAATACCGCCACCGCCCACCGCAATAACAATGGCACCAGACTGGATGAGAGAAATAATCTCACGTCGTTCGACGATATCAATAGGCTTTGGCGACGGCACGATACGGCGAAAACCCCTTCCAGAATCTTCACGCATTTCCCAACCGCGAGCCTTGGTAAGCCTTAAAGCCTCTTTTTCGGTATAGAACTCGCCGATAGGCTTTGAAGGGTGACGAAAAGCCGGATCGCGACGATCAACTACGACCTGAGTAACTATACTAACTACCTGTTTATGTTGATGATTACGAGCGAATGCGTTACCAATAGCTTGCGATAGCCAGTAGCCGATTTGACCTTGGCTCATGGCGACAGCGGTTTCGAGAGGCATAGCGGGTGCCGTGTCGGTGCTGGCTGACTCTTCGTGGAGAAGAATATTACCAACCTGTGGACCGTTGCCGTGGGCTAAAATGATTTCATAGCGGTTTGAGAGCTTAGCAATAGTCTCACCAACTTTACTAGCTACGGACTTTTGTGCCTCAGCAGTTACTTCGCCGTTTTGCTGAAGGGCGTTCCCCCCAAGAGCAATCACAACACGCTGTTTTGTCATGTAAAAAGTATACGCTAAAAATGGTATTTAGGCAACTTTTAGCTAGTCCTACCGAGAAGTTCAAACATGCGAGTTTTATAATCTTCAACTCCGGGCTGGTCAAAAGGATTTACGCCTGATAATTTAGCCGAAAGAGCACAAGCGAGTTCAAAGAAATAAATCAGTCTTCCTAGGTTTATGATATCCAGCTCTGGGGAAATAATTTCAAGGACAGGGATGCCACCGTTTCGATGAGCATCGACAGTGGCCTGAAGAGCCTTCTGGTTAATATCGGAGAGTTTCATTCCCTCCAAGTAGCCCAATCCGTCGGGATTATTGGCTATAGAAGGGATCTGGAAGTCTGGACCACTAGCTGTCGTAAACTCAAGCATGGTTTCGAAGATATTGCGACGGCCATCTTGGAGATACTGACCTAAGGAATGCAGGCCAGTTGTATAAACAACTGAAGTGGGTAAGATTCCCTGGTGTTGCTTTCCTTCAGACTCGCCAAAAAGCTGTTTCCACCACTCTCCGAACTCGCGTAAGCATGGCTCAAAAGTGGCAAAGACTTCCGTCTCGAGGCCACTTTGATATAAACTATGACGCATATAAGCATACTGCACGGCGGGCAACGAGTCCAGAGTATCATGATCAAGAGATGAGCGTAATGCCAGCAGTTCTCGTGCAGCACCGGACATTAGTTGGTCAATATCTACTCCGGACACGGCAAGAGGAAGCAAGCCTACTGCGGTAAGAACGGAATATCTGCCGCCAATATTATTGGGGACTGTAAAACGAGAATAGTTATTTTGGACAGCCTCATTATGAAGGGCACCAAAGGAAGCATCAGTGGTGGCGTAAATGCGAGATGCAGCTCGATCACCATACCTGGCGAATAGTTTTTCTTTCAGGAAGCGGAAGGCAATAGCTGGCTCGGTCGTGGTGCCAGATTTAGAGATAACATTGATTGAGAAATCTTTGTCATCAAGTTTAGCAAACAGATTATCAAGTTCGCGTGGACTGAGCGAGTTGCCGGCATAGAGCACTTTAGTAGGGCTTTGAGGTTGCAAGGCATCAATAACGGCACGATGGCCAAGATAAGATCCACCGATACCGATACAAACGAGATATTCTGAGTTTGTTTGAATGGCCTGGGCGGTTTTCTTAATACGTTTAAACTCGGAACGGCCATAATCCTGAGGAAGGTTAAGCCATCCGCCCATCGGATCAGTTTCAATTTCTTGAAGAAATTGCTTGACTTGCGATTGGTCGATTTCTAGGGATTGAGAGGATTGGAACTGAAGAGTCGATCTAGATTGTGACATCTATTTCCGGCCTTTTTTAATGTAGGTATCTTCTTTTTCGAGGTTAGCACGCAAGGTGAACTCTTGGCATTGATTTTGATCATTGCAGTTCGCGACTTCGTAGCTGTATGAGCTACCATCGATTCCAAGATTAGTGCCAAGCGGGTCAGTAAACAGCTCCGGATCAATAACCGGAAGAACCTCTTCGGAGATTTCGGAAGGAAAATAGCCGTATTTCGGATAATAGTATTCTACAAGTGCGTAGTACATAGCATTAATCGCAGTCTTACGCTTATCATCACGATCCATAGCTTCGACATTTGTCTTCTGGATAAAGAAGATGACTAAAAGTAGCGAAGCGAATGCACCTACAACCATCAACTCTAAGACGGTAAAACCTTTTTTGGTATTCATGTGGATATTATATCATAAGTCTTCGGCTTAGAAATAACTTCGTCGCCTAGGATTTCTTGTTATGCTATAGATAAAGATGGTTTTTCGAACATTATTATAGACAAAGAAAAAGCTCTCTTACCTCTGTCATCCAGAGTTCAAAGGCCTCTTTCGGAGCGGCGAGCCCCAATTTGGTAGTACCGACTGGGATCGAACCAGTGACCTTGGGCTTATGAGTCCCACGCTCTAACCATCTGAGCTACGGTACCATAGTTTGTATTATATCACGCCAATAGGTACTTTTCTGATGAAAAGTCTGCCTAGCTCGCGAAAGTACGCTGGCCATCCTTTTGGCGGAAGGGACAGGATTCGAACCTGCGAAGCTATTAGCTTGCTGGTTTTCAAGACCAGTGCCATCAACCACTCGGCCACCCTTCCTCTGTTAGGATATCACACTCTAGTTTTTTTGACAAGCTTGTTGAACAAAAAACTAACAAGCTAGCCTGTCAGTGACTTAGTTATTCTGCGTTTGTATGCACTGCAGTAACATCATCAAGATCGTCAAGGGCGTCTAACAGTTTTTCTAGCTTTTCGGCATCTTCGCCCTCGATAGCAATGTGAGAGTTCGGGACATAGCGAAGCTCAGCGGTTGTAACTGTAAGGCCAGCATCAAGAAGGGCTTGGCGGGTCTTCATGAGGTCGCTGGGGACAGTCAAAATAATCATTCCCTCTTCACCCTCGTCAACATCTTCAGCACCGCTGTCGAGGGCGGTCATCATAGCGTCTTCGCCCTGCTCGGCAACCTCGATCCATCCTTTGCGAGCGAATTGGAACATAACAGAACCAGGATCAGCCATGCGGCCACCATTTTTCGAGAGAGCGTTACGTACTTCGGGCATAGTACGGTTCTTATTGTCGGTGGCAACTTCAATAATAATACCGACACCGCTAGGACCATAACCTTCGTAAGTTTCTTCGATAAGGGCTGCTGCATTTTTGTCGGCAACGCGAGCGATTGCACGCTCAATGTTAGCCTTTGGCATGTTGGCTTGGCGAGCTTTCTCTAAAACCATAGCAAGAGAAGGATTCATGGTTGGGTCAGTACCAGAACGAGCAGCAATAGCGATTTGGTTAGCGATTTTCGTGAAGAGAGCACCACGCTTTGCGTCAACTACAGCTTTTTGGCGTTTTGTAGTAGCCCATTTACTATGTCCAGACATAAATTGACCTTTCGATATGATTTTAGTTAAACATCATAAACCATGGTACCCGGAACAGGACTTGAACCTGCACCTAATTGCTTAGACTAGCACCTGAAGCTAGCGCGTCTACCAATTCCGCCACCCGGGCAACTGATTTTAGAGGATCGAGAATCTTCCCTAATATCCTAGGAGTAGTATAGCATATCTGAAGCGTAATTACTAGTGTAGCTTGGCAGCAGCTGGGAGCTTAGCGTCCTTCAATAATGGCTCAAGCTCTTTTTCTTCAAGAGTCTCATGCTTTAAGAGAGCTTCAGCAAGCTTGTCGAGGACAGTTTTGTTGACCTTAAGAACAGCTTCGGCACGCGTTGCTGCTTCCTTGGACAGAGTTTTCACTTCTTGGTCGATGAGTTCGGCGGTTTTTTCGGAATAAGGCTTGCTAGTAGCAACTGTATAGTAGCCGGCGTCGGTTTCTGGAAAAACTAGGTTACGAGTTGTATTACCCATCCCTTCTTCGACAATCATTTCTTTGCTAAGCTCGGCTACATGCTTTAAGTCGGAAGAGGCACCGGTCGTAATAGCGTTTTCGCCAAAAATGAGTTTTTCAGCAATACGTCCGCCCATGGCACGGGCTAAAATATCTTTTAGCTCGTAAATATTCTTATAGCTTCGATCTTCGGGTGGCAAAAACCAAGTGACGCCACCAGTGTGTCCACGCGGAATAATCGTAACCTTATGAACTGGGTCGGAATCAGGAAGAACGTGCCCCACAATAGCATGTCCAGCTTCATGATAGGCGGTAACTTTACGTTCATGATCATTCATGACCTTACTCTTGCGTTCAGGACCAATGGCAACACGCTCAAATGCTTCTGTTAGATCATCGTTGGTGATCTCTTTATGCCCTTCACGAGCGGCCGTGATTGCGGCTTCATTAGCAATATTGGCAAGATCGGCTCCAGAGCTGCCAGCGGTTTTTGCGGCAAGTGCATCAAGATTTACTGATTTTTCAGTCGGCTTGTTCTTAAAGTGAACTTTAAGAATATCAAGGCGGTCCTTACGTTCTGGCAGGGTAACATTAACATGGCGATCAAACCGACCAGGACGCAAGAGAGCCTTATCAAGCATATCTACACGGTTAGTAGCAGCAATAACGATAACTCCGGAATCATTATCGAAACCATCCATCTCGACGAGGATTTGGTTTAAAGTCTGTTCGTCTTCGCGGCCAGCTCCACCACGAGCATCACGCTTATGTGCAACAGCATCAATCTCATCAATGAAGATAATGGATGGAGCGTTTTTCTTAGCTTTTGCGAATAAATCACGAACACGGGATGCACCAACGCCAACGAACATTTCTGCAAACTCCGAACCGGAAATACTGAAGAATGGCACAGAGGCTTCACCCGCGACAGCACGAGCCATGAGGGTCTTACCCGTACCTGGTTCGCCCGCGAGAAGGACGCCGCGAGGGATTTTTGCACCAAGCTTTTCATATTTTTTGGGTTCTTTGAGAAAGTCGACGACTTCTGCGAGATCTTGTTTAGCGGCTTCGTTACCAGCAACATCAGTGAACAAGACACGTTTCTTGTCAGGGCCATAGAGCTTTGCCTTAGCTTTGCCGAAGCCCATGGACTGATTGTTCATAGATTGAGCTTGACGCATCATGGAGCTAAAGAAGAGGACAATAATAATGACTGGAACGACGATAATAGCAATATCAAGGGCGTAATCCCAAAAACTAGAAACTTCTACATACTCAATAGTAGGATATTTCGATTGACAAGAAGTCAACTCGTCGCCATTAAGGCCGGCACATTGATCAATTAATCCCTGTTCGTAGAGCGTTCCGGCGGTATCTTTACGCGAGATTTGGGTATAATGATCCTTACCTTTAAGAGTAATTTTTAGGTCGCTGCCCTCGACAGTGATTTTAGCAATATCCCCATTTTCATCATTAGCACGGCTAATAACGCTGGAAAGTGGGACTTTTTCGATTGTATCCCCTGGCGTCAGCAACGAAACAATGATACTACAAGAAAGAATAACTAGAAACATGAAAGCTAGCCAACGAAATACATTACTGCCTGGTGCGGATTTTTTCTTAGCGGTCTGCGGCACGATAACTCCTTATTAACACTTTATTTGATTTTAGCACGGGGTAGAGATACGGTCAAACTAAAACCGCTATTTCTTAACGAGAGCAGAGTAAGTGGTTAAGATAATATCCTTAAAAATCGATTGGTTAAAATAGTCGTTGACGGCAAGCATAGTTCGCTTTGCACTAGGGTAGGGCAGGACTTCAGGGAGGTTAAAATGTGCGTTTTTGGGAAGAGATTTAAGGAGAAGCTGTCCATTGTAATTTCGTAGTGGACATGGACATATTATATAGGGTTTTTCAGAGCTGACAACTAGCATAAATCGTGGTAAAATTGAGGCAATCAGGGATTGGCGCAGTTGGTAGCGCGCACGCCTGGGGGGCGTGAGGTCGCCAGTTCAAGTCTGGTATCCCTGACCATTTTTAGGTTGATTTTGCAATTTACAAGGTTTGATACAGATAGTATAATATGTATCGCCAGAACAAGAAAGTTCTGAGTATCTTAAGAGAGGATGAGTTATGGAGATGTTGGTGGGCTTGTTTTTGCTGATTTTAGTAAACAGCATAGGGTTTTTGGTAACGCAGATGATGTACACGCCGGAGACGAAAATAAAGATTGTGAGGCGACCACATCATAAAAAGATGGCCTATTTCATTGGAGGCTCGTTTGAGGATTTTAAGTTTTTAGAGTCAGAAATTAGCGACGGCATAGCTTTAGTTCAGTATAGTAATAGTGGTTGGAATGTAGAGGAGATGGCTGATTGTGTTTTAGGTGACATTATCATGAGTGGATATCAAGCCAGGATTTATACTCTATCAGTGGGAGATAGGGTTGGTAGACTAATTGATACTATTCGACCTACTGATAAAGTTGAGATTGTTGCAGTTAATCCATGTTCGTCACCCACTTTGCTATGGCCGGAAGTACGAGCAAGACTTGAGACGGAGCTTTGTGTGGCAGAGCTTGGGTGCTTATTGCTTGGATTTTTTAGTACGGCTTCACTCCTAAGAAGAGGTCAGGAGAAGATTTCTCTAGTTTTAGCTAGAGACTTATTACGAGGATTGCTACAAGAAGATGATTGTGGGGGAAGAAATGGCAGTACGAGAGGTGTGTTAGTGAGCACTCTGGACGAGCTAACTAACCCGAAACGAGTAACAACATTTTTTCGGGGAGTTCCGATTGCTTTTGTCGAGGCAAAACATGCTGAGAGCAGTAGTAACCCACAGGCATATCAAAGTGCCTATAGACGAATAGTTCGATAACTCATCGATAGTCCCCGCCGAGTAGGGCGGGGATTTTTGTTATAATTTTAATATGAGAAGATTTGTACCAGAAAAGGCAAAAGTAATTCCACAAAATGCGACTAGAGTATTTCAGGGAGAGATCTTTAATGTTTATCAGTGGCCACAAGAGATGTTTGACGGGACGACACGGACTTTTGAGATGCTAAAGCGATCGGATACAGTAGAAATTATGACATTGTTAGGACCGGAAGAGCAAGATTGCCTAGTGCGGAGTTGGCAAGTGAATGGTATGCCGGATGAAAGGATGCCAGACCTAAGTATTCGAGAGCCGCGGATATTGATAACGCACCAGATACAACCGTGCCAGGACTGGTTTTATGCCTATCCGGGCGGCAGAGTTGACGGGGACGATGCTGATGAATTGAAAGCGGCGAAGCGAGAATTGAAGGAGGAAACTGGAGTTATCTGTGAGGGCTGGAAACTCTTAGAAGCACACCAGCCTTTCGCAAAAGCAGATTGGTTAGTTTATACGTTTTTGGCGACGGGGCTAAGGGGGGTTGGTAAGCTAGAGTTAGATGGTGGGGAGAAAATTAAACTATTGCTTTTGAGTTTTGACGAGCTAAGAGATTATGCTAAAAAGCCAAATGCGAAGTTTTTGTGGCCGGCTTGGTTGGACAGGATGAGTAGTTTTAAAGAGCTAATGGATTTACCGGGGATTTTTAACTATAACTAACTGGTCACTTACTACTGACTATTGTCCTGGAGCGAGGCAACGAATTGCAGTCGAATCGGTTCGTACAGTACTAGTAGCGGCATTAACACCATTGGGACTGATCCATGCACTATAGGCTCGAATGGTGGGACTCTGTATACCAGCTAACCTAGTAGCGAGGGAGGTTAATGATCCAGTCCTCACAACTCCAGGAACAACAGGAGAAACATAGCCTGCTCGAGTATAATAGAATGGTGCTTCGGATAGATCATTAGGGGTGTTACCTACATGTATGGATCCAGGCTCAAGATATTGATAAGTAATATATAGATGGTTAAATGAGGTTTTAGTCTCAGACATGCCGTCTACAATAGCATCTGGCAACTGCCAGCCTTTGGGGCAGATGCTGGTTAAGACTATCTCGTCAACAGCATTAGCACTACTGCCTGCGGTCGCAGCCATGAAGTTATAGTAGTGTCCAAAAAGATAGTGTGCGTCATATGTTTTTTGCTCAGGATCTACAGTAATGAGCCCAGTATAAGTAGTGCCATCAGGAAAAGTCCAACTTCCCTGTTGGGCGGTGAAAGTAGGTGACCACTCTGGACCTGACACATTCACAAAACCCGCATTATAGCAAGCATCGAAAGTTTCATTATACATAATAGATATTACTCCCCCTAAAACTGCTGCCGCTGGGCTTTGACAAAGGTGCGAATATCCTGGAGTTGCATCAACATATTTACCAAGATTGAAACTAAGCATATCGCCAGCTTTCATAGCGGGGTATTTTTCTGCAATAGATGAGGCGGTAGCAATGGGTGGGTAGGCTGAACTGGCATTCCAGTCAGTAGTTATGTCCGTGTTACTAGCAGAAAGGCCAGCTGTGGTGATATCTAGAGCGAGGTCTTGACTCATCCAACAGTTACCATCTTTCATTTTTGTCACCCAATAATAGTTCCCGTCGCGAATGTCGATGAGCTGCTTCGTAGCATGTTCGGCACTATTAGCACAGATATCAACCGTAATGTCTTGCATGTAGGTGAGCTGCTGGAGACTGGTAACAACCATCGGATTAGCAACAGCAGCAACGGTGACGGTTCCAGTATATTGACCGGCCGGAAGAGTAGTGTCGATTGCGGTACCAATATTAAGATTATAAGTGTCACGATAGGCGGTGCTGCCAAGAGTCTTAATCGCACTACTCATGCTGGTAGGAACAGCTTGGTAGATTGCATCATTGTTTAGACTATAGCCCCAACTGTTGGCAGGAAAGTTATTGAGTGTTGCTGGAGCCGACAGGGGCTTGATTACAGCGGAGTTGGTTTTATCGGTACTAACTAGGTGACCGTTCGGATCATCGACAGACATAAAAAGAGAGTAGCCGGAGGTGTTGTTAGTGGCAACTTGTAATTCGGTGGTGGTGCTAGCGAAACTGCCAGTAGAAGTGGGCTTGATATCAAGTTCGACGCGAGTTTGAGTACTAACAGAAATAGTCGGAGCGACAGCAACATTGGTTTGGAAACTAGAATAGCCGGTGCCACATTCGGGACTACCGGGAGTGCAATCAGCAGCTTGGGCATCAGAGAAGCGAATTGGGCAGATGAGGGCAAGTATCAAAATGATTACTAGACTAGGGATTGATAAATAAAAGATTAGTTTGGTGTGTTTTTGTCGAGACAAGCTACAAAAAGTCGGCTGTGTCATTTTTACCTCCGTTGTTTTAATGACTTGCCGTGTACGCCTTTTGTGTGCGTTAAACCAATAGAATTACTAAACGTATTAAGGCCATGTTTAGTCGTGAAGGAACAATTGGGGCTTTTTAAAGTAGAAGGGTGAGTACTACTCTAAAAGTAATGATCGCTAAAACAAAAAGCGACACCGCAAGGTGTCTTAAGCCGTCTCATAACCTTTGCCCCTTATTCGAAAAGGACTCCAATTACTTATGCGATGCCGCTTAAGTGTGAGTCTTTTCCGAAACTTGGCTTTCCAAATGAGGGCTTTGGTAAATTAGCGTTTCATGCTGACTACCAAAAACTGGTTATGCTTTTGCTTAAGACAATTTTATTGTAACATAGATTATAGTGATGCAGAGAAAAAAGTGTTGTAGAATATACAACACTTTTCTTTGCTTTAGGTTATCTAATCTATTTGGCGTACTCGACGGCACGTGTTTCGCGGATAACGTTTACCTTAATGACGCCAGGGTAGGACATAGTGGCTTCAATCTTATTGGCGATGTCGCGAGCCAGTTTCAACGCAGAAAGATCATCAATTTGTTTCGGTTCGACAATCACGCGAATCTCGCGACCAGCGGAAATAGCGTAAGCTTTGTCGATGCCGGGAAAACTAGTAGCGATATTTTCGAGGTCACGCATACGTTCGGCGAAGTTCTCGGCAGAAATATTGCGAGCACCAGGACGAGCCGCTGAAAGAGAGTCAACGATTTTGACAATAATGGCTTCGGGAGTGGTGGGCTCGATATCGTCATGATGAGCAGCCATGGCATGAACGATGTCATCCGGCATACCGTATTTTTTGGCTAACTCGGCACCAATTTCGGCGTGCTTCCCTTCAATCTTGTGAGTCACAGCCTTACCGATATCGTGAAGGAGGGTGGCGGTTTTGGCAACGCGTTTATTAGCACCAATTTCCTCGGCAATCATGCCAGCAATATGAGCCATCTCAACGGAGTGAAGAAGAACATTTTGACCATAGCTGGTACGGAACTTGAGCTCACCCAACAAATGAATTAGTTCGCGAGGGATGCCAACAACGCCAACCTCACGGGCAGCGTCTTCACCGGCACGCATAACCTCTTTTTCGATTTCGCGTTCGGCTTTCGCGACGGCGTCTTCAATTGAGCTAGGGTTAATTCGGCCGTCTTTCATGAGACGCTCCAAAGCATAGCGAGCAACCTGGCGACGGATTGGGTCGAAGCTGGACAATACTACCATGCCAGGCGTATCGTCAACCATAATGTCGACACCGGTTGCACGTTGCAAGGCTTGGATATTGCGACCTTCTTTGCCAATAATACGACCCTTCATGTCATCATCAGGGAGCTTAAGAGCAGTAACTGTACGATCAGCCGTCACCTCTGACGACATGCGCTCCATGGCGGTGAGTAAAATAGCCTGTGCGGTCTCGTCGACTTCGTGCTTAATTTCCTTTTGTTCCTTCGCAACAAGACCAGCGAGATCTTGGCGGATGTCCCGCTCGGTCATTTGTATGAGCTTTTCGCGAGCGTCAGCTTTTGTCAGGCCAGCGATTTTTTCGAGTTTTTCCTGTTGTTTTGTGCGGATATCGCGAACTTCGATTTTAAGATCGTCAAGTTCTTTTTCTTGTTTTGCAAGGCGTTCGGTCTTTTGTTCAAGTTGATCGAGTTTCTTATCGAGATTGTTTTCTCGCTCATTTAAACGATTTTCGGTATTTTTCCATTCACGACGACGCTCGGCCTCTTCTTGCTGAGACTTGGCCGCCATGTCGGCAGCATCATTCTTAGCCTTAATAATGATATCGGAAGCTTCGTTTTTAGCTTTACGAACAAGGTCTTCGGCTTTGTTCTTGCCGCCGTTTTCATTCTTTTTATTGTACGCAAAAAGCCCGCCCGCACCGACACAAACGCCGAGTACGAGACCAATAATTATCCCTATAAACATAACGTACCTTTCTTTCTGTATATCAACGAGATTAACAAATAAATATAAAAATTGATAAAAATCTGTTTTTATTATAGCATATCTTGCGGATTACGAGAAGAGCTTCGTTACGAGTCGCTGCTTAGAGAGCCTTAGCGGTGTATAATGTTTTTATGGATGAGCTAAAAATTAATTCGCGGAGCTATTTCTTGTGGAATAACTCGACAGGAACTGCCATAGCGGAAAAAAACTCTGCGGTACAGACGCCGGTTGCATCATTAACAAAGATAATGACGGCGTTGCTGGCGGTTGAGTTGCGAGATTTAGATGAGGTAGTCGAGATTATGCCAGGGATGTTGCAGGGATTGGAAGGGTTTGCGGTGTTAGGATTAAGGTCAGGTCAGACATTGACGGTGATAGAGTTAGTCTTTGCGACGCTTTTGCCGTCGGCGGGAGATGCAGCACAGGCGTTGGCGATTAGTACAGGTGGCTCGATAGCGGAGTTTGCGGACTTAATGAATAGACGAGCGGCGGAAATTGGGATGACAAACACGCATTTTAGTAATTCGGTGGGTTTTGATGAAGATAATTATTCGACACCGCAGGATATAGCAATTTTGTTAATGACAGCCCTACAAAATCCGATTTTCGTTGAGTTTTTTGAGAGTTATACGGCCGAATTGCCGTCGGTCCAGACTACAGTAGCGAAGACTTTTGCTCGGCAAGGATATATTAAAGGTGGTAAGACTGGTTTCACTAACGCGGCTGGGAGATGTTTGGCGAGTACAGCTGACATAGAAGGGGCTGAGTATATTTTGGTGACAGTAGGAGCAGAATTGGGCGAGAATGTAACGGACGCTAATAAGATTTATCGGTATGTGGCAGATAATTATGAACCGGTGCAGATCTTGGAAGCAGGGACGACGCTGTTGGAGATACCGGTAGAACAAAGCGAGACTAGGGCGATAAGTTACACAGCAGAGGACGATGTGGTGGTGACGCTACAAAATGATACGAACTTGGAGGATTTAACTTATAAGTATGAAGGTGAGACGGCGATTACGAGACAGACTGAGGAGGGGACTAAATTGGGAACATATGAGATTTTACAGGGAGATGATCTATTATATACACAGGAAGTCTATTATACGGAGGCTCCAGAGTTTTATAATTATGGATGCCTCATAGCTGGGGGTTTAGGTTCGTTGGTTTTGTTGGGTCTGACGGCGTGGCTGCTCTGGCGAAAGCATCATAAGGCAGCGATAGTTGGCGTGATGATATTCCTGGCGAGCTTGGTCGCGAATTACCTAGCCTTCGGAAGTTGGTTTGAGCCAAGAGCGGACCTGGTAGTGTATCAGTCCAAGACGGATACTTCTACTAGCCCGGCTATAGAGGAAGAGACAAATAAAGTAGACTTGATAGCTGGGATAGGGTTAGCATCAAACAACTGTACGACACAAAATGGCAATTTGATGCTGATTAATCCAAACTTTACGGTAGATACAAGTTTTATACAAGGGCGTCGCGAACAGTTGATATCGGTTTCACAGACTTACGGGATTCAAGAATATCATTTCCAGGGCAATGGGGATAATTTGATGATTCCGGAAGCGGCGGAGCACTTGAATGAAATGCTGCAAGCATATAGTGCGGCGAATCCGGGACACGAAATGGGGACTTATTCCTGTTTCCGGGCACGGGGTACGAGTTGCGGAAGACTGTGTGCGGCGACTGGGGCTTCTGATCATCATACTGGGTTGACTTGCGATTTGATTGATTTGGAATATGGGACGGTGCTAGATACAGATGATTATGAGGACCATATGGAATGGCAGTGGTTAAAAGAGAACTCATACAAGTATGGGTTTATTGATAGATTTCCGGAGGCATGGGCAGGAGGATCGATGTTGGAGCCACTCAATGTTGACGAGCATGGGTCGACTGGACTATATGAGACATGGCACTATCGTTATGTGGGAGTTGTGGCGGCAACGGAGATTGCCCTGGGCAAATACAACAATGGACAATATGATTCCTTGGAACATTATTTAAAGGCAGTGGGCGGAGTTTCGGATTTGAAGAATGGACTTTGTACGGCTCAATAGGAGAGGACTAGCGAGACTTATCTCTTGAGATTCACTTCTTGGGTTTACTTTTTAGGGGCGGAGATGTTAGCTGGTCGGCCGTAATCGGGGATAATGACGGGGAGTTGCTCACCATGATGGTTGTAGAGTGGGATGTTTAGCTGGTTCGCAAGAGCATTAACGACGGCAGCACCGATACGTAAGCCAGTAAATGATCCCGGCCCAGAAAAGAAAGTAATTTCGGAAATGTCTTGCCAATCAGCCTGATTTTCGACTAGTTTATCATGAATGAACTCAAAAATCCTTTCGGCGAGATCGTATTTCCCCACCCGTTGATATTCTTGGTTATCGAGCCGCAATATGCAAGTGTCAGTAGAGGTGTCTAGGTAGAGCTTCATAGGATTTGCTCCGAGCACTTAGGTATTATAATATCGACAGTGCGAGTATTATCGTCGTTTTGGGAAATCGTAATCTTGATTTTGGAAGTAGGCAAGATATTGGCAACTTCGTCGCCCCATTCTACGACGATAATGGAGTCTTGATTATTAAGTGCCTCAGAAAGCTCGTCGCTCATCACGCCCGGGTCGTTTAAGCGATAGAAATCGTAGTGGATTAATTCTCTGTTTCGTCCGTTAGAATCAGTAAAAGCATATCGTTTAGAGATTGTGAAGCTTGGGCTAGTAATTGGTTCATTAATTCCGAGGCCCTGGGCGAGACCGCGAGTAAAAGTGGTCTTTCCAGCTCCTACATCGCCGACCAATTCAATGACAGCTGGGAAATTGAGCTGCTCAGCAAAACTTTGACCGAGTTGCATCATTTCTGTTTCGGAGGTAATTATCATGAGTAGATTATAACACATTTATCTAACCTAGTACGCCAGACAACGGATGGGGAAACCATTCCAACGACCGTCCGGGCCGCCCGACGGGTTGACGCCACTAGCATCGAAATCGAGGTCGTTACCTGTCAAACCAGCCAGCCCAGTACCGTAAGCAGGCGAAGCCGCAGTTGACCAATCGTAGCCATTGAGGCCAAGACGCCGGGCAGAGCCGTTGAGGCGATTGACGAGCCCGCTACGGACGATAGAGGCTTGGGTGAAGAGTTTTCTTAATTTGAGGAAAGATAAGGTAAGTGATAAGTGGGAGATAAAACAGAAAAATATAGAGACTGCCAGACTGTAATTCAAGAATGAACATAGATTTTGTGCTAAGAAAGGTCACTATCGCAATGTGTAAGTCTAAAAGAAGCGTAGTGAGCTTGGCAATTAATGTTGCAAGAATCGGCAGGAAGCTAGTGACTCCAGTAAGAGCAACTAGGAGCATGGCATATGGTAAAGTTGGTAGAATAATGAGATTAGCAACAAAAGCTAAAAGAGAAATACTGCCAAAGTTATAGATAAGAATCGGTGCACAGGCGATCGTGGTTGATAAACTAGTAATTAGCATACTGGCAAGCCAAGGGGGAGATTTTCCGCCGTAGAATAGTCGCGTAAAACGCGGGCTTAAGATAAGTAAGCCGGAAAATGAAGCGAAAGAGAGTTGCCAGCCAAGGTTAATGAGGTTTGTTGGGTCAATTAATAATGTTATAGCGGCGGTCAAACTGAGTAATCGGAACGGAGTAAAACGGCGGCCAAGATAGCCGAATGATAAACTCAGTATAGACACGAGACTGGCACGAGTCATGGATGGAGTGAAGCCCACAATGGAGACGAAGGTAAAAATTAAAAAGATGGAACAAAATAGTCCGGCAAATCTAGAAATGCGGTCAAAGATTCTTCTAGCACCATTTACTAGAATACCTAGATGAGCTCCAGAGGCAACGATAACATGAGTCATGCCGACGAGCTGGAGAGTTTCTGACAAAGAATCCGACAGATCGGATTTCATGCCCATGAGATAACCCAGACCAAGGCCGGATTCTGGAGAAGGAATATAGTCGCGAACGAGATTGGCAAACCAATTTTTGAGGCGAGCGAACGGATCGCCGGTAGTTGTACGCTGAACATCTAGAGGCTTTGCACGATACATAGTGAGTAGAAATGTTCCGAATCCTTGGTTGACGCTTCCAGTTACCGTAAGAATATCCGAACGTTCAAGTTCAGAATAAGTTTGATCTAACTGTATATAAGCCGTACCTGCGATGTTTTGCACAGTTTTTTCCACATTATTTTCCACATTTTCTTGGACTTTATCCACAGGATTTGACGAGTTATCCACAAGTTGTAGATGTTGAAGGCGGACGATACTGCGTCCAGAATCAGTGGTAGGTGCTTCGGAGATTTGTCCGATTAGAATGATCTCTTGACCATAAAGCTGCTCGGCAAAGTTTTTACTTGTATGGAGCGGAGTGGTACGGCAGTTCGCAATAATGAACCCGCCGCAAAATGCCAATACTAGAGTGAACGGCGTGGGTAAAAATAATACCACAAAGCAAAGAACTAGAGCCAGAGCAAGCCAGCCAAAAGATAGCGGCAGATGCCAGAAAAATGTCGAAAAAGCAACACCGGAAATAACGCCCCAGATAGTAGCATAAAAACTGCGAGATGGATGTAGTAACTTTTTCGACATGCCCAGAGTATAGCAAAACTCGAAAAGCTTTTACAACCATAAGTATGATAAAAGTTCGGAGCAGATTAGGAAAGGCGGCGTTTTTTGGCAGCGAGGCGGCTACGATGATAGGTGGCTAGCCCGGCGTAGGCACCAGCCATCATGCTCATTAAGAAGCTTGGAGTAATTGAATCATCGTCAGGATCGGCGAGCGTGGTACTGACTACTGACGGATGAGCTTCGGTAGTGTTGGCGGCCGCAACGAGAGGTGATTCAGCAGGCGATTGGTCGACATAAGTGTTAGTATACGAGTAGACAGGAACGGTGTTAATAGTTTGTACTGCCGGCAGAGTTTCTAGTTCAAGGATGGCAAGGTTAATATCAAAAACGATATCCTCAATCATCTCTTGGGTCGTAGCAGGATAAGTTAAGAGGGCCTTGGCACGCTGAAGTTCAGAAAGAACCTTGGAATAGCTCTGTGCGGTATAGGTAGTAGAGTCAAGGGACGAAACATCGGTAATAACCTCACGAAGAGGGGCCCAATCGATAGAGACAGGAGCAGGGTCTGGCGATACCGCGGGAGCGGAAGAAGCTTCTGCTGGATTGGGCGTTGCAGGAAGCGGAGTCTGATCCTGAACAGGGGGTTCCGAAGCAGATTTAAGGCCAGAAATAGAAGTTTGGATTTCCTCCATAATGCGGAGAACTTTATCAGGGCTGACAAAGGGCTTGACAAGGGCTGCCCTGGCTTTAGAGATGGCGACCTGAAGTTCACCGAACTGCTCCACAGCAGCAGGATTATAGTCACTGACAGTAAGATTGTCAACAGCACTCAGTGCGGCAAGGAGATTAGTTTTGGCCTCAA
Source organism: uncultured Candidatus Saccharibacteria bacterium (assembly GCA_947425245.1). Classification (GTDB taxonomy): domain Bacteria; phylum Patescibacteriota; class Saccharimonadia; order Saccharimonadales; family Saccharimonadaceae; genus Nanosyncoccus. The sequence continues at coordinate 55,054 of CANDYU010000001.1, forward strand.
TGTAGGCGGTATCATCAACTAGTGATGTGGGAATGACGGTTGGCTGAAGAATTGGAGTAACAACCATAGGCGGCAAGGAAGATGGAGCAGGCATGACGACAGATGTGGGAGATGGAGCTAGACGGACCCCTGGTTCTTGGGGCGGATTAACCACGGATAAATCTATTGGTGGATCAACGGGAGCGGTCGGCAAGGCTTCGTCAGTGCCTTCATTGAGAATAGATAGCAGTGCACTAGCTCCTAACTCACGAAAGATATCAACCAGCCCAGAATCAAAATCGTCGACCGTTTCCTCGGGCGTCGATGGTGATGAGGCTGGAGCTGGTTCGGGAGCTGGTTCGGGAGCTGGCGTAGTGGGGGTTGGCGACGGGAGCGAGACATGATATTCTTCAGTCGGAAGATCGTCGGCGGCTTCTTCAAGAAGATCGATATTAATCTCGAGGTCCAAGAGAATCGAATATAACTCTTCGAGAGTACTACTGTTGCGGTCCAACTCAAGGCGGGCGGAATCAACAGTATCAATGAGCTGATTGTAGCTGTAAGCGGTGTAGTCTGGGGGATTGATAGAATCGATGGCAGCAATCGTGGAGAAAATCTCAGTGCGGATCTCGTCGCCGATTCCTTCGAGGTTTTTGATGGCTTTGCTGAGAGAACGAATAGAGGATTCGAGCTTATCAAGATTGGATTTCGGATGGTCGGCTTTTTGGGCAAGTTTATACATGCGTTTTAAGGTCGTGAGCAGAGTCTTAACCCGGGGTTGCCAAGCACCGAGATCGCCCTTGGCATATTTACCATTAATATAAGTATCGGCAAGGGTGATGAGGTCCCGGAGACGCTCCCTAGTTTGGGCGAGATGTGCTTCGATTCCTTGGGCATAAAGTTCTTGTTCGTCAATAACTAGATAACCATGGTTGCCGAGATCAAGATGATGTCCAGGAGCGAGATAACTAGTAATATCTTCGCTGAAAGTGCCGCCATAAACCGCAGTTGCAGTGCTTGGATCGTCGCTAGGGGCGACGCCACAGAAAATGCCGAGTTGGCCAGCAAAGTCGCCAGATTTAATCTCAAAACTTTGGAGCGAGTACGCAGCATCAAGGTCGCCGTATTCGACGAAGACATGGCTGTTCATGCTACGATATTCCCCGCCGTCAATGGCAATATGGATGTTGCCGGCATAGTCAGGATGGTCTTCAATCTGGATGACGGCACCGACGCCTAAGAGTCCGTGATTCCAACCCGTAGGGTCATCAAAGGCTCCGGTGGTCCGAATCCGAGAACCTTGGAGGTTGAGGACGCCAGATTTAATGCCGATACCAGTAGCAGCTTCGATGGTGACTTGACCGATATTCCAGACACCATAGCCGGCGGCATAGAGAGCAGTGCCGGAGTTTTCATCTACGGTAATATCGGCACCATCAAGCAAGTTGATTACGGGGGCGTTCTCGCCGGTGCCTTGGATGTTACCATTGATACAGATGCCATCTTGAGCGATCATGGAGCCATAAAAATCGACCGTAACACCATAGGCAGCGTTAAAGTTTGGGGTGACGAAAAGACCATAATAATTTGGAGCGAAAAGGGTGACTTCGCGATCGATGATGACGTGGGAGTAGTTTGCGTTGTCAGCGGTGGTGGCACCTTTGATGCGAACGGCGGCTCCTCCGGGTCCGTAGGCAACAATGCTTCCCTTGCCGGTAATGAAGACCTCGCCGTACTTGATGTCAATGATCCGGGTGTTCTCCTTAAGAGAGGTAAGGTTGAAGTTATTGAGGTCGATGATGAGATTGCGACTAATTTCGAGGTTGGCGACAATGACGATATCGCTGGAAAGAGTGATTTGGCTAACACTAGAATCGGAAACCGCGGCAAAGAGCTCGGATTCGGTTTTTACGAAGCGAATGTCGACTTTCTGGGGAGCAAGAGGCTCTTCGGCTGGGGGATTTACCTTAGGAGATTTTTTTGAAGTTTTGCGGGGGGAGGTGGATCTAGTACGGCGAGTGGTGGACTTCTTGGTAGCAGAAAGAGCCGCTCCGACCGGCAGGTCTGGCTCGGCTGCGGAATCCGCTGGACTAGGCCCCCGAGAAGCGGATGGTTTACTATCGGTGCTAATGATGAGAAGCTCAAGCGGTGCCGTAATACCGAGAGCAAACATGAGCACCAGGATAGCTAGTGGCAGTTTCTGCGGCATTTAGTTCTCCTCGCACCCTTAATAACCTATTTAGTTATTATCTACTATAATATCAGAGAAGGCTAATAAATGCAACTAGTATACCTCAAAAAGCTGGTCTCTGGGAGACTTATAGTTATTTTAGCACAGCATAAGCGTTTTGTCAATAATATTTTCAACAATAGATGCTCCGGGCTTACATCACGGAACATCTAGGGTTTAGCTTATCGAGAACTATTTTAAGCTTTCTTGCCACGGCGGATAGCAACGAGAGCACTACCAGCAGCGGTGATGAAGCTGGAAACACCAGCCATGATGGAGACGGAAGATTTAGCAGAAGCGTCTGCGAGCGGGGCTGGGCTGTCGGACGTAGCAGCGACGACAGTCGGGGTGGTAAGACCGAGTACGACCGCCAAAATAAAAGCAGTCAGGATTTGACCTTTCTTCATTTAATATTCTCCTCAAATTAACTTATACCTGGTTTTATTTTAACTTATAGCGGAAGAATGTCAAGGTTTTTGCATAAGCGAGTTTGGTGAATCTTGAACCTCGGGGGATGGCTACTATATGGAGCAGATAAGTTAATTTGAGGCCAAGGAAAAGCACAATGTTCCTAGGCTGATCCGCATAGTACCGTCCTCCAAGGTTCAAGATAGGGGTCTACCGATGTGGTAGACCCCTGAAGCTTATGTCCTGGCTAGAGATTAAGCTTTCTTGCCACGGCGGATAGCAACGAGAGCACTACCAGCAGCGGTGATGAAGCTGGAAACACCAGCCATGATGGAGACGGAAGATTTAGCAGAAGCGTCTGCACCTTCAGCGACTACACCAGTGTTTGGAGCACCGTTTTTGTCAGGAGTGGTAGTAGCATCACCTTTACCGTCATCTGGAGTGGTTGGAGTGGTTGGAGTGTCAGGATCAGTTGGGTTGATTGGCTGAGATGGGTCTTCTGGAGCTGGGTTGGTAATATCAGCATATTTCAAACCAGAAGCAGTCTCATAAGCAGTGATAAGGTCATTGATTTCTGTTCGCATTTGAGTTGCAGTGAGAGTATCGTAATCGATAGTATCAATATCGTCACGAAGATCTTTGTAGTTTTTAGCCTTAGTAGTATTGAAAACTGCAGCATCAGCGTCAGTCTCATTGGCTAAAGCAACAAGTCCAGCAATCGTATCGGTGTCAGCAATAGTCTTTTTAGCAGCATCATCTTTAGCAACTGCAGTCAAGGCCTTGGAGAGACGATTGTAGATGTTGGTGCTGGTTGGGTAAGCATTAATGGTATTAACCATTAGGCTAATGTTTCCATAAGTGTAAGCAGTATTATTGCCTTCAGCGTCTTTCAAGGTTAGACCCGTAGCGGTGCCGATAGTGGTTTGAAGAGTCTCACCGTCAGTAAGCTTAGCATTTGGATAGAAAGCTTGGATTGCGGTCAAGAGGTTTGTTTGTGCAGTAACCTGGGAGACTTCTTTGTTGGTACCAGCTTGGACAGCCTGAGCGACAGCGGTTTTTTCAACTAGGTTGCTCCATGCTGCGTAGTTATCGATGCCCTTAGCAGTCTCGACGAGCTGAGCGAGAGTAGCTTGAGTATTGTAGCCAAAGCTTAGCTTACCGAGAGCAGTGGTGATAGCACTTTTGATGTCAGCGAGAGCCATTGGGCTTTTCTCAGTGTTTTCTGCAAGAGCAGCGGCAAGTTCAGCGAAAGCTTTGTATTCAGCTTGACCACTGATTTTGTTAACTACAGCCTCAAGTTCAGCTTTAGTAGCGGTGGTTGGAGTAGTAGTACCATCACCTAAGTCTGCCATTGGAGCGATGCCAGCTTCAGCGTAAGTGCCAGCAACAGGTGCGACGACACCCAAAGCGAATGCTAAAGCAAGAGCAGCCAAGATTTGACTTTTCTTCATTTGATATTCTCCTCAATTAATTAGTGTTAACTACTTCCATTTTATCTAATAAAAAAAAAAAATGTCAAGCATTTTTGGGCGATTTGGTGGAAAACTCAGCCGAAATGGGCGATTTTGAGGGCGTTTTTGGGGCGAAAATTGATTTTTGAAGAAAAAGTTGTATAGCTAATTATATTGCTACTCGTCGTTAGAGATAACGAAGGAGGCTCCCATATCATTCTCTATGAACATAATATCATTGTCGGGGGTCATACCTCCACCTTGGAGCCACTTTCGTGCAACTTCTTCAGAAAGTTCTATTGCTTTCGTACATTCACGCAAAAATAGTGGGGGGTATTTGCCGATGAATTGTTGCCAAAATAATGTCCTTGTCATTAATGCTCGTGTCAGAATGTTGCGAGCAATTTAAAAAGGCCGAGTAGTAGCAGATTGTATTACGGTTGGTGTATTTTGAGAGTTTTTTAATATACCGTTTACGCACGATATCAAAAGGTGTGTCAAAATCTAAGCTTTCTCGATTAATTTCTGCAAGAATACTATTCAAGTTAGCCATGAATGCATTTTTCTCCGATACCTTATATCATGGACTGATTAACTGCAATCAATTTTACGCTCCGACGCGGTCTTTGCTGTTTTTGCGGGAGGCGTTATGTTCGACATATTCGATAATCTTGGCGGCAACATTACGCTCAGTGACACGCTCGATACCGAAGCCTGGTGAGGCATTCACCTCGAGGACAAGCGGACCGCGGCTGGAACGCATGAGATCGACACCGGCGACATGGAGGCCCATGGCCTTGGCGGCCTTGACGGCGATGCGTTTTTCCTCGGCTGTGAGCTTGACGCTAGTTCCCTCACCACCTTTGTGGAGGTTGCTGCGGAAGTCGTCATCGAGCGACTGACGCTTCATGCTGGCGACGACTCGAGAGCCGACGACGAAAGCACGAATGTCCACTCCAGCAGATTCCTTAACATATTCTTGGAGAAGGATGTTAGTTCCGTCCTCGTTATAGAGGTAGAAGGCTTGCAAGGCGGATTTGGCGGCTTTTTTAGTCTCGGCGAGCACGACGCCGTTGCCGTGGGTGCCGGTGGCAAGCTTAATGATAACTGGCAGGCCGATTTGCTCCAAAAGCTCATCAATGTCGGTAGTGTTGCGACTAACGAGAGTCTTAGGGGTATCGACGCCGGCTTTGGTGAGAATTTGCTGAGAACGGAGCTTGTCGCGGGCACGAGTAATCGCAATAGAACTCGAGGCGGTCCAGATTCCTTGCATTTCGAGCTGACGGAGAATTGCACAACCGTAGCGAGTCATATTGTTTGAGATGCGCGGGATGACCGCATCGTAGGATGGCAATAATTTCCCTTTATAAAAGAGATTTGATTTTTTATTGTCAAGCGAGAGATAACAGTTCTTATATTTGATGACACGGACTTTATGACCACGCTTCTCGGCTTCTTCAACAAGACGCTTGGTGGAATAGTTCGCGTTGCCGTTAGATAAAATCGCAATCTTCATACTTCCATTATAGCACACCGTAAGCGTTTTGTCAATAGTTTAGCGTATTTAGTTCGGTGAACGGAGTGAGACTTCGCGATTTACTTTTTTGACATATATTTTTGGTGGAACTTATAGGGGTCGGAGTGAAGCTCAGAGTTAAGCTCTTCGTTGTTAAAAGTCGAGGGGCGTTCGACAGCGTAGCGGGAGACATCGACGAGGAACTTGTTTTGGATAGTTTTGCGACCGATAAGAACCGGGAAACGGTTGCGGCTGCGATCCATGAGGGTGAAAGGGGTGCGGATAAGTCGACCGTGGAGCTTCATGAGTAAAAAGACGCGGTAGCGGAGGCTGACGTGGCCGGTGGAATTGCGAACTTGTTGAACTTTATAATCTTTAGTTGTAATACGCTCGCCGGTATAAAGAGGGTGCGAAGGGCCGAGAAGACAGAAGCTGAGCTCGTGTGAGGGCGACATCTCAATGTCGGTCGCCCAAACTGATGAAGCATCCGCCCCAGTGTCGACTTTGGCGGGGATTCTGTCGATGTTAGCAATACGAACAAGGGCGTTATTACCGATAATCGGAAGGTTACGTTCGGACATAATGTATCCTAACCAAAAATGCCGCGTTTTTTACTTTTCGGGTCGCGAAACTCTTCGAGTAGTTCCTTCTGGCGTTTGCTGAGGTTCTTCGGGGTCTCGACAATAACGGTGACGATATGCGGGCCACGATCACCATCGCTACGCATAAGGGGAACGCCATGGCCGGAGAGTTTGAACGGAGTGCCGGATTGGGTGCCAGCTGGGACTTTCATGCGAACATTACCGTCAACCGTCTCAACATCAATAGTAGTACCAAGAGCAGCGTCAGCCATGGAGACAACGATTTCGGAGAGAATGATGCTTCCCTCTCGGGTGAGGCGTTTGTGGGGTTTCACACGGATAACTACATATAGATCGCCGCGAGAACCGCCCTTAGGAGCGGGGCCTCCTTTGCCGTTCAAGCGGATAGACATGCCATCGTCGATGCCGGCAGGAATCTTGACTTTTAATTCCTTACCGTCGGCACTGACGGTCTTTTCGGTACCGAAGACTGCTTCATCAAAAGTGAGGGTCACCGTGGTACGATAGTCGGCACCGCGAGCGGGGCGACGATTCGGGCCACCGAAGCCAAAAATTGAGCCTAAAATGTCATCCAGGCCACCGCCGCCGAAATCGAAGTTGAAGTTTTGGGAGTTGAAATTAAAGCTACCGTTTTGGAAGGGATTACTACTAGCACCAGCACCACCGACGCCGGCACGGCCGAATTGGTCGTAGCGGGCACGCTTTTGTTTATCGGAAAGCACTTCGTGGGCCTCGGAAACCTCTTTGAATTTTTCTTCAGCTTCTTTATTCCCGGGGTTTTTGTCGGGATGGTATTTAATGGCCAGCTTGCGGTAGGCTTTCTTGATTTCGTCATCAGAGGCGTTCTTAGAGACGCCTAAAATCTCATAATAATCTCTTTTTGATGCCATAATTTTCTTTCTGTAGATATTCTAGCACTCTTTACCTAAAATTGCTAGTATGATGCGGTATCTGTCGACGGTAGATTAATCCTGGAAGGAAGCAGACTGCCGCTGAAGGAAAACCGGGGGAACTCATCGGCAAAGGTAACATGCTCCTGGATAAGGTCGAGAAAGTGACGGTTCTGTTTATAGTAGGCCTGGAGGATAGTACCGGCGATAACATCGGCAATCTGGATATTAGGTATGAGCTTGGAGTCTTTTTGTTCAACATGGATATTATGACAGTCATGATTATGGTAAGTGTAGGCGTTGATGGTGATGTAGTCGACTAGCGAGTTCATGGATTTGACCGAGGTGGTACGCAAATCGAAGGTAATACGAAAATCGTCGTAGTAGTAGGCGAAGATCTGGTCGGTAAGGAGTTTGGCGAAATAATTGTAAACGAGATTTTTCGGTTTATCCTGTTGGAGAAGACTGACATGGTCCTTGTCGACAACAAGATAAAAGATGTCAAAACCAGATTGCTTAACTAGGCGACTAAGGAGCGATTGGCGTTGCTCGAACTTCAGATTGCGAGATTTAACTTCAGCAATGGGGCGAGTGCGGTGAGCGGAAAGATAGAGCTGAAACTTGTGGATGGTACGCTTGGCAATTTTGTTGCTTTCAGGGGTCGTGAAAACTGCCGCAGCGAGCACAAAGTATTTGCCGCCGTGGCCCATATCTCCCGATTCGTCTATATATGCTTGGATCATGGGCACAGTGTAGTATATTGTGGAAAAATGAACAACCCCACGCATTGACAAGTTTTAATATTAGTTTTTAATATAGTTTCAACAGGGGTGGATATGACTAAGAGCGGCTGAGAATGGCGAGTGTAGCACGAACTTGGAGGCGGAAGGCGGGGTTTTGGCGGAGAAACTCATCCACAGCGTGCGACGAGCCGGGGAGTTCGGGGTTGTTATAGTCGTGGACGAGCATGACTCCTTGGGGCGAGAGGCGTGGCGAGACTAAATGAAGACTGGTTTTAATGGAGCCATAGAGGTCACCATCAAGAAAAGCGAAGGCAATTTTAGAAGGGAGATCTTTATCAGTAAGTTCGTTGAACCAGGCTTTTTTTACGATGATGTTATGAAGACCAGCTTTCTTGATCTTGGTGATTACTTCACGCTTAGTAACGAGGAGCTCGCCGGCCTGGAAGTTTTGGCCAGCACCAGAGGAATCTTCGGAAGTCTTAGTGGGGAGACCGGCGAATGAGTCATAAATCCACAGTTTTTTAGCAGTTTTCCACTGATTTTCCACAGGTTTTCCACAGGATGAAGAGGAGAGCTGATAATTCCCCAGTTCGGGGTCGGACGGATTAGAGGAGTCAGAGGGGCTGGACCTGGTGGTAGCTGGAAAATGTTGGGCAAGCAGTTTACCGAGGAGGATTGAGGTGTCGCCTCGGTAACAGCCTAATTCGACATAGTCTCCTTCTATAGTAAGGGTTTTGGTGGCGAGTTCGAGGATAATTTGGGTCTCCTCGGTGGTGACTTGATCGTTTGTTGACATTTTTAGTAATCTGTGATATAATGAAGTTAATAGAACTAGGTATTGGGGTTTTCTTGGCGGGAGAGGAGGATTTTGGCACGGCGAATCATGGCGTCAGTTTCGTTAGTCTGGATGACGTAAATCGGAAGGGAAGATTTGGCCGAGATATCAATGTGTTGGTGGTCGCCAAGACCAGCGTTGTTTTTTGTGTCGTTGAGGTGGAAGTTAAGATAGCCGAGGCCAGAGACGACATCGCGGCGGACTTCAGCATTGCGTTCGCCGATTGTGGCGGTGAAGACGAGAGCATCAACGCCCTGCATGGAAGCTACCATCTCGCCGATGGCTCGCTGGATGCGGTAAATATACATGTCGTAAGCCAGCTGGGCACGGGGGTGATCAGCACGGGCTTCGATAATCTCCCGCAGGTCGCTGCTGATACCGCTGACGCCTAGGAGGCCACACTGACGGTTGAGGTACTCTTCGACTGCTTCTTCGTTGAAACCTAGCTCGTGCTGAACGGCGATGGCGGCGGCAGGATCGATGTCACCGGACCGGGTTGCCATCATGATGCCTTCGAGCGGAGTGTAGCCCATGGTAGTGTCGTAGGAATAGCCATTTTTAATCGCGGTAAGAGAGGCTCCGGAGCCGAGGTGACAGGCGACGATACGTGGTACTAGGAGATCATTGTCACGCATGTAGTTGCGGACTGCACCCATAGAGAGGCCATGATAACCATAACGTTTAATCTCGGCACGGTCAGCAAGGTCAATATCAAGGGCATAATACTTATGAACATCATCACGAGTATGGTGGAAGTGGGAGTCGGAGATGATGACGACCGGAGTGTTAGGAAAGGCCTTGACACAGTTAGAGATTTCGGTAGCGATAATTGGAACATGGAGCGGGGCACGGCGTTTCTCTTCCTCGAGTCGGCGTAAACAGTCGTCGTCGACAATGTAATCGTCGTTAAAAAACTCGCCGGTGGCAACGACGCGGGCGAGAATTGCTTCAAGTTCGGCGTTAGGGCTTAACATTCCTTCGGCAAAAAGGATGTCGCGAGTGTAGCGAATGGTGTCGGAAATACGCTTAAAACCGTCGGTGAGCTTTTTCTTGTGGCCGTTTGGAAGCTTATAGGTACAAATAAGACGCTTGTCTTCGGTTTCAAAATGCAAAGAACAGAGTTGTTCCTCGTCACGATAGAGGGCATACTTGCGAGAAGATGACCCTGGGTTGGTAACTAAAAATAGTTTATCCATAACACGGCTCCTTTTCCCTATTGTAGCATAGTTTAAGGTTTGGCTAGTGAGCAGGCAGAATGATGTTATACTGAAAGCATGAAGAAGAGCGTAATGAGGAAGATACTGACCGGGGCGTTGTTTATCTTGCCGGTGGTGTTTTTTGGAGTTTGTTATTTTTTGATGACGGTATGGGGTGAGGATATTATTCAAGGGGCAGGGACGACGCCGGATGTTTGGAATGACATCAAGGGGGCGTTTATGCATAATTCGCGGCTGAGCGATATGTATGCGTGGACGGTGATTAACTTCTTTGATTTTCAGTATAGCTTTGGGGTGGACACGATTTTTCGGCTGATTGATGTCGTGATGGCGGTGGGGATATTCTATCTGATGACAAGCATGATGCTGGGGAGGAGGCCGAAGTGGAAGCTAGAGGATGCGTTACTGTTTGGGCTGAGCTTTTTAGCGGTGATGTTGACGCCACACGGGTATACTATGTACAGAGGTTTTTCGGTGATACATAATTACTTGATTATTGGGCTGTCTACTGTAGGGTTCGGGATGCCGTTTGTGAGGAGCTATACGGGCGAGGAGGTGCCGAAACTGTATCAGAAATGGTGGTTCGCGTTGGTGATTGGGCTGGTTTTTGGGATGTCGTCGAATATTACGCCGGTTGCGTTCTTGATTTGGTTTGTGTTGATGAAAGTCTGGCAGGGTTGGCGAGAAAAGGCTTGGAAGAAGGTGTGGAGGTTGCCGGCTTGGCAGGTTTGGATGCTAGCCGGGATGGTGATTACGGTCGCGATTGCGTATGTTTTTGGGGCTGGGGTGTCGACATACGCGAATAATCCAGTATACACGGAAACTTATGATTATGTCGCGGTGAATGAAATATTCACGAGCTTTGGTAGTTCCCTAGTGCGGATTGCGAAACATATTGCTGTGAACTTCGGATACTGCTTCGGGATGGTGGGTGCTATGGCGGTAATTTTGGGTGGACTAGCAATAGTGGTAGCCAAGATAACAAAAAAGGAGCTAAAGATTTGGCCAAAAGAGACGGCGAGTCGGCGAGTAATCGGGGCGAATTTGGGGTTTGCGGCGGTATATTTGTTATGCGGTTCACAGATTACCTTACCGGTGCGGTTGGCCTTGCCGGCGTATCTGGCGTTGGTGGTGGCCCTAGGAGTGCTGGTGAAGGGGTGGTGGATTGAGAGCGGCGTGCTAGACGAGAAGGTTCTCGAGCCGATGCTGAGCGTCTTGGCGGTGGGACTGATGGTGCTGATAGTGGTGTTTAAGGCGGAATTTGCGATAGAATACCGCGGACCGATGAGACAAGCGTTCGAGACGATTAGGAAGTCGACGGATGAGACGGTTTGTTTAAGCCCAGAAATTGCGAAACCAAAAAAGCTGCCCTTTGTTAATTTGGGGCAGGATGAAACTTTTGGGGAGTGGGCGTTGCCACACATGACAGTTTATCGGAAGAAAGTGGAATATTGTTCCCAATATTGATGGGTATGGAAAAGCCCGAGGATAGGGACGATACGAATGAGTATCAATCTCGCACGAATGAGTGCACCTCGAGCTTTTGATTTCAGTGGTTTAGTTGATGATCAACTCTGCAAGCTCGGCTTCGGTAAAACCAAAGCGATCCTGCAAAAGCCGGCACACGAAGTCCTTCGGCCAGTACAGCCAGCGAACCGCATGCCATGCGGTAAGGACCTCCTTGACCATCCCCTTATCGACGGGACGATCAATGTATGACGCCAGATGATGCACGCCATCACAATCAGAACGATTGCAGAGCGTAAATTCGTATCCTTCACCCGAAATCTTTTGTTCGCTATAGTTCCACCAGCCGTACTCATCCCGACGATTGTTCAGGAGGATGGTGTATTCCTCGGCGGAGTGGGCCCGAGCCTCTTTCCCGAAGGAAAGCAGCCACATCAGCAGGTCGTCGTTCCTGTGCGGAACTTTGAGCTTGTCGATGCTAGGCTTTGAGCCATTACAAGACACTATAAAAGCGTCCCCTGGCTTCACATTGGCACGGTCGGCGACTTTTTCTCCCTTCCAGAAGATGGTCAGCTGACCCTTCGGGTTATAGCAATAAGTTGTAGACATGCTATTACCTACTCTCTCCTGGTGAGCGATTTCCTTGACGAATAATCTCTGGTTTGCCATAATGTTCTTTCCCTACTACCCGGTTCCCAGCCGGCGTTCGTTCTCGAATGATAAACTGACAAAGATTTACCATTCTTGCCCCGCCGGGGCTGAGCATTCCTGTATTTTTGTGGGTAGCACAAGAAAGCTATCGAAAAACTAAAACCACTTTCAATGTACTTAAGCCCTTCTAAGGCATTGTCAGTTCTACGTAGTAGAGCTGGGTTATATAGATATAACCGTAAGCCTTATCAAGCTTATGTTTACATTGTAGCACAGACGATGAAAATTGTCAATGGTTTTTATAGTTAATTTGCAAAAATGGAAATAAACTTGGGAAACAATGAAAAGTACCCATTGCTGGGTACTTTTAGCGGGTCGTTCCCTGCCGAAATTGGCGATGGGGGATTATTTATCAACCACTTCGCCTTCGACTGCTTCACCGTCGGAAGAATCGGAACTGTTGGTTGAGTCTTCAGGGGTGGCTGAGGCGCCGGCCGTGGTGTTTTGGTACATTTTAGCACCGATTGGCATAAGAACTCCGTCAAGAGTCTTTGCTGCGGCTTCGAGTTGATCCTTGTCGGCAGAGGTGTCGTTTAGGACTTTCTTGGCCTCTTCGACAGCATCTTTGATAGCTTTAGTGTCATCTTCGGAGATTTTATCCTTAAAGTCGTATGGCATTTTTTCGGCTTGGTAAATCTTGTTCTCGAGCTGATTCTTTGCATCGATGGCTTCACGCTTCTTTTTATCCTCGTCGGCGTGGGCTTCGGCCTCTTTTTGGGCTTTTTCGATGTCTTCCTTGCTCATGTTGCCTGAGTTTTGGATAGTAATAGATTGTTCCTTGCCAGTTCCCTTGTCTTTTGCGGTAACATTCAAGATGCCGTTGGCGTCGAGGTTGAAGGTAACTTCGATCTGGGGAACGCCGCGAGGAGCCGGAGCGATGCCATCAAGGATAAAGCGACCGAGAGATTTGTTGTCGGCGGCCATTTCGCGTTCGCCTTGGAGAACATGAATCTCGACCTGGGGCTGGTTATCAGCGGCGGTGGAGAAAATCTCGGACTTGCTGGTTGGAATAGTAGTGTTGCGTTCGATAAGCTTCGTGGAGACGCCACCCATAGTCTCGATACCGAGGGAAAGCGGAGTAACATCGAGAAGCAGAACATCTTTCACATCGCCTTGCAAGACGCCACCTTGGATAGCAGCACCAACAGCAACTACTTCGTCAGGGTTCACGCCCTGCATTGGGTCCTTGCCGAAGATCTTTTTCACCTCTTCGACGACGGCTGGCATGCGAGTCATACCACCGACCATGACAACTTCGTCGATGTCTTTCGCGGAGAGCTTGGCGTCCTTGAGGGCTTTTTCGACAGGCTCAGCGAGACGCTCAAGTAAAGGCTTAACAAGCTCTTCGAGTTTCGCACGGGTAAGAGTGTATTCGAAATGCTTTGGTCCGTCAGCATCGGCGGTTAAGAATGGGAGGTTAATCTCGACTTCTTTAGCACTAGAGAGCTCTTTCTTAGCTTTCTCGGCTTCGTCCTTCACGCGTTGCATGGCGGCGGCATCATTCTTGATGTCGATGCCAGACTCCTTCTTGAACTCATCAAGGAGGAAGTTGACGATAATGTTGTCGAAATCTTCACCACCGAGGTGAGTGTCACCATTGGTGGATTTCACTTCGAAGACGCCATCGCCTAGCTCAAGGATAGAGACATCGAAAGTACCACCACCAAGGTCGAAGACGGCGATTTTCTCGTCTTTTTTGTTCTCGAGACCGTAAGCAAGAGCGGCCGCGGTCGGCTCGTTAATAATACGCTTCACCTCGAGACCGGCGATTTTGCCGGCGTCTTTGGTGGCTTGACGCTGGGAGTCGTCGAAGTAGGCTGGGACGGTGATGATTGCTTCGGTGACTTTTTCGCCGAGGAAAGCTTCGGCGTCGGCTTTAATTTTGCTGAGAACCATAGCAGAAATCTCTTCTGGGGTATATTCTTTTCCATCCATTTCGACGGCTACACCGTTGCCCTTTTTGACGATCTTGTAAGGCATAATATCAAGGTCGCGTTGGACTTCTTTATCGTCGAACTTGCGGCCGATGAGACGCTTAATGCCATAAATGGTATTTTTTGGGTTCGTAACGCGTTGGCGTTGAGCGACTTTACCGACTAGACGATCGCCCTTCTTAGTCACGGCGACAACGCTAGGGGTCGTACGGTCACCTTCAGCGTTCGTGATGACTTCGGGTTTGCCGGCAACCATGTAAGCGAAAGCACTGTTGGTGGTGCCGAGATCGATTCCAATGATTTTTGACATAAAATTTCCTTTCTTTAATAACTAGTTGAGAGTAGCTAGGCTACCATTCTTTTCGGGACACGCTCGTGCCGGCCTGTCGTTACAGGCGGCTTACTCGCTTCGCCCGGCTCCCGTTGTCGCCGGAGATTCCCGAGAAAGAACCGTAGCCTAGTTGCTCGCAGCTAGTTCTTAAATAAATGCAATTCTTATTTCAATGTTATATCATTAGCAGTCGTATGTCAAGACTGCTAATTAAGATAATTGTAGCAAATTGGCAGTCGAGTGTCAAGAGTGCTAATTTATGATTACAAGAACGGTGGAGAAAAGCGGCAAGAGCGGTAATATGCCGTTACGTAAACGGTAGAGCAAAGTGTCAATAATACTAATGTGCTTGGCATGAACGATAGAAAAGCCTCCAGGAGGAATCGCTGGGGGCTGAGTTTAGAGGTTACGCAGATTAGAAAGAATAATAGAATGCAAAGAGAAAGCATATTACAGATTCTCTAAATTCAAAATGTGGTTAAATTTACCGCTGGTTACTCCTTCATACTGAAGTTGGATAAATTTTTCGCTCACGATGTTGCCGCACCAAGCGTCGATACCGACATTAATGAGCGGTTCGCCGTTCGAGAGCTGACGGGTGCGCCAGAAGCCATGAGCATGAGCACAGAGAGCAGGCATAGGAACGGAGAAACCAATGACATCCTTAGGACGGTGGGCGATACGCCAGGTTCGACCGCCGATTTCGACAAATTGAAAACCGGTGAAGACTTCTAGGCGGTTGCGGTGGTTCGGTAAGCGTTTAAAGGCTTCGTCGGCAAAATTTTCAATATGTTGTTCTTTATTACCGCAGATAATAAAGAGGCGGCAATCGGGCAGTTGGTCATAAAACTGAAGGTACTTAGCGTCTGTAATCAAATCGCCAAGAAGGTAAAGTTCATCATTTATGCCAATTTGGGCGTGGCACTGAGCGAGAAAATGCCGCTGGAGTTCTTCGGGAGAGAAACCCCGGTAGTAAGACGGATTGCCTGGGGCAGGGATTTCGCCAACATGAAGGTCGGCGCTGAAAAATTTAGACATTTTGGTCACCTCTTTCTGATAAGATACGACTATTACTAGTGATAAACGTTTTTATTATATACAGAAAGCTGATTTTGTCAAGAGAGTAACAATGAGCTGGGCGGTATTCTAGTAAGGATGGGTTGTGCTGTAGGGGTAAGAGCTGATAGAATAAGGAGAAGATGACTAAAGATACGAATTCTGGGCAAAAGAGAAATTGGCGGAAAATTTTTAATCAGGTAGTACTATTGTTTTTGATTGGGTGTATTTTTGGGACATATTACGAAGAAATTATTACGATTTTTAAGAATTTTTGGGGGACGGGACAGATTATTTGGGAGTCTCGGCGGGGGTTATTATATGGGCCATTTTCGCCGGTGTATGGGATTGGGGCGGTGTTGATTTATTTGGTGTTTTATTTGCCAAAATTGAAATGGTGGCAGTGTCTGGGGTTCGGAGCGTTGTTTGGGGGTGCGTTAGAATTTGGGCTGAGCGTGGTGCAGGAATGGATGTTTGGGACGATTTCTTGGGATTATTCGGATCGGCCGCTGAATATTGCGGGGCGAACAACAATTCCCTATATGCTGTTTTGGGGAGTATTGGTCATGCTGCTGGCGAGGTGGGTTTGTCCGTGGTTGGATGAGATATATAAGAAGTTGCCGGAGAAAAATGTGAATCTGGCATGTGCGATTATTGCAGCGGTACTGATGGCGGATATTGGAATTTCCCTGCTAGCGGCGGCAAGACAGTCGGCAAGGCGAGCGGGCGACCCGGCAGACAATCCGATTGAGGTAGTGCTGGATAAATATTATGATGATGAGAGAATGAGCAAAACTTACCGGAATACGAGGGTGGCGGAATAATTTGCTGGGGGCGGGCAGAATGGCGTATAATTGGGATATGAGTGAAGTATTAAAGCATACAAACGAAGCAAGCAGGGAGAAGTCAGAAGATTTGACGGATGTGGCCGGGATTGTGGAACTGGTACGGAATGGATTAGCAAGAGCCAATAACGAGAGAGGCGGCTTAGCGGAGCTTGGGCCTAAGGAGGGGCGGTTTGAGGTATTTAGACTGCCAGAGGCGATTACGAAAAGGTATGAGTTTCTAACGAAGTTGCCGAAAAATGTAGCTGTCATGGGTGGGATGGCACGAAGTATTGCACGCGAGATAATTACTGGAGACCGGGAACCGATTCGGGATATTGACCTGGTGAATATATTAGGGTCGGACGGGGAGAGTTATAACGACTGGAAGACGCTGGATAGTTTGGCGGCGGAGTATATGCCGGACGACTATGCGTTCGGACATGGAATCCAGAGTGAGACGCTAGAAAGATATTTTGGGACGCGGGATTTTACGATTAATGAAGCCTTGGTGATGAATGGAGCTTTGGTTGTTAGTAGTCAGGCGTATGATGATTTGCAAGAGAATATTATTCGACCGACAGAATATGAGCAGCCGGACAGCAGAAGGCCGGCGTCGGGTCGGTTGGCGTTACGGGCGTTAACGATGCAGACGGTGTTGCGTGAATGTACGAGTTCATATCCGTTGATTGAGGATATGAATATAGATAGCGACTATATTGGGTCGTTTGATGTGGCAGTGCAGCTGAATAAGGCGATGGGTCGCGGAGCGGAGACGGCGGAGAGATTTACGGAGCTTTTGGCGGATTATAATATTATTCCGGCGGAGTTGGGCGGAAAGCCAAAGGCGACGGCACGTTATCTGTTAAAATATCGGGTGTATAATTTTGAGTTTCGGGCGAATGGTGATAAGCGGGTGAGCGAGAAGCAGCATTCAAGCAAAGAAGGCGGATTTTATCAGCCGGGAGTGGCCTCGACGGTTTACCATGCGACCGATCCGGCGATTCAGGAGGCACTTGAGGAGTACGATGACGATATCCGGACAGAGCGGCGGGATGGGCATTATACCCAAGAGGAGTTTGACGAAATTAACCGGCAACAGTATGAGGGTTGTGACGATGACAGCTGGGATGACGATGATGAGTGGAGGGATTGGGATGAATACGAAGATGATGCCTATGACGAAGACGAGGAGGATTAGCTCGGAAAGGTGGTTGACAGGAGTAAAGAGGTTCGCTATAATTAAGGTATACTGATATTGACCGACCCGAAAAGGGGCGGTTTTTCGTTTGGGAGAGATCCTGAGGCGAAAAGTTTAAATAGATAAGGAGAGTAAATGGAAGGTTTAGACCTGCGGCAGTTAAGTGCGATGACGAAAGTGATTGCAGAGGAAAAAGGTCTGCCGGAAGACACAATATTAGAGGTCGTACAGATGGCAATTGCGGCGGCGTGGCGTAAAGATCACGGTGATAAGGAGATGAATGTACGAGCTTTATTAGATACGAATACTGGTAAGGCTACCGTGTTTATTGAGCGTGAGGTAATTGAAGACGGTTTAGCCTATAATCCGGCAACCGAGATTCCACTAGCTGAAGCAAAGGCGATTAAGCCGGAAGCCGAGATTGGCGATCTAGTTGAAGAATCAGAGGAGGTGACAGACTTTGGTCGCGTGGCGGCAATGACAGCAAAACAAGTAGTTGTGCAGAGGTTGCGCGAGGCAGAGCGAGACGCGGTCTTGTCGGAGTTTGAGGACAAGATTGGCACAGTAATGACAGGTGTGGTGTCTCGTGTTGAGCCGAGAGTAATTAAGATTGATCTGGGGAAGGCTCAGGGTATTATGCCAAAGAGCGAACAGATTGATGGCGAAGTGTTTGGAGTGGGTGACCGAGTTAAGGTTTATCTCAAGGGGGTGGAGCATGATGACATGCGAGCTCAGTTGATTTTGTCACGAGGTAGTGCGGAGTTTATTGAGTATCTATTCCGCCAGGAAGTGCCAGAGCTGGAGACTGGATCAGTAGAGATTAAGGGGATTGCTCGCGAAGCGGGACGCCGGACGAAGATTGCGGTAGTATCAACGGTGCCAGGAGTGGATCCGGTGGGAACCTTTGTGGGTGGACGCGGTATGCGGGTACAGGCCATCATGAACGAGATTGGTGATCGAGAAAAGATTGATATTATTAACTGGAGCGAGAATCCGTCGGAATATATTCGTGAGGCTCTTAGTCCGGCCGAGGTAGTTAAAGTAGAAATTGATGGCAAGAAAGCGAAGGTTTTTGTCACCGAAGATCAGCAGTCAATTGCGATTGGTCGTCAGGGGCAAAATGTGCGGCTGGCTTCGAAGTTAACTGGATATGACCTTGATATTCAGCTGGCAAAGGCACCGGAAAAGAAGAAACGGAAAAATGCGGAAGATTCCCTCTTGAATGCCTTGAGTCAAAGCGACGAAGAGGCCGAGGAGACATCAGAAGGTGGCGAAACGGAGTAGATTAGGCTCTTAACACGAGAAGTCCGCCCTTCGGGGCGGATTTTTGGTAGGTTTTTGGGAGTGGGGTTTTGGTAGATTTTTTGCAGGTTTTTGTCTGATTTGTCAATGTTGATAAAAGTTGGGTTTTATTTCGGAATGTTTACACAGATGTGGAAAAGTAGAAGAAGAGTTGTTCGGTTTTTGATGGTTTGGGAAATTAAGGGTTGGACGGAAGTGACGTATTTTGGGTATTTTAGTATTGAAGCTTATCTAACCTAGTACGCCAGACAACGGATGGGGAAAGCACCCCAACGGTGATTTGGGCCGTTAGAAGGATGAATACTGTTCGAGAAAAAGAAATTGTATCCGGTTTGTCCTTGAGTGTTATCCTCATAAACAGATGCTGATGTCGCTGACCAGTAGCGGCTATAGTTCCCCATCCGGCGTGTTGAGCCGTAATAATGAGAGACATACCCGCTACGGACGATTCTTGGTTAATTAACAAGAAAGTTGACAGAATTAACAGAGGTAAAATGAAGTTGAACCCGTATAGGCTATACGGGTTGGAGTAAAAGGTACGATGGGATTTTTCACTTATCTAACCTAGTACGCCAGACAACGGATGGGGAAACCGTACCAACGACTGTCCGGGCCGCTCGACGGGCCGACGCCGCTAGCATTGAAACCGAGGTTGTAACCTGCCAAACCAGCAGACCCATTGTAGTAAATGGGCGAAGCCGTAGGAGACCAAATGTAGCCAGAGATGCCAAGATGCCGGGCAGAGCCGTAGAGGTGAGAGACGTTCCCGCTACGGACGAACCCGTATAGACTATACGGGTTGGATTTAGAATTACCTCTGTTATTTTGGTTGATTTTTCGGTTAATTGAGCGATATTGATTACTTCGTCCGTAGCGGATATGTTTATCGCACTCACAGCTCCGTTCGATATTTCGGCCTCGGCGGTTATGGCTGGTCCAGTACTACTTCCTCAATATACTATGACGGAACAACTGGATTAGCAGATTATTACCTCACTTTCTATGTTAGCGATGTCCGCCCATCAGACGGTCCATTCTATCGTTATTATGGTTTCCCCATCCGTTGTCCACGCTCCTGACGTCGCTGACAGAAGCTCGCTCTCTCGGAAATAAAAATGTAAACATTTTTGCTTCTCTCGAGAGCTCCTCAGTTGGCGTACTAGGTTAGATAAGATTGGATATTAGCATTTCACCTGCGAGGGTGGTTGGTTTTCTAGTCTGGTGACGCTCTCTTCGTCTAAAGACTCAGACTCGCGTCAGCCTAGAATGATCAAGACTAGAAAACCCAACCACACCTTCGACGCGGTGAAATGACAATATTTAATCTACTGTGGGGTTGTGTGATGGAAGATTTTAGCGTCTATAGTTAATCTGGAAAGCCAAAATGGAACCGCAATCGGGGGGGCGATGTACGGTTCCATTTTGGTTGCGGGAGTTGGATTTGAACCAACGACCTTTTGGTTATGAGCCAAACGAGCTACCAGGCTGCTCTATCCCGCGATATTCTTAAACGGTAGAACAATCTCCGCAGTACATGTTCATTATATATCACATTTTTTACTGAGTCAATAGTTTTTCTTAAAAAAGTCCATGATTCTACAAACAAAAGGTTTGCTTAATTAATCCAAAAAGAGTTAATTGAGATGGCTCCTTGAGGATTGATAATCGATTAGTATAAATATAATATTGACACCGGTTAAGCCCCCTAAAGTACAGGGCAACCTTATCTAACCTAGTACGCCAGACAACGAATGGGGAAAGCGTTCCAACGATGGTACGGGCCGTTCGACGGGTTGACGCCACTAGCATTGAAATTGAGGTTGTAACCTGTCAAAGCAGCAGACCCATTGTTGTAAACGGGCGAAGCCGTAGTGGACCAATTGTAGCCATTGATGCCAAGGTTCCGGGCAGAGCCGTTGTCGCGACGGACGACCCCGCTACGGACGAAGACTGTGCTTAGGGGATGCGAAAATGATGAGAAGAAGAGGTGGAAGGAGATAGATATGGAGGGCGTTAGGCAGGCCGGCGAAGAAGTTAAGAGTAACAAGATAGGCGAGAATGAGGCTAATGAGGAGAGGGAGGGCGGGGTTGGACCAGAAGAGGGATTTTGGTGGGCGATTGGAATGGCGAAGCGGGAGGGGCGAGAAAGCCACGATCAGTACAAAGATAATAATGATAATTCCGATGAGGCCGAGCTCGAGGAGGAGGCTGAAAAATTGGTTTTGGACGATTTCTTTGGGGCTGGTGACGCGATCGGGAAAGCGGGCGTGCATGGCACTGCCAGCACCACCTAGGCCAACGCCGAATAGGATACTGGCGGGGGTGTCAAGCCAAGTGTCAATAGCGGTACCAGTGAGATTGAGGCGAATGTTGGTTGATTCGGCGACGTAGCCATCGAAAATCGCAGAATCGGTGGGGGTGGGGCCGGAGGAATCTGACGATTCGGGGGGATTTTCTAAGGAGCTGGATGAGTTCGTGGGCTCAGCGTCAGATTGAGCGGAGCTGCGAGGACGAAGATCAATAAGGCCAAGTGAGAGCTGGTGAAGGGACTTGGCGGCACCGGAAAGAAAAGAGTCGTGAGTTGGGCCGATGACGGTGAAAAAGCCTTGGACAGTAAGAGTAAAGAGGAAGGAGAGGACAGGGATAAGAATGAGGGTAAGGATGGGTCGGGCAAAGCGACGACGGTAGAGGAGAAAACAGGAAAAGGCAAAGAGAGCGATGGCATAGGCATAGATTGCTCCGCGAGAGAAAGTGAGGAAGAGGGTGGAGGAAAAGAAGAAGGTAATAAGGATAAGGAGGGCGGTAGTACGCTTGGAGGAGTGGTGGCAGGGGGAGACGAGGAGGTAGAGTGCCGTCAGGGTTGGGGCGAGGAGGAGGTTGCCCATGAATTGGGGCTCGATGGCAAAACCGGAGGGGTGCGGAAAGCCGAAGGACTGAGAAACACAACCGAGACAAAGAAGGCTGGATTCGCGACCGATACCGGCGAGGTCGAGAAAGCACTGGATCCAGCAGAAGAGGCAGACGAGTGCACTAAAGAGAAAAAATGATTTTAAGAGGAGACGGGAGAAGTTTTTGGGGGGAGTGAGGAGGGGTAGAATGTAAATTAATGAGAAAATGGCAAAGAAGAGCAGCCAAATAATGCCGGCGGTGAGAATGGCTCGGAGGGGATTGGGCGACCAGAAGGCGGAGATAGTGGCGTAGAACGGGAATAGGGAGAGGAGAAAGAACCGGCGATCAGAAATGCCAGTAAAATTGGTGGTGAAGAGTTTTTTGAGGCTGAGGAGGGAGGATCTGGCGATACTTTGAGGATTTTTAGTACTTTGAAGACTTTTTTTACTTTGAAGTTTATCGGCACTTTGAAGATTTTTGGTACTTTGAGACCGGTTGGGGTTTTGTAGGAAAAGTGCGATGAAACTGAGAAAATCGAAGATGACTAGCCAAATGAGCGGAAGAGAGAGCTCGAAGTTCATGGTTTGGTTGGAACCGAGGCGGATTATGGGATAGTAAGAAAAGAAGAGGACGCCCGGAAGAAGGAGAATCAGGAAGAGGATGGCTTTTCTAAGGATTGATGATGGTTCTTTGGTTGGTTTCATAGTTTCGTTCCCTCCTGGGGTTTAAGGTTTTGTGATTTTGATGATTGTTCGGAAAATGCGGAGACGAGTTGGGAGATGTTGGAGCGGAAATGTTTGGAGGAGAACTTCGTGGCGGTGCTTGAGACGGCGGAACGGCTGTAGTCGGAGGATTGGAAGGATTTAAGGGCTTTCGCGAGGGATTCGGGGGTTTGTTTGGCAAAAAAGAGGCCGTTCTTCCCTGGCTGGATGATGTCTTGGCTGCCGCCGGCTTTGTAGGCGATGACTGGGCAGCCGGCAGCAAGGGCTTCAACTGCAGCGATACCGAATGGTTCGAGGCTGGGGAAAATGTAGGCGGTGGCGGATTGGAGGTATTGCGAGAGCTCTTTAGCGTCGAGCCAAGGAATAAAATGAATAAGAGGGGTGGCGAGAGTCTCGAGATGATGATGTTCAGGGCCGTCACCAATGACGACTAGGCGTTTCTGGGCCAAAATGCAACCCTTAATAGCAAGGTCGACGCGTTTCCAGGTTACCTGGCGACAAGAAATGACGAAGTATGGCTCATTTCTAGAGACCGTCGTAGGAGTGGATTCGGTACTCCTGTGGAAAAGTTGTGGAAAAAATGTGGAAAAAATGTGGATTTTTGTGGAGAAATTCGGGTTTTTGGTGGATTTCTTGTGGATTTCTTGTGGATTTTTGTGGAGAAGTTCGGATTTTTGGTGGATTTCTTGTGGATTTCTTGTGGATTTTTGTGGAGAAGTTGTGGAAAAGGGTGAGAAACGACTAATATCAACAGGGGGAGCTATGATTTTGGCGTCGCGGTGGTAAAACTGTTTAATCTGGGCGGCGGCGTAGCTAGAAATCGTCACGAATTGGTCGGGTCGCTGGGCGGCTCGGAAATCGGCCTGGCGAAGAGGCTTAATAAGGCATTTCAGGGCGAGGCGGACGAGAGGATTCAGAAAGCCGAAACCGGGATTTTTGATGTATTGGTCGTACATTTGCCAGTAATATTGGGTGGGGACATGGCAATAACAGATGTGATAATTGGTCTTCACAGCCTTCGCCTCAGCACCCGTGACCGAGATGACTAGGTCGTAGTGGCTGAGGTCGAGATGCGAGAAATAGAGAGCCCGAAGAGGGCCAAGGAGCTTGCGAAGGCAGGCAGGAAAGAGGTTGAGCCAACCGGTGCGGACGATGGCTGTATTAAACCAGGCGATTTTCTTGGGGCGATATTGAGAAGTGTAAATTGGGGCGTCGGGATACATCTGGTGTAGTTCGAGGAGGACTTTTTCGGCACCGCCAGGGGTAGTGAGCCAGTCACAGACGAGAGCGATGGAGGGGTCGGGGGTTGATTTTTTGGCAGTTTTGGTCGTTTTAGAGCGAGATTTGGACATTATTTCGCCCCTTTGCGGAAGAGGACGGCCCAGAAAGTCTTAAACATAATACGAAAGTCGAGGCTCATGGACCAGTTTTGGATATAGTAAAGATCAAGAGCTCGGCGTTCTTCAAAGGAAATGTCGCGGCGGCCGGAGACTTGGGCGAGGCCGGTGACGCCGGACTTAACGGAGAGGAGGAGGGAGCGGTCGCCGTAATGATGAAGTTCGCCCGGAACGAGAGCACGAGGTCCGACTAGCGAAATGTCGCCGCGAAGGACATTGAAAAGTTGGGGTAGCTCGTCGAGCGAAGTGGCACGGAGAAAATGGCCGAGTTTTGTAATACGAGGATCGTTCGGAATCATGTCGCCGTTCTTGCGGTATTTTTTTATGAGATGGGGCTTGCCCATTTTAGTAAAGGCTTCTTCGGGAGAGAGGCCGGAATATTCGGGTTTCATGGAGCGGAACTTATAGATTTTAAAACGATGATCGTAGCGGGAGAGGCGGGTTTCGGCATAGATGGGCGAAGCGGTGGGGTCGGAGAATTTTTCGATAAGCCAAATAATCGCCATGGGGATAGCGGCAATGATAAGAACGAGAGTACTAATAACGAGATCACAGGCACGCTTGGCGATCTTTGCACTGCCAGCCAGGGGTGTAACACGGACAAAAATTGAGGGAGTGTCGCCGATTAGCTCGAGGTCGCCCATTTGTGAGGTCAACATGGCATTCGAGGGGACGAAATAGTAGAGGAGATGGTGGTTAATTGATTGACGATAGACATATTCAGTGCGGCGATCGTCGGTTTGGAAAATAACATCGGGCTTCGTGCGACGAAGGGCCTCTTTAAGCGAAGAATATTGTTTCCGGCGAAGGTCTTTAGGGATAAACTTAGCCCCAGCGACAACGCCGGCTAACGAAAAACCAGATTCGGGGAAGGCGGAGATGTAGTTTGCGAGGTATTCGGTGTTTTTGCTATTGCCGATGATGACGGCACGGAGGGTGACTTTACGGGTCTTAAAGGTGTGGCTACGGATTAGGCGGATTAAGCCACGGAAGAGGCAGAGGCTGAGAAAACAGGTCAAAACGGCATAGAGAACCATGATGCGGACTGGGAAAAGGTCGACATGGAAGAAAAAATCGTAGCTGATAATCGCCATCATACCAACGACTGAGGCAAGAAAGAGTCGGCCGAACTCTGACCAGCGGCTATGCTTCAGGAAGATGGATTTACTATAGAGGCCAAAGGCGGCAAGAACCACTAAATATACAGGTAGAAGAACGAGAATGGAAAGAACGAAGTCAAGAGGCTCAGCTTTAAAGTAGAAAGGGCGTTGGTCGAGATGAATGCGAATCAAGTAGGCTACCAAAAAGGAGAGCAAAATTGCACAGGCGTCTCCGAGCACTAGAAAAAAATGAAAAATCAGCCCAAAATCTCTCCTCATGTAGTTTATTATAACACAAAGCTTCGTCTTTATTACTTCGCAAGCTTCTTCTCGGACCGGATGTCACGCCATCCCGTCGTTACGGGTGGCGTGCGTCCTACGCCCTCCCTCGTAAGGTCCGGGAGTTCCTCTAAGAAGCTCATGAAGTAATAAAGATAGAGGCTTCGTTTGTGCTATAATTAATCTAATAATTCTTGGAGGAAATATGGCAAAGGGACAGATTTTGATTACTGGAGGGACAGGGTATATTGGCTCGCATGCGGCGATAGAATTGATTCAGGCGGGTTATAAGGTAAAAATATTAGACAACCTATACAATAGTAAAATTACGGTTTTGGATCAGATTGAGAAGATTACTGGGGTGAGGCCGGAGTTTTATGAAGTTGATATTCGGGACGCGGTGGAGCTCGCAAAGGTTTTTGAGAAAAATAGCTTCGATACGGTAATGCATTTTGCGGGTTTGAAGGCGGTAGGAGAATCGGTTAAGCAGCCGCTTCGATATTATGAGAATAATGTGGGCGGGACGATTAACCTGCTGGAGTGTATGGAAGAATATGGGGTGGACAATATAGTATTTTCGTCTTCGGCAACGGTGTATGGCGATCAGGGCGAGAAGAAATGCTCAGAGGAGATGGAGACAGGGCGAGGGCTGACGAATCCGTACGGACGAACGAAATATATGATTGAAGAGATTTTGAAAGATACGGCAGTAGCGAATCCAAAGTTTCGGGCAGTGATCTTAAGGTATTTTAATCCGATTGGGGCTCATCAGTCAGGGCTTTTGGGCGAAAATCCGAATGATAAGCCGAATAACTTGATGCCATTTATTATGAAGGTGGCGACGGGCGAAATTCCGGAGTTGACGGTGTTTGGAAATGATTATGACACTAAAGATGGGACTTGTCGACGGGATTACATTCATGTGGTGGATTTGGCAAAAGGACATGTCGCGGCGGTCGAGAAGATTGACGAGGGGGAGCAAGTAAAGGTTTATAACTTGGGGTCAGGCGAAGGGACTTCGGTGTTGGAGATGGTAAAAGCGTTTTCGGAAGCGAGTGGAAAAGCTTTGCCGCACAAAATCGTGGGGAGGAGGGCTGGTGATTTGGCGGTAATTTGTGCAGATCCAGGAAAGGCGGAGCGGGAGCTAGGATGGAAAGTGGAGCTTTCGATTGCTGAAGCAATGCAAGATACACTGAGGTATTTGGGGATGGAGGTGGAGGGGTAAGTTGAGGTTCTTTGGGTTTATTGAGGCGTAGCAATAGATCTCAGGAACGAAAATGGGCATAAAGTCGCCAAGCGAGAGTGAAAACAGGGAGGCCAAGGTGGAGGGATTGCATGGCCAGTAGGTCACGCTTGGTGCGAAGGGGGTTTTTTAGGATGTCGGCTTGGTGGGATTTGAGATAGGTGACGGTTTCTCGGCGGATTTTACGGAAATTGGACTTTTGTTCGGGGGTTTCGGGCTTTGCGAAGATGATCTGTCGCAAGATGCTGAAACGGGCGTGCATGCGACGAAGTTTTAGGGCATTTTCGAGGGTTTTGAAGCTTTCAGTAGAGTTTTGGGTGGAGAGCTTTAGGTCTTCAGGGTTTTTGGCGGAGTTTTGGGGTTTTTCAGGGGTGGAATACTCCCAGTCAGTAGTATTTTTCGGGTTTTTCGACTGACTGGTAGGGTTTAGTTCCCAGTCGGTAGTAATTTGGGGATTTTGCGACTGACCGGTAATATGGTAAAAAATGGCGATATTATCACACATTTGGTCGGTTAAGTCGATAAGGTCGAGCTTCGCGGGACGGAAGGTTTGGTGGATGATTGAGCTGGGATTTTGGTAATATTTATAGAGTGGCTCGGGGAGAAAGGCGACCTGGTCACACTGGAGGATGAGGCGGTAAGTCGTTCCGACATCTTCGTAGAGCTTGCCGACAGGATAGCGGACCGTCTCGAAGAGTTCGGCTGCGTAAAGCTTGCCACAGGCCATGAGAGTGAAATCGCGTTCACAAAGCATGTTGATGAGACAATTGGCTTGGTCGAGAAGGTGGGGCTGGGGAGCGGATGATGATTGCGGGTTGGTGGCTGGGTTGCCGGCGAGAGGCCGAACGAAGCTTCGCTCGGAGCCGTCAGGAAAGACTTCGGCGAAAGAACAGATGGAAAGCTTTAGGGGAGGAGTTCGAGACTTGGAAGTGGAGTCTTGGCCAAGCTGGGTAATAAAGAGGGACTGATAAAGCTTTTCGATCATGGTGTGGTCAAGAAAATCATCGGAATCGACAAAAGTGACATGACTGCCACGCATGAGGCTGAGACCAGTATTACGGGCGGCAGAGAGGCCTTGGTTTTTCTGGTGAATAACCTTGATACGAGAGTCTTTACGGGCGAGTTGGTCGCATAATTCCCCGCTGCGATCAGTCGAGCCGTCATTGATGAGGAGAATCTCGAGATTTTGGTAAGTTTGTTTCATGACAGAATTCAGGCAGCGTTCGAGGGTGGATTCGACATTATAGACGGGGATGATGACGGAAATGAGGGGACGGTGATTCGGGCTTGGAGAGGCTTGAGATTTGGAGGATTTTGGCATGGCTAGAAGCGAGATCTTAGCTCTTCAAACTTGGCAAGGGCGGCAGCGATGGTCTTGTCCATGTCATAGTAAGCATACTCGCCGAGGCGGCCGCCGAAGACGACATTTTTTTCATTAGCAGCGAGAGATTGATATTCGGTCAGTTTAAGACGATCTTTGGCGGTGTTGACTGGGTAATAAGGCTCTTCGCCGAGTTGCCAGGTTTTACTATATTCGCGGACGATGACGGTTTTGCCGGAAGCAGGAGCATAAGCAGTGTTGGCAAAATCAGGGTTAGAGGCTCGCTCGGGGTGGAAGTGCTTAAACTCGTGGATACGGGTGTACTTTGGCTCGAGATCGGCATAGTTCATGACTGGACAACCCTGAAAATCATCCACATCGAGGACCTCTTTTTTGAAGTCAAGACTACGCCATTTTAACTCGCCAAACTGATAGCTATAGTAGCGGTCGATAGGGCCAGTATAGATAGTAAGGATACCGGAAGATTTAAGGTCCTGGATCGCTGGGTCATCAAAATAGTCGGTCTCGAGACGTACTTCAAGATTATCACCGCAACTCTTTACCATAGCTTCAAACCAAGCATTGTAGCCGTCGACAGGGAGACCTTCGTAAGTGTCGTTAAAATAGCGATTGTCGTAATTATAGCGAACTGGGAGACGCTTGATGATTTCGGGAGAAAGTTCTTCGGCGGGAGTTTGCCATTGCTTCGCGGTGTAGTTTTTAATAAAGGCATCGAAAAGGGGCTTGCCGATGAGGGAGATTCCCTGTTCGACGAGGTTTTGGGGTTCGATGGAATCTTTGCCGAATTGCTCTTCAGCGATGTCATGTTTGGCAATTTGGTCGGCGATTTTGAGCTTTGCTTCATCAGGAGTGTAGGCGGCACGGAAGAATTGGTTAATAGTGCCGAGGTTGATGGGGAGGGGGTAGACGACGCCATCATGCGTAGTGTAGACATGATGAATATAGTTCGTAAACTTAGTAAAGCGATTGACGTAGTCCCAGACTTCAGGGATTGAGGTGTGGAAGAGGTGGGCTCCGTATTTATGGCATTCGATGCCAGTTTCGGAGTCAAATTCGGAGTAGCAGTTGCCGCCGAGGTGATGACGCTTGTCAATGACGAGAACCTTTTTACCGAGTTCATGGATGAGACGCTCAGCCATAGTAAGACCGAAGAGGCCGGCACCGACGATTAGGACATCGGGATGAGCGTTTAAGACTGGTTGGTTGTTCTCGGTTTGATTCATCGGTACCTCCTTGGTTTTATTAAGCTGGGTTAACTATTGCCAGAGATTTTCATAGGCCTTAGCAACCTCTTCTGGACTGCCTTCGGCGGCAACTTTGCCTTGTTCAATTAAGATAGCACGGTCGCAGAAGCGGCGGACATTCTCCATAGAGTGGGTAACGAGGATGACGGTTTGGCCGCCGTGGAGACTGGCGAAATAGTCGTTACATTTCCCCTGGAACTCGGCATCGCCAACCGCTAGAACTTCGTCAAGGATGAGAATATCACCACGTGCTCGGATGGCGATAGAAAAGGCGAGGCGGACTTGCATACCAGAAGAGTAGTTCTTTAGTTTGGCATCCATGAAAGGCTCTAGTTCGGCGAAATGAACGATTTCGTCGTACATGGCGTCCATTTCTTTGTTGGAGAACCCGAGTAGAGCACCGTTTAGATAGACATTTTCACGGCCGGTTAATTCGGGGTTAAAGCCAACGCCGAGCTCAATGAACGGGACGAGGGTGCCGTTGACCTCAATTTTGCCGCTGTCGGGGATGTAGATTTGGGCGAGGAGCTTTAGTAAAGTAGACTTACCAGAGCCGTTGCGACCGACAATGCCGACGAATTCGCCCTTTTTTACCTCAAAATCAATACCGCTCAACACCTTGTGTTCAGTGTAACCTTTAACGCCTTTGAGCCAATTAAAAATGGCTTGTTTGAGGCCAGAGGCACGCTCAGTGGGGAGATGGAAGCTTTTATGGAGACCAGTAACTTTAATAGCGTTTTCGGAGTTTTGCACTGGATTTTTCGCAGGTTTTTGCACAGAATCTTGGGCTTTTTGCACAATATTCTCGGAGTTTTCCTCAGGATTTGCACAGGTAGATGATTGATTATCCACAGGATTTCCACTAATTTTATCTTGTTTTGCACAAGTTTTACACAGATTTTCCACAGGTTCAGTAGAATTAATGGCTTGTTTGGCTATGCCTATTGATTTTTTTTGGTTTTTGTGATATAATGGAGATTTGGGGTGTTTTTTCTTAGACATTAGACCTCCTCGGCAAAGTGCTTAGATTTTTTACGGAAGAACAGGGAGGCGGCGATAAGCAGGACGATAACGATGAGAAACGGAACGAGGCGAAGTAAGGGGTTATTAATGACGCTCCAGGTCGTCATAGTGGCATCAGTGATGAGGGTATAGCGGACGTCTTGGATGACCTGGGCTATAGGGTTTAGCATGATAATGCGGCCAGCTAGAGCACCGAAGCTGCCGGAGCTGAGAACCATGGAGAGGGGGTAGATGATAGGGACGGCATAGAAAAGGGCTTGGATTAGGACGTCCCAGATCGAGGTAATGTCGCGATATTTAACATTGATAGCACCGAGAAGGAAGGAGATACCGAGCGAGAAGAGATAGAGCTCAAGGATTAAGAATGGGACGAGGAGCCAGGTCCAGGTCGGGGCGACGCCGTTGATGAGGGCGAAGATGATAATAACACAGAGGTTGATGGCGAGGTTGATCAGGGCGGTAGAAGTGGCGGAGACGACGATGATGTATTTCGGGAAGCTGATTTTACGGATCAGGTCGCCGCGACCGACGATTGAGTTAATACCGAGGCCGGTACATTCAGTAAAGAAGTTCCAGAGGACGGTGCCGGTTAAGAGATAGACGGGGTAGTGGGGGATGTCGTTGCCGAAGTTGAGCATCTTAGCAAAGACGATGTAAAGGATTGCAAACATAAGGAGGGGGCGTAAGACAGCCCAAGTGTAACCGAGGATTGAACCTTGGTAGCGGAGCTTAAAATCGGTTTTGACGAGTTCGCCCAACAAAATACGATTCTTTTGGCAAAGTATATTCGGAAATCCCATAATTGGACTTATTATAGCATGAAAATGGTATTTTAGGGAGAATTGTGGCTGGGGAGGCTATTTTGGGTGACGGAGGCGACGACGGAAGTTGAGGAGGTTTTTAGTGAAGATTGGGGCATGCAGGACGCCTTGGAGGGCTAGCCATTCGAATTTGGTGAAGTTGGATTTTTTTAACCAGTGGTTTTGGGCGGCGAGACGTAGTTCGCTTCGCATGGTGCGGTAGAAATCTTTGGCTAAAGAGTGGTCGAGTCGCTGGAGGTTCCAGTGGTAGTTGCGGAACTTGGCGGCGGACATGAGGGGGGCGAGAGACTTCAAGAGGTTACGCTCCTCCAGAAAGTCGGCAATGCCGGCGTATTCTTCGACGACACAGAGGGCTTTGCCGGGATTATGGACGGAAGAGTTGGCGTTGTCGGTGCGATAGTGCAGGAAGGCTTCGTCGGTAAGGACGATTCGCTGGGCGGTGGCGAGGACCTTGAAATTAAAGCCGAGATCTTGATACGACGCCCCAGGGGTGGGGAGAAAACTGATATTATTTTCAAGGAGGAAGTCACGGCGGTAGATGGCGGACCAGATGGCAGGAGGGAGTCGGAAGAGTTTTTCGTAGAGCTTAGGGTGGCTAGGATTGTCGAACCAGGCGGGAGCGAGAGGAAGATTCGCGTCATGATTGGAGATAAGAGTGGTTTTTTTATCGAGTGGCCGATCGGTTTCGGAGGAGGTGGTCGATTCATAGTAATTCCCTCTTGCTACATCTGCTTCATGTTCTTTTGCAAGGGTATAGAGGGTGGCAAGAGCGTTTGATTCGAGCCAGTCGTCTGGTTCGAGGATGCCGATGTATTTACCTTGGGCTTTTTTGAGTCCTTGGTTCATGGAGTCGCCATAGCCAGAGTTTGGTTTATCGATGATGATAATACGAGGGTCTTTTTTAGCGTAGGATTTAATGATGTTTAGAGAATTGTCTGTCGAACCATCGTTGATACAGATGATTTCTAGGTCTTTCAGAGTTTGAGAAACGGCGGACGAGAGGGCTTGGTCGAGATATGGTTCGACATTGTAGATGGGGATGAGGAGGGAGACGAGAGGGGCTTTCATAGATATTGGCTCTTATCTTACGACGCTCTGTATAGGACTTTGTGAGCTAAACGCGTAAGGCCAGTTTTTGCATGGATGAGGCTAATAATGATGCTAACTTTAAAGTAGCTATATTGGGTGAACATTTTATAAAATAGACGATCCTGACCACGGAAATAGCGAAAAGTGAATTTTGAGTCTTCCTTAATGGGCTGAAAAATCTCTTTAAGCATTAGGTAGTACTCTTTGCGGTATTTACGTTGGATGTTTTGAAAAAAACCCATATTTGTCCACAAAACATGGATGTAGAGTTCTTCACGAACATTATCAAGGTAACCAGACTTTTTGATAATCTCGATCCCAGTCTTACTGTTCTTTGCCATAAGTAGAAGTTTTTTGCCAGTAGCACTAGTGGAATTTCCTTGAGCATCATCATTGCGCCAGTGCACGAATGGTTCCTTAACAACCGAGATACGCTTAGCACGCGTCATTACGTCCATCATAAATGGAAAATCTTGATAGGAGGCACCGGCGGTATCGGGGATTTTAATCTTCTTAACGAATTTTGCACGATAAATCGACGACCAAATTGAAGCATGAAAGCCGATAATTTTGGGCCACTCGGTAACATGAAAAGCTCCATCGGGTGCAAGGCTAAGGTCGATGCCGAATAAGTTGCGATAGACTTCATCGCGAGCACCTACTGGTAGATTGGAGCAATACTTAGTAAACATACCTTTCGTGATATCGGTGTCGTGTTTTTTTGCGTCGGCATAGAGCTTTTCGTACATGTCAGGCTCAATCCAATCGTCACTCTCAATGATGCCGATATATTCACCTTTAGCAAGGTCGATTCCCTTGTTGACGGCTACGCTGTATCCAGAATTAGGTTGATGAATCGCAACTACGCGGCTGTCTTGTTTAGCATATTGATCAACAATGGCTGGACAACCATCAGGAGAGCCATCATCAACCAAGATTACTTCAATATCTTTTAGGGTTTGCCTTAAAATACTGTCAACACACTCACGAAGGTATTTTTCAACATTATAGATTGGCACAACAACAGAAACTTTAATCATAAAATGATTATAACATTGTTTTGGAAATATATAGATTCCAGTAAGATATGTTATAATGAGTGAGTTATGAGGTTATTATCTGTCATTATTCCGTCTTATAATACGGAGTTATATATTGAGCGGTGCTTAGATAGCTTGCTGTATGATGAAGAAATTATTGATAAGCTTGATATTATCATTGTAAATGATGGTAGTAGTGACAAAACACCAAAGATTGCAAAAAAGTACCAAGAAAGTTTCCCAAAAACAATAACAGTAATAAATAAAGAGAATGGCGGTCATGGTTCGACGGTTAATGCTGGACTTAAAATTGCTAAGGGTAAGTACTTAAAGATAATTGATTCAGACGATTGGGTAAATGTCTTTGATTTTAGTGATTTCGTAAAAAGACTAGAAGAAGTCGATGATGATTTGGTGATAACAGATTATGTTCAGAGTGTTTTGTATGATGGTATCGAAGATAGGGTTTCATTCTTCCATGGCGATGATAGTTCTAAGCCGATTGATCAAATACGCGATATTTCGTGTCCTAATGGGGTGGATTTTGCGTTATCAATACATGCAATCACAGTAAAAACCGAAAAATTAAAAGAAGTATGGGGTGAGGGGCTGCTTGAACATACATTTTATGTTGATATGCAGTTTGCGGCAAAGGTATTAGAATGCACGAAGACCTTCCGGACTTTAGACTATACAATTTATGTATATTTCATCGGCAGACCAGATCAAAGTGTGGCCGATTTTTTCAGGCGGAGAAGCGATCATGAGAGAGTGTTAAGATGGATTGTTACAGAACTTGATAGTGGTGAGGTCCAAGAGTCAGAGTTTTTGACTTTCATGCTGAAGTTAATGCTAAAATCAATGATTAATACTCATTATGAAGCATATTATCAGACGCTTGAGGCAACTCGCGACCAGTTACAGGAAATATTCGATTTTGATGTTTTCCTTATGGCGAGGTGTCCAGATTTACATAATGGTTTATCAGCGGCATATGGCTTACGACGCCGTTTGTCGCCGATGCGAAGATTTTTGAAACGAAAATGGTTAACAATGTAAGATTGAGAGGAGAATATGAAGAAATTGCATGGGTTAGTAATTAGCTGGTATTATCCGCCAGTTAATTCTTCTGAAGGCTTAGTGACCTATAAGTTATTAAAAAACTCGAATTTTACTTATGATGTTTTTACACGAAAGCCTCAAACTAATTCTGAAAATATATGGGATAGGGATGTTGAGGAATCTGAATTAACAGCTGATAATGTAACTATATACCAGAGTGAAGCAGATAATGAAAAAGAATGGGTAGACGAAGCGGTGCGATTTTTTGAGCAACACGCCGACGAGTATGACTTTGTTATGTCACGTATCATGTCAAAAGATGCTCATGTTGCGGCGGCAAGAATTAAAAATATGCACCCGGAGATTTTTTGGATAGCTTCGTTTGGTGATCCTCTAGTAGATTCGCCATATCTAGAGATCATAAAAAAGAGGAGTAATCCGTTTTTTTTGAAGCAGTATTATGTCAAGGAGTTACCTTCATTCCCTAAGCTATTAAGGTTGGCCATATCACCAACCCGAATAGCAAGAAAAAAGGTATGGGAAAAAGAACGAATTGAAAAAATGATTTTTCCTAACGAATGTAAGGCGGTGAATGATGAGACTTTTGAAAAAGCTGATTTGTTAGTTTTTAATAATCAGCAACAGTACGATTTGGCTTTTAGCGGAGAAAAGGCTAAATATCAACCAAAAGGAGTTGTTGTTTTTCATAGCTTTGATAAGAGCTTGTATCCGAAAACCGTTGAACCAAAAAATGACAATAAGATACATTTTGTTTATGTTGGACATTTGGACAGCCTGCGGAATGCAAAGTCTGTTTTTGACGCATTAGGTATGATGAAGAAAAATGATTCGTTGCTAAGCGAGAAAGTGCACTTTGATTTTTATGG
Organism: uncultured Candidatus Saccharibacteria bacterium; assembly: GCA_947425245.1. GTDB lineage: Bacteria > Patescibacteriota > Saccharimonadia > Saccharimonadales > Saccharimonadaceae > Nanosyncoccus. Next base: position 89,889 of record CANDYU010000001.1, read on the forward strand.
CCACATCGATGATATGGATAAAGTGGCAATTGTTGATAATGAGATAGCCGATTTAGTATCACTGCATAAAAATATAACTTATCTTGAGAGTCTGAAAAAGATGAAAGAGGCTGACTGGCTAATTATGATTGATGCAAATCTTAACAAGTTGTTAGATGAGTATATTTATTTACCAGCAAAGCTTATGGATTATTTTGGGGCAGGAAAAAACATTTTTGCAATTACGCAACTGAGAGGAACGACCGCTGATGCTATGAAAAAGACTAGGGCTGGAAAGGTTGTAACGCATTGTGCGAGCGATGTTGCCCTATATCTTTCGAAGATAATTTATCAGAACTACAATCCAGCGAAACGTAATGAGAAATCTCTGTCTGAGTATGATGCGGTTAATGTTGCTAAGATGTTTGATGAAATGGTTTTAGACGGGATACAGAAAGAACAAAAGGGCTGCTAAGTCGCGTAAACAACAATTTAAAGGAGTTAGAATGAAAAAAGTTTTTGTGGTGTTTGGAACAAGGCCAGAGGCTATAAAAATGGCACCGGTTGTGAAGGAGCTACAAAAGCGTGATGGCATCCGGACCATTGTTTGTGTTACAGCACAACATAGAGCAATGCTGGATCAGGTGTTGGAGGTTTTTCATATTAAGCCGGATTATGACCTGGATATTATGGAGCCTGGTCAAACCTTAACTACTATAACTACGAAAGTATTAACAAAACTCGAGAGCATTCTATTAGATGAGCAGCCTGACATGATGTTGGTACATGGTGATACGACCACGGCAATGGCTGCTTCCCTGGCAGCATTTTATCAGCATATTCCGGTTGGTCATGTTGAAGCTGGGTTGCGAACTTACGATCTTTATTCCCCTTTTCCTGAAGAAATGAACCGACAGATTATTGACCGGATTGCATTTAGGCTGTATGCCCCAACAGATGCAAGCAAGTCACATCTTGAAGGTAATTTGAACAATGAACAGAAGATATTAGTTACTGGTAATACAGCAATTGATGCACTCAAAGCAACTGTGGGTGGTAATTATACACATCCAGTACTGGGTTGGGTAGACGATAGACGCATGATTTTATTAACTACACATAGACGCGAAAATTTGGGGAAGCCAATGCGGCAGATTTTTGATGCTATCAATAGGGTTACAGCGGATTTTGAAGATGTTTGTGTGGTATATCCTATACATTTGAACCCTAAGATTCAAAGCTTAGCTCAAGAGATATTATCAGACAATGCAAAAGTAAAGATTATTGACCCTCTTGATGTTTTAGATTTTCATAATTTCGCTAAGCGGGCTTATCTCATCCTTTCTGATAGTGGTGGCGTACAAGAGGAGGCCCCTTCACTTAATACGCCTGTTTTGGTTTTGCGTGAAACGACTGAGCGTCCAGAAGGCATTAAGGCTGGAACACTAAAACTAGTAGGTACGGAGTCTGAAAAAATCTATCGCGAAACTACACACTTGTTGAACGATAGTGCGAGTTATGAAAGAATGGCTAAGGCACGAAACCCATACGGTGATGGGTTTGCTAGTCGCTACATCGTGGATGATGTTATAGAATTTCTTAAATAGTACAATGAGCAAAGTGCGACAGATGTAGTTTACTGTCGCACTTTTTGAGCTGGCTAACTATTTTACGAGTTGAAGTCTCCATTCTTGAGCTAACTGAGAATAGTTCTCCCAGAGCCAGATTTGGCTACCCATAGTTGTGGTCGCTCCAGCAATGTCGACAACTCGATTATCAAGACAAGAAGAAACAATTTTATAGTGTCCGTTTGCCATCTTATTAAAGTGCCATCGTGTTGTGCAGTTGCTGGCCTGGGTTTGCGAATTAATTACTACATTGTTACCCATAGAACCGTTTTTATTTGTGATGGATAGGCTCTTGCTGGAGTTGAGATCGGTAAGAGTATAATCTCCTGTCAGTCTATTGTAGGTAATTTGCCATTTTTGTGCGCCTTGAGGATACTGCTCCCAAAGCCAAACATTGGCACCATTGGTTTTGCTTAAGCCGGAAACATCAACAGCCCGACTATTGTCTGCCCCAGAGAGCAAAACATATATTCCTTCGTCAATATAATCATAGTTCGTTGTTGGCTTAAATGACCATTTTTGGCTATTAGAGTTGTTGGATGCCCATAACTGAATGTTGGTTCCGAAGCTATTGTTTCCGCCCTGCACATCAATTACTTGCCCAACTTTGCATGCAGACATGATAGTATATGAGGAATCATCCGTCGCGGGGATAATCTTCCAATAGTGACCACATGTCTCGTATTTATGCCAGACTTGAATATTTGCTCCTAGATTAGTAGATGCACCCGTAACTTCGAGTGTTTTACCAGATTCTATATTAGTTATGATATATGAATCGACACTTGGCTCGTAGACAAAGTGCCAGTTCTGAAAACCTCCGTAATAGTCTTCCCAGAGCTGAATATTAGCACCATCAGAATCATTTAGTCCTGCAACATCTAATGTGAGGTTAGCATTGAGATTGGTTTGAATCTTGTAATTAGCCTCCTGAACTGTTTGGCCAATATATGTTTGCCAAAGTTGGCTTTGTGAACCGATATATGAAGATAGAACGAGGTTAACGCCGTTTCGTATATCACTGCTAGTTGCGGTAATTACCATACCTTTTGCACACGAAGACTCAAAGACGAGACTGTTATCACTAGGTTGATAGATTTGCCACCGTTGAGCACAAGACGATGAGGGCTGAGAGATTTGGAGGTTTACACCATCAGCAATAGTTTCGGTCGCCGCACTAAGATTCAAATTAGAATTAATATCTACGATAGTAAAGTCTTGGGTTGTACTATTATACACAACTCGCCAACGCTGAGCACCTTGGGGATACTGTTCCCACAGTTGAACATTTGTGCCATGATAATTCTGTAATCCGGAAACATCGAAAACGAAGCGTTTTGTTGATTCTGTTGAAGAAAAGCCATAAATCCCTTCGGGAATACTGGTTAGATACTCTTTACTAATTGCTTCTTGAGTATTCCCAAACCAATCTGTAAAGTAGAGGTAGAAGTTACGGTTTCCGTAAGCTGAACAGATATCTCCAGTACCATAACCAGCAGCAAGGGCAGAGGAGTTGGGTTGGTATGGAGTATAGCGATAGAGGGATGAAGTTGCTCGATTCTCAATGAAGACCATACTACCACCACAGCCAGCTGAAGGGTTGTATTGGATATAGCTCATTTGGCCGGCTGGATAGTTAGACCATCCACCATCTAAGACACTGCGGAACATAGCAGCGGCGTTGTGGACTTGGTTTTTGAAGCCATAGTATTTTGAGCTGCAGGCTGCAGTATCTGGACAGCCATATCCGGTAGCGGAGCGGAATTGGTTGCTGTTTGGATAGCTATCGGTAATTAGGCTTTGCTCTTTTTCGAGAAGCACGAGGAGAACTTGGGGGTTAATACGATAATCTTGGGCGGCTTCGTAAATAATATCGGCGGCACTCTGCCCTTCTCCCGGGTTAAGAGCGGCACCATAAACGGTTCCATCACCAAAACGCTCTTCGGCTAAACAGACGAAGTGTCCATTTTCAAAATGCCAATCGGTGTTTGGGTAGGCAGCCTTCAGTTGTAGATATTGATTGTAGTTAGTATTATTACAGTTCCCTTTTGTATTAAGGAAGTTTTGAATATCGGCACGCGACATCGAATTGTAATTTGCCATCACGCTATCACTGATAATGTTCCCAGCATTAAAGCCGCTGGTTGTTGCCGCAGAAGAGCGTTGCATCCCGTGCATAGCTAAGAATGAAAGGGTTGTAATCATACAGAAGATAAAGAGTACAATAAACATTGTATAATACTTACGCAGGTTGTCGGTTAGGGATTTTAGATTCATAGTTCTACCTCGTCTGTAATGGTTCCGGTTTTTTGGTCGCTGGAAATCCTGATATTAATTTGATATTTGCCTGGGTTAAGGGTTACGGTTGGGATGTTGAAGGTTTGACATACTGAGGATGTTACATCCGCAATGGCTGGAACTGTAGTCTTATATTTAGATTGCCCGTTTTCATCAATGAGAGACAGTTCACAAGTCCCTTCCTTGGTTAGATATTGATTAATCATGGTAGAAATTATAAGCATACCCTCATTAACGCCACGATATGTCACAGAGCCAGTCAATTCGTCGAGCTGGTTAGGATCTTCCCCTTCAAATTGGACAACTTTATCGTCCGGTTCTGGTGTTTTATCTTCGGGATCGTCCTTATCGGAATTACTGTTTGGATCTGGTTGGGAGTCGGGACTATTAGTGTTTGATTGGTCAGGGTTATCGGTTTCCGGGTCGGGTGTTTTTGTCACAAAAATACAAGTTACTACTACGGCGATAACAATAATGATTAGTGTAAGGATGACCCATGGTTGGCGGTAAAATGGCGTACTTCGCCCTGATTTTTTCGTTTTTGTTTTTGTCATGACATTTTTCTCCTATTTTTAGTGTAACAATGGATTTTTATCATGTCAACCTCCGGTTATTTAATTTTATAATCTGTATAAGCGGAGTATAACAAAGCTCGAGAAAAAATAGCAACCATAAGTATAATGTTTTATAAAAGTTGCTTGATTTTGAGAAAGTTTTTAGGGTAGTTTTAACTTTTTTATGAGAGAATCATGAGAGGTCAAGACCTAAAATATCAGCGGCTTGACGAAGAATCTCAGCTTCGGCTGGGGAGACAGTCAAAAGACGCTCCTTAAAGAAATCGACGGTTTCGGGGTGGCGAAAGTTAAGAATCTCGAGAGAGCGGGCGGCACCAGGAGTTTTTTTCACAACACCCTTGGCGACGAGGTTATCGATATGTTCCGCAACTGCAGATACAGACGAGAGGCCGAGTGCGGTCATAATTTCACGATAACTGGGTGATTCCCCCCTGGTGGCAGTGAAATCGTTTATAAAATCTACAATAAGCGTTTGTTTTTTCGTCAATTTCATCATCATATGTTATAATTAAGTATAGATTAGAAGGTCGAATAGGTCAACGGAAGGTTAAATGGTCAAAACAACAATTGACGGATTAGCGGTGCGATCACAAAGTAGTGCACCAAAGATGGATACTCGGACTACTGTTCAGCGGCGGACGGTGAGTGATTTTGTAGTGCAAAAACAACCTAATAGCATGGGGGCGGTCAGTAAGGCTACACAGCATAGCGGTAAGAAGCGGATGATGAGTGATTTTGGTAGTGATGGTATAATGAAACGGCTAGGAGCCGGTACGAGTCGCAGAAAAGTTGCAACCGTGTCTTTGGCTGATGATTTCTTAAGTCCAGTAAGCGGATTTAGTTTGGGGAGCCCTGAGGAGATTGAGAGCTTTTCGAAGGCGGACGACTCCGACTGGTCCGAATTATTGGCGGGGTTAACTGAGGATGGGGGGATTGATGCTTTGGAGGATGAACCTGAACAGGAGCCAAAGAAGCGTAAAAAGACTAAGAAAAGTAAGAATAAGCGACATATTGGTCGAAAGATTTTTGCGACTTTATTTATAATGTTATGTGTGGCTGGTGGGGTCTTGTATATATGGGGAGATAGCTTGATTTCTAAGTTAACTAATGGAAACTCTGGTTTGTTTGGCACTTTTATGTCATTAATGTCGGAGGAGGTACCGTTTAAAGCTGATGCCAATGGTAGGACAAATGTCTTAGTTTTTGGAACTGAGGGATACAATATGAACGGTGACTCTTACGGCGGTGTACAGCATGACGGTGCACAGCTGACCGACTCTATTATGGTGGTTAGTTTTGATCAAAAAACTAAGGATATTGCTTTGCTGAGTTTACCGAGAGACTTAAAGGTTTCTATGGCCTGTTCAGCCGGAAAAATTAATGAGGTTTATTGGTGCCACAATCAGGCTGGCGATGCTGAGGAGGCGGGAGCACAGGCTTTAATGTCTCAGATTGGTCAGATATTGGGGATTGAACTGCAGTATTGGGTTCATGTAAACTGGGCTTCGGTGGTAGATATTGTGGATACTTTGGGTGGCATTACGGTAACTTTGGATGAGGATATTGAGGACTATTATAGTACTGGCGTGGTAATTCAAGCTGGCGTACCAACGACTTTAGACGGAATTGGAGCCGTTGCTTTGGCTCGGGCGAGGTATGGGACGAACGGTGGAGACTTTACGCGTGGGAATTCGCAACAGAAGATTGTGGAGGCAATCACGAGAAAACTGATTGAAAATGGGATAGGGTTTAACGAGACCCTAGGACTACTAAACATCTTAGGAGATAATTTACGAACAAACTTCTCTTCCGATAATATTAAGTCTGGTATGCATTTGTTGGCAGGATTTGATCCAGCTAATATTCGCAGCGTACCACTAATGGATTATGAGAACCAGGTGTATTATGTCACCACAGCAACTATTAATAATATATCGTATGTAATTCCCTCTGCTGGTCAAAGCAATTATACGCAGATTCAGCAATATGTTAGAAAGAAATTTAGTAGTAATCCTGCGATGCGTGAGGGGGCACAGATTGCCGTGTTTAATGCCACGAGTGGAAGCGGAGTAGCAGGCGTGGAGATGAAAAGGTTAGAGAATGACGGGTTTAGTGTATTGATGATTAGCGACGCGGCGTTGGATGATTGTAATGAACAATATTGTGTGTTCGCACTGAATGATAATATGCCGGGAACAAAAGCAGCCTTGGAGCAGCGTTATCAGACAACAATTAGGTCAGCCAGCGAAGTACCGGCAGATATTTGGCCAGGCGATGCTGATTTTATCGTGATAATTGGGTCAGTATCGGAAGAAATGTAGGGCGATAGATGAGAAAACCGGCTCCTAACGAGCCGGTTTTTGTTGTGTGGTTAGAGAGATTTGTTAGTCGCTAAGAGATTTTTTCTCAACGATTAGCACACGGTCGTGGCCTTCACCTTCTGAGTGCGTTGTTATGTCGGAGTAATCCCTGGCAACCTTGTGAACAATGCGACGATCGGCGGCGTTAAGATTGAGATGTTTAGATTGTCCGGTTTGACGAACTTCGCGAATCCATTCCTCGGCTTGTTCAGCAATACGTTCAGCACGCTGGCGTTTGTAATCAGCAACATCAACACTAACACGAACGAGGGCTGCGTCACGACCAATGAGGGCTTGCGAAACTATGTGTTGCAAAGCACGCAGATTGTTTGCTTCCCTACCGATTAGGAGGGAGTTCATGGAGGTTGATGGAATCGACAGCTGAATGACTTCATCTTCAACGGTTGAATCAACGGCGACATTGATACCAAAGAATGATAATAAGTCTTCAAGATATTTTGTTGCAAATCTAATTGACTCGTCTTTATTCATATATTCTCCTATTTACGTTTTCTTGAATGACCGCGCTTACTACTTTTAGCAGTAATACGAGTTACCTTGACACCATTTTTTGGGGTTTTAACAACTTCAGCTTCCTCAATCTTATTAAGTTCCTTGATAATTCTCTTGTCAGCGGAAATCTCCATCTCGGAAGTTTTACGATTCAAGAGGTACTTTTGTTGTGCTCCAGTAATAAGGTTGCTGATCATATAGTAGAAAACTAGAGCACCCGGAAGATTAATCATAACAATGAACATCATGATAGGCATGGTTTTTGACATTTGACTACTCATAATAGTATTAAGTTCGGCTTGGTCAGGCTCTTTGCCGTCGGCAGCTTCTTTCATGAGTTGCCTAAAAGTGCGTGATTTGGCAGATTTTTTAGATGGGAGCTGCTGAGAAGAAATCCAATACTGCGTTAAGGCAGACAAAATGGCAAAAAGCATCATTATGAGGGCGTCGGTCGAAGTAAAACCTGGTCTCTGATCAAGATTGAGAAAATTGAAGAGCTTGGGGTGAAAATCGTAGGTTACTTCTGGGATTTTGGAGATTTTGTCATTGATTTCCTCTTCACTACCACCCTCGGAGCGGATTTGCTTTACCTCTTCAGTATATCGAAGATAGGGTTGTTGGAGGTTGATTACTTCATTAATACGCTCAATTTCGCGAATTGGAGCATAGGCTCGACGCTCAAGGTTGTCGTCAGGCGTGGGTAAAACCATAACTCGCACCGCGGTATAAAGGGCGATAAAAATCGGAAGCTGAATAAAGAGAGTCAGCATTGAGCGAAATGGCTTAATATTATTACGTTTATAAAGATCCATCATTTGAAGTGACTCTAGTTGACGGTTGCCGTTGCAATTCTTTTTAATCTCAGCTAGCTCTGGCTGGATTTTTCGCATAAGGCGGGTTTGATGCATCTGTTGTTTAACTAGGGGCCAGAGGAGAATCTTTACTAAAATTGTAAAGAGGATGATTGCGAGACCAAAATCACCAACTACGCCGTAAATGACAAAAAGGATGTTTGTGATTGGGCGAACAATCACCATATCAATTAACTCGAACATGTGATTATTATAACATACTTGACGCCCCTATGGGGAGATTCCTATCCTAATGAACGCTTCAAAAGAGGGATTTTGCGAATCAAGATTGTTAAAGCGAGGCTAAGGCCAAGCACAAAAGCCGTATAGAGAATAACCCCAATAAAGGATACTATGAACGGGACCGAGTTTGAGAGCGGGTTGGCATAGCGTAAAATAAAGTCACCGAAGAAGACAGTTAGGGAATAGATAATGAGCATATGAATTAGATAGATTCCTAAGGTATGGCATGAGATGGTACGAAGTATAATATTGTCTTTGTGCCAGTTGAGGCAGAGTAGGAAGATTGATAGTGTAGCAATAAGGGCGAAGATTGTATCGTATCCATACCAAATGTTATCCCAAATTTGCTTGGAGGCTTTAGAATAAAGCATACCTACGCCAAAGAGACCTACCCAACCGATGATTAAACCGATAATAGCGATAAGGTTGCGTTTTTTTGCAGGAATGGCCTTAATTTTATCAAAATAATAAGCCACGACACCGCCGAGACAGAAGTAGGCAAAGGTGTGGCCATAGATACCACGGAAGGGGTTAAAGATATTAAGAAAGTTTGTGTCAGTGTAGATTATACCTTGGTGGGCGATGAAATTGGAATAGAAAGTCATAAGGAGATTCAGTAGGGCATTGCCAAAAGTAAAGAGGATACAAATACAGGTAAAGAATAAGAAGGCTTGGCGATAATGGTCGTAGGTAATTTTAAGGAGTGGGTAGAAAATATAGAGGCAAATTAGTGCACCCATGTACCAAAGATGGGTAACGCCATATTTGAGTGAGGTGACGGTATTTATTAGGCCGTCCGTTGCTAATTGGTCGCGATGGAGCAAGACCAAGAAAGCTAGGGTGGCAATGTACCAAAAAATAGTAATAAGGAAAAACTTAATGATTTTCTTAAAATGCTTCTTAAGATTAAAAGGACGACTGAGTAAAAGATAGCCGTTGGCAAAAAAGAAAAGCGGGACGCAGACGGCAATGATTGAGCGAAGGGCGTAGTGAATATAAAAACTAGTGCCGGCTTCAGATAAGGCAACATTGGCGATGTGGGCCGTGCAATGACAAAGAACAACAAAAGAAATAGCTATTGTTTCGAGCAGATCAATCCAGGCGATACGGGAAGAGGGTTTGGTTTTTGCCGACATATATAATTACTCCTGATTATGGGTTTCGATTAGGCTTCTCTGCAAAAGATCATGAATGAAACGGCGGAGTTCACGAAATGGCATAGTGCTGACGGATTTATTATAAATCACAAAAACACAGTCTTGTTCAGCGGAAAACTCGGGTAATTCGAGGCGGATAGCCTCATAAACTCGGCGACGAATGCGATTTCGCCCAACGGCCGATCGGAGGACTTTTTTAGAAATCACAACACTGAAGCGTTGAAAGTGACGAGTGTTTGGCACATATACTAGCGACATGAGCGGCGTGCGTATAGTCTTCCCTTTTTGATAAGCATGTCGTACTCCTCCGCGAGAATGGAAACGATATTTTTGTGAAAGCATAAGTTAATTTTAACATAAAACTAGCCTCCTAAAGAGGCTAGTTTTTAGGCGGTTAAACGAGCACGGCCTTTAATACGGCGGCGTTTTAGGACCTTTTGGCCATTTTTAGTGCTATTTCGCTTCATGAAACCATGCTCAACCTTACGTTGACGCTTGTGTGGTTGGTAAGTACGCTTTGGCATATTAATTATCTTTCTCTATTAACAAATTCTTGTCCTAGTATACATTAGATTTCCACTTTTTTCAAGGAGTTTTCCACATATTTAATAGGTATATCGTGCTTATGGTGGAAAAGTAGTTCCCTGTTTTGGATAGCTAAATTATAACATGTTTGAGGAAAACGGGGGAAACTGTGGAAAAGTCGGGAAAAGTTTGATATAATCAGGGTAAGTTAAGGAGGAGTTAAGGGGTCATGTTTGACGTGTGGAAGAATGTGCTGGCCGAAGTCGAGCAGACTATTCCACGCGAGCAATTTTTGACCTGGTTTACCGGTACAGAACTGGCTGAGATTAACGATGGGGTAATTGTCGTAGGTGTACCGAATGTTTTTAAGATTAAACAGTTACAAGTAAAATATTCGGGAGTTCTAAAGGATGCTTTTGAACATAATAATATTCCGGTAAAAGAGTTAAAATACGTCGTTCAGAGTAACACGAAGCAGAAGGTTAGGGCACGCGAGGTTCCAGTAAGGGAGGTTCCCTCTTCGCGACCAATCATATCAACTCCGACACATGTATCAAACTCGGTGTCGGATACTGTGTCAAGTTCGTCGGGATTGAATATCTTTAAGACTGGTTTAAATCCGAAATATAGCTTGGATAATTTTGTGATTGGGTCGAATAACGACCTAGCGGTTAGCGTAGCACGGAATATTATTGAAGCACCGGGAGAAAAGTATAATCCGTTTTTCCTGTACGGTGGTCCGGGGTTAGGTAAAACGCATCTAGTACAGGCAATTGGGAATGAATTATTAAGGAAGAATCCAAAAATGCGGATTTTTTATACGCCAGTCTCGGGGTTTTATTCGGATTTTATTAAGTCGGTTACCAATAAGAAAGGTGACGAGTTTCGACAAAAGTTCAAGAAACTTGACGTATTGATTATTGATGACTTCCAGATGATTATGGGGAAAGATCAGTCACAGGTAGAGTTTTTTGATATTTTTAATGACTTATATGGGATCAATAAACAGATTATCGTCACTTCGGATCGGTTACCAAATCAGATTAAATCGGTTGATGAGCGGTTAGCCTCGAGGTTGACTTGGGCAGGGGCGTATGATTTGCAGTTGCCGGGGTTTGAAGATAAATGTGCAATTCTAAAATCGAAGGCAGAGTTTATTGGGGCGGAGATTGAGGATGCGGCGATTGAGTATCTAGCAGAAAATGTGAGGACTAATATCCGAGACCTTGAGGGTGAGTTTAATCATTTGCTGGCGATGGCGGACCTAAAGAATATGACTCCACTGGAAGTTATCAATGAGGGATATGTTAATACGGCTAAAAATCCGCAAAACAAAACGGTTTCCCCAAAACAGGTGATTGATAAGGTAGCAAAGTTCTATCAAATGACACCTAAGGAAATGTGCAGTAAGAGTCGGGTGGCCCATATTAAGAATGCAAGGCAGGTGGCGATGTATATATTGTCAAAGGAGTTGGGGATGAGTACACCTAAGATTGCCCTAGAGGTTGGAGTGAAAGACCACACGACTGTGATGCATGGAGTGAGGAAAATTGAGGGGGATTTAAAATTAAACTTTGCACTGCGTGATCAGATCGCGGCGTTACGCGAGAAGCTGTATGCTTAGTTGGATGGTGGATTTTTGTAAGAATGGTTGGGTTGATAGGGGTGATTTGACTTTTTTAAGTTCTAGTTTTTTAAAAACCGAACGCTTGTTCGGGTGGGTTGTGGATAACATGTGTGAAAGTGTGTGGGGAAATTCGTGGGAAACATGTGTGAAAGTTTCCACATGTGGCGGTTTTTATGAACTTTTGCACAAATTTTGGGGAAAAGTTTGGGTTATTCGCAGGATTGGTGGAAAGTTTTACGGGTGGATTTGCACAGTAAATTACCCCTGTTTTTATGGTAGTTTTGCACATTTTCCACAAAGCCTACTACTACAACTACTAAATATTTAGGAAGGAAGAAAAATGGAGATTAAAATTATTCAAGAAAAGTTAGCAAAGGCACTAAATAATGTGAGTCGGGTGGCAGCAGGGTCTAGAGCATCATTGCCTATTCTCAATAATGTCCTTATTAGAGTAGACGATAATAAGGTAAGTTTAACGACAACTAATTTAGATATGGCAGTGGTTAGTTTTTTACCGGCACGTCAATGTAAAAATGGGGTAGTAACTGTACCGGCACGGTTGATTGCAGAGTTTGTGGGAAACCTACCTAAGGGTGAGGTGGTAGAGATTAATGGCACTGAGGATAAAGTAGTAGTTAAGGCGAGTGGATATAGTTCAACGATTAACGGGGCGTCGGCGGAGGATTTTCCAGAATTACCGGAAATTGATGTGGAAAAGGTGGTGAAGTTTCAGATGGGGGTGGATGATTTTAAAGATGGTTTGTCGCAGGTGATGATTGCGGCAAGTAATGATACGACACGACCGGCATTAACGGGTGTATATTTTAACACTTTTGAAGGGGAACTTTATTTAGCAGCGACGGATGGGTATAGGTTGGCGGAGCGGAAATTTATCAGTAAAGTGAATAGCGAAGTAAGAGCGATTGTACCAGCAGCAAGCTTACAGGAGGTTCTTAGGAGCTTGAACGATGACGTGGATGAGATTGAGATATGGTTTGATGAGACGCAGGTAAGGTTTCGTTTGGGTGATATCGAGATTACTTCTAAGTTGATTGATGGCTCGTTCCCTGATTATAGGCAGTTAATTCCAAAACAAACGGAGATTGAGGTCGGTCTTAAGAAGGATGAGTTAGTGCGAATTACAAAGTTGGCGGCATTGTTTGCGAAAGAGGTGGGCGGGTCGATTACCTGTGAGGCTAATGTTGAAAACGGAAACTTCATAGTTGCGTCGGTAGCGAATGAATTAGGAGAAAATAAATCGGAAATTAAGGCGACGGTGGAGACTGATGGAAAGGTGACGTTAAATTCGCGGTTCTTGTTGGATGCACTAAATGCCTTAAATGGAAGCGAGGTAGAGTTTGGGTTTTCAAATCGGTTAGATCCAGTAGTTTTGAGGGTGAAAAAAGCGGATAATTATGTGCATATCGTGATGCCGCTGAAGAGTTAGATATGGTAGTCGAGAGTGTAAAGCTGGCGAACTTTCGTAGTCACGAAATAATGCAGGTGAAGTTTTTTCCACAGACGACAACGATAGTTGGGGAAAACGGGAGCGGTAAGACTTCGATTTTAGAAGCTGTGTACGAGGCTTTACAAGGGAAAAGTTTTCGGGCGGTGGATAGGGAGATTTTGCGAAGGGGGGCGGAGTTTTATCGGGTGGAGTTGAATTATCGAGATGGACGTAGGATAGTGGTGGTTTATGATGGAGCGAAGAAGGAGTTTTTAGTTGAGGATAGGAAGGCGAGGAGGTTGCCGAAGAAGGTGAAATATCCAATTGTATTGTTTGAGCCGGATGATTTGAATCTTGTGGGGAGCAGTCCGACGAGCCGGCGGGGGTATTTTGATAGGGTCTTTAATCAGCTGTCAGATCAGTATGGAGTAGCACTTAATAGGTACAATAAGGCGTTGCGACAGCGAAATGAACTCTTGAAGCAGGAAGTAGTTAATATTGGGGATTTGTTTTCTTGGGATGTGCTTCTAACGAAATATGGGGCGGAGTTACGAGACCTGAGGAAAAGCTTTGTGGAAAAGATAAGTGAGAAATACACAGAAGTGTACCGGTCGATTGCGGAGAATGCGGATGAAGTGAGGCTGGAGTATGTTACGGAGGTGGAGTCGGAGAGTGAGTTTTTAAAACGGTTGGAGGCAGACTTTGAGAGAGATAAAATCTTGGGGCATACGGGGTTTGGAGTGCACCATGATAATTATGAGTTCGTTTTTAATGGGGTGAAAGCGGACGGTTCGGCGAGTCGGGGTGAGGTGAGGTCGATGGTGATTGCACTGAAGTTTATCGAGGCGGAGATGATTGTGGGGAGGCTTGGGCAGGTGCCGGTGGTGTTACTGGACGATGTGTTTTCGGAATTGGATGAGACGAGGCAGAAATGTTTGGTGAAGAACTTTAGAAATAATCAGGTTATTTTGACGAGCGTTGGAGAAGGAGATATTGAGATTAGTGGGGAGTAGTTCCCTGGCGGAGTGGCTTTTAGAGGTTTACCTGTCGATAAGTGTAGCGATAGTTTGAGAGATCATAGCCGAGACTGGAGAGCTTGTCTTGGACATTTTTCTTAACTTTATTGGAAAAGGTTGGTTCTCGACTAGTAATAATGAGGCAGAGATTATTTCCACAATCTGGGGAGTAGTTATAATCAATAGAAAAAGAATTACAGTTTAAGCGGTTGGCAGGTTTTCCACAGACGGAGAATTGAATAGGTACGAGGGTTTTAATGGATAGTTTTTTGATAAAATCTTCGGCGGTGTTGTCTTGGTCGATGGTGAGGTTGGAGGTCGTTTTTGCGACATCCCAATACTGATAGCCGCTGTTAGTAAGAAGAAGGTTAAGTGATTCTTGATAGGATTGGTCAATATAGATATTCCAGTTGTCGTTTTTGGGTGTGAGGTAGGTAAATAGATTGGTGACTTTGCCGTATTCGAGATTGATGGTAAGAGTCTTGGTTTCAAATTCGTTGGCGGAAATGGTGACTTCGATGTCCTCTTGGGGTCTGAGGTTATAGAGGCCGTTTTGGTAAGGTGTGCCGTTGATGAGAATAGTAGCATCGGTGGGGGCGATTTGGATTATTAGGGTAGCGGAGTGGAAATAGTGCCAGAGGGCAATAAAAATAAGGATGAGACATGCAGCGGCAAATATGAGACACTTTGTTTTAGTTGATAGCTTATTCATGCTTAATCTCCGTTAAAGTAATTATTGGCGAGGTCAAGAATCTCTATAGGCGTGTCTGGGGTATTGTAGACAGTGAGAAGTAGTTCGGGATCACTGATGAGTTCCCAGGAGTTGTTGGACTTCTTGAGGATAGCATGATATGATACATAATCACTATAATCACCGTCAATTGGAATTAGCTGTTTTATTGTGGTGTAATAGTAGTCGCCAGAAGTTTGACCCTTCTGTATTTCTATGTTACTCATATTTGAATAGCCAGTTTGTAGAAACTTATACGGATCATTGTGTGTGTTTTCTTGGAAACGGCCGATGAAGGCATTGGTGTAATCATTAAAGATGATGTCGTATAATGGAAGAGTAACATTAGCTTTGTTTGCGAGATCTTTAAGAATAGTGCGGGCAGAATTGACGGCTATGTAGTCGTCTTTCTTAATTGGGTCAATAGTGATTTCTAAAGACGAGAAGTTTTCATTAAAATTATAAGAGATTGTATAGGAGGCAACTTTTGTACTGTATGGGAGATAGGTTATAAGTGGGTATTTTTGGGCAAGTTGCTGATTAGAATCGGTATCTACTTCATTACTAATAGTATTTATGTCTCCGAAAATGAGATTTATTTCTTCGTTGGTTGCTACGGTGGGGATGAGGATGTTGACATAATTGAGATTATACTCATTAATATTAAAAATAGATTCGGTGTAAAGATAGCCATTAAGAAAAGTTTGAATGGTGTGATTCCCTGGTGTGAGGAAGAGTTTTGAATTATTGACGTTTTTATTATTTCCGTCTAGGAAAACTTGAGCGTTGAGAGGTTCGACATAAAAAGATACTTCGAATTTTCCGGAACGACTAATAAGTAGTATAGATGAGAGTGTAATGATGGCAAGAACGAAGATGATAAAAGATATGATTGCAGTTCTTGCTCGTTTGGTTTGGAGAATTTCTTGCCAGTTCATAAATACTGTTCCTTTTTGGAGTTATTTTTCGTTAACTTGTTGTTCGCAGACTTTGTAGCGTGTTGATCTGGGCTTTTCAGTGTAGCTGAAGTGCATAATGTCAATATTGCTTCCGAAGCAGCCTCCCCAATAAAAACCATGGTCATACCAAATCTGGACGATTTGATCGTTAATATGGAATGATCTAGTGTCACTAGGATTGTAAACGGATATGTTGCTAGTGTTTGAATAGTATGGGTTGTCGGCTGAGTTAATATCGATAGCGACACCGAATGAGTGTTGCGATAATGAGCTGCCACCGGTGACGATACGCCAGTTATAGGCGTAAGTGTCGCTACTTTTAACTCTAAAACCAGCAGCGACCATGTCTTCAAAAACAGAAGTAATTTCACTAGCAAGCTTTTTGTGAACTGTTAAACGCATAGTGGTTTTTACGCCGGATTCGTTGAGGATGGGGACCTCAATAGATGTGATGTATTGTTGCATGACGGATTCTCTGGTCGGGAAGCCATTTCCGTCAAAGAGCCAGGCGACACGCTCGTTGTTGGAGATGTTGGCGGCTTCACCAATATTAGAGGCACCGGAAAGTGGAATACAGTTACTAGACATACCAAGGGACGGCGAATAATTTGTGAAGTTTTTAACGATAGCTTGGCCTTCGGGGGAGTTAACGAAAGTTTGGAGGGATTTAACGGAGTTTCGCATTCCTTCAATATTGCCATATCCAGCACCATTAACATTTCCTTGAACCCAAGTGGGGCCGATTTTTTCGAGGTAAGTAATGGGATCGGTAACGCCTAGGGCTTGGTCATGGTAGCCATTGGTGAGAGTCTTTCCATATTGTTGGAAGCCTTCACCGAGATTTTTACCTTGGATGTTAGCACCGCCAGCTGGTGTTCCGGGTGGGCAACCGTTCCCCCAAAAGTTGTTGCGTCCACAGACGCTGTTTGGATCCTCGTAACGCATTTGGACTAGAATAGCGATCCATGGAGCACCAACGACACGACCGAGCTGGTAGGCGAGGTCACCGTAGTTTTCGAGAAGGGTTTTCATTGATTCGCTGTCGCCGTCGGAAAAGGTAGCGGGCGGGAAGTCGGTGTATTGCTTGTCGGCGTTTTTGGCTTTCATAATAGCATTATAATCTCCGGTACCGACGAATTTACCGGATGCGGGAGCGGAGTAGGATTGGTATTTTTTGTAGATTTCTTTGGCGTAGTCGCGGCGTTTGTTAGCTTCTTGCCAGTTGCTTCGGGATGTAAGGCTTTGGACATAAGAATCTATTAAGGTGCTGGATCCACCATAGGCTCCTTCGACTATAACAAGAAAAAGATCCGAATAACTTTCAGCACCGGCTTCGCCAGTTTTGTTGTCAACATTATCGAGTTTACTGGCGAAGTTTTGAAATTGTTGTTCTTGGATAAGGTAGGTAAGTTCAATTTCGATTGCCTTACTGATGGCGTCGTCCGGAGCGTTGGTGTTACTCCAATAACCGTCGAGACCAGCTTGAGACATTAAACTCTGAAGGGTACTTTTTCGGCTACCACCCCATTGAACGAGACCAATATAGCCACTGCTATTAACTACGAAAGGATTAAAAGTGCTCTCTTGTTGAAGATTTCCCATGATACCAGCGATAACGGCAATATTATCGGAAACTCCAGGTATATCAGCTTCTACGAAAAAATTCCAGATTTTGTCTGCGTTGGTAGTACCAGGGGCCGTAGAAGTGCTACTGCTAGGGGAACAGTCCTTTTGTCCGGAGGGGTCATAGTAATAAATGCCACTTTGGTTATAGAAATCAAGAGTACCAGAATCTATGGTTGCCGCGTAGCAACTTATTGAGTTAAGTAGGCTAAGGAAGAGGTAGAGTATCCCTAGAAAAAGAGGCCCCCTCACTTTAGACGATTGGATAATGGCCATATCAATCAATATCCTCGGCGGTGTTTGGAGAGACGGTGACGATTGGTGAGTTGAGGTTAAATGAATCAATCCAGGCGTTAAGTTCGCTAGAATATTGGTTGAAGTTGTCGGTGTTAATAAAAACATAATCGGCGGCAGTGTCGGAGTCGGTGCGGTCAGCAATGGTGACCATATAACTGTAACCATAATCATCGGGGGAAAGCCGGATGGTTAAAGTGTAGGTTCGACCGTCAGAGACGTCAAGATTCATGTGATAGGTATAAGCAGGGTTGGGGAGTTTTTTGTAGGATGATTCGACGAGAACGCAAGCGAAAGTATTTTTATCGTAAAAGGTGTTTTCATGGGGTGCGGAAGCTATTGAATCTTGATCTAGAATGACCGAATTGAGGTTGGTATAGGTTTGGTTGGAGTTTGAATTACCAATAGAATAGTTGAGAAGATAGCGGTTTTCAAAATAGGTTGCTGGAGCAGTTTCTGGCTCTTCGGATTTTGGTGTATTGGCCTCAACAAGGAGAATGACGAGGGTAAAAATAGATACGATGAAGGCAATTATTACGATAAAAGAGACAACTGGATGAGTATGGAGAAAATCACGAAGTTTGTCTTGAAATGTACGCCCATTAGTAGGGTTTTTTTGTGGTGGGGAAAAAAATGAGGAGGTTTGGGTTGAGAAAGGGTTTAGATTGGTTTGGCTTGTTGTACTTGTCATTATTTTTTAATCCCGTGTAAATTGTCGCACTTTAGTCCAGCATCTAGGAAATGTTGTGGGGGATAAGCACTGTTGCCCCATCCTGCCGAGTCGGCAGTCATCCAGTTACCGTCGGCGTCAACTCCTACGATACCGATATAGTGTCCACCGCTTGAGAATGGAGGATTATTGTTTCCGGTACCAGTAGCACCAGAAGTGTGAATCATCCAGCCATCGGCAAGGGCGGCTTCGATGACACCAATACAGCTCGATCGACTAGTGCTGAAGTCGTAGTATTGAACGCCGTAATGCTGAGCGAGAACGGCGGTGATGCTATGGGAACTACCCTGACCAGGAACATGCATGCGGGCCTTACCGGCGACATCGGCGGTGTCGGCGGGGGTAATTTCTTGACCAAGAATAGCAGTAATCATCATAGCAAAAGAGGCTGGTCCGCAACCGGAACCTGCGATGGTGTCAAAGTAGTCATTAACTGGGCCATAGATACCGAGATCTCCATAGGCTAGAGGTCCCCACGGTTCATCAGTTTGGAAATATTGAGGGACGCCCTCGCCATTATAGGTGCGGATACAGTCGATTAGGGTACTACGCCGTGAGTTCATACCGACGACGGCTTCATGAATGGTTTGGGCGAAGAGTTCGTTCCCTTTGCCAGAAGTCGGGTGGACGTCGAGTTGGCCACTTTCATTTTTAACGTAGGTTTCGGGGCCTTCTGGTTGGGAGGTAACAGCATTTTCCCAATCAGCAACGAAGACATTTTTATTTTCGGCGGCAAGGGAGTCAAAAAGAAGGTTGTTTTGGGCATAATCATGGGCACCGAGGGAGAAATTGTTAACGAAGATGACTATACGGTCGAGGCCAGCGATATTAATGACTTTTTGGGCTGACTCTTGGGAGACATGGTCGGTATTGGTGCCAAGAGCAAAAACAATGATGTCGCGAGGGTTCGTCATTTGTTCAAGGATTTCGACACCTGCATCAAATTGACGGCTAACTGCGGCATTGATTTGGACTTCGGGTAAGAGTTTTCTAATTTCGGCTTCGGCACCAACGGTGATTGAATCACCAATGATGACGACATTTGAACCATCTTCTTCTGTGGTGCTGGAAGAACCGGGGTTGGTGAAAATCTTACCTTTGAATTGGTCGTAGTATGTATGGGCGGTGGCTGTTCTGGTGGATAATGTGTTGTCTCTAGGACCTTCGTAATTGGTGAAAATCCATTGAGCTGCTTCATCAACGGTGGTTGTGCTGTAAAAACCAAGATATTCGTTTTCGAGCTCGTATTTTACGTATTCTAACTCGAGTGCAATAAGTTCACGGGCGACATCTTCCCCGGCGAGTTCGATAAACTTATCTCCATCGATAGTATAACCGACACTATATGTTTCTCGATTGAAGAAATATTCTAAGAGATTAGAGTTTTTGCTTTGGATATATTTCATAAAACCTTGTCGTCGCGTATGATATGACCATTGCACGAGCCCAATACCATAGCCGTTAACCGTGCTATCATTAACTAGGTCCATGTTTGGATGGCCTAAATAGCCATTACCACCAACACTTCCTACTTCGTGTTGTACTGGGTTGAAATAGTTGGATTCGTGTGCCATGTTTCCCATGATCCCGGCGGCTTGCTCTTCGGTCATGAAGCTTGTGAGACCACTCCAGACCATTTCGGCAGCTTTTCCACCTGCAACATTAATATCGCCAGTGTAGCAGTTGCGAGCTTTGCTACCGACTGGGTTGTAGTAGTGGATGTCGCTTGCGTTGAAAAAGTTGAGGGTTGCACTGTCGAGGGAGGCACCAAAACACTGATCGCAAAGAAGAAAGCTAAGGAGGAGACAGAGTGCACTTTGGAGGAGACGGGGGAGGTGTTTTGGGATTCTTTTACATTTTTGGAGGAATATCATGCGATGAGGCTCCGGTCGCGTAGGGTTGCTCGCGTGTCGGTATAGAGGTAGTTGTCGGTAATAATAGCAATAGTAGTATTGTTGTCAAGGTCGGTGGAGGATGGGTTTGCGAATAGAGGGGTGTTTTCGGCGTCGAGACGAGCGATAATTTCGGCACTGGTCTCGGGTTCGCTAGCTTTGTCGGTGAGGGCGATGCGGGTGCTGGCATCATAACCGTCGAGGAGTTGGTAGTATTCTACAACGGCGAGAACTAATTCGGCATCATCTTTGCTGACCCCGGAGATGCGGGCGAGGATGCCGGAAGGCGAATTGTCAGTAGGGTTTTTAGCTTCGTATTCTTCGAGGAACTGGGCAACTAGGCTCTTTTGGTCGCCACCAAAAGCACCTATTTGTGCGAGGGAGCGTTGCTCTTGGACGAAGTGCTGATAATATTTCATCTCACGATTCCAGAAGTTAGAGTTTTTCTCGGTGTAGCCACAGTATTCACCGGTGGCCCATTTGTAATTGTTGAAAGAATTAACGCTGTTTAAGATGTTGATAATATCACCGATGACGGGTGTAGAATTGAGGAAGTCGTTACCTTTTTCTAATGCACTCATAATTCCAGCATCGGCCATACCCCAAGGTGAAGTACGCTTGTCGCAAAAAGTGATTTTTTTAGCTAAGTTGCTGTCTTCTTTGATTGAGCAGCTACCGTTACGGCAATCGAGTTGGGATGTAATAACTCTTTCGTATTCAGGGTCGTCTGGAGTGACATTGAGCATGGAGGTATCAGTAACGGTGACGCCATCACAATACATGGAGCCGTCGAGACCGATTTCTTCCATTTGGGGGCAGTCGCCATGGGAAGTTAGGTAGGCACTTTCGTCGCCAACGGCGGATACGGTGCCGGTGATGGTGCTGAGGGACTTGGCTGTGGTACGCATGATGGTGCCGATGGTTGAGGTGGTGTTAGAGGTGAAAATGGGGAGCAATGAGTAGGCAATGCTGCCAAGGAAGGTGTTTTTTGAGGTGATGTCGAAGGGGCTACGCTTTAGGCGGTCAACTTCGGCATCGAGGGCGGCGATTTGGTTGCTGTATTGGCTATATTGAGCAATCTTGGTACTAGAAGCGGGGGCTTGACCGTTGGCGGATTGGGCGAGCATGAGGTTCATACCGGCTCCGCGAGCAAATGCGTTGCCAGCTGGGATACCGGTGAGCTCGGTTATGCTGTTAACGAAGAAGGTACGGGCGATGGTGGGGATCATAAAGCTGAGGAAGGCACCTACGGCGACGCTACCGATAGCGGCTGCACCGAGTTTAAGGGCGTAACCACCAATAACGGAGAGACCGCCGGTAGCGAAGGATAGGCCGATGGAAACGATGGAGGCGACAGATTCGGTGGCTTGGCTGGTGCTACAAACAGCAATTGAGGCGCCGGTCATCGCTAAGGCACTAAGGGCGGTTTTGCCGAGGCGTTCAAGAGAGTAGTTTGCGGCGGAGGCTTGGTTGACGGGTGCTCCGCTCATGACAACTTGGACACCGTTGGCTTCGGCGGGTGAACCGGTTTCGGTGATGGTGGGGAGGGAGGTTTCGGCGTTGAGATAAGATGAGCCATTATAGTTGATAGGTTTTGAGTAATCCTCAATAGTTGTGGTGGCGGGGGTGATAAAGAAGTTGAGGAAGGAATTGATTGCGGAAGAGTCTCCATGGCCGGCTTTCATTTTGCTGACATTTTCGATGAGACCCATGAAATAGGAGTAGGATTGGAATCGTTCCATGGCGGAAGCGACGGAAGAGACTAGGCTGGCAACCTTTAGAGCGGTACATCCCCAGTTTATGGCATGGGAGGCATTGGATACGGCTTGAGAGACATTGGATATTTGATTAATATAATTACTAGCTTTAGCGTTGGCAGTTTCTAAATTGTCATCAACACTAACTTTAGAGTCACTGTCTTCGCGTCTATAAACGGTTTCGGTAGTACTATTGTCGGGGTCATCGGGGTCGGTTGTAGTTTCTTCATCTTGGTAGGTGGTAGTGATATTAGTACTACCACCGTCTAGTTCATCTGTCATGATGTTGCGGAACTCGAGTTCGTCAGCTTCGGTGTCCCCGGTTTGAGTGTAGTTGCTGTATAGATTGCGGCTGATGTTGACGCTTTGGTATGTGGTGTCGGCTGGCATGTCATAGAAATCAATGACATTGCCATAGCGTGAGTCGATAACATCGGCACGGAACTCATAGTTACTGTTATAACTATTCATAAAATCATCAACACCGATAACTTCATCACCCCAGTTTAAGGCGTTGCCATTGACTTCAATACCGTTGCTGTTGAGCTGTTTGCTGAATTGTTCGGAGATTGACTTGTAGGGTTTTGTCCAAGCTGGCCCGCTGTTATTATTGGTGCCGTTATAGCGGAGGGCATATCTAATGAGGTTGGCGGAAATGGTCTTTGAAGTGGCGTTTTGGGTGTTGGTTGCACTAGTGAAAAGGGATTCGATAGCGGGAGCGAGTAAGGTATTTGAGGAGCCGAGGAAGGCACCACCCCCTACAAAGAGCATGGCAATAGAGATGATGGCGGCAAGACCTTTTTTCTTCCCTTTCATGGTGAAGCGGTTTTGGGTGGGGGCTAAGGAGGAGCGACCGCTGCCAGTGTAGAGCGAGTTAGGAGTATCAGAAACGGAGCCAGATTCGAGTGATCGGCTGGCGGCGTTTTCTGAATTTCTTAGTAGATTTATACCGGACATAGAGGGTTACTTTCTGTCCTCCGGACGAGTAGTGATGAGTGATTCTTCGGTCTCGGAAGCGATGATTTGGATATGGACATGGTTGCTGCCGGCGAAGAAGAGGCCGTGACCAACTGGGAAGTTGGAGAGGCGTTTCTTTTCTTCGGCGGTAAGTTTAAAGACATCGCTAAGAACATCGACAGCAGAGGCTGATTGTTTAAGGAGGAGTTGCATAGAGGAGTTGGCAACAATAGCACGTCCCATCTTGCTGCTCATGAAGTCTTCAACATCTTGGGTAATAGTAGTGAGACCGAGGTAATATTTACGGGCACGCTTAGCGAGACTGAAGAGGAAGTTGGCAGAGTCGTCATATTTCATAAGTTGCCAAGCCTCATCAACAATGAGGAGGCGACGCTTTTGGTCGGCACGGACGATGTTCCAGATATGGGAAAGGATAATATACATGGCGACTGGACGAAGTTCGTCTTCAAGGTCGCGAATATTAAAGACGACCATTTGGTTGTTGATGTCGACATTGGATTGTTGGGAGAAAATCCCAGCGAAGGTACCAGAAGTGTATTTACGGAGGCGCTGGGCGAGGTTTGGTCCGCTACCACCCATGTGAAGAAGGGTGTCGTAGAGGTTGTTGATGGTCGGGGGTGGGGATTGGTGGGTGAGTGGATCACTAGTAATACCGGCACGGGCGTAAGTATCAATCAGGGCTTGATCAAGGTCGGCTTCTTCGTTAGCACTGAGGGCGGGGACGACTTGGCCGTTGGCGGCGATTTGGTTACCGCCGAGCATAAGACGGAAGAGACCGTGAAGGGTGACGAGGTTTGAACGGAGGGCGTCGTTGGCATCTTCGCTGTCGACGACTTTTGGTAAATCGAAAGGATTAATACGGACATCGGAGTTAAGAGAGAGGCGGATATAGCTGCCACCAACAGCGTCGCAAAGACGCTGGTATTCGTTTTCGGGGTCGATAATAAGGATTTCGGCTCCAATCATCATGGAACGAAGAGCCTCAAGCTTCACGGCGAAGGATTTACCAGCACCGGATTTTGCGAAAACGACGAGGTTGGCGTTTTCAAGACTGAAGCGGTCGAAGATAACGAGGCCATTGTTATGCATATTGACACCATAGAGGATGCCTTTTTCTTGGGTAAGATCGGCCGATGTAAAAGGAAAACAGGTTGAGATAGCACCAGTGTTCATGTTGCGGCGAATCTGGAGTTGATCGGTACATTGAGGCATACAGCTGTTCATTCCCTGCTCTTGTTGGGAACTGGCTACCTTGCTGAAGACCATTTGTTGACCAAGTAGGGTTTCAATTTTGTGCTGAACGAAGTTTAGCTCGTCGAGTGAGTCAGCCCAGAGTGTAATATAGAGCCCAAAACGGAAGAACTTTTCGGCACCGACTTGGAGTTGGTCACGAAGTTCTTCGGCGTCGCGAATGGCGGCCTCAAGCTCAGGATCGCGAATCTTCCCCTTTTCAGCGTTAACACTGTAGCTGGCCTCGAGTTGGGTGACCTTTTTACGGAGGTTTTTCATGACTACGGTCGTTTCGACTGGATAGACGTACATGGAAACATCGAGGACCTCGTCAATATTGATAAGACCGGAAATCCAACCAGTATAGAGGCTGCGAGGGTAGCCGTAGACATAGATTGTGCGACCGTATTTTGTACCAAGACGGAAATAGCTGGAGTGGATTTCGATTGAGCTAGGGGAGATGAGGTCGCGCAAAGTCGTTACGCCTTGTTCGAAGGCTTGTTGAATCTCGGCGGCTTCAGCGGCCTGGGAGCGGGCGGCGATTTCAGCAGCACTGGCTTCGGCTTGGCGAATACGCTCGGCTTCTTTTCTGGCTTGTCGTTCTTTCCTACCCATTATTTTCTCCTTTGGTGCCTTTCTTAACGTAAAGATTGGCGAGTTTACTAAAATCTACTAGTGGTTCACGGACGGCGGTGTCGGGGTTGTTGAAGTTATAGAAGAGTTGGCTGAGTTCGCGGGTGTTGAGGCGGACGGATTTGATACCAATATTATATAAACCGGAAATAACTGATTCGACACGGTTGTTTAGTTCGTCGATAGCTTTGTTGTATATGTCACGGTTGATACGGGTGACGCCGGGATTCTTATTCTTGCTCATGACTTTGAGGAAGTTTTTGGTTTCTTCGACGGCACGCTCGAGGTCGGCAGAGGCGTAGTATGGAATAACCACAAAGAAGGATTTATCCATGATATTAGCGGCTTGGGAGAGTTGGCTAATGAAGTTAATATAGTCATCCATGAGTACACCGAGGAGCATGTTGTCGTTGTTGCGACGGAGCTGACTGAGGCGATCGATGTATGGGCCAATGTCGACACGCTGGGAGCGGACGAGGATTTGGACGGTGAAGTTTAGGGAGTTGAGGAAGTTTTGGTAGCTATATTCGACACCTTCGCGTTCTTGCTCAGACATAAGATCGAAGTTGATTGATTGGCAAGCAACGACGGCACGGAAGGATCCGTCTTTCATGATAATTATGCTATCACGAAGTTCGGAGAAGAGGAGGGTGGCTTGGGTAGAGATAGGGTTCTCAACAACCTTGGGAGGTTCGGGGAGGTTTTGTTCTGGGGTAGCGGCGACTGCCTGGGTGGGTTGGACAGCTCCAGGGAGAGGTTGAATTGATTGGGGCGAAAACGGGGCGGCAGGAGTAGAAGTTTGGGATATGGTAGCTGGCATTGGTGTAGTAGGGGTTGGTTGGGCGGTGGGGTATGTGGAGGGCGAGAGAGCGGTCTGAGTAGCAGGATAGGGTTGGGCGGCTGGCATGGATAGGGGTTGAGCAACGGGGTTTGCGACAGCCATAGCCCGAGCTTCAGCACCAGCACCGTAATTTTGGGGTGTTGGTTGACCTTGAGGAATGTTGTTATAATTTCGTGGGTCCATATAGCTCCTTAATGTAGTGGTATGATTGTTTCGGTGTTAGAGTTTTGTGAAAGCGAAAGGCGGTTTAGTTCATCGGAATTCGGTTGGATAACGGTAGGGGAGATAGTATCTTCGGGGGTTAGAGGTTGGAGGACTCGTTCGTGACTGATGGTCGGGGCGGGGGCGACATTCTCAAAGCTGTGAGCGGAGTTTTGGATTGCGGTACGCATTTGGTTAATGGCAGCTTGGTGTCTTTCTTCTTGTTCTTGATTAATGAGATGGCCGAGACGAGAGGTATTTGAGCTGTCGAACATGTCGGTAGTATTGTAGGCTTCGGCATAGAACTCATCACGCATAGGCGAGTTGGTGTTCTTAATAGCGAAGCCTTCCGAGTCGACGATTTCGGCAAGAAATGAGAGACGATGGTTAGCTTCCTCTTCGGTAATATTGCGGACGCGTGAAGCTTCGACTTTTTTCGGAGTGGTAATTTTTATTGTAGATTCGCTTTGGCCAGGAACCCAGAAGCGTTTGTTGGGTTTTGTGTAGAAAGAGATAAGGGCGGCTAAGTAAGTTTCCATGGGTTGGTCCTTTTTAAGTGGGAGAGCGAGGATGATAAAGAAGAGAGCGATAGGGATAGGGATAATTGCGAGAAGGGAGAAGATTTGGAACAAGGCAAAAGCTAACGCAATCATGCCGAAAGCGATCATAAGATAGATGAACTGTCGGAAGCTAAAAGGGCCGAGAAGTTTATCGTCCGCTTCGACATCTTGTGGTACTTTATAAGTCGCCATATGATTCTATTTTATCATGGATGGGAGAGAAAATATAGTAATATGCCCACCAAAATATAACACCTCCTATGATATATAGAATATATGATGATCTGATAGTTTGTCAAGCAAAGTTTTTAAAGGTAAGCGTTGAGATAGCTAGTAATCTCTTCTCGGAGTTGATCGAGGCGTTGATCTTCCCCATCGTCGATGATGCCGAACGATTGGTTAAAGGCTTGTTGGGAGTATTGGTAAGCGATTGAGTCGATAATGTCGTCGATGTCTGGAGCGATAGAGGTAAGTCCAGGGTTGTTGTGGGCATAGCTTCTTAAGAGTTCGGAGACGGCATGGAAATCATTGGAGCTATGGAGGATATCCTCGACCTGTTGCATGATGTGGGCGGCACTACTGATGTTGGCGACATAATCGTTACGATCGTTACTACGCTGTAATTGGTTGTTGAAATTATTGAGGGTGGGGTTGCTGTTTGGTGATGAGTTGTTGGAATCGGAGGACGGGGCGACAATGTTGGGGAGGGGCAGATCGCTATTTTCGGCATTGGAGTTGTTGGTGTCGTTAGTACCACCGAAGGGGATGCCGCCATTGTTTTGAGAGGCGTGAGGACGGACTGGGGGAGGGGTGGGGTGGCTAGTGGTGTAGTTGGCCTTGGCTTGTTGGATGTTTTTCTGGGCGTTGGCGATAACAGCTCTGTGGGTGTTGTAATCTTTAACATCGAAGATATCGTTGTCGGGGTTGAGGCGGTCTTCGAAAGCGAGAGCTTCGTTGAAGTTTTCTTCACCTATGTTACCGAGGGCTATGGCGAGGTTATTGATAGCGTCGTAGCCGTCTGGTTTGATGTTTTCACTCATGTTTGGAGTGATATTACGGTTAAGCATACCGGTGAGTTTGCGAGCGGCACGAGGTAGGATGCTGTGTTTTACGAAATTGCGACGCTGTTCGGTGGTGGCTTGGTTGGCGGCGATTTCTTGCCAGGTTTTTTTACCGTTTTGGTCAGTGACAAGCTGGAGACCTTTGAGATGACCACCGTTCACATCGCGGTAACCTTCAATGTCGGCATCGCTGATTAGGTCGTCGAAACGTTTGCCAGGTTCGGTAGCGGTGAGGCTGGAGATGAGGGCGGCCCAGGTATTAATAGCATAGGCGTCGTTTTGGAAGAAGGAGCCTGGTTTGGTAGCGACGGAGAGGCTTTGGAGGTTAGCGATATGGTATTGGCCAATAGTGTTGATGTAGCCGAGGTTAGCTTGGCTAGTAAGCATAGGAGTTACTTCGGCAGCATGGTCTTTATAACGAGAGTCGAGCATGGCGGCGGAGATAGTGCTATGGAATTGGCGGAGAATACCAGGGGCGGTGCCGGTTGAAGCATCTCCGGTACCATAGCTAATGTTGTAACGGCGGTTGATGGGGTCACCAACATTAATGGTTTTGATAAGCATTTCTTTCATGTAAGCAGCATCGTCAGCGTAGACGCGTTGGATAGTGTCGCCCTTATCGTCTTTAATCTCCATATAGCGAATACGTGTGTAGTTTTTCTGTTCTTCATCAGAGAGGTTGTCGTAAGCTTCTTTTTCGATTTCTTGGCCGGTCGTAACATGGCGGGCGATGTATTTATCCCATTTTCGGCTACGGGCTGCATGTTCGTCGCTGAGGAAGTTGTAGTTCATGTCTTCGAGTTTTTCCCCGTTTTCGTCGAGTTCGACACCATCATCGTTGACGGCACCCTTATCAAGAGACATGGCACGGAAGCCGCGTTTGTCGATGTTGAACTTGTTCATGACGATACCAACTTCACGACGACGACGGCCTTCGATCTCGGAGCTGCGGAGGAGGACTTGTCCCATGATGGTGGATTCGCCAATATGTCCGAGGCTACCGGTGGCGTTTTTGATTAGGCGGTTAAACTCAGTACTATTACCTCGGCTGTGATTCTTGACGGCGTCGAGATAGCCCTTGAGCAAGAATGACTGATCGCCTTGGGCAATGTTTTCAGCACGGAACTGTTGCATCATGGCTTCATAATAAGCTTGGCCGTGTTGGTAACCGAGACTTTGTTCTTCTCGCTTAGTGCCGGCTAGGTTGCTTTCGAAAATATCACCGTATTCAGACAGTGTATTATCAAGATTCTTTTGGGCGGTACTGGCTAAGGTATCTTGGAGGCTAGCTTCCTTAAGGAGTTGGGTGGTTTTTGAGGCTTTCTTCTTCCATTGGTCGAGACCATCCTTACTGCGACCATCATAAGAGCTGGCTTCAAGAAGAGCACGGGTTTTGGCGCGACTGGCAAAGGTGCGAGTTCCGGCGTCAATTTTGAGATTACGCATTTCCTGTTTGTAGGCGAGGTAATTGCGGAGGCGAGAACCGTTCAAGGTATTGTTAGAGGCAAGATAGCGACGGCGGGCAACTTCGGCGTGGGAGTTGGCCCAGTTTCCGACGCCACCGTAGATTGGTTTGGCGGCGGTACCAAGGGCGGCACTGACCTTGCCGAGTATGGTGCCAGACATTTTGAGGAGGGAGGTGGCCATGAAGAGTGGTAGGACACGAAGGCCGAGACCGATAAGGATGCGGAACATGCTTCCGTCGGCTGAAGTAATGATAGCCCAGCTGGCGAGTTTTGAGGCACCAAAAAGGAAGCTAAACATGGGGAAGAAAATGAGCATTTGGAATAATAAGTCTTTCCACTTTTTAAACCAACGTTCAGTATTCGGTAGGAGATAGCAGACGAAGGCGAGTGGGGCGATCATGATGAGGATGAGGATGACGCCTTGGCGGAGAGCGATAGTTAGGAGACCAATGAGGGCGGATAGTAGAGCTCCAAAGATGAGGATGGCAAACATCCAGAGGAGGTGGCCAACGCCACCGGAAGCGACAGTGGCTGCCCAGGCAAGTGTGGCACCGCCGGCAAAGTAGGCGGCCATTTCGGACCAGCTAACTTGGGCGATTGGGTCTTCGGTGAGATGAATAGCGTCTTGAACCTCACTAAAGGCATCCATGAGGCTGCTACCAACTATATTGCTAACATCAACGGCTAAGACGGTAATGATGTAGCTGAGATTAACAAGGATGGCGGCGATGATGACTCGGGGGAGGACGCGTTTAATGCCGTAATTACTAATCCCGAAGCCGGTGATTTGGGAATAAATAACAATGAGCATAAAGATGACAAAGATGATGTTGGTGATGTTTCTAACATATTGCCAGAGGAGAAAGACGGGGGATTCGCGGTCGGTCGAGATGGGGTGGACGATGAGGAGTTCGTCGATGATTTGGTAAATCCCGTCGACGGCCTTCCCTGCTACGGATAGTGCACTACAAAGGATCCAGGAGAGTGCACCGGATTGATCCTGGCAGATGGTTTTTCCTTCGATAAGGTTTTCTTCGTCGTCGATACTATCCTCGTCGTTGATGCTGTCTTCGTTGGGGTTTTCGTTTTCGGTGTTTTCACCGTCTTCGATTTCAGTTTCGAGAAGCTCATCCGGGTTGATGGTCGTGGTGGTTAAGGCTGGGGTGGTCGGTTGGACGATGGGTTGAGCGTCAAGAGCAGTAGCCTTGATTGAGATGAGGAAAAGGTCGGCAAAAAGAATGACAAATACAGAGAGGATAGAAAAGATGGATTTTCGTGCTAAAAACTTCATTTGTCAAACATCCCAATAAATCCCAATGCAGGGTTATGACCTAATTATAGCACACATAAGCATGATAGTCAATATAAAATATGTAATTTTGTCTAGTTTGTCAATGGTTATGCTTAAAAACGGATGAGTGGTGGATTTTCGGGTGAAATAATGCTAGAATGGTGGCATGATGAAGAAGTTTTTGGCGTTTTTTGGGGTAATAGCTACAGTATGGATGGGCCTTTTAGTATTAAATCCGACAAATGTTTTTGCGGCGAGGGGTCAATGTAGTGAGGGGTTCTTGGGTTTTCGTCCTTGGTACGATGGACTTTGTAGTGGGGGTGAGATTGAACAGCCACAGGGTGAAGATGAGCTAATTACCTATGCTTGGACGGTTGCTTTGAATATCTTGGTGGATTTGTTAGTAGCTGTGGGGTATTTGGCCTTAGGGTTTGTGGTGTATGGTGGGTATTTATATATTATGTCGCAAGGAGATCCGGGCAAGTTGGCAAAGGGTAAAAAGACATTAACTTCGGCAATTATCGGAACGATTATTGCTATGGTGGCGTCGATTGCGGTGAATACTTTGAAGGTGGTATTAGGAATTAATACTAATGGGTGGAATCAGGGCGAGATTACGCAGGATCAGATTTCTAATCTTTTCTCGTGGGTTTATACGGTAGGGGGGATTGTGGCGGTGATTTTTATCGTGAAGGGGGCGTTAGAGTATATGATATCGCATGGGGATCCAGGTAAGGCACGATCGGCAACGCAAACGATTCTTTATGCGGTGGTGGGTCTGATTATTGTGTTGTTAGCGGCGGCGATTACGACGTTTGTGATTACATCGGTTAGTGGAAACTTGCAATAGGAAGGAGGAGTATGAGGAAGATTTTAGTAGTGATGGGGTTGTTGGTATTATCAGTGTTGGGATTGGGGGTCTTGGTTAATTCCCCAGTGATGGCCTTATCGAATGTTTGTGATGATCCGGACATTGCGGAGGATTTAAAGGAGGCGGCGGGGTGTGAGCTGGATAGTAATGATAACGTCTTGAATGTAGTAGTGGGGCTGATTGAGGTGGCGTTAGGGTTGTTTGGGCTAATCGGGGTGGGGGTAATTGTGTATGGGGCTTTGATTTATACGACTAGTGTTGGCGATACTGGTAAAACAGCAAAAGCGAAGAATATTATATTGTATGGAATAGTAGGGTTAGTAGTGTCGATGTTGGCTTTTGCGGTCGTGCGGTTCGTTTCCGCAGTAATTGGCGGGTAAAAATATAGACATTTTATATTTTATGATGTATTATGGTAGTAATTATAGATAATTGGAAAGGAATAATTTAATGAAGAAAGTAGTTTTAAGTGTAATTGCTACAGTATTGATGGTCCTTGGTTTGACTAGTGTTGCAACGCTTTCTCCAGCTTATGCAACTGTAATTTGTCCGGATGGACAGACAGCAGATAATATTGGTCAGTGTGATGGATGGGATAATGACCATGGTATTTCTGAAAATAGTGATTTGATGGGCACCTTGACGACGATTATTAACGTCGTGGTTGGTGTAATTGGCTTTGTCGCTGTGGCGATGATTGTGATGGGTGGTATTGGTTTTGCTACTTCTCAGGGTGATGCTGGTAAGACTACAAAAGCTCGTAACACTATTCTTTATGGCGTAGTTGGTTTAGTGGTTGCTATGTTGGCGTTTGCTGTGGTCAACTTCGTACTTGGTGCAATCTTCAAATAATAACTTAATTTTGCTGGTATAGTAAATGAAGATTAAAGCTTTAGTTATGGCTGGCGTGATGACACTGATGGGGGCGGTTGGTGTCATTGCTGTTTCAGGGGGGGCTTGGGCAACGATTACATGTCCGACGGGGAGCTTGCACGCAAATAAAGAGAAGCCAAGCCTGGCGGAATGTAACTTGCCAAACAAAGAGGAGGGGGATCCAGAGTTAATTGATACTGTGATTACGATTATTAATGTCATTGTAGGTTTTGTTGCAGTGATTGCGGTGATTGCTATTGTGATTGGTGGTATCTATTATGTTATTTCGGTTGGGGATTCGAGTAAGACGACTAAGGGTAAGAATGCAATCCTGTACGGGATTGTTGGGTTGGTTATTTCCCTTCTGGCTTTTGCGATTGTGAACTTTGTGTTGACGGCGGTGTTTGGACCAAAGGGTTAGTATAAGGATATCCCACTAGAATTAATATAAGTATACTCCCAGAGTTTTGGTTACTTGTTTTCGGACCGGATGTCGTGTCGTCCCGTCTGACCGAAGGTCAGAACTCCGGGCGTCGATTCGGAAGCAGGAATGTTACACATTCCTGCTTCACTCATCTCCTGGGAGAAGCGTCACGGGCGACACGCAACCTACGACCAACGCGACTAAAGTCGCTACCAGCTGGGCGTCACCTCAAGATAAAGAATGCGAAGCATTCTTTATCTATTCGGTTCCTACGGCTGGACGGTCGTAAGCTCCGAGAGTTCCTCTAACAAGCAACCAAAACTCTGGGAAGATACTTATACCAATCCTAGTTCTGGTGGGATACCTAAACTTATCTAACCTAGTACGCCAGACAACGGATGGGGAAAGCGTACCAACGACGGTACGGGCCGTTCGACGGGCTGACGCCACTAGCATCGAAACCGAGGCTGTAACCTGCCAAACTAGCAGACCCATCGTTGTAAACGGGCGAAGCCGTAGTCGACCAATAGTAGCCATTGACGCCAAGATACCGGGCAGAGCCGTTGTCGCGACGGACGACCCCGCTACGGACGAAGGGGTGGGCGGCTGGCCTAGGTTTATGGTGGATTACGGTGATGCGATATTGGGTAATGTCAAAAAACGCCGCGGCGTAAGGGCGTTGGCGTTTTTTGATGTGTGAGTTTGGTTGTTAACCGTAGTTGGTGATTTAGTTGATTTGGATGATACGGTTAGTGTTTTGTTGCTCCTTGTCGAACATGATGGTAAGAACGCCATCCTTAAGTTCGGCACGGACGGTTCCCTCGTCTTCCTTGACGGGAACTGGCAGGGCGATAGTACGGGAGAACTCGCCCCAGTAACATTCTTGAATATGCCAGGCGGTGGTGTTTTCGTCTTCGCCGCCGCTGAGAATGCCAGAGATCGTGAGGATATTCTCGGAGATCGAGACATTGAGGTCGGATTTGGAAATGCCGGCCGTGCGGGCTTTAATTACTAGTTTGTCGGCGGTTTCATAGACATCTACGGCGAGTTGTCCTGGAAAGTCGTCGGTATTTTCCCACCCATCATCTCCCCCGTCTGATGGTTCAACGTCGAGGGCAGCTTTTTCGGTTCGGTCGACGATTGGCGAAGTTTCGAAATCATCGGCGAAAGCGGCTGCTAGTTCATCTTCCATCAGCATGTCGTCACTACTATTGGTACGAGCCATTGCTTGAATTACCTCCGTTATATATTGTTATGCTTTATTATAGGGGAGAATTGCAGTAAAATCAATAGATATTATGAATAATGTTGTAAAAAACACAATGATAAAATGGCTACTAGACTTGGTGTGCCCACATATCTGTATGAATTGCGGTGAGGTGGGAGAAATATTGTGTGAATGTTGTAAAAATGACATGTTATTTTCACAAAAAATGGTTTGTCCATTGTGTAAGCAGGAGGTAGATGCTGGAAGGTGTAGTGAATGTGATCTTCCTTTTTCGGCTTTGTTTGTGGTGGGGTGGCGAGAAGGCGTTTTGGCGAAATTGACCAAGGATTATAAATATAGGTCACTGAGGGCGGCTGGAGAGGTTCTGGCAGATTGTTTGGCTTGGCGGATTGGTGAAAGGTTGGAGGAAGAGGAGGTGTTGGTAGTTCCCTTGCCAACGATTGGGAAGCATATTCGGCAGAGAGGGTTTGATCATACAGCGGATTTATCGAGGAAATTAGCGGCTAGGAAGGGGTGGGAATATTTGGAAGTGTTGGGCAGAGCGACAGATGCGGTGCAGGTTGGGGCGAATATGCAGAAAAGGCAAGAGCAAGCGGCAAAAACATATTGTACCTTGCGGCAGTTTGATTTGTATAAAACGCTGTTGTTGGTGGATGACGTTTGGACGAGTGGGGCGAGTATGCTGGCGGCGGCAAAAGTATTGCGTGAAGCAGGGGCGAAAAAGCTTGTGGCAGGAGTAATAATGACTGGTAAACCAGAAGATGAGTAACCAGAAGACAGTGGATTTAGCTAAGGAAATGAGAGAAGGTCTCTAGGAGACATGCGGTGGATTCTGGTTCGGAAGCTGGGGCGATAGAGTTGAGGACGAAGTTGACGATAGCGTAAGCTAGGAAAGAGATGATAAGACCGAGTATGGCGTAGAGGATGGTATTTTTAGCATCGGTAACTTTTTTGCTATCGCCACCGGACATGATATAGCGTAAGCCTCCCCATACCAACATAACAACAGAGAGAATACCAACGATATAGAGGGCGGTGTTGGTGATTCGGGTGAAGATGCCGTCTGGTCCGATAAGTTCGGCGGGCATGCCGTCGGCACGGGCGGCTTCGGCTCCTTCTTGGACAGTGAGGGCCATAGCTTTTCCGGTACAGAGAGAAATCATGGTACAAACGCCGGTAACAATTTGTAGAACATTTTTTGTGAACTTCTTCATATAAAATCTCGCAATTAACTTTATGCCAATAATGGCTTCCCTATTAATTACATTATAGCATAATATATAGGATATGGGCAGTAAATGAGTTATAATAAGAGGAAGAAACGAGTGAGGTAAGATGAAAAAAGAGATTGTTGGGGTGATTGTGGTTTTGGTTTTGGGGGTGGCAGCAGTGATTGGATTGGGAGTGACAGGGATGGTGATTGATCAGGAGCAGGTGGTGGATGACCGGGTGGAACTTGAAGAATTGCCGAGACCGGAGTTGTCGGGTGGGATGAGGGGTGAGATGGGGATTGATAAGAATATTAATGAGGTAAGCCTAGATAGATATTTGGGGAGGGAGGATGTAGTCTATCGGGATGTGAGGATGTTGGTAGATGAGGCGGTGTATGAAAATATCGGGGGTGATTCGTATTTGTCGGGGTATGTTGAAGGGTTTGAGGTGGTGCCGGCACCGCTGCTGGTAAATATTTCTGGGCTGCCGGAGGTGGTAGGAGAGACTTATCAGGGTAGCACATTGTTCACCGAGATGGATGGTTACTATAGTCCTAATTATGAAGAGTCGATGGAGATTTTGGAGTATTATTTTCCGAAGGATAAGAAGATATTTTTGATGTGTGGTGGGGGTGGGTATGCGGGAATGGTGAAGAACTTGTTGGTAGGATTGGGTTGGAAGGCGGATAATATATATAATGTCGGAGGATTTTGGTATTATGACGGTGAACATGGGGTGCAGGTTAAACATGTGGAGGGTGGGTTGAGTAAGTATGATTTTTGGAAGGTTCCCTATCATGATATTGAGTTCAGCTATTTAACCGAGAAGGAATAGGATGAAAGGTACGAAGGGGTGTATAGTGCTGTTTGGGGGGATTTTGGTAGGGCTGTGTTTGGCGATTCTAGTTGGGTTGTTGGTCGTGGTGGGCGGTGGTGCGGATGAGCGAGGTAAAGAATTTCGTTTGGAGAGTAGGTTGTATGGTACGGGAGAGCTGATTGAGATTTCGGGGGAGGAATATATGGAGATGGTCGGTCGGGGCGAAAGCTTTTTGGTAGTGGCTAGGATGGAAGTTTGCCCGGCGGAGTTTCCGGTAACGGAGACAGTTAAGAGTTTTGCGGTGAAAGAGGGAGTGAAGGTTTATTCTTTGAAAGAGACGGAGTTTAAGAAAACGGATCTGGGGGAGAAGGTAAAATATTTACCATCGGTTATTGTGGTGAGGGATGGGGGGATAGCGGATTTTTTGGATGCGGAAGCGGATGAGGATTTGGGGGCGTATAAGAGTGAGGCGGAGCTTTTAGAGTGGTTGAGGAAGGTTGGAGTTGAGATTTAGCATATAGAATATCCTAATGCTATGTTTGTTCTTACTCTAACCTAGTACGCCAGACAACGGATGGGGTTACCACGCATGCGGTATGCTGGACCATCGGATGTAAAAGATGAGGTCGAGATGAAGAAGTAATATGCGGAATTTGTAATTTTGACACCATCATCATAAAGCGGAGAGGCTGTAGTTGAC
Organism: uncultured Candidatus Saccharibacteria bacterium; assembly: GCA_947425245.1. GTDB lineage: Bacteria > Patescibacteriota > Saccharimonadia > Saccharimonadales > Saccharimonadaceae > Nanosyncoccus. The sequence continues at coordinate 126,478 of CANDYU010000001.1, forward strand.
CAGTTATAACCGCCATTTCCACTTCTCCAAGCTGCTCCTAAACCTAAATCTAGGACCCCGCTACGGACGAACTAGTATAGCCTATACAGACTTGTCCGTAGCGGGCACATCTATCGCTACCTCGGCTCTGCCCGGTATCTTGGCTTTCGTGGCTACTATTGGTCGTCTACAGCTTCGCCCGTTTTCCACGATGGGTCTGCTGGTTTGGCAGTTTACGGCCTCGATTTTAATGCTAGTGGCGTCAACCCGTCGTATGACCCAGACGCTCGTTGGTACGGTTTCCCCATCCGTTGTCCACGTTCCTGACGTCGCTGACAGAAGCTCGCTCTCTCGGAAATAAAAATGTAAACATTTTTACTTCCGAGAGAGCTCCTCAGTTGGCGTACTAGGTTAGATGGCTAAACACACAAGCTGAATACACACTCCCACTATTCAACGCATAATATGAAAATGTAGGTGGTCTCAAAAGTACCAGGATAATTAAATTGACTCGATGCACTGCCTATATATTTAGTGTTCAATAAATCCCGTTCTCAAATCTGTCAGATTGTGATACAATAACTCCATTGGAGGGTTACCCAAGTGGCTGAAGGGGACGGTTTGCTAAATCGTTAGTCTG
>CANDYU010000002.1 GCA_947425245.1 uncultured Candidatus Saccharibacteria bacterium
AAGAATGTCTAGAACAGATTCAGAGTATTAATTTAATCCTAATATTGGGCTAATGTTTTTTTAGTTAGGGATTAAATCTCTGAACATGTTCTAGACAAACATTTTTAACGTTAGCCCATTTTTGATGGGGAGGAGAGTTTAATGAAAGGACCAGCTAAGGTTTTACTGGTGCCACATTGATTGGTTAGGTACGGGTATAGCATGTAGCCAATTCCCTAGAACATTGCACCCAATTTTAATGTATTAATCGTCCGTAGCGGGAACATCAATCGCCTCAACGGCTCTGCCCGTGGCTTTGGCGTCGGTAGCTACCTTTGGTCTACTACCTCCTCCCCAGTTTACGGCTCTGGATCAGTTGGCTTAGCGGGTTACAACCTCTATTTCGCTGCTAGTAGTATCAACCCGTCAACCGGCCCAAGCTTTCGCTGGAACGCTTTCCCCATCCGTTGTCTGGCGTACTAGGTTAGATAAGAGCAACTTCTTGACTCTCACCATACGTCATAGGGTATCATATTATTAATATAATTAACTAGAAAGGAACTATTACGTAACGTCATAGTTATGAAAACAATCAAAGAAGCCTCAAAGCTTAGTGGTGCCAGCGTCCGCACGCTACAGTACTACGACAATATTAACCTACTAAGCCCCAGCGATCGCACTCAATCTAGCTACCGACTATATAGTGACGAAGATATTACAAAATTAAAGCAAATTCTCTTTTTGAAGGAATTGGGTTTTTCACTCCGAGAGATTCGTTACATCATTAACCATCCCACCCTCGACCAAAGCTCAATCTTTCACCAACAAAAAGAGCTCCTGCGGGCCAAAAGTCAAAAAACTCACCACATTATCAAGGTGCTCGAACGCCTCGAAAACGGTGCTACCCTTGACGATTGCCAAGAAGACATTAATTCTATTTCACAGGAGTCAAAACTTATGAAACATCACTCGAGATTATTACTGCTTATTTCACTCAGCCTAGGAGTAGGAGCCTTTGGCGTTTATCAATATCTCCAAATTCACCCATCCACCGACCAAACACCAGCCACATTGCCTTCTCCAATTACTGACACTATCCATACCAACCCCGTCATAAGCGACTCAGCAACTAATTGTCTCGATGTACATGCGGGACCAATCGATCTTGCCTCTCTACCAGCCGAATCTCCCAAACTAGACCAAATCGCCTTCCCCGACGACCTCCAGTCCAACCCTCAAATTCAGGCCCTCTACTCCCGCCCCGACCTTGATACTCACGAATACAGCCAACTCATCAACTATGTCATCAGCAAGTCCGACGGTGCTACTCGCTACGCACAAATTAGCTTTTCCGCCGATCATCAGCCCATTCGCGAAATGTACGCACCCGACGGGGAACCATCCACTATCAATGGCCATAACGTACTCATCGGCCATTACACTGGTCAAGTATACAACGAACAGTCCAAAAATCTCGAGCCTATCGAAAAATACTACATTGATTTCACTACCAACAACCTCATTTACAGCATCGAAACTCAAGGCCTTAGTGAAACTGAAGTTCTTCGACTCATTAAGTCTCTCCTATAGTTCCACCAAACTAGCCAAATCCCTTTTCTTCTATTATAATAGACCCATGAGATATAAATTTCGGTAGCGTCTGTCATAATCTTAATCCATAAAATTAACCTTAGGAGAATTATGACTAAAACCCCAACCATCTTAACCGGCATTCGAGCTAACAGTGAGCTAACTCTTGGCAATTTTCTTGGTGCCCTTATACCCATGGTTCGCCTCGCCAACCAGCATAGCGAGACCGCCCATATCAATATCTTTGTTCCAGACTTGCACTCTATCATTTCCGAAGTTGATGGCGAGCTCCAACAAAATATCATCAAGCCCCTCAAAAACTACCTTGCGGCCGGCCTGAGTCTTAACGAGCATGTGCATTTTTACCGTCAATCCCATGTCCCGGCCCATTCCGAGCTCTGCTGGATACTCAATTGTGTCGCTAGCATGGGCGATCTTAATCGCATGACACAATTTAAGGATAAGAGCGAAGGGAAGGAGAGTGTCAATGTCGGTATCTTTGATTATCCCGTACTCATGGCAGCCGACATCCTGCTCTATGATGCGGAATATGTTCCCGTTGGCGAGGACCAGTTCCAGCATCTCGAGCTAACCCGTCGTATTGCCGAAAAGTTCAACAAACAATACGCTGATATTTTTACCCTACCAGCCGAACCAAAACAACAAGTCGCCTTCATGCAAGTCGGCGAAGCAATCCGCATCCGCGATCTCCAGAACCCCGAAAAGAAAATGAGCAAATCTTCCCAATCCGCAAACAGTAAAATCATGCTTTCCGACACTCCCGAACAGGCCAAAAAGAAAATCATGTCCGCCACTACCGACTCCGTCGGCAAAATCAGCTTCGACATGTTTAATCAACCCGGAATCAGCAACCTCCTCCAAATCGACGCCCTAGTCAACAACGCTCCTCTACAAGAAATAGTCTCGACCTGGGCTGGCGAAACTCACTATGGCGATCTGAAACAAAAAGTCGCCGAAGATGTCGCTGTCTTCCTCTGTGATTTTCAACGCAAATTAGCTACCATCTCCGACCAAGAAGTCCTCGAACAACTCAAAATCGGAGAAGAATATGCCAACAAGATCGCTAACGCTAAACTCCTCGAAGCTCAAAAAGCTTTCCATTTGAGGTAATATATGATTATTACTGGCAAAAAGTTCAGCAAACCCGACCTCTCCCGCGTCATTAACGGCGATACCACTCTCGCCACTCCCGACGAAGCTCCCGAAAAAGTCCGCCTCGACCACCTCCTCGTCGAGCGTCACCCCGAATACAATCGTTCCAGCCTCCAAACTTTCATTAAATCCGGCTTCGTTTTGGTCGATGGTCAAGTCATTAAAAAACCCAACGCCAAGTTCCTCCCCGAAGCCAGCATCAGCCTCCAGCTCCCAGAACAAACAACCCCAAAACCAAACCTCCCCATCATCTACGAGGACCAGAATGTTCTAGTGCTCGATAAGCCCCAAGGTTTACTTAGCATGGCTAAAGGTGAATACTGTGCCGAACCCACCCTCGAAGATTACGGCCTCCTTGTTCATCGTCTCGATCGCGACACTAGCGGCGTCGTAATTTTAGCTAAAAATCCCGAAACCCAAAAAATGCTTCGCAAACAGTTCCAAGACCGCAAAACCCACAAAACCTACAACGCCATCGTCGTAGGTCACCCCAAACTTCCAGAAGCAATGATCGATTTGCCCATCGCCCGCAATCTTAAACGCCCGACCACCTTCCAAGTCAGCCAAAATGGCAAACCTTCCCAAACCCATTACAAAATCATCCGACAAACTAAGCATCACAACGCCGACTACTCTTTACTAGAGTTAAAGCCAACAACCGGTCGCACCCACCAGCTTCGTGTTCACCTAAAATACCTCGGCACCCCAATCCTCGGCGATTCCGTCTATGGCGAGTCTTCGACGCCCAAGGACCTCACCCCTCGACTCTATCTCCACGCCAGAGAACTAGAAATCACCATTCCAGACCCCGAAAACCCTACTCAAAAAATCCGCAAAACCTTCACCTCACCACTACCTCCCGATTTTTCCCGCCTTTTTATCAACCAGCTACCTAACGACTAATTTTCAGGACCAGAACGATGGGCTTATTTATTTCATTATATCACACTCTATCAAAAAAGTCAATACTAAACACCTTTTCACGTCATGTTTTTTGAAAAAAATCAGCAAATTCCCCAAATAATCCAGCATACCGAGTGCAGCATCTTTGCCCTTCCACCCGATGTCAAGCTTAAACTGCCCCACGCCATCTATCTCCGACCCAGCGACGACAAAAAGACCCCTATTATCTCCGTCGAGCAGATTCGTGATTTTTGTACTTTAACTACCAACCGGGAAACTCGAGATCGTTTTTTTGTCATCACCCCTGCTGACGCTATGAACGAAGCTGCCCAAAACGCTTTTCTCAAGACCCTTGAAGAGCCACACCCCTTTTGCCATTTTGTCCTCATCACGACTCAGCCCAACCTGCTCCTCCCCACCATCCAGTCTCGTTCTCAAATCTTCTACCCGCATCTTCAGGACACCCTTGAGCAACCCCCTAATTTTAAGCCTAAAACACTCGGCCTCGCCAAAAAACTCATTGCCGCCACCCCAGCTCAGCTTGTTGATTTAGCCAACGAACTCACAAAGTCAAAAACTCAAGCCCGAGAATCGACCCTAGAAGCCGTTTCAGCCGCTATCGAGCTTCTCTATAAATCATATTTCAAGACCGGTAACCAGAAGTTTCTCACTAAACTAAACAACTTCCTTACCCTTCACAAGAACCTCAGTCAAAACGGCCATATTAAGCTCCACCTCGTCGCCGATCTTCTTTAAAGCGGTCTAATATGTAGTAAAATATTGGCTCCAGTATGTCTTATAAGCCGAATTCGGATCAAACACAAACCCCACCGAAACATACTTAAAATCCGGATCCAGGATATTCTTACGATGCTCCGGTGAATTCATCCAAGAAGCAACTACTGTTTCAGGCGACACGGCTGCATTACCTGCATTTAGGTTCTCGCCACTCTTACCACCAGTCTCCGGAATCGGACAAGTCGTCGCCCAACTCGACCCGTCTGGCCGCGTATGAGAATAACTTGTCATAATTTCTCTTGCCCGTGTATTAGCCGCACCTTCGCATGTCGTACCCCAGGCTAACGCTGACAATCCATTTTTTGCCCGCTCTCGATTTACTAGATTCAGGACATCTCGTTTCCACTGCTCAACCGGCGGAGCAATCACCGTCACCGTTAACTTATCATAGCGTCGTCCATCATAAGTACCTGCCGTCACCACCGTCGTCCCAGTTCCCACGATAGCTGGATAGCGACAGCTTTCCGAGCTATACCCTAACCATGTTCGAGCTGCATTATAGAATCCCGAAATCACCGCTGGATTACTTGATTGCCAATACATATCCCCCAACCCCGTCAATCCACCACCTACGCAGATATCAAAATCGGCTGTCTGATAAATTACGATTGCATCCTCATTCCATAACTGGCCATTCGCTACTGCCGCAGAGCTCACCCCGCCACTACTCATCGTACTGCTACCAGTCGACACATAGCCTCCACCCGACGATCCAGAACTACTCCCGCCACTAGCACCTGGTAAGGTAACCGAATTACCGCCCACATTTACCACTGGCGTAAACTCATCCGTCACCGGATCCACTAAGCCTAGCTCATCTAGAGAATCCCCCACGATATCACTTCGCTCTGCCACTACCTTAAACTCAATACCACCATTCAAATTAATCGCACTAAAAATCATCACCCCCACAATCAGTATTGCCACCGCATTCAATGATAACAAGATCATCATCTTCGTTTGGTGCATTAGTTTGGCTGTCATATTTCAAAAATCCCTTAAGCTCGAATATGCTTTTCCGAGTCAATCACTGTCGCCACAAGATTAATAATCATCTCAAGCTGAATCAAGTCTCGACGCTCAAAGCTCGACTTACCTACCGGCTTTCCGACCACTAACTGACCAAAAGCCTTACCTTTTGCATTCCTTAATTCTGCTACCGCTTTTAAATCCAACTCATCCAAGATTTTCTTCACCGACTTATTCGGCTCTTGCCACACTCCGCCACCCGACGCAGACTTCATCTTAGAAATCTGTGTAATCTCTTCTGTCGACATCGCCAAAGCTTTCGATCCATAAAGCCGTCCATTAATAATGAAACCAATATAAGCAAAGTGTAAATGGTCTGCCAAAAACCCAGCCAAATCCCTTAAGTCAACATTCCTTGTCGCAATACGATTTAATTTCTTCACAACATACGCCAAGTCTACCTGCCCGACCGAAATCATCGACTTAATAACTGAATTTAATTCATTAATTACGGGCATTAGAATAAGTACAATCACAACCATCAAGAAATTCAAAACCAACACAGAGGCCGATGGATTCGGGATTTTGAACAGGGAAGTAAACACAATATAAAACAACAACATGTATGCCATAACCCCCATCAAAATCGTCACACCATACGCCATCACTTGCATCCATCTTACCTGGATCGAGATAATTCGATAGCGTAGAGATGCATAGAAATAACTTACCAAAACCAAGCTAAAAGAAAGCGGACCAACCCAAATCAAGCTATAATTAGAAACTGGCAAGATCAAATTAAATACCAAACTCAAGACAGAACAGAGTACAATCCCTACTAACAAGAAATAATTTCCACGCTTAATATTACGCGAACGAGCACCCGACGCATTCAGATACTGCATTATCATCATTCCGCCCAAAGTAACAATATAAAACGCAACATACAGAACATAGTACCACCCCCAATACAAGGGAACAGAATTACCAGCCACGCTTAACTTTATTGCACCGTCATATAAAATACTCTGATCGTGAATAAGCAAGACAGCCAACACCAATGCCCATAATCCACAAAATATGCAAAACGCTTTGCTAAAAGTTGATCGCCACCAAGCAGCATAAACCAACATCGAATATGCAATCAAAAGCCCTCCGATATAAATCCCCATCAAAGGAAGCACTGCAAAATCATATGCTTCCGGCGGCAAAACTAAAAATACTCCGCATCCGCCAGTCCACATCGCACAACCAATGTTCGCGAGCATGAACCAGACTCCCCGACCACGATCTGACTTTGACGAACCCATCATGGCAATCACACCAATCACTAAACCCAAAACTGTCATAGTAATGAGTAGGATAGAAGTTAGACTCACATTACCTCCTTCATATAATTACACTCAGTTTAGCATAAACTTTCACCATGTTCAAGCAAAAACCGCCTCCTAAGAGACGGTTGCTATTGCATAATAGACTAGGCTAATGTCGATGGCTCACCATGGCTGGCTTGTACAGGACAAAATTTATCCCGGCAGCATGTCTCAAATACTCGCTGCGGCTATATTTCATCTTGACCCCCAATTTCCGGCAAATCTTCTTCATACGCCGAATCGCCGTCCATGCACACCAATCAGGGAACAGGTTGGATTTCCAGCCCATTGAGTATGCACATCTCAGTAAATGCGGCTCCATCAGCTGCAAATCACAACTTAGCCTACCGCCAGGAGCTACCGCCTTCAGAAAATCCCTCAAAAGGGCTTCTGTCTGCCCGCCCCAGCGATAGTATGACAGCATCCCCAGTGCCTCCACGAAAGGATACTTATTCGCATTCTTCGGATCGTTACAGTAGTCCCTTGCATCCATGAACAAGTACTGAACGCCATATTCCTCAATATCCTTATCATACACAAGCTTGAGGTTTGTGAGATTCCTCTTGTCCATATCTATGGCTGTGATTTTCAACGACATTTGAGCCGCCGGAAAACCATTCGTCCTCAACTGCGGCAACAAGCCAGCCCCACAAAACAAGACTTCCAAATCCCCCTCGCTACCGTCAGCCTTAAACTTCTGATAAGCCTTAAGCAAGTGCTGCTGTGAAAACTTATTCCGCTCGTACATCACAAGAGAAATAGGTTCCCAAACGATCATCTCAATCATGGCATCGTCATAGGGAATATACTCAAAATCCCCCGATACGCTCTTCGTTCGACCGCTATGAAACAGTTCTAAAAGCACAGCCTGTGCACCTACCAAAATCGCTCTGGGCAAAAACCGTGAACGATAGGCATAATCGTTCACCATCTGTGCCATGCCATAGTTACCCCGCATGGTCTCGCTCAGCTCTGGCCACACCTCATTTTCGAAGCCCTTAAGATCCCTCTTTAACCTCTGAGGATCATCTTTGTTGACTTCGTTCAGATAAGCCAGAATCTTACTTCGTACCTGATCAATCAAGTATTCGGGCGTCCTACACCCAAGCTTCTCCGAAGCTAACGATAATAATATATATCGCCAAGCGTCACCCCAAGCCCTTCGCTTAGGAAAATACTTCATGGCATCTCGTGGATGCACATCTTTCGTCGTTTTACCTTTTAAACATTCCGGCAAAACCTCAGGCATACTCGGATAAACATATTGTTTTTTCTTCAATTCTCGCACCTCCTATTTTTGCTTTACTCCGAGTTACAAAGAGAACAGCACACCAATAGCCTAAAACCGATAAGGTTCAAGAGAGCCTAATCTATAGTCTCTCTTCTCGCCACATTATACCACAACTTATACCAGATACAAAAATATTCTCATCCCGCTTGACCTTTTTCATAAAAAGTCCTAAACTAAACTTAAAGCATAAATATAAATTAATATTAAACAGGGTTAACAATTATATGCCAACTAAAAAATATAAGCAGAAGCTTGTGAAACATCACATCTGTGCTATGGCTCGCATTGTAGCTTGCGTCTCTTTCTTAGTTCTGACCATCATCGGCGTTTCCTCGATCGTCCGAGCCATGTCACTCGAGAGCATCGCCAACGAAAATGGCATTCCGGCAATTTGGAATACCGCCTCACTCGGCAATCCAGACACAATCACCATCCCTATTAGTTACTGGGACCAACGCCAAGATGATTGTGACTCCGCAAACCAACAGTTCGAATGGTCGCTTTGTCGCCTCTATGCAAAAGGGATCATTCCCAATGTCGTCAAAAGTCAGCTCGGTAGCGATGGTCTTCCAGTTCCAACTTACAACAACACCGCTGACGCTTGGAACGCTTATCATGACATCTTTACTACCAACGTAATTGGCCATGATCCTGTCCTACCCACCGACAACTTCTATCGTTGGTTCCACGAAACCTATGATGAAAACGGCAAGCAACTTTCTAAACTCTATGAACGCGAAGTTACCTTCCATCGCTCTGGCAACAACACCTACGAATATGGTAGCAAGGGAACATTCCCACTTGATAACGTTACCTTTTCCAATGACGACTCTGCCACCGCTACCGGCCACAATTTCCATTTCACTGCCCACATGCGGATACCAATGAAAATCAGTGCCAATGGCACCGAAGAGTTCTGGTTCAGCGGCGACGACGATGTTTGGGTCTTTTTGAACGGTCAACTCGTTCTTGACCTCGGTGGGCTTCACATGGATACCCAAGGCTACTTCATTATCGATCAAAACGGCAACGTTGTCTCCACTATCGACAATGTCAACGTAGACCAAGCCTGCCGTCAAAGTATCCCTAGCCCACAGGTAGTAGGCTACGACATTTACAACAGCCAGCTAGAAAGCAAATGTACCCGCACTACTCAAACCAAAACCCTCAACACCAACCTAAAGCCTGGAGACGTCGTCAACCTCGATTTCTTCTATGCCGAACGCAGTACATCAGAATCAAACACCCGCATCACTATTTCCAACATGAACTGGCCTATCTCCGCTGACAGTAATCTCAGTGCCAAAATTGTCGGTAAGATTCCGGACACCGAAAGCAACCTTGTTGAGTTTGTTTCCAGTATCACCAACCGCGACCCCGAAAATCCTCTTGATCTTGAACGCCTCGCCGCCTTTATCCATGAAGATAGTCTCAAGGATGGTCAAACCATTAGCTCTGAAGGCTACTTGCCGCTTGACTCAACTACCCTCCTCTACACTACAACGCCCGACGATCCAACATCCTGGAAGCCAGTTGACATTAGTGCACCCAGTAACACCGAATCCGGTTTTAATCTCACCACTCCAATCCGCATGTCACCAAACGGCACTCCTGGCGACACCCTCTACTTCCGCTACTATGGCGAAACGGCCGAAACTTCTGGCACCCTTACCAGCCAGGTGAACTTCTATACATCACTCAACGGAGCAACCGGAGTAACCTACGACTACGACAGCGTTAGCTACACCGTAACAGAAAAACCCGTCGACCCTGAACCAACCTACAGCGTTACCGTTACCTATCTCTACGATGATCAAACTACCGCCGCAGAACCATACGTTAAAGCTTTCCAAACCGGAGAATCATTTGAAGTACCTTCGCCATTCATCGACGGCTACAAGCCCGACCTCGATCTCATCACTGGTACCATCGTAGATTCCGACCTCAATTACGTGGTCTACTACTCTAAAGTACCACCAGTAACACCTCCAGATCCAGTTGATCCCGCACCTACCCCTCACCGTGTTACCATTCACTATGTCTACGAAGATGGTACCCAAGCTGCCAGCTCTCATATCGAAGAGCTCTATCCTGGTGACAGTTTCTCCGTTACTTCGCCAACCATCTCCGATCACACCCCAGACCAACCAATTATCAACGGCACTGTCGACGAAAACGATCTTGAGTTTACCGTCGTCTACACCAAAAATCCAACCCCCCCAACCAACCCCGACCAACCCACCGAGCCAATCGAACCTGAAGAGCCTACCATTCCAGTCGTTCCTGATATCCCCAGCTCCGATATCATCCCTGGTGACCTCACCTACCTTGGTCCACTCGGTCAAGTTGCTTATGTCCCAAACACCGGTATCGTTTCCGACGTTGTCTCAAGCATCTTCGAACAAGGTTTCGCCGAAGTCGTCCTCTCTCAAGCCTTCGTTATGATCATGCTCCTTACCTTTGCTGGCTCCTTTGCGATTTACTTCTCTCTACGCAGCTATCTCAGCCTAGATCTCGCACCTGCCACTCGCAACAATATGCCAACCAAAACCTCCCGCAGTATCCACACGATGAATAACCGCAAAGCCAAAACTATGCCAAAATCCCTCCATAATTCGTCCAAAAAATCCCTCACTTCCAAAAAAGTTGCCCGAAAATCCAACTCCAAAAAGGCCTAAATTACCCGAACCAGAGCTCGAGAACCCCCGCTAGGGGGTTCTTTGCTGTTCTAGGTTTATTTAACTAACCAACCATAACATCCATAGCTGAATCCGCATATGCATATAGGCTACACTTGCCAAAAACACCACTCTTTGCTAGAATGATTAAAGTTGTTCGCCGAGTAGGTCGATCGTCTTTATCTAGACGCTTATCGCGAATAGCAGTATTTAAACAGGAGAATTATGCGTATCAAGCAAAAGCGTAATCGCGTGCGTCGAGAGCCGGAGTTTCCTCCTGCATCTTGGCAAGAGTTTATCGAGATTAAGCCCAAACTTTAATCCCCGTGGGAGAAAACAGTACGCACTAGCCTCAAACACTAACCAGTTTGAGGCTTTTTGTTTGCCAAATTACCCACCGGCTAACCGGTGGGTAATACTTTAATGCTTGTCGCTTGTTGCTTCTACTACTTCACGCCCTTCTTTTCTAGCTCTGCATCAATCAATTCCCGCATCGTATCCATGAACGAATTATTCATCTGCTCACGCTGTACCAATGTATCACCTACATAAATCGTCGGTGTCCAATCCAAATTCACTTTCTCAGCCATCCCACGATCAAAAGCGATTTTCTGTGCCACCGCATCACTCTGCATATCAGTCCGGAACTTCTGCATATCACCTTTACCATCCGTCACTTCCTCAAAGTATTTCTCAAACAGCTCCTGTCGTCGCCTTGCACTTGCCGAATACCAATCATCTTGGTTCGTATACAATAAATTAGAATATTCACGCCAATACCCCTGTATTCCAGCCGCATTTGCCGCCGAAGCTGATGCTAATCCATTCTGATGATAGGACATAATATAGGTTCTAAACACCAACGCTATCTTACCCTTATACTCCTCCAGCAATTTGTTCATATACGGATTCCAAGCTGCACACCCCTCACACTGATAGTCAGCATACTCAAAAATCAACACTGGGGCATCAGGATTACCCTCAATATTCTCTTCCAGACCACCAGTAAATTTATCCGCTTTCACAATCTGATTTACTGGATACGTACTATAATCAACCTCCAGCAACTCGTGATCAATTTCGTCAACATTAACAAAATCATTCTTGCCACTACTTTGCCAAACGCTAATTCCAATCACCGCAGCAAAAACCACCACGATAACACCAATAATCCCCAAGGTTTTCTTGTCCATTCCGCCTCCAAACTAAAAGTTTATTTATGCTATAATTATACCATGGAACCAGTCAAAGAAACACCTAGAAATCCTGCCTCCGATCCGAATCTTCAAGCTCAAAGCTTCTTCACCCGTCTCCTCCAGAAAATTCGCCATTTTTTTCGACATATCGGCTCAACTCTTAAACGCCTCAAAAACTCTTTTTTGCGAGCACTTGCTCGCTTCTTCGTCCCACGACTAGCTCCATATTACCACTCCCTCCCGGACAAAACCGACCAAACACCTCAAGATTCTACCAATCAAGACCCCGAACATCCCAATTTTATCCCAATTTCTTCCACTGACGATAATTTTCGTCCGAAACTTTCTGAAACCGAATCTGACCCCTGTCAAACTTTTCCTCAAACCGCCCAAAATCAACCCTACGGTAGTAATGAAAAGCCCGAAATCTTTGAAGTTAATCCATTCACTCCATCTTCGCTCACTGAATTTCTCAACGTCATTAAGCGTACTCCGTACTCCGTGCTCAGCCAACGCGAACGCCAAGTTATCGCTACTGCCATGAGCTTTGCTCACACCAAAGTCGAAGATATTATGCTCCCACCTCAACGTATTACCTATGTCCACGATACTGAGCTAATCGGACCACTCACCCTCGACCGCCTCTACCGCTCCGGTCATCAGCATTTCCCCGTTCTCGACTCCCGAAACAAAATTGTCGGGGTTATCCATACTACTTCGCTCAACAATCTCGAGATTAAAGAAAGCAGTCGTGCCGACGAAATCCTCGATCGCAAAGTTTACTATCTCCGGGCTGATTATACCATCACCCAAGCCCTTGCCGCTTTCTTGCGTACTAATTGCTATTTCTTCCTAGTTGTCGATCGCTTTGAACGTATTGTTGGCATGGTCACTTACCAAACATTCGTTAAATATCTATTTGGCGAAATCCCTACCGACGACTTTGAACGCGATTCTGATCGTTTCGCTGTCGCTAAGCGTAAACTCTAAACTTAAAGTATGATACAATTTAGCTATGGTTAAATCTCATATCATGTTTTCCTGTCAGCAATGCGGTGCCACCTATAAAAACTGGACTGGTCGCTGCAATCAATGCGGTGCTTGGAGCTCGCTCATCCAACAATTCGACGACGAAAGCCGCGACGAGAAATCTGCCATTGGTCGCGGCCAAATGTCCGGCCGCAACCTCGAATTTGTCTCTATCAAGGACCTTGAAACCGCCGACGAACGAGGTCGTCTCTCGACTGGGTTTCCCGATCTCGACACTGTCCTTGGTGGCGGTATTCTTCTTGGCTCAGTCTCTGTCCTTGCTGGACAACCCGGCATTGGTAAATCCACCATCCTTATGCAAATTTGTGCCGAAATTGCTAAATCCCGTCCTGTACTTTATGTATCAGGTGAGGAATCCGCCGGCCAAGTCAAACTTCGTGCTATGCGTCTTGGGGCCGACTCGGATAATCTGAAGTTCGCCAGCTCCACCAGTGCCAACGATATCGCCAAAACTATCGAAAGCGGCGATTTTGACCTCGTCATTGTCGACTCTATTCAGACCCTCACACTTGCCGAAATTGCTTCCGCTCCCGGCGGCGTCTCTCAAGTCACCAACTGTGGCAATCTCATCATCCGTGCCGCTAAACACTCCGAAACTGCCGTAATTATCGTTGGCCATGTCACCAAAGAGGGGACTTTGGCCGGACCTAAAGTCCTCGAACATCTCGTTGACGTCGTCCTTAATTTTGAAGGTGACCGCTACGGTGGATTTAAAATCATCCGAGCCGTAAAAAACCGCTTCGGATCTACCACCGAAGCCGCCATTTTTGAGATGAATCAACAAGGCCTCGCCGAAGTCGAAAACCCCTCTGCCGCCCTTCTCTCCGAACGCCAAAACACCGATGGCTCAATTATCCTTGCCACTCTAGAGGGAACTCGACCCATCCTCGTCGAAATCCAAGCCCTTGCTACTCCGACCAACTTCGGCTACCCTAAACGAGCCGCCTCCGGCTTCGATCTTAATCGTCTTAACCTTCTCATCGCCGTCATTGAACGCCGCACTAAACTCAAACTCAACGATAAAGACATCTATATTAACGTCGTTGGTGGCCTTAAAATCCGCGATTCAGCCGCCGACCTCGCGGTTTGTCTCGCTATTGCTTCCGCTATCGCCGGCCGTAAACTCGCCGAAGATTTCGTCGTTTTTGGCGAAGTTGGACTTGGCGGGGAAATACGCTCCGCCTTTCGCCCTGACCAACGCATTTCCGAAGCCAAAAAACTCGGTTTTGCCCATGCTATCGCTCCTGTTACCGTCCACGACGAATTCGTGATCCCCGTCCGCGACCTGCGTACAACTTTAATCGAATATGTGAACGAATAGTGCGAATTCTTGGCATCGATCCCGGTACTGGTATTTGTGGCTTCGGCGTCATCGACAGTCGCACCGCCATAGACTATGGCGTCATCTCTACGCCGCCCCACACTCCTCTCGCCGACCGCCTTGAAGACATTTATAACTCCCTGCACGAAATCATCGACCAAACCCACCCCGCCGTCATGGCCATCGAAAAACTCTTTTTTAAACAAAATATTACTACTGGCATCTCTGTTGCTGAGGCTCGTGGCATTTGCCTTCTCGTTGCTAAGCAATGCGATCTCCCCATCTTCGAATATGCCCCCAACGAAATCAAAATGTCCCTCTCCGGTGACGGTCATGCCCATAAGAAACAAATGCAAGAAATGGTTAGGCTGCATCTTGGCCTTGCCACTGCCCCTAAACCAGATGATGCCGCAGACGCCCTAGCCGTTGCTATTATGCACTCTTTTGTCGCCCGTACTAATATTTAATCATTATTTCTTCTACTTTTTGTGTTACAATAAATTCAATATTCAAGGAGGTTTATGAATAAAAAACATGTCTTTGCCACTCTTTTGGCAGTTAGCTACCTTTTTTGGCACTTTCTCGCCATAACACCCGTCTATGCTGCTAACGAAGGTCAAATTGCTATCGACGAAGTCAACAATACTATTACTCCTAGTGACGCCACTAATTACGACGATCAAATCATGCCATTAACCGACGATTATGACCAAATCGATGCTTATGACACCACCGCCATCATCGAATGTAGCGGCAATGCCTTTTCTACTGTTTGTAGCAATGATTATCAATGCGAGAACTCCCAAAATGGCGAAGAGAACTGCCAGTATGTCCCTTTTTCTGAAATTGAATACGATTGTGGAGAACCCGACGAAAAGGGAATGAGGATCTGCCGCAAACGCACTGCCGAAGAAATCGCCAACATTGAACATAATGGCACCTCCGGCGAAGCTGAGGTCATCTGTGCCGACGAAAATGAACCAGACTGCACGCCAGAAAACGAAGCAGAAACCGAACCCGAACTCTGGCCTCTCATCCTTTCTTTATCAGCTCTAGGCTTCACCATCGTTTTTGTCATCATCATTAACCTTATCGGACGCCGCAAGAAATGATTGCGCACCTCTTCGGGGTAATTACCGAAAAGTTCCAAAACTCCGTCATCATCGATGTCAACGGCGTTGGTTATGAGCTTACCATTTCTGCACCCGATGTCGAACAAACCAACCTCGACGATAAAATCAAGTTCTACACTTATCATGCTATCCGCGAGAACTCCGAAGAGCTCTACGGCTTCTCTAGCTTAGCCGCTAAAAAACTTTTCGAGATGCTCATCTCAGTCAACGGTGTTGGACCGAAAGCCGCTATCAGCATCCTTAGTCTTGGCACGCCTGAAGAAGTCCGCAACGCCATCGCTAATACCGACGCCGCCTTCGTCGCTAAGGCTTCCGGAATTGGCAAGAAATCCGCCGAACGCATCATCGTCGATCTCCGCGACAAGGTCGGAGCTCCCAGCCACTACGGAGCCACCGAGACTTCCTTCACCCTCCAACCCGCCGCTGGACCAGCCGACGAAGCCCTTGATGCACTCATTGCTCTCGGCTTCCCACTCAAAGAAGCCACCGCCGCCCTGGCTAGTGTTAACCCTAGTCTATCCGTCGAGGAACGCATCAAACTCGCTCTCAAAAATAGATAGCCGTTTTACCTCCATCCCACCCCTTTACATCATTACCATCCCCCTATCTAACTTTTTTCGTCCATTCCTAATCAACCCCCTTTTCAAATTTCTCAAACTGTGCTAAAATAAGACCCAGTTGTAATATAAAAGGTTAAAATATGAGTTTTATAAGTTTAAAGAAGATTGGTGACGCACAGAAAAAACCAGCTGTCGTAGATGTTCGCTCGGGTGATACGGTTCGAGTGACTCAGAAGATTAAAGAAGGCGAGAAGTTCCGTTCTCAGATGTTTGAGGGCGTCGTCATTCGCACCGACCGCAAGAGCTCCCACACCGCTCGCATTACCGTCCGCAAGGTTACCTCTGGGGTCGGCGTTGAAAAATCATTCCTAATTCATAGCCCACTAGTCGAAAAAATCGAAATTGTCCACCGTGCTAAGGTCCGTCGCAAGAACCTCTCCTTCCTCCGTGAGCGTTCCGGTAAATCCGCCCGCCTTACCAACAAGGCTTTTGATCGCAACGCCGTGAACAATCCGGTCGCTACACCAGCTACTGAGACTGAAGCTGAGACTGAGGCTAAAACCGAAGCCGAAACAGTTCTCGCCACTGAAAGCGTTGATCCAGAAACCCAAGCTGAAAAGCTCAACCATAAGGGTGCTGGTGAGCCAGAAGAATAGACACGACTTTGACTCAAGAAATCATTTTAGGCATCGATGAAGTCGGACGCGGTCCCTGGGCGGGGCCGCTTGTTGTTGGTGCGGTAATTCTTAAAAGACCAGTCGACTCAATTGTTGATACAACGAGCTTAAAAATATCTACCGACGACCCCTGGCAAGACCTCAACGACTCCAAAAAGCTCACAGCCAAACGTCGCACCGAACTAGACCAAACTATCCGTAAATACGCTTCAGCTTATGCGATTGGCTGGGTTAGTGCTACTGAACTCGACCAGTATGGTCTTTCTGCCGCCCTTAAACTTGCCACTCGACGTGCCGTAAAACAAATCCTCGCCCAAAAAGCCCTTTTTACCAGCATCATCATCGATGGTACCGTCAATTTTCTCAAAAACACGCCGCTTGAAGGCCGTGTCTCTACGCTCGCTAAAGCCGATGGACTCATCCCCGAAGTCTCCGCCGCCTCCATCATCGCTAAAGTCGCCCGAGATGCCTATATGACCAAACTTACTACTAAATACCCCAGCTACGGTTTCGAAAAGCATGTTGGTTACGGCACAAAACTCCACCGTGACTCCCTCGAAAAATACGGCATTTGCCCTGAACACCGCCTATCTTTTCGTCCAGTAGCCAAAATTGCTCAAGCTTACCCTGATCGCACTTTTAACTCAGACGCCTCTCAAAACGCCTCCAACCCCCAAAAAACAGCATTTTCACCAAATTTGGCCTCCAAAGTCACTCCGCGAAATCCCCCAAATCCAGCTAGAAGCCTCCCCAAAGCCCCAAGCACCACCTCTAAAGGCCAACACGCCGAACAGTGTGTCGCTCAGTATCTTGAAAGCCTAGGTCACCTTATCATAGCCCAAAACTTCAAAACTAAGACCTACGAAATCGACCTCATCTCTATAAAAACAGATAAAATCTACTTCACCGAGGTCAAATATCGCAAAAACAGCCGCCATAGCTCCGCTCTCGACCAAATTACCTCCGCGAAACAACGCCAAATGCACTATGCCGCCGAAAAGTTCATTAGCGACCGTTTTCAACTCGTCACGCCCCACATCAGCCCTCTGACGCCCCAAAATCTCCAACCCCTCCTCGCCGTAGCCAGCGTCTCCGGACCAAACTACACTATCGAAGATTGGTTCGTGCTAGAATAACCGAACCACTTCACTTCGTCCGTAGCGGAAACGTCAATCGCAACTACGGCTCTGCCCGGGATCTTGGCATCTATAGCTACAATTGGTCCACTACGGCTTCGCCCGTTTACCGCGATGGGTCTGCTGGTTTGACAGGTTACTTCCTCGCTTTCACTGCTAGTGGCGTCAGCCCGTCGGGCGGCCCGTACCCTCGTTGGGACGCTCTCCCCATCCGTTGTCTGGCGTACTAGGTTAGATAAGAGCAACTTTGTCATATCAAAAATGCAAACGACAATCTATAATCAAAGACCTCCAGCATGTACCAGGTTAGATAAAGTAAAACTTTTATGCTTGCCAATCCACACCCAGTCATGCAATAATACCTCTATGCTATTTGAAGCCATTGCTTCATGTAACTTAAAAACCGATTAGAAGAAAGGAGGAATGACTATATGCCTATCATTCACTCACGACCGATTATCGTGCCGGCACCGCCCAAGATCGAGGACCTTTACGTCGTCTTCGACCTTGATGATACACTCTGGCCTCTGCTTGTCCGTGCCTTCCGCAATACACCGTACAGCATCGACATGATGGATACTTTTTCTATCACTGAGAACAAAGCCTTCTCCACCGAAGATGCAATCAAGATCCTCAAGCTTTTCGAGGATCCAGCCAACTTCACGGACATAGAGTTCTATCCTGCAGTCCGAAAGATTGAGCTTCTTCATAA
Organism: uncultured Candidatus Saccharibacteria bacterium; assembly: GCA_947425245.1. GTDB lineage: Bacteria > Patescibacteriota > Saccharimonadia > Saccharimonadales > Saccharimonadaceae > Nanosyncoccus. The sequence continues at coordinate 18,540 of CANDYU010000002.1, forward strand.
CCTTGGCGTTCGAATCGACATCAACACCACTTCGCTCTCCGAAGCCGTCGCCAAGGTGAAACTACCACAGTTACGACGGGCTTTTCCTTATCTAGACGAAAAGAGCTTCATGCTTACCGTTAAAGGGCATGACCGCGTGGCTACTGGTAAGCAAATCGACGAAACTGTCACCTTTTTCGTTGACGACAATCCACTTAACATCGTCAGGTCAAAGGCCTACATCGACCTAGTTCCGGCCCAGCCCTACAACTGCTCACCCGGAGAAATCCGACGCATGAAAAAGCGACCTTACTATCTTATGAAGAATCTCGATGTCATTCTCGACACCATCCTACTCAGTGTCAAATCTTGGCAATTCTAACATCGCCGTCGCTCCTAGTCTTCTAAAACATCCCCGCTATCACTAGCGGGGATTTCTCATCTAGCCATTACACTATTTCGACACATTAAACCGAAACTCTACGATATCCCCCTCTTGCATCACATAAGTTTTACCTTCCGTCCGCAACTTGCCCGCCGCTTTCACAGCCTGCTCGCTCCCCAATTCCTTCAAATCATCATACTTCATCACCTCCGCCGCAATAAACCCTCGCTCAAAGTCCGTATGAATCGCCCCCGCCGCCTCTGGTGCCGTAGCTCCCCGCTTAATCGTCCATGCCCGTACCTCTTTCTTGCCCGCCGTCAAGAAGCTCTGCAATCCCAGCGTTTCGTACGCCGCTCGCACCAATTCCGCCAAGGCATCCTCCTCAATTCCGTATTCCCGCAAGAACTCCTTCCGCTCCTCCTTCGACATACCCGACATCTCTGCCTCAAGCTTGGCGTTAACAAACACTGACCGACTTGGCTGCACCATCTCCGCCAAACTTCGACGCAGACCCTCATTCTTCAACTCCTGCTCATCCACATTGAACATATAAATCACTGGCTTCTCGGTCAAATAGGGGATGATTGATCCCGCATCGTCTTTACCGCCTTTTTTCCGCTTCGCCTCAACCTTCTCTCGCGTCTCCAAATCAGCTAACTCTAACTCCGTCATAATTACGTCAATATCATTCTTCGGATCTTTCGAGCCCTCCGCCCGAATCACATCTGCATCCTCAAACACCCGCACTACATGACAAATCACCTGGCACTCTCGGATATGGGCCAGAAACTTATTGCCCAGCCCCTCGCCCTTCGACGCCCCCTCCACTAGACCCGCAATATCCACAAACTCTACCGTCGCTGGCACCACCTTCTCCGCATCATACATCCTTGCCAACACACCTAATCGTTCGTCCGGCACTGGCACAATTCCTACATTTGGTTCAATCGTCGCAAACGGATAGTTCGCCGCGAGTGCCCCCGCATTGGTCAACGCATTAAACAAAGTCGACTTTCCAACATTCGGTAACCCCACAATTCCAATCTTTAAGTTCATATCCTATATTATACCATAAAAAAGACCGCCGTTAGCGACGATCTCGATACATTCCTACCCTATACCCTCATTATAGCATGCTCACTATCAAAAGTCAAGTTAGGACGCCGAAATCGCCTATTTTTACTATTTTATGCTAAAATAAGACTATGTTAGGAATCCTCGTCCTCGCTATCCTGTCGGTTTGGCTAGCTTTTTTGTACCCCATTCTCCGCCCGAAAACCGCCGATGAGCCCCGCAGCGAACGTTATGACATGCAAATGAAAAAGCTTTGGAACGCCGCCCAAACCTCTATGGACGACCATAAACTCCTCCGAGCCGAAAAAGCCCTGCTAACCATTCTTAAATTTGACGAAAAGAACGCCGCCGCCTATAACCGTCTCGGTATCCTCTACGCTAAGGAACAAAAGTTCGACGAAGCGATTGAATGTTTCGAAATCGCCCAATCGCTCGACAACAATCCTTCATCGCTACACAATGTTGGTCTCATCTATCTTGAAACCGGAGCCTATGAAAAAGCCGTCATGGCCTTTGAACAGGCTATTGAACTCGAAAATACCGTTCCCGCCCGCTACATCGCTCTAGCTAAGGCTAAAGAACGCCTCGGCCAAACCAAATCCGCCATTGAAGCCCTAGAGAACGCCTATGCCCTAGACCACAGCACCAACACCCTACGCCAAATCCTGGCGATTTACGAAGCTACTGGCGACGCTGAAGCCCTTGCTGATACGACCGCCCGCATTGAAGCTCAAATCGCTGTCACCAGCACGAAATCCTCCCGGCGGCCCAGCCGTCTTTCTCGAACCAGTACTCGCAGCACTGCGGCAACGCGTACGACCGCTAGAACCCTCCCCGCTTCACGCCCCACTGCTCGTGCCCGCACCCTGCCGCCCAGCCAAACCGCCCGAGCTCGCCGTCTCGCCGCTTCCTCTCCTAGCTCCAGAACCCCTCGCCGAAAATCGCTCTAACAACAATAATCGAAAATAACTTACTCCAAGATAGTAAAAAGTCATAGCTAAATAGCCATAGTTTGCTAAATATTGACTTGAATACAATCAAACAAATCAAACATACCTTCCAAATCTTTTTCTAGTTTACTGTCAAAAACAGGGAAACCGTAAAGAATGCTGGCTACATCTTCGCTCTTACATTTTGGACACTTCATATTTATGCATTAATCTACTCAACATTGATGCCTCGGTCTTTTAGCCAATCTTGAATCCAGGGTATAATATAACCTTTCTCTTTTCTATATAGGTAGTTTTGTTTTATTGCCTCAATAGCGTTTTGCCTGAACTCCTCACCAAAGTCCTCTGCAATTTTATTAACATAGTAGTTAATGGCAGCTCTTGAAATATCTCTCTTATAGCACTCACCCTCCATCATATGACTAAAGCAATCCAAGTACATCCAAGCACTTGAGGTATTCATTCCCATCTCTTCAAGTTCCGAAATAGCATCTTGCATATCTAGATTAGAACTATAGACGTTTTTTGCTAAATCATACGATCTTTCAATCATATCTTCAGTTATTGAGCGTTGTTTTCTCTTCGACTGCATGGAATCTTCATCCTCCACTGGCTCATTATGGTCTTCAGACTCTTCCGCCATGAATTCAAGACCGAGCAGACGAAACATATCGTAATCGTTCTTAAACTTAAATCCCCATCTGTCAGCCATAAAGATTAACATCTTTTTACCTCGTTCTAGAATATTTTCTGGAGTCCAGTCTTTGTAGCGGCTTACCTCAACTTCGCTATGAGAACCGTCTTTATATCTCTCTTTTTTCTGATAGAATGGATTATTTTGTAAGCGCTTATTAATTGCTAATGAAAGAGGTAATAAGTTACCCAATGAACCATTCAGATATTTCTTCTGTTTGTCGTCATAACCGTCAAAATTGTTAATCCAGTAATCATCCGTTGGAGTTTGAGGATATACGTGCTCGATAGACACTTTGTCTTTGCCGTCCTTCCTAAAAATGTCTTTAGGATAAAGCGTCTTTGGTGCTTCATTTTCATTTGCAATGTATGTTTCGTACTCGTATAGGAAATATCTAATAATTGACCAGTCGTAGTACCCTTTATAGTTCCTAAAGAGTCTTTGAATATTATTGATAACGGCATCAATAGGAAGAACGCCATTCTTACCAATGTAATCAATTTTGTCCAACTCGTTCAGGATTTGATTAATATCTTTATTTCTATGATACAAGTCGTAGGCTAATCTATAATATACAGAGTTTCTGTAGGTAGATATATAACTGGAAAGACGGAAATGTAGGAAGATAAACCGCTCGACCTTTTTCAAGTATTCTACCTTGTCTTCATCGGAAATATCCTCTCTCGAAAGAACTACGGTAGTTAATGGTTTGAAGTAGACGAAACCAATTCTATTTATGCGATCCAGCCAAGTTTTTATTTCTTCCGCTAAGTCAGTTTTATCGGGGAAATTTATTCTGTACCAAAATGGAACAAGATTTTTCATACTATCGACATAGTCACCAATATCAGCAATGGTAAGTTTGTTCTTATCTTTTAACTCTGGTTCTTGTTCGACAACCTCTTCAATTTCATTATCACCATCGCCATCGAGAGGTATTTCATCTTCAAGTACTTCTTCCTGAGCATCTTTTGTTTCTATTTTCTCCAGCATACGTTTTTGAGTAAACTGTTTATTGAGAAGAAAATTTGCATAATTATCCTTCGCATTTCGATTATACCCAAAATAGATAATCCAATGAGCCTGAAGATACTCATCATCATTCAATGCTTTTTCTTTGTTTTTTCCAAGGCAACCATATACTGTCTTCCAGGAATCATTTATTTTATTCCTTACAGAAACCTTTACGTCCTCTTCTGCTGCAAACAAGGTGGAAAGATAAATCAGGCGATTCTTAAGTAATTCAAGATTTGATAGTTTTTTACCACGGTTATTCATTGTTTCAAAAGCAACAAACACGTTAAAATCATCATCGATGTTGTAAATATTGAACTTTAGTCGTTGGGTTAGCTTAATATACAATCTACTGATTTCTTCTAGACCATATTTCTTATAAACATCCTCGATGGCGTTTTTGAAGAATTTCTTTGCATTCTCCAAGTTTAAAGTGTAAAACGTCTCTTGAATGTCACCTGAGTTGGATTCTCCTAATATTCTGCTCTTGAAGAATTCATAACTTGGGTTATCCACCTCATAACCAAATTTATAGGTCTTAAGTTGACCTTCAGAATCTGGTTTAGTAATACATAAGTAATCTTCACGGATTTTACTTAATGGGACACTATTTACAAATACCTCATTCTCATTTTTACCCTGATTATCTTCAAGGTTCTTATAGAAATTAACTAACTCATTTATAAGAATTATAAAAGTGGTAAGACGTTGTTGCCCATCAACTATATGAAATGCATCATACCCCCAATCGTTAAGCAACCATTTTTCATCATTCCAGGAGGTGAGGGTGTTTTTATCAAGTTTTCGAAGCGAAATCATTCCTGTATAATGGTCTTTATCTATAGGCAAGTTAATAATGTCTTCCCAAAACTCTGTGAGTTGTTGGTTTGTCCAGGAATATCCACGCTGATAATCTGGTATCCTAAATAGTCTTTTTATAAATAAATCTTGAAGTGATTTCAAATCGTCCATGTTAGCTCCTTAATTATTATAGAACCGTCTCTTCAATTCGTTTGCTATTCGTTCTATTAGTGGTATCACAAGTGCGTTTCCCATCATAAAGCGTCTCTGCTTCTCTGACATATCTGTTTTTTGTCCGGTTATCAAGAAACCCATTGACGCACTCACACCCTACTAGTGTTAATTGTCTCAATTTCTTTGTTTTAGGTATTCTATGATGTATGTACTTCGATTAAGCGAGCTTTCGTATGTCCACTCTTCCATCTTGTCTTCGGGAATGAAATAGTGCTCGTCCACTCCATCTTTTTCGACGATTTCAGAAAGTTTAGTAGACTCTTCATAAACTGGAATTGTTTCGATAGACGATATCTTACCATTTACCACAGTATCAACATTGTTTAATTGCACTGAAAATTATCAGTCAAATCTACCAAATCTTTATAAACAGAGACATCTACCTCTTGCTCCAATTGCTTATATAATTTAGCTCCTTTTTATCTAACACAAATTTCCTCCACTTTAATTACTATCCCTATTGTATCGCGTAATTAGCTAAAATCCACCTCACCATACGTATCTTTAATGCTACTTATAGTATGTAGACTTAAAATATATCAAGTAAAATTGCTTTTCCCTGTTAAATACTTACTTCCAATCCAAAAAGACGTCTCTAAAACCGAAGAGGTTAAAGAAACGGCTCGAACCTGCGATTTACAGAGGTCGAATGACCTCAAACGCACCTTAATTTCTACTTGGTGCTGGAAGTAGGACTCGAACCTACGAAGGCCGAAGCCGAGAGATTTACAGTCTCTTGTCATTGCCACTAGACGATTCCAGCGTGGTGGAGCTTCATAAAGAAGCCCCATGTGGCCATAACGGCTGTTTTTATTGTAGCAGACCTTGCGATTTTTGGCAAGATTTGGTAAACTGGAGGTAGTTGCCGTGTTAGCTCAGTTAGTAGAGCAGCCGCCTTGTAAGCGGCAGGTCGTCGGGGCAGAGCCGACACACGGCTCCATTTTTTTATTGCAAAGACTTCTAATACTCGCACTCCTTAAATTGTATTTACAACCCCAAATATTTGTGATAGAATAGAAACTATTATGGCAAAGAAGAGTAATACAAAACGCAAGCTAGTTGGCCTCGTCTCCGAAGAATCTGGTATTCGGGCCTACTACACGAAGAAAAACACCATGAATACTCCCGACAAGCTTAGTTTGCGGAAGTATGACCCGGTTCTTCGCAAGCATGTTGTTTTTGTCGAAACTAAGAAAAACCTCGGACGTAACGAAGTTAAAGAAAAGAAACGCTAATATTCGTCTTTATTGATACCCGAGCAAACAGGACGGTTTTACGACCGCCCTGTTTGGTTTGTAACTGCACCACTATCTACCCCATCCAACCACTACTCAATTACTAACCGTTTAATAATCTTGCGAATTGTATGTTTCTTCGCAACACCAGCTTGCTCTTTTTCAGCTTGTCGCCCAGAAACGTCACTATCAGCTACTGTTCCAACCTCAACTAGCCCCTCCTGTACACCCGAAACTTCCTCACCGACTCCTCTATCCGCCAAAATCCTATGCACCGCCACATGCTCACCCTCCGCCTCCGGCATTTTCACCAAAATCTCATCCGGAGCTTTATGGACTGCACGGCTCTCCATTCCTGGTCGCGACAACCGCGTTGCAAACACCACTTTCACCGGACCAGAATTGCTCTTTTCTTCAGATTTCGCTGGATGACGATCTCGCTCCGCCCCACCCCGATCACGCCGCTTAGTATAGGCTCGCGAAATCTCTACCGCCTGCGACTTCTTTACCTCCACGGCCCTCTGTTTTAATCCATCGCGAATCCTCTCCAGAAGCCCTATCTTATCCGACCCAAGCTCCACAATATAATCTAACGCCATCAAACGCCGAAAATCCGCAATCAAGACAGCATCCTCGCTCGCCATAATCTCCCGAAGCAAACCATACAGCTCATCCTGCACGGCTTTTCGCTTTTCGTTCCTTAGCCAAAGCGGCAACTCACTTTTTACGGCCGACTTTAAAACCAGCCCACTTTCTTGAATCTTCTCACCAGCTACCACCACATCGGCCACTGGTCGCTCCAATTCCAAATCTCCCCGAGCAATTATCCGCTCCACTGAAAGTTCCATCTTTGGTTCTTCCACTACGCAAGCTTCTGCCGCCCCCACCATCCGATCGCCTTTCTTACCCGAATTGAGCAATTCGACCAGATCATCCAAAAAGCCAATCAGCCCTTTATCTCTTTGTTCCGCAAAAATCTTTGAATCCCAATATAAATTCACTAGTCCACCCCTTAGAACTGCCAAATCCAGTTGCTTTACAAACTTTTCCAAAGCAAACATCTTCTTCGTAGTCATTTTCCCGTCATCAGCTCCCACTTCTTTTTCTACTAAAATAGATTCATCGCCTCTCGCCACGAGCCTAGACAGCTTCTCGTTCACTAATAGTAATCTTAAATACTCACAACCTGCCGCCTCATAAACATGGTTAGAATTCCGCCAGTCCAACACTCTCTGCTCCCCAGCAATCAACATTCCAGCAAAACCGTTTTTCTCCGCCCATTGCCCCACCATGTTATCATACAACAGGTCCGGCATCGTCAAAACTCTACCCTTTACACCAAACAACTGGTCAATCTTTTCGCGATACATCCGCACCTGCTCGGTTGCCTCTTCTTTATCCCAAAAATAAGCCAGGGAATCATAATACAGCCCACCCACCACTTCAACTCGCTCAGCCTTAACCAGCTTTTTCAGTCGCTGAACCAACGTTACATCATATCGCTCCGCCAATTCCAACCAAGTTCCAGAAATCTGCAATGATACTCTAAAATCTCTGTATTTCTGCGTATTACGTTCCAAAAAAGCCAACAGCGGCTGGTAAATCTTCTCATCTGCCTCCCGAAAAGTCTTCTCTGTTTCTGGATAATCACCACCAGCCGTCCCAAGCTCCCGTCTATCAAAATCAGCCAACTCATACGGCTCATGTAACCGAAAACAAATCTGGACTATTCGCATGATACTTGCTCCTACCTCAACTCACAACTTTATTCCATTATAGCATAAACTATTTGTTTTATGTTATTTTACATCTACCAACCTCCAGAAAGACATGATAAAATAAAAGAGCTAGGGGTGTAGTACAACGGTTAGTATAGCGGTCTCCAAAACCGTAGATCATGGTTCGATTCCGTGCACCCCTGCCATACAGAACTTCGTTTTTTGAGGAAGAGCCCTGCAAGGGGCTCTTTCAGGGTATAAGTGAGGTTTTCACCGTCAAAATAGAGGTTCGATAGTAGCATACTCAGGATTTGGCGTTTCTCGTTCGAGTTCGCAACCTTAAAGATGTCGGCAGCGTGCTCAAAGAGATTGAGCAGGTATTCTACGGTTACATAGTAGCCTTGATCCATACTATCCAGCCTCTGCTGCTGCCTTTCGATCTCAGCCAACCCCTCAGCATAGCGTGACATATTCTCGTCATAGAACTCTTGTGTAATACCCACGGCAGCGCCTGTGCCATCACTATCCATATATTTATCAAATAAGTTACGTTGACGGCGTTGAATTTGTTGTTTTGCCGTTTCCAGCTCAGCACGGCGTATGTCGTAATACTTGTTTTTCTCGGTATGAGCCTTAGAAAGCATTTTGCGAAGCTCTGATAGGCGTTCTTTCGGTGGCTTTAGATGCCTCAATAAATCCTCGATAATGGCATCCACCTTGCGTTCTTCGATACTATGCACCTTATCCCGATGTTCATCTTTGCTGTTGGTGCAGTGGTAGTAGACATAGTGATGAACATTGCCGTTCTTCTGCTTTTTGGTTTTAGTATCTGGAGTGACACTACACCCACAGACAGAACAGGTAATTAGACCTTTGTAGGTTGCTCCACTCCCAAAGTAGCGTTGACGACGATGGCTATGCCCAGCTAGCACCTCTTGGTTGCGATCATACAACTCACGAGTAATCATCGGCTAATAGATGTGAGGATATTCGATATCAGTCCGAGGATCAACGAGCACGCCATAGTAGAACTTGTTCGTTAGCACGCGATAAATCCCATCCTTCACCAATTTTACGCCAAACTCATCTTCGATCTCCTTCGATAGCGATTTAACGGAATACATACCCGTCGAGTAGCGACGTAGAATCTCCTTGGCAACCTTACCCTTAGTTGGGTGTTCAATTACTGTGCGTGTTCCGTTTGGTAATTTTGTATGCATATAGCCGAACGGAGCAGACCAGGGTAATTCACCTTTTTGGAGCTTGGATAACTTCGAGTTTTGTCCGTCTTCCTTCACTCGTTCGAGATACTGACGGGCAATCAAAACTTTCATATCCCACTGCAAAATATCGTTGCTTTTACTAGATTTGTCCAAAATAAAGTTGTCGTCGATGAAGTGAATGCGTTTGTCGTATTTTGACCGTAAGTCGTCTACAACCACGGCATCTTGGAAGTTACGAGTGATGCGATCAACTCGAAACGCGATCACGTCCGTTACGCCTTTATTCTTCTTGACGTAATCAATCATCTCAGCGAACTTCTTTCGGATCTTATACTGCCCGCCAGTTTCGCTAACCGAGAAGATCTTGTCAATCTCCAAGCCATTTCTCTTTGCATACTCCTCAGCACGAGGAATCTGGATCTCAGTGAGCGATAGCCCCTCTTTTTCTTGCCGTGCCGTAGAAACACGAGCAAAGACCACTGCCTTTCGTGCCGATGGCGCTTTTGATTTTTTGCTTAGTTTCGTATTCGGTTTACTTGCAGATTTTGCATCTGCCATTACTTTTATTGCCATATTTTCTTCCTCTAATTATACCACTTTACCCCTGTAATCATCAAGGTTAAGTAGTTTGAATTGGTTGATTTGTTTTCGCATTTCCGCAAAATAGTTTATTTTTGATTGTGGCAAAGTGTAACCTTTAATCCTTTTCTTCAAGTCACACCATTGCCGACTTGTGCAGCCTAATGCTCTTCTTGTAGCGTTTACTCCAACCTCCTCGGTCGCCATATACTCGCCAAGTAGCATTAGGACATTTGCTGGAGTAATATCAGGGTTCAACCTTCTTACCTCAGCAAGATACTCATCGGGAGGCTCTCTGCCACCTACTGATGATGGCATCGCGACCTCCAACTCAGCCAAATCGCTTAGCAAGATTGCTTTTGCAACTTTCAGATCATATAAGTCCTTCAATTTGGGTCGATCAGGCACACTAATTCCTAAGCTGCGCAATGACTTTACGATCGTTTCTCGCTTGAGTAGCCTCGCTTCGATGCGCAACACCTCAAACGTATTGGGCGTAGTAAGTAGGAACTCCTTCACATAGTTTTGTTGGCACCAACTATCTCTTTCAAGGTTGCCTTTCTCGGTCTTTCGAGCCTTTTCAAGTTCCTTCAACTTATCATATACACATAATCCACGTGAGCTAGTGTAGATGTGCAGAGCATCGCCACCGTTGAGATACTTCGTTTCGCAAGTTTTCTTACGCAAGCTCACCTCGGCTTTCTTCAAGTATGAGATTACGCTAGTTGGTTTAGTTCCATCCATAAAGATGATGTTTTTAGCATAATGGACGGTTTTCACTTCGGCATAACGCAACTGATTCGGTGATAAATGCACGCCTTTTTTCGCCAACGATTTGCTCAAAACATCGCAGAGGTTACTGTAATCCGACACGCCAATCTCAGTAAAGTTGTTGCCATAAATCAGTTTCGGAGCAGAGAACTCAATATAAAGTAAACGGCGATACCCACCACTTACACGCTGCACATATAAAGTGAGACGTGGCGTGTAGATACCGAGCTTCTTATCTATCTTGGTCGTATTAAGTCGATATGATGCGCTATTGCCGTTGATTTTGGCAAACGGTGGCACGAAAGCACCCCTGAGTGACGGCGACCAATCATCAAAACTTGATTTAGCGATAACCTTTTGGAGTTTCGGATCTCCGATTCTGATTACTAAGACCATTGTATCCAGCACAGCGACTTCCTTTCGTTACTTCTTCATATTTTTTGATTACTTCTTCCTCAACCGCCGAGCCTACCTTATGGGTGATCGGGTAGAAGATGCTCATAACTCGACTACCGACCTTTTTGGTCGGATACACGAGCCGATAGCCGCCGCTCGGTCGGGTCATAATCGCAACAGAGGAACAACGGAAAATGCCATATAGTGTAAAACTAGTGAATGCCACGAGCCCATCCTTGGGTTGCACTGGCACAATTTCAATCTCACTAAGCAGCTTCATCGCCTTGCTCCTTTTTCTCGTCTTCCTTCGTTGGTGTTTTAACTACCTTGTAGCGACGATTGAGCTCATCAAGAATCGAAACTAGCCCAAACGCACCATCAGTGATATCTTGCTCGGTCTGGTTTGTCTTCTTTGATTCGTTCATACGCCCGATTTTACTCAGACGTGTGTGCACGCCAGCGTGCACAGGGGTAGAGCATCAAAAAAAGCGACCATATGGTCGCTAAAAATATCCTTAAAACCCCGAGATTAAAGTAGTCTGTGATCGATTGCAATGCCAGCATCCACAGACACCAAGGCTTTAATTGCGCCCAAACCAAGCATTGCACCTAGTCGATAATTCAACTGCCGCATTCGTTGTTTGTAATCCTTAATAAAAGCATCCCGTTCTTTCTTGCCTAAGTCTAGCCATTTCCTACCTGCGAATTGTGCCATTTCGTCATCCGAGGCATTCTTGCCTTCTAGCGTTTCGAAAATTTCTTCGTAAGTTACTGTCTCAGCAAGATCCCTCGGTTGCCCGAAAAGAATCTCCGCAAGATTAGCCTCCTTAGTCGCCGTATCGCCATCAAATGGCATAATATACTCATCCAACACCAGCCGTGGCTGCCCGTCACCAATGTAACGTATTCCTTTAATGGAGCTTGGTAATAGTTTTCTATTTCGATCTTTGAGTAGTAAAGCGAGTTCATTATCACTTAATTCGCTTATTCTATCCTTATTCTGCCTTGATAAGAAAGCAGTCAAGATAACCTCAGCTTCATTCTTTTTGAAGGTAAAGAAACGGGGATAAGCCGCATCCATTGACATATCGGTTGAAAATTTCTGAATGCCACTCTCAACTCGAACAGATCTTATCGTAATGTGTGCGTGCACGAAAATTCGCAAATCAAAAAATTCGTCATAATCTTCGAGCATCTTGGAATAGAGACCAGAACATTGAGCAGTAACAGTCTCCGCTACCCGTTCGTAGCTCGATAATATCTTATCGGTTGCAATATCAATAACTTCAAGCCAAAAATCTCCAAGATTAGCTTCAAATTTAATCCTCATTTTTGTCTCGCGTGCACCAAAGTAATTCATAGCTTGCGCATTACTTAGTGTCTGTTTGACTGCGCTTTCTAAATCCATAAGCTCCGTGCCATCACGAAATACCACCCCCCATTTAGCGGTGGGGTCAATCACTGGTTTGTTGCGATCCGAAAAGCTCAGCCTATGGTCGCATATTTGAATATTATCTATGCAAAGGTTTTTGGGAACTTCCCACTCAGTATCAAAAAACTGCTTAGGTAAGCATTCCGCATCTACTGTTTGTGCTCTAGGTGTTACGTCTTCCATTTTTACATCTTCATCTAGGGCTAGTCGCTAGTCTGACCGACCCATTTTTTCAGATTATACACTATTTTAGAATAAAGTCAATTAAGCTATTCGTCATCCACACCTGTCAACTACCACACTAACAGTTTATTGTGAATACTATTACTTCTTGCGATCCCTAATTACGTCCGCTGGTGGATATTTTTTATACCACGGTATATTGGGATCATCTGCTGGCTTTTCTAGGGTATTATCGGGTTTTAGATGCTCAATAACTTTCATTATTATTCCCGCAACACTCATCACGGCTACAAAACCAATTCCACCCCAAAACGCAACCCGCCAAATCCACGGGAACCACCAGCTTCCGCTGCATCCACTCACCCACAGTAGCAGTAAAATCACTCCAACCCAGCACCAGCCAAACAATGTCAACCCGATTGAGCCGCCAATCATTGCCATCAGCGTTGACGGCTCCTTGTCATATGAATTACCATCTATTGCGTGCTTGATGCGGTTGCGTTCAGCTTGTGCGCCTTCTTCGTAGCCTCGGTCATATGCCGTGCCACTACCAAACCAATACCCGTCCTGCCAACCATCGTTGTAATTATTATCTTTTGACATAGTTTCGCAACTTTCTCTTAGCTAATTATATCATAAACCCCCATTATTGTGAATTGACAAGGCTTTATTCGTGGGCTATTTCGTGATATAATTAGAATGCGAAACTATAATTCAATAATTCTCCATTGAAGGAGCAGGTCAAGCGACCACTTACCGTTCTCCTTCGTGGATGAATTATAGTTTCGCAACTAGAGTAAGTGGTCGCTAATTTGTGTTTTTAGTCTCGAATTAGCAACCAGAATAACGAAAGGTTGCGAAACTATGGCTAACACATCATTAGACAAGGCTAAGAAAGCCAAGGATAACGAGTTTTACACTCGTTATGACGACATTCAAGCAGAATTGAACCATTACCGAGAGCAGTTTCGGGGAAAGGTCGTATATTGCAACTGCGACGATCCAGCCGAAAGTGCATTCTCGGATTTTTTTTAAGTTAAACTTTGACCATTATGGGTTGAAGAAGCTCATCTGCACTCGCTACATAAAATCTGACCTCTTTACGAAAGCGTGGCTAGACCCGATGCACCGAGTGGGCTATCGCATCGAGATTACGGGCAAGGATAGATGTGAGAAGATAGACCTTCAGGAAGGCGGTGATTTTCGGAGTGAGGAGTGCATCGAGCTGCTAAAGGAGGCGGATATAGTCTGCACTAACCCGCCTTTCTCGCTTTTTCGTGAGTATATCCAGCAGCTAATGCAATACCATAAGAAGTTTTTAGTCATTGGCAACAAGAACGCTATCACCTATAAGGAGGTGTTTCCGCTTTTGGCAAACAACGAGGTGTGGCTGGGCTACACTGTGCCAAATAAGTTTATCAGACCAGACGGCACCGAAACTACCAATATGTCCGGGCTCTGTCGCTGGTGGACTAATCTTGACACTACCAAACGCCACGAAGATATGATCTTGTATGAAAACTATGCCCCCGAGAAGTTCCCGCGCTATGACAACTATGATGCTATCGAGGTCAACAAGGTAAAGTCCATTCCGAAGGATTATTTTGGGGTAATGGGCGTGCCAATTACGTTTTTTGATAGCTACAACCCTAAGCAATTTGAGATTATAGGAATTACTAAAACGTGGTTTGGTAGCACGACAAGAAAATATCCACCACAAATACAGGTTAGTCCTAGGGGCAAGAAGGAGGAATTAGTGTCGAAGCTTAATGATGGAGCGGCGCTAGAACGTCAATTTGACCCTACGAAAGCTACATATTACATCGTGGACGGCAAAGAATATGTGCAAGAGTATGCGCGGATACTTATAAAGCGAAAGGAGAACAAGTGAAAACGACTAGGCAAAATATCACCATCAGGCAACTGTTTGAAGGCTATCAAGATCGCGACTGGGACGGTGTAGTTGGCTTTGACGGTAAACTCGATATACGACCAAAATACCAGCGTGAGTTCATCTATGACGACGAACGTCAACGCAAGGTTGTTGACACGATAATGCACGAACGACCGCTCAACATTATGTATTGGGTCATCAACGGTGATCACTTCGACCTACTTGACGGGCAACAACGCACCCTTTCAATTTGTCGCTATCTCGACCATAAGTTCGCCATCATTAACCAGAATGGCGAGAAAATGTATTTTGACACTCTGCCAGAAGATGAAGGCGAACGCATCTTAGACTACCCGCTCGAAGTATGTATCTGTGATGGCACGGAGAACGAGATCTACGACTGGTTCCGCACCATCAACATTAACGGTATAGCCCTCAATGAGCAAGAAATGCTTAACGCCACCTACACAGGGGAGTGGTTGACTGATGCGCGCCGATATTTTAGTAAACCAAATTGTGCTGCTTATGGCTTAGGCAAGGACTATATGAAGGGGTCAGTTGAACGGCAGGATTATCTAGCCAGAGTGATAAAATGGACTAGTAAGGGAGATGTAAAGGGATATATGGCGGAGCATCGGCGGGACGCCGATGCTGGCGAACTTTGGCATTATTTTGAAAACGTTATTGCTTGGATTAGGTCAGTGTTTCCCGTTTATCGCTCCGAAATGAAGGGGCTGGATTGGGGTGGGTTTTATAATGATTTCAAAGATCAGACTTTTGATGCTGGCAGTTTGGAGGAACAAGTAAAAGTTCTGATGGCAGACGATGAAGTTCAATCAAAATCAGGCATCTATGAGTATGTGCTATATGGTCAGGAAAAGTCTCTCAATCTGTGCACTTTCGATAACGCCACCAGACGCACGGTATATGAGCGGCAAGGCGGACACTGCCCATACTGCAACCAAGAGCAAGACGGGCAGCACAAAGGTGAAAAATATGAGATTGCAGAGATGGAAGCTGATCACATCATACCTTGGAGCAAGGGAGGCAAAACTGTCATAGAGAACTGCCAGATGCTTTGCAAGAGACATAATTTAATGAAAACTAATCACCTGCTCTAAAACTAGATAACTGTGCCTAAGAACAGCCCATCGTTACAGTGCAGATATTTGTGCCGCCAAGTCCTAACCGACATTGATTGCAAAATACCATCACGAGTAAAGCACTCTACTCGCTTCGTATTGCCGTTGTAGTAATAGTCGGATGGTCGGGTTTCTGGATAAGTAAATCTTACCGGTAGTTCTAAATATGTCTTAGGTTGCTCCTGATGCTCGCCCGTCGTTACATTATGCGCTTGTGGCACATTTAGAGCCTTTGCGAGTGGTCTTTCCGGCTGGGCAAGATATTTATGGGGAATTTTACGTTTATAGCCTCTATAATGATATTTAGCGAGTGCTTCAGCGTTGCTCCAGCTACCTTCCGTCGCTTCGTTGATTAGTTTATCAAACTCCAGATCCTTAGCACGGAGACGGTTGAAGGTTGATGGAGAAATACCAACACCATAGCAGGCATCTTTAATAGTTAAGCCAGAGCGAATAAAATCCGCCAGCTTTAGCTTCTTCTCATCAGTAATCTTTGTTGGTCGTGCCATAATCTCATTATATCGTGGTAGTGAAAATATTTTTTGCAGAAAAAGAAAACCAGCACAGAAACCGCCATTGTGACGCAAAACACGCAAAACATCAAAACCCTGTCACTCTTTTTAGGATATTGAAAAGCGGTGCAAAATACCAGGAGGTTTCGAAGTTACACCATTCTTAGTCCAGAAAGTGCACCGTGTTCGGCTAGTTTGCTATTTGGACAGGTCGATTAGTTTTGGTATCATAAGCCTAAAACTAATCATTATCCCTACTATTAGACTGGAATATTAGCTAAGAACAATACGGCAACGTTTGTGTTTAGGGCAGATTACAGATCGTGTTAGTGTGAGAACGCAATGTATCCTTTACGACATTCGATCGAAAAATGTCGAAAATACTCAAAGTATGCTAAAATAAAAGCATAGACGTAAAAACATAAAAATAAAAAACTAAAATAAGAAATAAAAGTATTGCTGTATTTATCATATTGTGATATAATATAAGCAGTTTGAAGGGATTAAACTCAATGCAAGATACAGACGCACCAACTCCTCTACAAAATAGTGAAGACGCAACAAAAACGGCCCTACAGAAGAGCATGGAAAGCGCGGCGTTGTCCGCTGCCAAATATTTTGCGCAAATGATGAACGCTACTAACACAAAGATCAAGAATATTCGTCTCGAGGAAATCGAACAATTCGAAGAGAACGGGAAAGACTTCTGGCGAGTAACTATCAGCTTTATTGACGGAAGCGCAGACAATCCTATGCAAATTTTCTACGGTGACAATCAGGACAAAAGAATCTATAAAATCATAAACGTAACCGACAAAGATTTTGTAGCCACATCTATCAAAGATCGTTTGTAAGATGCTGTCTTCTACGCCAGTCAATGATTTTTACGAGGTTTGCAAACGTAACGGCATCCTGCTTGATACAAATATGCTGATCCTATACATAGTTGGTCAGAATGGGGAGCAGGCTATAGAAAGAGAGCCGCTATTACACTCGGAAAAGCACAGTCACTCTTGGAATGACTATAAAGTCGTTAAGCAGCTTATCGATATTAGCGCAACCAAGCAATTCTTTTTTACTCCATTTTCGACGCCAGAAGTTTCACATCTGCTAGATATAGAACAAAATCATCAAAAATATCAAAATTCTAAACCGCACAAATATCACGGCGGAATTATAGAGGTTCTATGCAGTGGTATGGAAATACCCAATCCTACCCGAAATATACTTCAACAGCACGAGCACTTGTTAGAGCGATTTGGCATTGCAGACTTATCCATTATACATGCCGCATCAATTTCTACAAAGCCAATAGCGGTATTGAGTGATGATGAACCTCTGTGCGACTTGCTTCAATACAGTAATTTACCAGCTATAAGCCTTGCACGACTAAACGCTTTGGGAATAAGCAACCAAAATTTGATAGCTAGAATGAATGCCTTTGCCATGTGATCAAGCAAATCCGTGTCGCTCCAGCACCGCCTTCGCACACTCGATATTAAACCTGTCTAGTGCTACCATATACTTAGTGGGGTTGAGGATTAAGTCCTTGAAGCCCTGCCAAGCCGAATATAAATCACTAAATTGTTCGTTTGCCCCCTGTTGAACGGACAATTTTTCTGTTAAAGCCCTGAGGGAAAAAATTTCTCCGTCTTGGTCGACAGTTTCATCTAATTCTTTAAGCCATTTATACGGTTCTACCTCTATCTTTTTGACTGTTAATGCCCTAGGTCGTTTTTGGATTACGTACTTGCGATAGTTTACCTATTTCTTGCATTTCCTATTTTTCGTTCTTCTTACGGTGAGGGGCGACCAGACGTTGTTGCTCGGCTTTGCATGGTTGTGGACTGGTGTATCGACCACCCCGAATACACGGCTAAGATCAAGGTTATACCTAAGAAAGACTACCCGGTACTACTAATGCCGTGCGAGTTCTGAGATATACATATACAGGCAAAGAGATTCGAACTTTTAGAGATTTATAGCGCTGCTAGAGCCAGAGAGGCTTAAAACAATGACAATGGAGAAAATAAAAGAAATACAATGTCAATGGTATAATTGGTATAGATAACAAGGCAGCATCTATGAATAAAAATGAACCTGCTAAAGACAAAATCTATCAGAAAAGCAGACTATCGGCCTATGATAAGGAGAAGAAAGTATTATCTCCTCCACTACTAAGAGCTAACGAAATTGGTGGCGGCATAGCTCCATCATCATGGATCAACGATAGGTTACCAAATATTCTTTGGGGGATTCTCTTGAGAGTACGGCGTTCGGAAGACTGGCGACAAAAATATACAGAAATAATGGACTGATTATCTGTACAAAAAGTAGACGATAAACAGAAGCATATAACCCATACTGATATCTCCGAACTGCCGGCAATAATCAAAAAAGGCCTCATTAAAAGAATCGTCCAAATATGCGGAAGGAAAACTTTTAGACCGCTTCTTCTAATAAAGTGCTTGCCAGATTATAGTATCTGGAATGACGCTATCGGTTTAAAAGCACAAGAGAGCGATTGGCAAACTCTCGAAAAATGCATAGAGCCAATACTGAATCACCAATCACAAGAAGCTACAGATGTTAGATGGATGAAAGCCTATGTGAGAATATTCGTATCGCATGATGTCACTATCCATGATCAGATAGATGAGTTGAAGAATTATCCTTATGAGGGTGATCAAAGGTCCGTGAGACCATCAATCCGTGCCTTGGAAATTGGGATAAGTTTAACTAACGATAAGACTAGCAAGTGGTGTGAAGAGTTCTGGAATTATTGCTTAGTTAGTACAGAGTGCATTCCTATGTTTGATCCTGACGCCCTCTCCGAACGACTAATAAAAGTTTCGAGCGAGAATTTCCGAACCTATAATAAAATATCAGCAACGAGACTTGCATTAATTGAACATTTTCATGATTCTATAAAAACTACTGCCATAAACCCTAAATTTGAAACAATTTTCGGAATGTCGCAATATGCAATTGATAACGCCTCAGAATGTTTATTGAACAGAACAAGTACAATGATCTCCGGAAGAATAACCGTTCGAATATTACTTGAAATCTACATAACCTTAAAATATTTAATTAGTCACGACAAGGGGCCAGAATGCCAATTGTGGGACACCTATAGGGAGTACGATTATGGACAGTATAGCCTTATCGACAGTAAATATAGAGAGAATGATTTTCACACCAGTACCGTATATACACCTCTGATAGAATTAATAGCCAATGATGAAAAAAGTGTTGAATTCACACCGATTAACCTTGGACATTGGGACAATCTAAACCTAAGAAAGATGAGCGAAGAAGTCGACGAAAAACAACTTTATGACAAATACTACGATTATGTATCCGGTTTTACGCATGCTAATTGGGGCGCCATAAGGGAGCCGTCGATGCAAAATGCCTGAATCCTCTCCATAGACTTCATAATATCCCAGCATGGGGGTTATTAGTCCTACCAAATGTTTATGAGGATATTAACTCCTTGGTAGACAAAATAGTTGATATCGTCGAGAATCAATACTGCGGATTACTAGCCAAGATCAATTCTTTTAAGGATAATCTAGCCAAAGAACGGCCTACCGCTTCATGAGCACAACCTCTAAAGAAACGAGGCTATTATGGCAAAACGCCACACATTCAAGAAGGTAAAGCCCGGTGAACCGATACCAGTTACCGCTCGGCAACTTGAAAGTTTCATGCTCGAACATAACGGCAGATTTAATTCGTGCGAATACGATAAGTTTGAGCGTATGGAATTAATGGAATCGCCCGTTCGTGACGCGATCCATGATTTAAAGACTTATTCCCTAGAAACACTAGCACAGCGCTTTGATGTGCACCTTTTTGGGCGCGGTAAGCGCGTTTTTGCACGATTGGATGCCGAAGACGACAAATGGTACTACTTTTCCCTCGCATACATTCCACGCGCACTAAATAACCGCGACGTGAATGACGCGATAGTTCAGATGTTCTTCATTGGCAAATGGCACGTTCATAAGCTTTCGCTCTGGGCTGAGCCGGAAGATATCAGCCATTACGGCGACGATTCTAATAAAACATTCTATCATTTAGTCAATAGATAGCATCCACTTGGACACAATCGGGTTTTGAAAGTTATTGTGCAGAAAAAAGAGGTGGGATTTTTTCTCGACCTTGAACGGTGAAATGTTGTGAAATATACGTGTGAAAAGTCGTCCGCAGGCACCGAAATGATGCCATTTATGGTATAATATAAGTAAGAATTTTACTAATTAATTGCGGAGAAAACTCGATCGTGAACGGCAATATTAAAGACCTAGAAAAGACTCTCTGGGCGGCTGCTGACAAAATGCGTGGCGGCGTATCGGTAACTAACTATAAATTCCTGATTCTAGGCTTGATATTCTTGAAATATATCTCCGATTCCTTCGACGAACGCTATAACGCGCTCAAAGAAGAAGGTCTTGGCCTTGAAGAAGACCGCGACGCCTACGCCGAGGAAAACGTATTCTTCGTACCAGAAAACGCACGTTGGCAATATCTCGTAGACCACGCAAAAGATTACAATATCGGCGAAATCCTAGATAAAGCACTCGATTCTATTGAAAAAGAAAACCCGACGCTTAAAGGCGTACTATTCAAAGTTTATAACGATCCAGATAACCGTAACGTCAACCTAGGCGAGATTATCGACCTATTCACAAATATCAAAGTTGGCACCAAAGAAGCCGTAGAAAAAGACCTACTTGGCCGTATTTACGAATACTTCCTTGGTGAGTTTGCCGCAAACGAACTTCAAAAAGGCGGCGAGTTCTATACCCCTGCCTGCCTCGTGCGCACGATGGTTGAAATTATCGAGCCATACGAGGGCCGCGTTTACGATCCGGCCTGTGGTTCTGGCGGTATGTTTGTCCAGTCTTTGAAGTTTATCCAGCGTCACCAAGGCAACGTTCATAATCTCTCTATTTATGGTCAGGAAAAGAATCCTACTACCTGGAAACTTGCAAAGATGAACCTTGCGATTCGTTCTATCGATGGAAACCTTGGCAAGTTTGCTGCAGATACCTTTACTGAAGATTTACACAAAGACCTCAAGGCTGATTTTGTAATGGCTAATCCGCCATTTAACCTTTCAGACTGGGGACAAGAGAAACTCCTGAATGACTATCGCTGGAAATACGGCACTCCACCAAAAGGCAATGCAAACTATGCCTGGATTGAACATATGGTATCTAAGCTGTCGCAGAATGGCAAAGCAGCGATTATCCTCGCGAATGGTTCTCTGGCCGCTAGTGGACAAGAAGCTGAAATTCGCAAGAAACTCATCGAGGCCGATCTTGTGGATTGTATCATATCAATGCCAACAAATCTCTTTTACACTGTCTCTGTTCCGTGTTCAATCTGGATTCTAAATCGTGACAAGAAGCAGAAAGGTCATACATTGTTTATCAATGCAAACGACATGGGTGTTATGGTCACGCGTAAGCTACGCGAGCTTTCCGAAGAGGATATTATGAAAATTGCTGGCGTATATCACGCGTATGTGAATGACGATAGATATGAAGACACAGTTGGTTTTTGTAAGAAAGTCTTAACTGACAGCATTGAAGCAAACGATTGCACTCTGACACCGGAACGATATGTGGGGGTTAAAGAGAACGAATCTGATAGTGAGCCATTCGAGAAAAAGATGGGGCGTTTGTCTTTTGAGCTATCTGGGCAAATGAAAAAGTCTGCTGAGCTAGACACTGAGATAAAAAATATTTTAGGCGAGATCGGGTATGAAATATAAGCTCGGTGACATTGTCAAAGAAGCAATTGACTATCGTGGCAAAACGCCAAAGAAGTTAGGTTTTGAATGGTCTAAATCAGGAATCAGAGCATTGTCTGCTAAAAATATCAAAACTGGACAGATTGTACAGCCAGAATCTATTCGATACGTATCGAAGGAAGATTATCCAAAATGGATGAAACAAGAAGTCGAGAGAGGGACCATACTTATTACGTCTGAAGCACCTTTTGGTCAGATTTTCTATTGGAATTCTGATGAAAAAATTGTGCTAAGCCAAAGGCTATTCGCAATAAAAGTTAAGGATGAATTCGATAGCAAGTATGTATACTATCAAATGACGTCTAGTAAGTTTCAGAGTGAACTAAAGGCTCGCGCGACCGGATCCACGGTGACTGGGCTTAGGCAACCAGAATTAATGAAGTGCGAGATCGACATACCAGATTTAGAAATACAAAGAAAAATTGTCCGTATTCTCTCTGCTCTCGATCAAAAAATCGAGCTAAATAATAATGAGAGCAATACTTTGCAGTCGATTATTGATACGCAATACCGTAAAGTTTTCTCTGGAAATGAAAACAATAATAAGGTCAAGGCATCAGATCTGTTTGATTACGAAGGTGGATATTCTTATACGAGCGCCGAGCTAGCAGATGAGTCGGACATAGGTATGATGACAATTAAAAACTTCGAGCGGACTGGTGGTTTTAAGATCGACGGGTTCAAGGCGCTTAGTCCAAAGAAAGGAACAATTAAAACAGCAGCTCTATATGATATTTTCATATCTTGTACTGACGTAACTCAGAATGCGGATATTATCGGCAACGCCGTTATGTTACTGGATACCGATAAGTATGGCACTATTACTTATTCCATGGACCTCGTAAGGATAATTCCAAAAATTAATCGCTTTGCGCTCTACGCAATATTAAGTTCAAAAGACTTCAAAAGTTTTGCTCTCGGCTATAAATCCGGAACCACCGTTCTTCATCTGAATAAAAAATGTTTAGCTGAGTATGAGATAGTTTTGCCAGACGAAAAATCATTAGATGTTTTTGGTGCAACCATAGAAAAAGCTTGTAAGAAGATAGCTATTAATCTCGCTGAAAATAGATGTTTAAGTCAAATACGAGACTCTCTTCTCCCGAAACTTATGTCTGGCGATGTTAACTTAGATAAGGTTACGAATGAGTAATAGGAATCAAATAAAAACTATAAATATTATCGCCAAAAATCCATATGGTGAGACTGTTTATGCTGAGTCTGTATGTTATGATCCTAAAAAGTATAAAAAACTTGAAGACATTAGCAAGTATATTAAAAAGAAGTTGAAGTGGCCCGATTGCGTAATATGTGAATATGATAAATATACGCAGCAATCTATGTTAGTCTGTGACGCTATTTCTAAAAATGGAAGCATTAACTGGTCATTGCCTTTTTGGGAAATTGATATAAAAGACGCTTTTGGAAAGGCGTCTGACGATATGATTTCAGTTATTGCCGTATGCTTTGAAAGAGCGCCGGGTTTAGGTGCTGGCCCGGATACGATATTGACGTTCATAGAGTTTTTGAAAATTCTTGGTTATTTATTCTTCGCTGCATACTATTTCTTTTTCCCATATAAACTACTTCTGAAAAATATAAAGTTAATGAGATATTTGTTAAAGACACAATAAAAATACGGACGGAGTGGAATAAAGGTTTTATCTCAATTGACAATTTCCGATATAAGAATGTAATTGAGTATTCTATAATGAAAAAAACTTGGATATAAAGTGGTCGATAAAAAATGGGTAAATCATATGGTTAGTAGGTATAAATTACTCGGCGAGATTGTAAAAGGAGAATAAAAAATGAATTTCAATGAAGATGCTTTAGAACAAATGATTATTGAAACCATGCGACATCAAGGCTATAAATATCAACCAGGCGAAGAAATCGAACGTGACTATCACGACGTGCTTCTTCTCCCTCATTTAGAAAACTCTCTTTCTAGACTTAACCCAAATCTACAAGAAAACACAATCTCCGAAGCGATGCGTAAAATCAAGAACCTAGACCAGAATAATCTCATTCGCAATAACCAAGAGTTTAGCTGTATGCTTCACGAGGGAGTAAAAGTACCCGAATATACAGACCATGGCGTAGACTACAAAACCGTAAGGCTAATTGACTACAACAATATCGACAATAACGAATTCTTAGTCGTCAACCAATATACAATCATCGAGCATAGCGAAAAGCGCCCAGACATTATCATCTTCATCAATGGTATGCCGCTCGTCGTGGTTGAACTTAAGAGCGCAACGCGTGACGAAGAAGATACAACGCCAGAAGCCGCATATAATCAGCTCAACAACTACAAGAAAATCCATATTCCGAGCCTATTCTACTATAACCAAATTCTTATCGCTTCCGATGGCGTAACGGCAAGGGCTGGCACAATTACATGTAAATGGGAGCGTTTCTCGGACTGGAAGAAAGCCGGCATTAATGACACTCCAGAAAATCTAAATACGCTAGAGCCAATGATCCGTGGCCTACTGAAGCGCGAGACTCTGCTTGATTTGATTGGTAATTTCATACTTTATCAAGAAGACGCTAAAATCCTGCCGGCATACCATCAGTATTATGGCGTCAAAAAGGCCGTAGAACGCACTCTGACGACCGGTGACGGCCGTATTGGGGTGTTCTGGCATACACAGGGCTCTGGCAAGAGTTTCTCGATGATTTTCTATGCCGGAAACATGATTAAGTTACTAAAAAATCCAACTATCGTTGTAGTGACGGATCGCAACGATCTAGACGACCAGCTCTATGAGACATTCGCCAAGTGTTCTAATTATCTCCGCCAAAAGCCGGAACACGTAGAAAGCCGCAAGAATCTTATCGACCGTCTGGAAAACAAGCAGGTTGGCGGAATTATCTTCACGACACTATAGAAGTTCGAAGAAGAAACTGGTTTACTATCCGATCGTGACGACATTATCGTTATCGCAGACGAAGCGCACCGCAGTCACTATGGCATCGATGCTACGACAAAACTTGATATGGAGAAAATGATTGCCGTTGAGAAATATGGCACTGCAAAGTATCTCCATGACGCCCTTCCAAATGCTAAATATGTTGGCTTTACTGGAACGCCAATTGAAAACAAAGACCATTCGACGTCTAACGTCTTTGGCGACATTATCGATGTCTACGATATGGCGCAAGCTATCGACGATGGCTCTACAGTTCCAATTACTTATGAAGCACGCATGGCAAAGGTTGGTCTAAACGATAAGATTCTTCAAGAAATCGACGCCTACTACGACACAATCGAAAACGAAGGTCTAGCAGATGAAGAAAAGATCGCTCGTTCAAAGCAAATGATGACACGTATTTCGCAAGTTATTGAAGACCCAGATCGTCTAGAAATGATCGTAAAGGACATTCTAAATCACTACGAAAGCCGCAAAGACTTAGTAGCGAATAAAGCTATGATCGTAGCCTACTCTCGCAACAGTGGTTATACGATGTATCAGAAGATTCTAGAATTGTGCCCAGACCTAAAGAATAAGGTATACATGGTCATGACGCCAAGCAATAAAGACACCGAAGAAATGGCGTTAGCTATTGGTAGCAAGAACGATAAACGTGAGCACGAGCGTCTTTTTAAGGATCCAAATTCCGAATTCAAGATCGTAATCGTAGTAGATATGTGGCTTACCGGCTTTGATGTTCCATGCCTTGGCACAATGTATGTCGATAAGCCAATGAAAGCACATAACTTAATGCAGGCTATCGCACGCACAAACCGCGTGTACAAAGACAAGACCGGTGGTCTTATTGTTGACTATATTGGGCTTAAGAAATGGCTCATGGAAGCACTCAGCACTTACACGAAGTGCGATCAAGGCAAAATTGTAGATACAGACCAAGTAGTGAAAGTATTACGTGATAAAATCGAGCTCATTCACAATCTACTTCATGGATTCGACTATTCTAATTACGAGAGTCTAGACAATCTTGGTAAGTATCAAATGCTTAATAGGGCAGCGAACTTCATATTGAAGGACGAAGATACGAAGAATAAGTTCATGCGTCATAGTCGCGACGTAAAGAATCTATATGCGATTTCTACCGGCTCTATAACCTACGAAGATAGGTGGGAGTCAATGTTTATTATTTCCGTGCACTCATTTATCAATAAGCTCACTCTGGTAGATGGTAAACTCGATGTGACGGAAATAAATCGCGACGTGGCACAGATGCTACAACAAGCAATCCAAGACGACGAACTAATCCAGGTCGGAAAGATTAAGCATGGCCGCGCACTTAGCATGCTTAGCGACCAGGTGCTACAACGTCTAGCAACTATGGAGAATAAGAATATTGCGGCAGAGATTTTGAGAAAAGCTCTCAAGCAATATATTAATGAGATCGCAGAAACAAACTACGTTAAGTCACAAAAGTTCTCTGAAAGATTCAAGAAGATCGTAGATGCTTACAATAGCCGCACTATGGTTACGGATATTGAGAAGATTATCGAAGATATGATTGCGCTGAAGCAAGATGTCGATAAAGAATTGATCCGTACGAACGATTTCGACCTATCTCCAGAAGAAATCGCCTTCTTCGATGCGCTTGGTGACGATCCGGAAGTACGCGAACTAATGAAAGACGAAACGCTCGTCCAAATAGCAAAAGAGATAGTTGAGACCGTAAACAATAATATGACTGTAGACTGGGATATTAAACGCAGCTCACAAGCCCATATGCGTATGCAAATTAAACGTTTGCTTATCAAATATAATTACCCACCAAATAAGAGCACTAAGGCCGTTGAGACAGTCGTAAAGCAGGCCGAGCTAAAGTGCCAGGAAAAGGATGATTAGTGGACTTTTGGAATAGCAATATAGTTGCGACCATAACTGGTGCCATAGTTGGTGGCCTTATCGCGATAGTGGCCAGTATTGTAACTTATCGTATGCAACGAAAAGACGCCGAGAAAAAGGAAAACCGCGAAAATTTCAAAAACAAGGCAGAACTGTCCATTAATGAATGGTTCAAAGACAATGGCGACAATACTAAAGAAATATACGTAAGTCATTGTCCATATATTGCAAGGCTAAATAATGAAGGTTTTATAGATACGGAAATACCAAAAATATACTCAAATATAGAAAAACTAGAACGCGAAATTATCTATTTAGAAAATATCGGAAAGTCAGATATTAACGAATTAGAAATCGCTATTGCGGATCCAAAAAACGCCGCCATTCTTAATGCTAAAACTGCAAATGACTTCATTAAAAAGGGTCTTATTAGTTATGGCGTAAAACTTGATAGGAAAATTCGTATTGGCGAAGCAGTAGAATTAATCATCTATTACGACGAGAAAGCACCAATTGATGATGTTTTCAGTGCATCTATCGAAATATATTATCGAGATTCCATAAATAACGTTTGCGCTCAGCCATTATTCGTTAAAGAAAGAAAAATATACGAACCACGCCTAATTGATTATTCCGAATGGCACGAACAAGTAAACGTCGACAAAAATCTAGAGCACTGGAAAAGACGGCTTACCGAGCATAAGAGTTAGCGTTCTTAACATACGCTTCAACTGCTTCCGCAATTCCACATTCCGGGCAAATTTCTGTCTCATTATCTTCACGAGATAACGCCGGATATTCCGTAAACTCTTTGCCACATTTCGGGCAACGCTGAATCCCAAATATCTTACGCGTAACGCTTTCATGCAATAAATCTAAATCATCACGCAAAAGATCCATATCGTCATAACGTTTAGCGTCGGCAAGAAACGACGAATATTTTTGATGCGGTTTAAGCTTCTTCTCCTCCGCGTTAAAAAACGAATAGCCCATTCTCTAGTTTGTTATCTACACCCGTCACAAAACCTCGGCAGCACTAAAAACTCAGCAATCGAGTGCCCAGTTTTTATCTTTTGAAGATATTGACTTATCATCACAAACCCCATCAACTCACCAGTTTTCGACTTAACGAGATAAGCATCTCGGCCTTCATCGGTAAAATAGTTGTCAAAATACTTGTAGTCAAAACTTCCATCTTCGTTAGCCACGTTCTTGCCTGATGGACTGATTTCAAATAACAAATATTGCAACAAGTTCCAGAGTGCTTGACGAGTCGACTCAGTGAATCGCTCCAACTGAACTTCTGCTGGATTTATTTCACTTTCCATAATAAAATTATACTATGAAAGACAACGAATTTCAAACCATCAAACAACTCACAGGAGTATCACCAGACCAAATCAAATTGGCCAATGATGGTTTTTGGAGCTGTGGTTGCGTTATTGACAATAATCGTATTGTATTCAAGCTCAAGAAGTCACCAAAGGTGAAGTGTAAGCTAGAAACAGCGAGGTTGGTATCATCGTTTTTAGTAAGATGTGCTATTTTGACGAACTAGTGACTTTATGAATGCCAGTAGCGAAAAATTACGAAGTGCAATGCTAGACGTAGTAATACCGAGCAGGCGAAACAACTTGTTGCTAAGATACAACAAATCTAGAGCAGAAAAATCCTCGCCAGTTTCCCCAGCGAGGGCGTTTTGAACATCAGAGTGCCCACGATACGAGGTCATCCCAGAGTTCATCGAGGTCGTAGAGTTTGCCTTTTTTGACGGGCTTTTTCGCCATCACTTTGGCAATTTCCAGCACATCGTGTGCCAGTTCATCAAAGCCAACCGTGTGGCAATGTAAGTTGCCGATTTTCCAGTCGCAAGGCAGGTCGGTCTTGTCGAGCGTAGCAGACGAGTGGACGCCGATTGCTTTACCTGTGGCATCGCTAATTCTTCTCTGTATCACTCTGGATGTTTCACTCGGCAGACTCTTACCCTCATAGAAGTTCTCATAGAGAGTCAAATTGCCGGGTGTAGCCATCGCCAGTTTCACAGCCTCATCGATGAACTTCTTTACTTTGAAACGGAAGTTTCCACCACGGAAAATGGGGATGCGATTTGTCGCATCATAAAGTGTCGCCATCTGCCGATTCGACAGACCAGATGTGCCACTAACGAGTGGTTTACCTGTGCGAATTGCCAGTTCCAGCACCCTGTCGAACACATCGGGGCGTGAGAAATCAACAATGACATCGATTTCGGCTCGCTTTGTCAACTCAACCAGACCGTATAGCCCAAACATACCGGTCTCATACTTAGCCCAGTTCACACCCTCAAACTTCTCACCATTGATATCAATAATGCCACTCATATCTCTGCGAGATAGCCCCACCACAATATCCGCATCAGCCATATCTTGAGCCGCTTTGACCGCTTCGAATCCAGTTCTACCAGTCAAACCGCTCCAGAGAATCCTTGTAGTTTCCATCTTACCCCTCCTTTTCCTCTTCGACCACGATGAAATAGTCCAGACCATCAGCAGTTGGATTGCTTTGCTCAATGGCGGTGATTTGCTTGTTAAATTCAACCTTTTCCAGACTAGACATTAGTGGTCTGATAGGTTCTTTGGTTGCTTTGACATAAATGCCGACCGCGGTTTTCGCTCCAAGATTTCTCAAATTCTGCACGAGTCGGTGTCGCACATTATGGTCTGCTGACTCGTTGGAATCGAGCATTATTATAAAACTTTCTCCAATGCGAAAAACGGCTTCAATGCGAGCGGTAGTTGTGCTTCGATAATAATCCCAAACCAGCCCTCTACCGAATCTTGCCAAAAATGCTTCTCTGACCTCGTTCTTAAACTCGCAGTCCGCTCCGAACAACACGATGCCGACTGGCTGAGCCATCTCCTCCTTGATTTTGTTGAAGATTCGCTCAGGTGTGCTTACCCTTCGGATTTCCCATTTCTTGTTCATATTAGCCCCTCCTATGAAAGATTTTAACACCATTGGGTATTCACTTTACATTATAGCACACAGTACTAAATATGTCAAGAGAAAAACAAGGCTAAATATGCTAAAATAATTACATGATTTTAGTAACCGACTTCGACAACACTCTATATTCTCATTCCGACCCCCATGTCCTAATTAACAATCTACAAGCCTCCGAAATCTTTCGTCAGAATGGCAATAAGTTCGTATTGGCAACTGGTCGCAACATCTCAAGTTTAAATCGGGTCTTACCTAATTTCTACAAGTACTTCGATTATATTATTCTAAATAACGGTGCTATCTGCCTTCACCAAAATAGGGAAACTATATTTCAATACACTATACCGGCAAACATCACACAGAATATCTCTCACGACATTTTGCAACAGTTTAATGATAACGCCACTTTTGTATACTATGACGGCACTAAAGAATGGCCAGTACTAGACCATGGCATCACCAAACTACGCTGTTGGATAACCAACCCGCAAATCGGGAACGAAGTATTAAGGCTAATCAGTCAAAAATACAGCAATCGAGTTAAAAGCTTCCTCGCTAAAGAAGCCGTCATGTCAAGCGTCAACTGGATCAATAACGCCGAACGCTACCGCTCCTTTGTAGACATTATGTCCAAAGACGCCGGAAAAGAAAACGCCATCCGCCGCCTCGTCTCCAAATTTCCGGACGAAGATGTCGTTACTATCGGTGACGACACCAATGACATCGGCATGCTAACAACATTCAATGGCTATGCGATGCAAGGTTCAGTGCCAGAAGTCCTAAAAATCACCCCACCAAGCCGTATCGTCTCAAGCGTAGCCGAGCTCATGCAGGGAATCTAAGTTTCGTCCTTCATCCCTATATACAAAACTAAAATCGTCCCCACGAATATAGCCAAATCAACCATCCGCCTCGCATCGAAATACCCAAAATCTCCATTAAAAGACAAAATAAACATTACACATACTATCAAGCTGCTAATAAACACTGATATTTTATTTCTTCCCCTAATGTGCCAACAAATGAAGGCGAGTATCGGAGAAATTAAGGTCATGCCATACCATATCATCATGTACCTTTGCGGATTAAAACCGCTAAAATGTATCGTATATAAATGATAGCTTGTAGTCATTCCCAGAAAGAACAAAAACACATTTAGTCCCGCCCTTGCTGGCGTGCTACTAAATATTGATATCGCGAGTGCAATCAATAGCCAAATATTCAATTCAGAAAAAACATTTCCTAAATCCAGCACTCCAATAATATGCTGCCACCACACCGTATCATTAATACTTAAATTATCCAGCCATTTTGAAAACACACCCAACACCACGCCCAGCAAAAGCACCAAAAAACTCGTTATAACCTTCTTCTTTAAAGACATAGTTTTATCTGGCGTCTTCATACAGCTCGACTCTTCCATAAACAATATTTACACCCAAAACATCATTCTTCATACTATAACATCTTAATCGGATGCCTAATAACAGTCTTTAACTTATCTGCACTGCACTTTCTCGGATCACTTAAATAAATCTCGTGATGGTAGCGTGGGTTCTGAATATCAAGTTCGTAGCCTTCTTCTGCCATATATTCATGCATTAGTTTTACCGTTGCTAGCTCATCATCATAAGAACCTAGATGCATGCATTGAACGCACAGCCCTTCATCATGCATCAAAAACTCCACTCTAGAAAAATCTCGCTTCTTTTTCTTAGTAGCTTCCGTAATCGCCCAGTCAAAATCGGTTTTCTTCACGAAGTCTGGCAGTCTAATGACAGAAATAAAATTGAAGTCGTCTTTTCTACTATAATCTATGCCGTTTGCCGAATTATCTTGCCACCAAAAGCCTTCCAGTGGCGGCACGACATAATCAAAATAACCGTCAATTCTATAATCGCCTTTCTTACTCATTTTGATAGTGTAGGCAATACCATAAAGCAACTCAATACTCTGTTTATATTCACCATCTTCGTCATTTGGATTGCCTTTACCACGCACCACAAGATAGTTCATTATCGGAACTTCTATAATGCTAGGCTTATTCTTCGGCATATAGAACTCTTTGTATTCTTTCTTGTAGTCAAAAGCCATAAATTATAACTCCAACCTCCTCTACCAATTATCTTTCATTATACTCTAAATCACAGCACCCACCAAAACCAACTTTAAAATTATACTTCCTCCTCGCACCAAAGATATTTTCCAAACCATCAGCAAAGAATAAGCTAGTTTCTTAAGACTAAACTCCAAGCAACAACCACCAATGGTTTAGGTATTATACTTTTGCTTTAAAGACATAGTGCAGTATTAGTATAACTCAGGGCTTAGTTGCTTGTTAGAGGAACTCTCGGAGGCTGTTGCCGTCCAGCCGTAGGAACCGAATAGATAAAGAATGCTTCGCATTCTTTATCTTGAGGTGACGCCCAGCTGGTAGCGACTTTAGTCGCGTTGGTCGTAGGTTGCGTGTCGCCCGTGACGCTTCTCCCAGGAGATGAGTGAAGCAGGAATGTGTAACATTCCTGCTTCCGAATCGACGCCCGGAGTTCTAACCTTCAGTCAGACGGGACGACACAACATCCGGTCCGAAAACAAGTAGCTAAGCCCTGAGTTATGCTAATACTGTATTGTAGCTGCAAAAGTATAATACCTAAACTTATCTAACCTAGTACGCCAGACAACGGATGGGGTGAGCATTACGACGACCATATGGACCATCAGCCACAGAAACACCTTGAATATTAAATGCTAAATAGTATCCTGCTAAATTAGCCGAATTGTTATAGAAAACAGGCGAAGCAGTAGCCGACCATTCATAGTTTTCGCTACCAGAACGTCGCAAAGAACTATCGCCAAGATAAATCTGTCCGCTACGGACGAAGTGATTGAATGGTTTCGTCCGTAGCGGGTACGTCAATCTGGGCAACGGCTCTGCCCGGTATCTTGGGCATGATGGCTACGGTTGGTCCCCTACGGCTTCGCCCGTTTACAATAATGGGTCTGCTGGTTTGACAGGTTACGACCTCGGTTTCATTGCTAGTAGCGTCTTCCCGTCGAACGGTCCAGACGGTCGTTGGCTCGCTTTCCCCATTCGTTGTCTGGCGTACTAGGTTAGATAAAGAATAATCATGCTATAATTGTATGATATATGACAACCATAAGCCAATCGCCATCCATCAGCCAAAAGCTCTTCGCCAAACCTTGGCCCTTTATTTGGATTTCCATCTTCACCCTTATCATAATAATCGGCCTCTCTTCACCAGACAGTCATTTCCTTACCTCTATCAAACTTGGCGGCATCATCCTCTGCCTCATATATACACTCCTCACTTTCCCTAATGATAATCTACTCCACTTCGCCCTTTTTACTACCGTCATCGCTGATATCATTCTTGCTATTAACAATACTGCCGAACTAGGTATAATCTTGTTCTTTATGGCTCAAATCATTCATACCTTCCGGCTCAGTAGGGGAAAGCTCGACCCTCGCCTCATTGCCTTCTTTATCGCTATTGCTCTCGGTTGCACCCTTATCACCACTATTTTTCACCTAGCCCCGCCAATTTACACAATCAGTACTTTTTATGTTATTAATCTGATTATCAATATCATTATTTGCTGGCGTTGGTCAGCTAATGATTCTAAAAACCTCCGTGCCAAACTTGGGCTCTACGGTTTTCTCTTATTCCTCTGCTGTGATACCTGTACTGGAATTTCCTACCTCTCCTTTACCGACATTTTTCCATCTTTCCTTTATTTGCCGGCCAATTTCTTTGCTTGGTTCTTTTATTACCCCTCCCAAGTCCTAATTTCCACCAGTTCAAAGATCTCGGCTAGTAGAAACACCACGAATTAGTCAACCCATTTCTCTCTATCTTCCACTAAACTAAAAAGTATGATACAATTACATTCAAAGAAAGGTTATTGTGCTACAATGGAGGTAGAATATGGAAGGTAAAAAAACACACTCATCACCCAGCAACGGCCAACGCGCAATCCTCGTTTTTGGTGCGCCTTGCAGCGGTAAAACGACTTTTGGTAAGCAATTTGCGACCCAATTTAATGCAACATTTTATGATCTTGACGTCCTAAAACAAGAACACAACCTTTCGCGTCAGTTCATTTTGCTTCTTGTTGAGCAAATTGCTCGCACCGGCTCGACCTTAGTTTTTGAAGGAGGGAACGACACCGAGAAAGATCGCCGTGAACTAGCCGAAATCCTACGCTCTGCCGGCTATTCACCAACGCTCATTTGGATTCAGACCGATGTTAGTACGATTCGTACCCGCCTCAAAGCTCGCACCAAATCAGTCGAGAAAGCTAAGGTTATCTACGATTCCCGCGTTAAAGCCCTAGAAGCCCCCTCTGACGCTGAAGCTCCTATCGTTCTTTCTGGAAAACATACTTATCATACTCAGCTCAAACAAGTCCTCACTCAGCTACAAGAACGCTAAGCTTCATAAATGCTATCAAACTAGCATTTTACCTGTCATGATTTTGCAAGATTCAGAGTTTGGCGAGATTATCATCCGAAAAAACCCACTTTCAAAGAGTGTGCGTTTTTCAGTCTCACCATCAGGTCGACTCCAGATGTCCGTCCCTAGTCACACTAGTGACTTTCTTGTTAAACGGTTTTTAAAGGTCAACCGAGACCTCATTCGCAAAAAAATCCCCCTAAATGACCCGAAAACCCAACGTGCTCGCGACGCAAAGAAGAAAATACTTACGAAAAAAGCTAAAGAGTATTTACCTTATCGTCTAGAATATTACGCTAAGCTATATGGTTATCACTATGAACGCTGTCGGCTCAGCCATGCTGCTACTCGATGGGGCAGCTGCTCCAGTACTGGCACAATCTCGCTTAATATTGGGCTTATGCAAGTTCCCGAGATCCTACGAGACTATGTTATTCTTCATGAACTCGCACATCTAAACCATATGGACCACTCCGCTGCTTTTTGGGCAGAAGTAGCCCTACACGACCCCCGCTACAAAGAGCATCGGAGAAAACTTAAGAGCTTCTCACCAAGTATCTGATAAGACTAAGGCTAAATAGCAACAGAAATCGTTGCAATCTCTGAAGAAGTATGCTAAAATAGCAAGGTATAGTCAAATAAACAGGCTACGCATACTAGACGACAGGGAAGGCCTGACATCTTTTCCGTCTGGCAACGCCAGATCGATCTGATTTAAGGAACCACTCATTAGTCTAGGTTTCGCGTTGTCTATAAGGGAAAGGAACAGGATGCAAGTCATCATCGGCACCAAAATTGGTATGACCCAGATCATCGGCGACGACGGTATTGTCACTCCAGTGACAATTTTGCAAGCCGACCCCTCCACAGTGACTCAGATTAAAACCATCGAATCCGATGGCTATAACGCTGTGCAACTGGGGTATGGTCAGGGTAAGAATCTGAGCAAGTCGGTATCCGGCCATGTCAAATCCGCCGGAGTTACGCCCAAAGTTCTTCGTGAGTTTCGCGTTGAGGAAACTCCAGAACTGAAGGTCGGCGATAAAATCAGCATAGAAAGCTTCAAACTTGGAGACAAAGTCCAAGTTACCGGCATTTCTAAAGGAAAAGGCTACGCTGGTACCGTCAAACGCTGGAACTTTAACGAGTCACGTAACACCCACGGTTTCAAGGGTAACATCCGCCGCGTCGGCTCTATCGGATCTATGTATCCACAAAAAGTCTTTAAAGGCAAAAAAATGCCAGGTCGTATGGGACATGATCAAGTAACTGTCAAGAATTTGGTAGTTGCTTTTTTGGACCTAGAAAACAACCTCATCGGTCTTAAAGGAGCAGTTCCTGGTCCGAAAAAAGGCATTGTAACCATCGAGGGAAAGGAGTAGTATGGCTGAACTTAACAAAGACATCTTTGGCCTCGACGTTCAAAATCACGAACTCCTCAAGACCGCTTACGATGCATATCTCGCTAATTCACGCAGCTCTCACGCAAAAACCTTAAAGCGTGGCGAAGTACGTGGTGGTGGCAAAAAGCCTTGGAAACAAAAAGGTACCGGTCGTGCTCGTTTTGGCTCCACCCGTAACCCAATCTGGCGTCATGGTGGTGTCGCCTTTGGTCGCACCGGTGAAGAAAACTTCAACAAGAAAGTCTCCAAGAACGCTAAGAAAATCGCCGTTCGTCAAGCTCTTAGCTTAAAGAATGCCAATCAAGCTATCATCATTGAAGGTGTCGCTACTACTGGGAAGACCAAAGAAGTCGCTAAGAAACTCAACGACCTTGGGTTAAATGATAAAAATGTTCTCATGGTTGTATCTGAAAAAGCCCCAGAAATCCTGCGTGCCACTAACAACCTGCCGAACCTCAAATTAGTCAGAGCTACTTACCTTAATGTCTTCGATGTCCTCAATGCCGATGTTATCATCTTTAGCGAAACCGCACTTAAAGATACTGAAAATTGGCTTTTAGATAAGGAGGCTATCAATGCGTAGTGTTCAATATATTCCTCGTGCTACTGAGAAAGCCTATGTCGCACAGACTCAAAACACCTATGTGTTCTTCGTTCCAAAAGATGCCAGCAAACAAGAGATTGCTCAAACAATTGCAGAAGTATACAAAGTTACAGTGCTTGATATTCGCACCGCAATCCGCAAGGGTAAACCAACTCGTTTCTCTCGCGGCAAACATGCTTATCCTGGTACAACTTTCCGTCGTGACCATAAAGTCGCCTATATTACTTTAAAGTCTGGCGATAAGATTCCAGTCTTCGAAGAAACTAAGACAGAAGGAGACAAGCCTGAAGACAAGGCTACCAAAAAGGCCGAGAAGAAAGTTACTAAAGCAGACAAAAAGGTCGAAAAACAAGATGAGAAGGAGGCTAAGTAATGAGTATTAAAGCTTATCGCCCAATCACTCCCGCTCAACGTCAAAAAACCACTCAGGACTTTGATCAAATTACGACCAAAAAACCTTTGAGATCTTTGACTAAGAGTAAAAAACAGATGGCCGGCAAGAATAATCAAGGTCGCATCACTGTCCGACATCGTGGCGGTGGCGTCAAACGCCATTACCGCATCGTAACCTACAGCTTACCGCAAAATGGTAAGTATACAATTCGAGAAATCGAATACGATCCAAACCGAAGTGCTCGTATTGCTCGAGTTCAAGACCAAAACGGCGTCTACTACTATGTCATCGCCGACAACAATATGCATCAAGGCATGACTTTCGAAACCGGTAAAGAAGCCGCTGTCGAAACTTCCAATCGTATGCCAATTCGCAACATCCCGGTTGGTACCTTCATCTATGCTATTGAACTTACCCCAGGACGCGGAGCCCAAATGGTCCGCTCTGCAGGAACCAGTGCTCAGCTTATGGCTAAAGAAGACAATTACGCAACTCTCAAAATGCCATCTGGTGAAATGCGTAAAGTTCTTATTGACTGCGAAGCCAGCATCGGTACCGTTGGCAACGAACAACATCAAAACATCAAAATTGGTGCAGCTGGTCGTCGCCGTCGCAAAGGCATCCGCCCAACTGTCCGTGGTGTCGTTATGAACGCAACCGATCACCCTCATGGTGGTGGTGACGGTGGCCGTCACGGTACTGGTAAAGCTCCTCGTACTCCATGGGGTCAGCTCACTCTAGGTTATCGCACTCGACATAACAAGAAAACTAATAAAATGATCGTGCGCAGCCGCCACGAAGGAAAGAGGAAATAATGTCTCGAAGTCTGAAGAAAGGTCCATTCGTAGACTATAAACTCGCGAAGAAAATCGCTGCCCTCTCTGCCGAGGATCGCACCGTAATTAAGACCTGGGCTCGCCAGTCAACCATCTCTCCTGAAATGGTTGGTCGTACTATTGCCGTACACAATGGTAAAGTTCATGTTCCAGTCTTTGTCAGCGAGAATATGGTTGGACACAAACTAGGAGAATTTGCCCCAACCCGCAAATTCAAACGCCATGGTGGCAAAAAGGCCGCCGAAGCAGCAAAGGGAGGTAAATAATGGCTACCCACTTTGCACACGCTATCATTAAAGGAGTCGACAGCCAACCACGCAAGACCAGCATTGTCGCCAGTTTAGCTCGCGATCGCTATGTTAGTGACGCAGTCGTTATCCTAGAAAACACTCCACGACGAGCCGCCAGAGCCGTCCGCAAAGCCATCGAAAGTGCCACCGCAAACCTACTTAACAACAGCAGCGTCAGCATCGATCCAAAAACCTTAAGAGTCGCACGCATTTCCGTCACCGCCGGTACTCGAATGCGTCGTTATGTTCCAGCTTCTCGTGGCCGTGCATTACCGTATGAAAAGATCTCTAGCAATGTTTTCGTCGAAATTGCTGGTGAAGAAAAAGCTAAAAAGTCCACAAGCAATGATAAGGAGGATAAGTAATGGGTCAGAAAGTCAACCCAGTCTCTTATCGTCTTCAAATCAGCAAGGACTGGTCGTCTAAGTGGTTCACCCGCAAAGCCGACTTCCGTCATTGGCTCATAGAAGACGCTAAGATTCGCGACATTATCGAGAAACGATTCAGCAGTCGCCCAACGATTGCTCGCATCGATATTGAACGCAGTGCCAACCTTACCACAATTACCATCCTCACCGCCAAGGCCGGAGCCGTGATTGGTAAACAAGGTGCTGGCATCAACGAACTCAAGAAAGAGCTCGAAAAGATCGTCACCGGTCCAATTCGTATCAATGTTGAAGAAGTTAAGAAACCAGAGCTTAACGCCAAGCTAGTCGCTGAGAATATTGGTTTTCAGCTCGGCAAACGTATGAATTTCCGTCGAGCCGTTAAAATGGCCTGTCAGTCAACCATGAATGCTGGTGCAAAAGGTATCCGCGTTGAAGTCAGCGGACGCCTTAACGGTGCTGAAATGAGCCGTCGAGAAAAGTTCATTGAAGGATCTGTACCTCTACACACCCTTCGTGCTGATGTCGACTTCCATATCTGCCATGCACCAACCATCGCTGGTATTGTTGGCGTTAAAGTTTGGATTTATAAGGGGGAGAAATAATTATGGCAATCATGACACCCCGCCGCGAGGCACACCGCAAGGTTCGTAAAGGCAAAAACGAAGGCACCGCCTCTCGTTGCAACTATGTCGCTTTTGGTGACTGGGGACTGATGTCGCTCGACAACGAACGCGTCACCAGCCGCCAAATCGAAGCAGCCCGTCAGGCAATCACACGCTATGTAAAGCGTGGCGGCAAAATCTGGATCCGCATTTTTCCACACATTCCAGTGACTAAAAAACCACTCGATGTGAAAATGGGTAGCGGTAAAGGTGAACCACAATTTTACGTCGCCAAAGTGAAAGCTGGCACCGTAATGTTCGAAATTAGCGATGTCACCGAAGAACAAGCCAAAGAGGCTTTCCGCCTTGCTGGCCACAAGCTACCAGTACGAACTAAAATTATCAAAAAAGAGGAGTTTTAATATGGCTGGAGAATTACAAGGCATTGTGAGTTCCGCAAAACGCGATAAGACCATTACTGTCTCCATCGCCAGCCGTGAAACTCACCCACTCTATCGTAAACAATATACTAAAACCCGCAAGTACACAGCACACGACGAAAATAACGAAGCTGGGGTAGGCGATAAAGTTCTAATCGCAACCTGCCGCCCTTACAGTAAGACCAAAACTTATAAACTAGTAAAGGTTCTTGAAAAATCTCGTGGAGCTATCGAACTAAAGGATGAGGTATTAGGCAACGATAAGGGGGAGGAGAACTAATATGATTCAACAGGAAACTAGATTAAAAGTCGCTGACAACAGCGGTGCCAAAGAACTTGGTGTAATCCGGGTCCTTGGTGGAACTAGAGCTCGCTACGCACGGGTTGGAGATATTGTCACCTGTAGTGTTAAAGATGCCAGCCCAACCGGCAATGTCAAAAAGAAAGCCGTCGTCAAAGCCGTCATCGTTCGCACTCGTCAGCAAATCCGTCGCCCAGACGGTAGTACTATTCGCTTTGACGACAACGCTGCCGTTCTAGTTAACGACGACAAAACCCCAAAGGGTACCCGCGTCTTCGGTCCAGTTCCACGCGAGCTACGCGAACGCGGCTTCAACAAAATTATCAGCTTAGCACCGGAGGTACTATAATGGCAAAATGTCTCAAAGTAGGCGATCGCGTCAAAGTTATCGCCGGTGATCATAAGGGCGAAATCGCCAGCATCGTCAAAGTAGATAAAGCTAATCACAAAGCTTTCCTCAAAGACATTAATATCCGCACTCGCCATATGAAAGCAACTCAATTCAATCCTAAAGGTGGCAAAAAAGATATCCATATCGGTATCGACTTTTCCAACCTACAAAAGGAGGATAAGTAATGGCTAACCAAACTACAGCCCCTCGACTCAAAACTCTCTACAATGACAAGATTAAGGAGCAACTAAAAACCGAGCTCGGACTCAAAAATATCAATCAAGTCCCCAAGCTAGAGAAAGTTGTTATCTCTAGTGGTGTCGGCAAGAAACGCGAAGATAAACGTTTTACCGAAACCGTCGAGTTAACACTTACCAAGATTAGTGGACAAGCCACTACTAGCCGCCTCGCCAAAAAGTCTATTGCAACATTTAAGATTCGCAAAGGTATGGGTGCACCAGTTGGCTATCTTACCACTTTGCGTAATGATAAAATGTATGAGTTTATCGATCGACTTATCAATATCGCCTTACCACATGTACGCGACTTCCACGGCGTCTCTCGCAAAGGCTTTGATGCTCAAGGAAATTACAGCCTCGGCATCAAAGAACAAACCGTCTTCCCCGAGATTACATTTGAAGATGCCGCCGTCCTACACGGTTTGGAAATCACATTTATTATTAAAAACGGTTCTAAAGAAGGGAGCACAAAGTTGCTAGAAGCATTCGGAATGCCGTTCGAGAAGGAGAATAAATAATGGCCAAAAAATCAGCCGTCCTTCGCGACGAAAAACGACGCAAAATGTATGAAAAATATAAGGCTAAACGTGCCGAGCTTAAAGCTGCTGGCGACCTTGAAGGTCTTCAAAAGCTTCCACGCAATGCTAGCCCTACTCGTCTCAAAAACCGCGATATGCTAGACGGTCGCCCACGTGGCTACATGCGTTACTTCGGTCTTAGCCGTATCAATTTCCGCGAAAAAGCCTCCAAGGGCGAAATCCCAGGCGTAACAAAGAGTAGCTGGTAGGAAAGGAGAGAAGATTATATGTCATTACAATCAACTGATCAAATCGCTGATCTCATCACCCGCATTCGCAACGCCATTATGGTTGGTAAGACCGAGATCCGCGTTCCTACTAGCAAACTAAAAGCTGCCGTTGTCGAGGGACTCAAAAACTCTGGCTATATCGCAAGTTATGAGTTAGAAGATGCCAAACCTCGTAACATCCTTCATGTTACGATTTGCGAACCAGGACAAAATACTAAAATTACCGAAATTACTAAAGTCTCAAAACCTGGCCGTCGCATTTATGTCGGTTCCGAAGAGATTCCAGTAGTTAAGTCCGGTCGAGGTATTGTCCTCATCTCTACCTCAAAAGGTATCATGACTGGTAAAGAAGCTAAAAAACACCATCTTGGTGGTGAAATTCTAGTCAAAGTTTACTAGAAGCAAGTGCCAGCAAAAAAGAACCTCAGAAATGAGGTTCTTTTTTCATTAACAACACCTTCCATTAATGTCAGTGACATCCCGAGCGACCAACTTTCATCACCTAGCTTCTTGCATTTTTCACCAATACGTGATAATATCAAAAGAATATTAATTAAAAGGGAAATTATGAGTCGTATCGGAAAACAACCCATCGAAGTTCCGGCGGGAGTGACAATTACGGTCGGCGACAAAGACATCGTTGTCGCAGGGCCTAAGGGTTCACTCACCGTTCCACTTCAGGAAAAAGTCAAAGTCTCAGTTGACGGCAATACTCTAACCATTACTCGAGATGATGACGAACCAAAATCTCGAGCCTGGCATGGTCTCCAACGTGCATTGCTCAACAATGCCGTCATTGGCGTCACAAAAGGCTTCGAGAAAAAACTCGAAATCAACGGCGTCGGCTTCCGCCTCAGTGGTGGGCCAAAAGAAATTGAAATGGCACTCGGTTTTTCACATCCAGTGAGATATCAGGCACCTGATGGTATTGAACTTAAAACCGAAAAAATGACTATCACAGTCTCAGGTATCGACAAGCAACAAGTTGGTCAAGTTGCCGCCGAAATCCGTGCATTAAAGAAGCCTGAACCATACAAAGGCAAAGGCATTAAATATGTTGACGAAGTTATTCTTCGCAAAGCAGGAAAGGCAGGTAAAAAATAATGAATGCCACATTTCGTGCAAAACGCACCCGTGCTAAGATTCATGGCACCGCTGAACGCCCACGTCTGAGCGTTCATGTCAGCAATCAACATATCACCGCACAAATCATCAATGATGACAATGGTACAACTTTAGCTTACGCTACT
This sequence comes from uncultured Candidatus Saccharibacteria bacterium, assembly GCA_947425245.1. Classification (GTDB taxonomy): domain Bacteria; phylum Patescibacteriota; class Saccharimonadia; order Saccharimonadales; family Saccharimonadaceae; genus Nanosyncoccus. The sequence continues at coordinate 60,825 of CANDYU010000002.1, forward strand.
ACAGTTGGTAGCAAGCTTACTGGCACTAAAACAGCCAAGGCTACCGAAATCGGTCAAGAAATTGCCAAGAAAGCTAAAAAAGCCAAAATTAATTCCGTTGTTTTTGATCGCGGTTCAAAATTATATGCTGGTCGGATGGCTGCACTCGCAGACGCCGCTCGCAAGGAAGGATTAGATTTCTAGTATGGCCGAATCTGACAAACAGGCTCAGGTAGTCAACAAGTCTGGTACCCTCAAAATGACCGACGATGTTGCTGCTACCCGCACTCGTAAAGATATTAACGGAAAAAATCTGCCCCGTCGCAACAATCGTCGCGACCGTAGCCGCAACCAAGACACCACCCCTAAAGAGTTTGACACCGTCACCATCAATATCGACCGTGTCTCTCGTACCGTTAAGGGTGGACGCCGCATGCGTTTCAAAGCTCTAGTTGCTATGGGCAACCACAAAAATAAAATCGGAATTGGTATTGCTAAAGGTGGCGATGTTACCAGTGCTGTCCAAAAAGCCACTGCCAAAGCCAAAAAATCCATGATTGAATTCCATATGGATGGCGAAACTATCTGTCACGAAGTTGAGACTCGTTCCACTGGTGCCGATGTACTCATGAGGCCAGCTGCTCCCGGTACTGGTATCATCGCTGGTGGTGTCGTTCGAAGCATTATCGGCCTCACCGGCATCAAAAACCTCATCTCCAAAAGCCTCGGCAGCACCAACAAGGTAAACATCGCTTATGCCGTCATCGAAGGGCTCAAACAACAAGTTCCTCGCGATGAATGGGTAGGGAATGAAGGCAAAAAGGCCAAATCCGCCGATCAAAAGGAGGAAAAATAGATGAAGTACAATGATTTATCAGTTAATCGTAACACTCGACCAACTCGTGCAGGTCGCGGCATTAGTGCCGGTAAAGGAAAGACCGCTGGCCGTGGGACCAAGGGTCAGAAGGCTCGCACTGGCCACCGTAAAATGCCAGCCGGCTTCATGGGTGGTCAGCGTGCCATCATGCAGGCAATTCCGAAACTTAAAGGTTTCAAGAGCCTCCATGCCAAAGCCCAGGTTGTCTATACCGATCGCCTCAACGATTTAGCTGGAAAAGTTGACAATTTTACCCTAGCCGACAAGGGTCTCATCGAAAATCCATACGCCAGTGTTAAAGTTATTACTCGCGGCGAGCTTACTTCAAAAATCGAGCTTTCAACTCAATTTGCTAGTAAAACCGCAATCAAAGCAATCGAACAAGCAGGTGGCTCCTTTACTAAGGTAGTTGTTCCTCAACGCATGGCAAAAAAAGTCGAAGAATAGACCTAAAAGACAACGAATAAATATATCCCGCTTCAGTGGGATATATTTTTCTTTAGTCGACATAAATAACCCTACCCCTCTCCGTTCATCTATGCTATAATGAGATAGATACGGAGATTACAGGGAGTTATGAATTTCAAAACCATTTTCAAATCGTTCAAAAATAAAGACATGCTAAAACGCATGCTCATTGTGCTCGGGTTATTAATTGTTTATCGTTTTTTGGCACATATCCCCGTTCCACTTGGTGAACCTACAACCTTTCAAGACGCTATCCAAAACCTTATCTCAAGTTCCGACTTTGGTAGCTTTATTAATCTCATCTCTGGCGGCGGACTAACTCAATTTTCCATCTTACTAGTCGGCATCTCTCCATACATTACCGCTTCCATCGTAGTTCAGCTTGTCACGAAGGCTATTCCTAGCCTTGACGAGCTCTCGCAAGATGGCGAATCTGGTCGCCGTAAAATTAGCCAATGGACTCGAGTCCTAACTATACCTCTAGCCATTATTCAATCAATTGCCTACATTTTTATCCTATACCAATCGGTTCTTTCCACCAGTGGATCACTTTCCTATACACCTAGTACCGCCGACTGGATGCTCTCCGTAACATCTATGGTTACCGGCTCAGTTATCCTTATGTGGTTTGGCGAACTTATTACCGAACAGGGAATCGGCAATGGTATTTCAACTATCATCTTCACTTCTATCATTTCTCAACTACCCACTACCCTTACAAGCCTCGGTACCGCTCTCTTTGACACTTCCGCTGGCAGCCTCTCAATGTTTGGTTGGCTCAACCTCCCAGTCAACCCCAGCATCTTCTGGATTATTATTGGTTTTGCTATCGCCGTCATTATTACAATCTACTGTCTCATCAAACTCAATGAAGCCCAACGCGTTGTCACCATTAACTATGCAAAACGAGTCCACGGCAACAGCACCTACGGCGGTATTAAGTCTATCCTACCCTTAAAGCTCATCGCTGCCGGTGTCGTGCCAGTCATCTTTGCGACAGCATTCCTATCCCTACCTGCTCTTCTTGGTCAATTTATCCAAAGCGTTAATCCCGAAGGAACCTTTGGTACCACTTTAACTACCCTCTTTACCGCCCCTTCAGCCAATAACTTCACCACCATGTACCCAGACGGTATCACCGCACAATGGTTCTTCTATCCAACAGTTTATTTTATCTTAGTAGTCCTCTTTACCTACTTTTATACCAGCATCATCTTCAATACTAAAGAGATCGCCGACAATCTCCAAAAACAAGGGGCTTTTATCGAAGGTGTTCGGCCTGGCATTCAAACTGCAAACTATCTCGGCAAAACTATTAATCGTCTTAACCTCTTTGGCTCACTTGCTCTAGGATTAATTGCTATGTTACCTTTCGCCACCGACTATGTATTCATCATTATCTCCGGTGCACCACTAGGTCTCTCGCTCTCCGGTACTGGCCTCCTTATCGTTGTAACCGTCGCACTTGAAAACCTCCGTCAACTCAACTCCCGAGCCTTGATGGTTACATACGACGAATATAAATAAGTTTATTAATGAGGTAAGAAGTGGGCAACAAATCTACAAAATCAACTCAAAAATCCAACGAAGTGGCAAAACTTGAGCAAGCTGTCACTGAAGCCGAGGCTGAGCTAAACTCCAAATCTGAACCACAGATCAAAAAACAGGCTTCCCCATCTAAAAACGATAGTAACTCTGAAGAGCCTACGTCAGACAACAAAGAAAAATCATCCAAAAAGTCCCCCAAAAAATCCAAAATTACCAAATCGACCGCACCTATTGCATCCTCATTTAAGCCATCTTCTGCTGCACAGCTCACGCCCACAGCTATTGACCTCACACCAGCTAAATCGACCACTAAATCTAGTTCGGCACCTAAAACCCGCAAGATCAAGATCGAAACCCCCGGGGACAATATTGTTGTCTCTCGTAGCTCCTCAAACGCCAACCAGCTCAAACTCCCCGTAGTACGCAAGCTACACTTCAAACTCAGCCACATTATTAGTGCCATATTAATCATCCTACTAATTGCCTTCATCGCTCGTGTTGCAATTTGGGAGCATGACTACCTCAACCGAATGGAAGGCAGCGAGCGTGACGTAGTCACCATGGTCGAAGTCGATGAAGGGGAAGAGGTTGACGAAGAACGTCCCACCGAAACCGAAGTAGCCGAATACGTCGTCGCCCCCGATAAGCCTCGCTATTTTTCCATTCCGAGCCTCGGCATTTACAACGCACGTATCGTCGAAATCGGACTTAAAAACAGTGGGGAAATTGCCACGCCTTATAATATATATGACGTCGGATGGTATCAAAACTCCTCCTTACCAGGTACCAACGGAGTTTCAATTATGGATGGACATGGTGGCGGACCAGGCATCGGCATCTTCGGCTCATTACCTAAAATATCGGTCGGAGCAGAAATACTTGTAGAGATGGGTGACGGTCGACAGTTTAAATATATCGTAGCCGACACTACCACTAAAGCTCTTGGCGACGAAGCTAACGAATATATGAGTGAAGTATTCACCTCCCCCCAGACTGGCACAGAATCACTCTCCCTTATCACCTGCACTGGCGATTACTGGTTGGCTAGCAAGACCTATTCTCATCGTTTCTTTCTTCGTGCTCTGCTTGCTGAATAAAAACATACTTTACAGAATACTTTATCCGTGATACAATAAAGGAGTAATTTATGGCTAGTCAAAAACAAGCTACCAAGGCTAAAGCTTCAAGCAATAGTCAAAAGGAAGTTATCAAGCTCACAGGTAAGGTCGTTGAGTCTTTACCTAACACCCAATTCAGGGTGGAGCTTGAGAACGGCCATAATATCATAGCACACATGAGCGGACGTATGCGCAAAAATTTTATCCGCTTAGTGCCGGGAGACCGGGTCGAAGTTGAACTCACCCCTTACGATCTTTCTAAGGGCAGAATCAGTTTTCGATTGCAGTAAGTAATATCAAGTGTTGTAATTTTTACAACAGTTTTATTGTTTTGGAGCGCACCAGATAATATAACTCGTTGTGTATCTTACAACTGGTAACGGAAAGGATTTTGACACTGTGAAGGTACGTGCAAGTGTTAAGAAAATTTCTCCCGATGACATCATTGTCCGTCGTAAAGGCGTGCTTCGAGTCATCAATAAGAAAAAACCTAAGAATAAGCAAAGGCAGGGTTAAGCATGGCAAGAATTGCTAGCGTAACCATCCCTAACGATAAGGTCGTATGGATTGCATTGACCTACGTATACGGGATCGGGCGCACTACGAGTAAAGCCATCCTTGCGGAGGCCAAAGTTGAGCCTACCACTCGGGTGAAAGATCTCACCGAGGCAGATATTCAAAAAATCAACGATCTCATCAGTAATAAATATACCGTTGAGGGTGATTTGAAACGCCTCGTTACCAACAATATCAAACGTCTCAAAGACATTAGCTCCTACAAAGGTGTTCGCCACAAAGCTGGGCTACCAGTAAACGGTCAACGTACCCGCACGAATGCACGTACTCGCAAGGGTAAAGCTATTGCTGTCGGTGGTGCTCAGCCAAAAGCAGCAAGCAAGACTTAAGGAATAGGAGTATAGAATGACTGAAGAAATTAAGAAAGACGCTCCAACCGAAGTTTCTGCAGAGTCTCAAGCAACCGAAACTGCAAAAACTAAAGTCCGGGGCAAAAAAGGCAAACGCATAGTCAATAGTGGTCAGATTCATGTCCAGGCCACCTTCAACAATACCATCATTACCGTCACCGACAAAACTGGTAGTGCTTTATCGGCTAGCTCTGCTGGAGCTAATGGCTTCCGTGGTAGCAAAAAGGGCACAGCTTATGCCGCCCAAATCGCCGCAGAAAAAGCACTTGAAACAGCAAAACGCGAACACGGTTTAAGCAGTGTCGATGTATTTGTCAGCGGTATCGGCCTAGGTCGCGACAGTGCGATTCGTGCCGTCTCTAACGTTGGCATTAAAATTGATAGTATCACAGATGTTACCCCAATCGCACACGGCGGTGTGCGTCCTAAGGGAGAAAGGAAACCGTAATGGCACGAGATACTTCTCCAATTGTTAAACAAAGTCGCCGCGAGGGCTACGCACTAGCCCCCAAAGCACACAAGGTAATGGCGAAAAAGACCGGTATCCCAGGAGAGCATTCTGATATGCGCGTCCGTGGAGGCAGCCTCTACCTTACTCAGCTTCGCGAGAAACAAAAGGTCCGCAGGCTCTATGGTCTTCTCGAAAAACAATTTGCTAAACTGATGAAAGAAGCCGCTAAGGCCGACGGTCTAGCTGGCGAAAATCTTTTGCAGTATCTTGAACGTCGTGCCGATAATACTGTTTACCGTGCAGGCTTTGCCTCCACAAGACGTCAAGCTAGGCAACTAGTATCTCATGGACACTTCACTCTCAACGGCCGCCGAATTGACATTCCATCAATTCGTCTTAAACCAGGTGACATCCTAGAAGTTCGTGCTAAATCACAAAAATCTGACTTTTTCAAGAACCTCGAGAATATCGCAAGTATCTCTACCACTCCTCTTAGTTGGCTTAAATCCGACCCTAAGAACATGAAAATCGAAATCACCGGCCTACCAAAACGCGAAGAAGCTGAAGCCGGCATTAATGAACAACTAATCGTTGAGTATTACTCACGCTAAGGAGGAAAATGACTACAAAAGTTATTCACGAGGCCAATTTAGCCGAAGTCAACCAGCTGGGTGACAATAGTGCTGAATTTGTGATTCGCCCGTTGTTCTATGGATACGGTAACACTCTTGGCAATTCTATTCGTCGAGTTCTACTTTCCAGTATTAAAGGTGCCGCCATCACCGCCTTCAGCATCGAAGGCACAACTCATGAATACACCTCCATCCCTGGCATTCGCGAGGATGTAGTTGATATCATGCTTAATCTCAAGAATATTCGTCTAAAGAGTCATTCCGACGAACCAGTCGAAATATCCTTTGAGATTCAAGGCAAAAACGCCGGAGAAAATGGCCGCGTTAACGCAGGCGATATTAAGCTACCATCTGGCATTGAAGTTGGCAACCCTGATCAAATCATTTGTCATATCGATGACGCAAACTACACACTAAAAATGCATCTCGTCGTAGAAACTGGTCGCGGTTACCTTGCTATCGAACAGGCTTCTGCTAATCGCGTACATAGCAACATGATTGCCCTTGATGCCGTCTTTAGCCCAGTACTTCGTGTCCGTTTCAAAGTTGAAAACACTCGTGTTGGTCAAGACACTAACCTCCAGCAGCTCACTATCACTGTTGACACCGACGGCACAATCACCCCACGCGAGGCTTTCGAAGAAGCTAACGCCATCCTAGTCAACCAATATACTGCCCTAGCCGGTAGCACAACCGTCGAAAGTGCACCAGCTCCAGGCGTTGAGCAAGAGTCCGACGACTCTGGTCTTGCCCTTCCCATTGAAGAGCTTGGCCTCTCCGCCCGCACAGCCAACGCACTTGTCAACAACGATATTAAAACCGTCCGCGATCTCGTAGCGCTCTCTGAGGTAGACCTTAAAGACCTCAAAGGCTTCGGTAGTAAAGCGTTGGACGAAGTTAAAGAGAAACTAACGGAGTTATTATAATGCATCGTCATGGATACAAAGGTCGCAAGTTCGGTCGCGAAACCGATCAGCGACTCGCGCTACGACGTGGGCTCATGAAAGCGCTAATCGAAAATACATCCATCACGACAACCTTAGCTCGTGCTAAAGAAATTCGTCGTGAAACAGAAAAACTAATTACTATCGCTAAGCGTGGCGGGCTCGCAAATCGTCGCCTCTTAATCGCCAAGCTCAACGACATCAAGTCGGCTGACTTACTAATAGACGTCATCGCGCCACAAATCAAGCGTAATTCTGGCTATTTACGTATTGAGCGTGCTGGATTCCGCAAAGGCGATAATACCGAAATGGGAACAATCTCTTTCGTAGATGATATTGATTTGAAAGGAGCAAAATAATGAAAACCTATAGTCAAAAGGGCTCCGAGATTCAGCGAGAGTGGTGGATCATTGACGCTAGCACCATGCCACTCGGCAAGCTAGCCGTCATTATTGCCGATAAATTAATGGGCAAAAGCAAGGTAACCTATACGCCCCATGTCGACAATGGCGACTACGTTGTAGTAATTAACGCTAAAAATATCCAAACCACCGGCAACAAAATGGTTGACAAAAAATATTATCGCCATAGCGGTTTCCCAGGTGGCCTTACTGAGCTTAAACTAGAAGAAGTCATCAATAAGAATCCCCGCATCGCTATTGAGCACGCCGTCAAAGGCATGATTCCTAAAAACAAGCTCGCCGCTGATCGTCTTGGTCGTCTACGCGTCTTCGATAATACCGAGCATACCCACACAGCACAGAATCCAAAGGAGATTAAATAATGGCTACAAAAGATACCTACATCTATGGGCTCGGTCGCCGCAAAGCTGCAACTGCCCGCGTCCGCCTCTACAAAGGCAAGGGAACTATCACTATCAATGATAAGCCAGCCCTTGAATATCTTTCTGGCAATAAATCATATCTTGCCGAGATTACCGATCCGCTCGCTCTCGCTGAAAAGCAAAACGATTACGACGTTTCTATTCGCGTAGCCGGTGGAGGTTTAGCCGGACAAGTCGACGCTATCAAGCTTGCTCTATCTAAAGCACTGACTACTGAGATGGCAGATTTACGTCCTATCCTAAAGAAAGCTGGATTCTTGAAGCGTGACCCACGCGAAAAAGAACGCAAGAAATACGGGCTTCGTTCCGCTCGTAAGAAAGAGCAATTCTCCAAGCGTTAAGCTTATATTCTATATGTCTGGAGCCCAATTAACGCTCCAGACATATAGCTGTCTAATAACCATTAATTCTGATTTATTTAGGAGGTTTTTAGCTTTCATAATTCTTCTTTATGAGAGATAAAAACTGTTTATTATGTTACCACAAGCTCTCCAAAACACCATTGATGCACTCGGTAATCTACCTGGCGTTGGAGCTCGCACAGCTGAACGATACGCCTACTACCTGTTCAAAAGTAATTCCCGTCTCAGCATGGAAATTGCTGATGCACTTACCGCCTTGCATGCTGGTGTGAAATCCTGTCCCATTACTTTTGCCCTAATTAATGAAGATGAATCCATTTCTAACCTGTACGACGACTCAGCCCGCGATAAGCGAACTGTTCTCGTCGTCGAAGAGCCCCTAGACATTTATGCCATCGAGCAAACTAAGCAATTTCACGGCACTTATCATGTTTTAGGTGGAGCCATTTCACCCATTGATGGAATTACACTGGACCAGCTCCACGTTAAAGAGCTCCTTAGGCGCATTCAAACCGATAATGTTTCAGAAGTTATTATTGCAACCAACCCCTCCGTCGAAGGAGAATCTACTGCACTTATGCTACAAAAAATCCTCCACGAAGCCCACCCCAATGTCACTATTACACGTCTCGCACGAGGACTTCCACTTGGTATTGACTTATCTTATGCAGACCAAATTACCCTCTCTGCAGCCCTAGAAAACCGCACCAATCTCTAACAGCTCAAGCTCACCATGTCGCACACTCACCTTTTAGCTCTTCTTCCATCCACACCCCTCAATCTTAAAGCCAAACAGACATTACGCAATACGACTTCTCGAAAATCAATCACTCGTACCCGCCAACCGAATAGTTCCTCCAAATCGGATTTAATTGCCCAAAAATGGGTACTGAGCAAAATCACTGTGTCTACACTTATTTTCTCTCTTTCGTTATCCCTCGCATAAGCCGGCTCCCTACGCGCTATCCACTCTTGCTCTTCCGCCTTTACTTTCTTTGTTAATCGATCCAAATTACGCACAGCTAACAATATATCTTTACTATTGTTGCCCTTCACTTTGTCTTGCTTCCGCGTCAAACCATCGAGCTTATTTGCACCTTTAATTGTTTGACGGCTTTTCTTCACGGGTCGCTCCTTACTTAATTGAAAATCCCATGCTAGCTCCGACCGTAGAAGCTCACGACTCATTAAATCTCGATCGATTAATTTCTCCCATCCATCACAATCAGGAAAAACTAGCATTGAGACACCTAGTTCTTCCCTTAATATATTAGTCATACACTCTAACACGAACGGTTCACCTAGAACCGCAATCTTGCTAGGCGGAGTTTTTACATCAAACACACGATCGCCTTTTACATCCATGCATACAAAACATTGGTAAGGATACATCTCCTGAAACTTATCATACAAAATCGAGACCCCATACCCACCAAGTACTATCAGATCCACCAATCCTAAATACTTCCGCAAACTTTTCTGTGCCATATCAAACATCGTGTCAATGCTTCCAGAATAATATTCCGCATTGCCCCAATCAATTACTCGCACAACTTCCACTACTGCTAGTTCTCGCGATAAATAATCCGCTACCAGCTCCCCGCCCCACCCGTAATCAAAAACAACAACTTTTTTCAATTCATCTCCTCTCAACCTCCATAGAAACCAGTGTAACGCAAAATTATTCCCTTGAATTAACAACTGCATAACTTATTGAACGATTTGTTAAATAACTTCACTTCGTCCGTAGCGGGTATGTCGATCGTTATTACGGATCTGCCCGACATTTTGGTAACAATGGCTACTATTGGTCTATTACGGCTTCACCTGCTTACGGTACTGGGCTGGCTGGTTTGACGGGTTACAGCCTCTATTTCAATGCTAGTGGCGTCAGCCCGTCGAATGGTCCGTACCATCGTTGGCACGGTTACCCCATCCGTTGTCTGACGTACTAGGTTAGATAAGAGTATCTTCCTCAAATCTCGTCCTCAGAATCGGGCATTCTTTTAGGACTAGTAATTTATTTGCTAATTCCTTAATTTCTCCCTCTCGTAGCAAATCATTTCTCCAAACTTCCGGAATTGCTTCGTAGCCATAATATGCTCCAGCAAGCTGACCATAAATCGCACCATTTGTATCAGTGTCGCCGCCAAGTTTAATCACTGCTCGCATGCCATCTTCAAAATTATCAAAGTTCCTAAAACCCCAAAGAGCAATCGCCAAGGCGTCTACTACATAGCCACCCAAATCTTCTAGATAAATCTTGTGGTCTTTTTCACTGCCTTTTAGTATTCGTCCCAAAATATCGTCATAAACTTCACTAGTGCTAAACTTCTCGACATGAACAATATCTTCTTTACTCTCTAGCACCATTGCTTGACAAAGTATCGCCGCAAAAACTTCTGCTCCAGCTTCTGCTTCCCAAGAATAGTGTGTTTCCCGTGCAGAAACTTGTGCTAGTTTCAAAGTACCCTGAATCGGTGCATTAACTGTAGCAATAACTACTGGGGCAAGTCGCATGATCGTTCCGTTGCCAGCTCGTTCTGAACGTTGATCGTATTTGTCTATAAAAGGCTCATTCTCAAATCTCTCAATAGCGGACAGTGTTTGTATACCAACGTCTCCTGCAGGCTTATCGTCATAACTACAATAGCCCTCTTTGACCCATTTACTATATTTCTCCATTACGTCATAAGAATCGTACCCACCACATTCGACTAAACTATTCCCTAAACATAATGCCATTGAGGTATCGTCCGTCCAAGCACCTTTTGGCCACATACCATCATACATGGCAATTTTATCGTCAGTCACATCTTTATGGCTACGGATCGTAAACTCCAAATTCGTGCCCAATGCGTCACCAATTGCTAAACCAACAAGCATCCCTCTAACCTTATCGCTGTTCTCACTGCATGCTGTCATAAATCTCATAATAACATTAATTTCTATGCTTGTCATGCTCGTCTAACCTAGTACGCTAGACAACGAATGGAATTCGCCAAACCAGCTAACCCTATTTTGTAAACTGAGAAAGCTGTGCTGAATCAACCATAACTATTAGTATCGCAATCTCGAACTGAATTATAATAAAGATTGATAAGTCCGCTACGAACGAAACCGCCAAAAAACTTTCGAAACCTGAAAATGATATAATATATCGAAAGGATATTATGAAATATGTCAAACAATAACAACTATAATGATGGCTGGCAGGACGGGTATTGGTTTGGCAGTGGCGATGCTTATAATCGAGGCTACGAAGAGGGTAAACAGGCTGAGCGTAATCGTATTAAACGGGCGATTGATGGTAGTTCATCGACGTCTGAGTCATTTACGCTAGGATCAACGATTGGCGGCTCGATTATTTTAACTTTACTCGGATGGTGCTTCGTCGGGTTAATTTTGTTTTTATTCTGGATTGGCGGTAGTAGCGGAGAGTGGTGGTTTCCGTGGATTTGGAGAATTGCGTTTTGGTTGGGTATTGGCTTTATGGTGCTAATGAGTATAGCTGGCATAGTAATGGCTATTGCTGAGCATCGAGAAGATGAGCATCCAATCGAGAGGCCAACGGGCGACCCAAATGCACCGTGGTATAAGAAATATCCGTCAGCAGACATAACTAAGAAACAAAAGAAATAATAACTCACAATTGAAGATGTTAAAAGGTGCGAACTATCACTATTTCCTGGCGGATTTTTAGTGAATGCTGACAGAAAAGTTCGCACACCTAAGATCAGCCTTTTTTATAGGGGTAGAACCACAAAAAAAGACCTTTCAAAACCTGAAAAGTCTTTCATGGCTGAGTACTCTATGCGAAGTTCGAACTCTTATTATCACTAATTACACTACAATATATAGGTAATTCCTACTATCTATTCAGGTGGCTTCCTTTGATGCACTAGCACGCTCGAAGGGCCCACCCAACAGCCCGCAGAGCACGCGTATATAAATGAGGTTATTCCTATTATTTCTCCGTAACAAATTAGGAAATTACGGTGAATACAAAGCAAATATACGTTGAATTGGGGTTTCTTTATAATAAAAACCAATCCCGTTTCTATTATATTTTGGGGTGTGTTTACATCGATGTATATAAGTATGTACCCCTATAAAAATGAACTGTGTGGTGAAAAATCGGTGTCGGCGATTTATATTCTTTTACCCTACCGCGTGCATAGTTTTAAATTTTTATTATTACTGCCCCTGCACCTTTGCAATAGCGTGATTTTTATGCTATAATTACAGCCAATATGGATATAGAGACGATAAAGATTACGCCAAGAGATAATATTGGCAAAAAATTGGACGAAGCTAGAGAAAAGTCTGATTTAAATAATATGCCGGTATTAATTAAGCTTGTCGGCCTTAATGGAAAGAGTGGAAGAAAAGATAAGGCCTATCTCGTAAGCAGAGATTATTTTGCAGAAGTTATTGGTAGAATCTATAGAGCAGCGTCTGGTAATACTTCTATCTTTTCTGATGAGGAATACACTGATGATAACCCTGATTTTGGTCATCTGAAGATTATAGTAAACAGCCTTTACGAGAACAGCTTTGGTGGGAATATATCTACAGAATCAATTCATACACCTAAAACCGTAAATGTGGATATAGAGCTATTTCCTGCAATCGACTCCAAAGCCAGTCTTGCAGAAACTATTTATCTAGATGAGTCTGGGCAACTTGACGACATAAGTGTTGAAGAGCAAATCTTTCTTGACGATGGCATTTATAACTTTTTACAGCTCGAACAAGCTACTTATGAAATCGTGCCGAAGCCAAAAGCTATAAAACAGCGAGATGAATACAAGAGCACCAAAAATGGAAAAAGGAGCTTGGTACGCATTACTCAAATGGAAGAAAAGCTTCAGGAGAACCCTATGTATAAGGAGCCACATTTTGAGCCTCTTGCTGGCAAATATAAAGGGCTATGGTCTCGTCGTATAAACGGAAAAGACCGTTACGTGTACGGCATTCTTGAAACCCAACGCAAGCTTATTGTCCACTCCATTCGTGGCCATTACGAATAATGATTTTTGTTGTATATTTGCTACCTTCTATCCCAGTGATAAACCACTAGCTCATGCTGTGCACGCGTACAGGCTGTATAGTACATTTCTTTTTCATTAGCGAGATAATTATCCATCACTATTACGACATCAAATTCTAGCCCCCTTAGCCTTATAAACAGGGAGGCACATGAAGTTGTTATCTGCGATGCTTAATGAGTGCATTTCCTTTGCCTCATCTCCGGTTCTTGTAATCACAACAATCCTTTTGTGTCCGTTTGTCTTCAATCTTAGTATTTCGTGAATTAGCATCTGATTTCGAGAACTCTTGACTGATGTACCAATATTCCTTAACAAGAAGATTGTTTGGTTGCCTCATTGGAGTAATTTTTGCATTGATGATAGCATTGATGATAGTATTGGTGAAGTTTATGATTTCTGGGCTAGAACGGTATGCTTTATTTATTTCTAAATATTCAAAATCTGGAGCAAGGTTGCGTAACTTGTTGTTCTCTATGTATGGGTTTATGTTTTGGTTTTCATCTCCCAAAATAGTGAAGTATGCGTTTGGGAATAACTGTCTTAATAAGAATATATGCCAGTATGTGTAGTTCTGAGCCTCATCTATGACGACTTGTCGGATTTGGTTCATCCCGATATCGAGTAGTTTTTTCTTCTTTGCTGGTGTGCCATCCTCATCCATCCGATAATTGTATTGTAAAATCTTTTTATTTCTTTGCCTAAGTCCATCATCAAACAGATAGAAATTAATGGTCCCGTCAAGTTCGATTTTCGATCTAATCTCTGCATGCGTGAGTATTGTTTTAATAATTACATCATAAATACCAGCGCTAGAATACACATTGCCGCCTTTTCTTTCTCTAAATGGCTCAAGGAAATCAGCATCTTCAAGGTATTTTCTGATACGTTTGTTGGGCTACCTTAACACTAATATGATGCCGCTCTGCCTGCTCAATGATGTCCTCATAAAACTTTAGGTCATCTTTAATCATATCAACTACATCCGTAAATCTTTCAGACAGTGCCTCGGAGTACAATGTTGTATACTTTTCGTCCACTGTATTATCCTTGAAATACTTTTGCAAATAATATTCTTTAAGGTTATAGCTTGAACCCTTAAGTGCAATTGAAGCGATTGTGTTCATCGTCAATACTGGAATATTATTTTCACCAAGACTAGGCAAAACATCGGAAATATACTATGAGAAGCTAACATTAGGGGAAATGAACAAAGTCTGGTAATCCTTTAATGGGTTTTTATGGCCTTCATACATCAGATACGCAATGCGATGAAGCCCTATGACAGATTTGCCAGACCCAGCTGAGCCTTAAGTTATAATATTTTTATTCTCCGGAATTCTAATAATACTATTCTGCTCATTCTGAATAGTCTCAACCACTTCTGTCATATTTGATGATGAAGAGGCAGACAATTTTTCTTGTAGCAATTCAGCACTGTTGTCTCTTGCACTTCTTTTACCTAAAATAATATTTTCATCTATTTTGACAACTTTGGAACCATCAATAACAATAGGAGACTTTAGCTGAACAGTAGCAGCCCCTACTCCGTCAGGAAATACATATTCTCCGGCCCTATTCGTCATATAGTACTGGTTTCCAATAGCAGCTCGCCAGTTAACATATTCTACATTGTCTCGCGGCTTCAACACGTTCCTTATCCCAGAATGAATCGATAAATAATAAGATTTAGGTGGGATTTTCTTACCTTTATAATCTATGTCTATGCGCCCAAAGTATGGGGTTCGCCTTAATCTTTTTTGTGGCCAGGAGTTTCTTTTTATTATCAGAGATTGTATTGTCGAGGGAAGCCCGTTGGCTTCTATAATCTCTGCGTTGCTCATTATCCATGTATCTTATATCCGACACAAGGGATGTGATTTTCTCTGAAGATTTTTTGTTGGCATCAAGAAGCCTGTCGGCATTTGTAGTTATCTCGTCAACTACGTCATCTAGATGCCGCTGTTCATCCTCGTAACTTATCTCGCCATAAGTAATTCCGGAATTCTTGACAACCATTTGCTATTATTATAACATATTTTCCTCCTAGGCGAGCATAAGAGAACGACTACAGTTTACGGTTTATCTGGTAGGAACATTGGTTAGTTTAGTTAGTTAGTTTAGTTAGTTAGTTTGGTTAGTTCGTTTAATTAGTTTGCCCCTGATATATGTACTATACGATGATAGTGTCTCCGTGCGACCCGCTGACAAATATGATAAAATAAATAAAAGGAGAAACTCAATGTCAACGAAATTTGAAGTCAATAATGTCTCCGTCAATACATTGCTTGGGTATGTTAAGGATGGGACTATAGCTATACCGGAAATCCAGCGACCTTTCGTCTGGGATTCCACCAAAGTACGTGATTTGATTGATTCACTTTATAAGGGTTATCCAGTGGGTTATATTATCACTTGGAAGAACCCTGATGTGAAACTAAAGGATGGTTCTAAGTCTGAGGGCAAACAAATCCTCATTGATGGCCAACAACGCATTACGGCCTTAACCGCTGCACTATTAGGCCAACAGGTGCTTAATAGCAACTATAAGAAGGTCAGAATCAAAATAGCATTTAATATCAAGACTGAAGAATTTCAAACCCTTAACCCGGCCATCGAAGCACAGGAAGACTGGATTCCAGATATTTCAGCATTCATGGAAGATGGCAATATCAACATGTGGGAGTTCGTTACTAACTACTCCCAGAAGTTCGACATTGAGCCTAACGTAGTGAATGAGAGGATTAATAAGCTCATTCAGGTAAAGAACATCTCTATTGGACGCATCGAGCTGGGCTCCACGCTAGATATAGATACAGTCACGGAAATCTTTATTAGGATTAACTCTGCTGGCGTTGTTTTGTCGCAAGCTGACTTCGCCATGTCTAAGATTAGTGTCAATAAAGAGTACGGTGGCAACGAGATTCGCAAGACCATTGATTACTTCTGCCACCTTGCTAAGAATCCGACGGACTATGAAAATATCAAGAATAATGACCCAGAATTCGCCAATATTGATGTATTTAATAAGATTTCCTGGATTAAAGATAAGTCCGAGGACATTTACCAGCCTAGCTATGTTGATGTGCTCCGCGTAGCCTTCACCTATAAGTTTAGGCGTGGTAAAATGCAAGATTTGGTTAGCTTGTTGTCTGGCCGTGATTTTGAAACCCGTGAATACCGCGAAGACGTAGTAGAGAGTAGCTACAATACATTACGTGAAGGTATAAACGACTTCATTAACCAGTCTAATTTCGAGCGCTATATCATGATTTTGAAGTCTACTGGCGCTATTCGTGACGACCTGATTCGCTCTCAGAACGTAGTGAACTTTGGCTACATTCTATACCTTACCTTAAAAGAAAAAGATGTTCGCCCTGATTTGATAGAAAAGCAGGTACGTAGATGGGTTGTAATGTCAATCTTGACCCAACGCTACACTTCATCCCCTGAATCCGCATTCGATTACGACATCCGCAGGCTTAATAATAACGAAGACATTTTGGCTGTTATTGATGACGAAATAGACCGCCAGCTGAATGAAACCTACTGGTCGGATATCCTTGTAGAGCACTTCAATACTTCCGTGGCATCATCTCCATACTGGAAGACCTTCTTAATGGCTCAAATCAAGCTCGGAGACCGTGGTTTCTTATCCAAAGATATAACTGTAAAGGCTTTGATTGAAAACCGTGGTGACATCCATCATATCTTCCCAAAGAACTACCTACAGAAGAATGGTCACAACAATCGTGGAGAATACAACCAGATTGCCAACTTCGCTATGTTACAGACTGAAGTTAATATTCAAATCAGTGACCGCGCCCCAGTGGATTACATGAAGTCGATTGAAGAGCAATGTAACGGAGAAGAGAATAAATTTGGTGCAATAAATAACCTCGAAGACTTAAAGAAAAATATGGCCGAAAACTGTATTCCTACAGGCTTCGAAACCATGACTGAACCAGATTATAAAGACTTCCTATTAGCACGTCGCAAATTGATGGCACAGAAGATACATACTTACTTCAATAGCTTATAGAATTCAAGAAGGAGAGGCCAGGGATAGGGAGAACGACCCAAAAAACCTTTCATCCCTGACCACTTTTTCTGTAAGAGCCGGAGGCTCGATTAGTTTGTCTGTTTAGTTTTAAAAAACTTGTATACGAGAGCCGGAGGCTCCTTAGTGATAGTGTCTTCGTTTGACCCGTTAACAGGATACCCCACCCAGGAGCCCCCCTTTGGTTAGTTATCCTACCGAGTTAGGCGAGCTTTCGAGCCGCTACGAGAGAGGGTTTGAATAGTACTGCTCGCATAGATTAGCCATCAACGTAGCGCTTGTTATCCTACATTTCTACATTGATGCCGTTATCCTGGAGAATCTTCTGAATTTTTAGTGTTAGGTTAATCACAAAATCTGTATTAGGAAAATCTCTAGTATTACCCCTTCTATACCCGAACATGTAGCCAGACAACAGCTTATGTCGCCCCTCATTATCAGCAAAGAAGAAATCATAGCATTATACTGAGCGATTTCTTTGTCGTAACCTTTCCATACTATTACATTATTCTTGAAATCACTCGTTATCATAACGCTCCATGCATCATCATCGTCCGGGAGCATCACCCCCCATTCGTGTTCATAGCCAAATATAACCATATTACCTGCCTATTTCTATTATTTTTCCGTCCTGATACACATAATCTACTATGTCGCCAGTATTAAGTAAGTCTACAGTCTACTCAATGGCCTCAATAGGCACGGAATACCACTCATCTGGTGTATATTCGCTACCAGTACCATCAATCATCGTAAGCTCTACCTTGGCGTCTGCGAAGAATTTATGCAACAAATGTTCCATTTTTCAGGGTTATAATCACCAGTTAGGCCACGTGCCGCAGCTTTCTCTACGCGTGAGTCTTGGAGAACCGCCGCGGTCAAATCTTCAAGGTCGCTTTGAAGAATACGTTTCACATTCGGCGTCTTGAGCTCTGCTAGTCCTTTGACGAAGATTTCTCCCGGTTGAGCTTTGCTTTGTCTAGAATGCTGCGATGCGGCCAATGTGGCTTCAATATTACAGCAGAGAGAAAGCATAAAAAACAGAAAAATGGGAATACTCATGATTATGTTTATTACCACTGCACCCATAAATCCAAAGAAATATGCTGTAAGCAGCCATCAATAGAAGAAAAAGATCTAGTTGGCCAAATCATGGAGTTAGTGGAACGTTATTCTCTGCCAACAGAATTGTCTCGATGGAACAAACGTGCGATTGAAGATCTTAGGGTTAGGGAGGCTACAAGTATGCAGCCAATATGCGATAATCGTGCAGAGAGAATTAAAGAACTGAAAGCTAAGCTTGATAGGGCGTATGAATTCCTCGACAAAGGAACAATTAGCGAAGAAACATATCTGAAACAAACTGCAGATATAGAGTCCCAAATTAAACAAATTGAGAACGAGTCCGAGAGTAACAAAGAAGAACAAGAAGACGTTTTAAAAATAATAGAATCTACCCTGGTGCGTTTAACTAATGCTCAGGACAAGTTCCAAGCTGGCAGCTTAGACGACAAACGAAAGATTATCTCCGCAATTGGATCGAACCCCACATTAACAGATAAGAAACTTAATTTAAACATATATTTTTGGCTAAAACCGATAGTAGAAGCTAAAGAAAAATTAACAGATAACAAGGAGTTAGTTCGAACCTCACTCCAACAGATAAAAAACGCCTCCGAAGAGGGTTTTTATCAATTCTGGCTGGGGATGAGGGATTCGAACCCCCGAATGGCGGGACCAGAACCCGCTGCCTTACCACTTGGCGAATCCCCAAGCTAAACTGATTATATCACAACTCTGCCCTATCTCCAAGCTCTTTTCCAGCCATGATTATCGTCTTGCTTTTTGGCTTAACCTCTCCACCTCCTCAATATGTTCATCACGCACTAGCACTGTTGGTCTTGCTCCACCCGCCTTCAAAACGCCTATCAATTCTTCAGTCTCTCTTAAACTCAATTGATCCTTCATACCTATCAAAATGCTGTACAAACCCGCTTGCGTGCACACAATAGTCCCATCCGATAACCCATCGACCACTTTTAGTTCTGCTTGCCGCCCAAACACCACCACCGAAAACACCGGAACTTTACCCCCCACCACCTTCTTCACCGCCTCAACATGAGCGGCATTCTGTTTCACTGGGCTATAAAACTGATGTTTTTCTTTTCCGTATTTAACCACTTGTGTCCAATATGTCCGCTCAACATGCCCATAAATCCACCCTTGATAATCTTTTGACTCAAACACAAGCACCCCAGCCGTTCCTACTGCCAGGCAGTCAATTTGCAACAATTGACCACTATCCGCCACTGTTTCTTGCCTATCCACCTTAGGCAAATAATAATCCGCCAAAATAAACTCCGGACGAAAAAACTTCTGTAAGCTAAAAACTAATCTCACTTCCGCTGGTGTCAACTTCGGCGGGTAGGGCATCTTCACCTTTGTTCCCGGAATCAAAAACTCATCTTGCCCACTCATTTATTCTAAGTTTATCATAGATTCACTGATTCATTAATCTTTTAAACTACTTGACATCAAACAACAACATAGTATCATAAAAGAAGGTTTAACCTATAATTGACCATTCCATGGTCAAGAACATTAAAAGGAGGTTCATTATGGCAGCACAACAATTACCCACGGTAGGCATCGGCAACATAGCTGATGTCCACAAATTCCTATCTGACGTCACGGCTGAAGAGGTCTTCCAGTTTCCAGCCGAAACCGCTCAGCACCTCTGGAGACTTTTCAACAGCCCCAGAGTTACTACCCCCGGAAAAACTTTTTCCGATCTCTTTTCGGATCATGCCATTTCCCATTATCGTAACCCTAATGGTAAACCGCTTCGTGGTGGACGCAGACTGGGATACTGGCACAAAAAAGGCAATATCACCCAGGGACCCCTAGGAAGACAGAGAGCATTCCTGCGAGACAAAACCCTCGCAAATTGCCGACGCAAATTGTCAAATATACTATTCTCCCGAAAAGTTTTCATGGGGAAATACGACTGCCTACTAATAGAGAGCCCTCGTGATACTCGGAACTTTCTGGCCAGCATCATGCCAAGCCTAGCCGACGAATTTGGAGTTAGTATTGTCAGGGCTAACACTTGTATCGAGCAAATCTCCAACCCTACAGCATGAAGCCTCCCCGCCCCGTCTTTAGACGGGGCATTTTTATACAAAAAACCTACCTTCCCAATCTTGACTAATCGTGCTACAATACTATTGACAGTCTGGTATCAGACTATTTTTGTTACATCCTAGTACAGAAAATAGCCCGCCAGACGAGAGATAAAAGGAGAGCTATTTATTATGTCGGATCAAAAAACGACCAAAGAACCATCAGCGACGGATAAAGATTCCGCCAAGAATTCGCCCGCTGATCAAAACCAGCCAAAGTCTGAGGCTAAGCCAGCCGACAAGACTAAAACCGCGTCTAAGGCTATCGACCCTAAGGGCGATAAAAATGCCGAGGATTCAAAACAAGAACCAACTCAAGCCAAAAAATCCAACACAGTAATCCAAGTTTCTAGTCCGAAACCAACCCAAAAATCTCCCAAATCTAGCAATCGAAAAAAACGCGACGAGAAACCAGTCAAACAATACTTTATTGTTTTTCGCCCATTTATTGCCTTTTGGCGTTACCTTCGTGATTCCTGGATCGAGCTGTGCCAAGTCCGCTGGCCAAATCGCAAGCTTACCTGGAAACTTACCATCGCTGTTCTTATTTACTGTGCAATCTTTATTGCTTTTGTTGTCATTCTTGACGTCTTCTTCACCTTTGTCTTTAATCTTATCCTCGGCGTCAACTAGTTAATTTAATCTAAAAAGGAAAAGTTATATTATGGCAGTAAACCGTTATGATGGTACCCGTGCTTGGTACACTATTAGCACTTACAGTGGCTATGAGGACAAAGTCGCCGAGAGTATTAAACAACGTATCGGCAGCCCCGAATTTGAGGGCAAAATCTTCGACGCTATCGTCCCCAAAGAAAAACGCATCGAAATCAAAAACGGCAAACGCAAGGTTGTTGACCGAAAAATCTTCCAAGGCTATGTACTCGTCGAAATGAGTCTTTCTGATGAGACCTGGTATATTGTCCGCAACACTCCTGGCGTCACCGGCTTTATCGGAAACGGCACCCAACCTACGCCAGTCTCCGACAAGGAAATCGCCAAAATCAAAAAACGCATGGGCGTTGAAGACCCCAAGTACTCCGTTAATTACGAAATTAACGAAGTTGTTTCTATTATCGATGGTCCATTCAAGGGCTTCGAAGGTACAGTCTCAGAAATCGACACCCAAAAAGGAAAACTTAAAGTCATGGTTTCAATGTTTGGTCGCGAAACACCCGTTGAACTTGACGCCCTACAAGTTAAACAACTACAATAAAACTTTATAATTTTTCATTTAGAGAGTAGATTCGCAGTCTACTCTTTTTATACTACCTGAAGTCCTACTAATTCATTCCTAATCATGCTACAATCAAACCATGAACAATATGAACCGTTATCCAACCCCCCCCCATTCACCTAAAACCAATTGGGATAATCTATCTTCCTCTCCTAATAGTCTCGAAGAAGACCCAGCCACCCAAACCGTCTTTTTGAATCCCAACACTCCTGCCCACCAAGCCGAACGCCTACATCACAACGTTGAGCAAAATCTCGTCGAGGCCCTGGTTGACGGTTCTACTCACTTAAACCCCGACCACTCTAGTCCTAACGCCACCGCCAATGATTACTACTCAGTTTATAATTCTATCAATCATGGTTATATTAACCGCGGCTCCGCTAGTCGCTTAATCGAAACTATCCCCGCCCCCTCTGAGCAAGAAAACTCTAGTCCCGAACAAGTTCTCGGCACCCTTATCGGCGACAAGCAGACTCGCGGCATTCTCGCCATGGCTAGCGGTCGAGGCTTTAACAACCGTGACCGTGTCACTAGTGAAGATATCACTCTCGCTCTTGGCCGTTTTTCCACTCCGTTATCTTTCATCTCTACCGAAACTAGCTTTCTCGAAAACATCAAAGCACATAATCCACCCGAAAAATATGCCCAATACCAAGACGCTATGGCCAATTTCAAGCAACAACTCTACGGCGATCGCCTACTTTACAGTGATGCTTACCTCGGGCTCGAACGTCAAGCCGCTCGCCAACAATCCCTCAATAACTCACGCGGCGTCGTCGTTCAGTCATACCGTAACCATAGCTCCACCAATACTAATCCTTCCAACGAAAGCATTATCGAAAGCACCGCACCATACATGGCCCCCGAAATGCAAGAGCGTTTTGGTGACATCCAAGCTAGAGTTAACAACTCCAATTCAGTCTCAAAGGCCGATAAAAAGAAACCGGGGCTCTTCAGCAAACTTTTTGGACGAAAATCATAGCTCATTAAACCTAGCTTTTTTATCCAAGTTGTAGTATAATAAAGAAGTTACGCACGGTTATTAAATCTAATCGTTTCTGGGAGCTTCGCCCAGAAAAGGAAAACTATGGCAGGAAAAGTAATTGGCAACTTAAAGTTGCGTATCCCTGGCGGAAAAGCTACAGCTGGACCTCCAGTTGGTTCCACACTCGGTCAGTGGGGCCTCAATATGATGGATTTCATCAATCCATTCAACGAACAAACTAAAGAGTTTAATGGCAAAAATGTCATTGTTCACATTAAGGTTTACGAAGATCGCACTTTTGATTGGGTCTGTCTAGGTCAACCAGTCGACGACTTGATTCGCGAAAAAATCAAAATCGACAAAGGAAGCGGCAAGCCAAATCTTGAAAAAGTCGGTAAGATTTCTCGTGCCGACCTCGAAGACATTGCTAAAACTAAGATGTCCCAGCTTAACGCTATTGACATGGACGGTGCCGTTAAGGTTATTGCCGGCACCGCTCGTTCCATGGGCGTAGTAGTCGAAGACTAATCTTTAGCCACAGCCGCCATACTAAAACCGCCGTTCTGGCGGTTTTAGTTTTGCTCTCCTGACCAACCTTCCTTACTCTTCTGACCAACATTTTCTACGCAACCCATTTTCTATGGTATAATTACCCCAAAATATCATTATTTAACAGGAGTTATTCGTCAAAATGCAAGAAAACATACAACAAAAAATCCAAAAAATCAATTGGATTTACTTACTCGGCTACATTTTTGTTCCCGCCATCATCTGTGCCATCTGTTTCGCCCTTAGTGCTGCTTTCTTCCCTAAGGGAGCCGGAGCTGTTATCCTACTTATGGGACCAACCATTCTCAGCGTCATCTGGTGGATCTTCGGTGGAACATTTATTTTTAAACATAAAACCAAAGAATTCGAGAAAAACCTCGATGCTCAAAGTTTTACCCGCAACCAAACCTTCTATGGTCGCGGCAAAACAGTCATCGTCGATCTCAAAAAAGGCAACATCGCCTTCCTCTTCTTCTGGAACCCTACCAAAACCTACATTCTACCAGCCTCTCGTGTCGAAAAAGCCTGGGTTGATGATGGAAAATCCGGCTCCGGTATCTTTGCTGGTAGTAGCCGCGTCAGCTTTCTTTTCACCATCGATGGTATCAAAACCCGCGTTGACACTTTTGTCTCCAACCAACGCCTCACCATGGAGAACAAGCATATTCTACGCGGCATCTCTAAAGCTAACACTATGGCTCAAATGATTAAAGATGCCAAAGCTACTTCTGAAAACCTCCAAAAATCCAAGAAATCCACCAAAGACGAAACCGAAAAGTCCAAAGACCCCAGCAAGAATGACAACAAGAAAACCGAAAGCACCAAGAAATCCGACAACGCCAAATCCGAAAAAGCAAACAAAGAGACCAAATAACCATCTCACTCCATTAAAATAAGCCCCCAAGGGGCTTATTTTTTTCTTACTCGACCCTGCTTCACTTCTCGTCTATACCCCACAATCGATGTTATCAGCATCACGCCCTCAAACACCACTCCAGCAATCGACTGCACAAAACCATTATAAGTCATCCAGCAAAACGCTACCGGAATCCCCAACAATCTATAGATTTTTGTGCTTCTTTGCCAAATCGACATTTCATAAATAACCGTCGCCGCCACTGATAACAAGCTTAATGGTCCATCATATGTCAACAAAGTGACCACTAACGTTCCACCCAGCACCAACAACAAAACCACATTCCGTCGTCCCTGCTCACTTTTCTGCCGCCGTTTCAACTCAGTCCGCTTTAAACTCTGCAATTTTGTTCCTCTCGACTCTTCCCACAGATAATAGAAATTTGCTATCAAAATTATAATCGACATCGCCATCCCTAAATCCGCCCCCAGCAGCAAAAACGCAAAAATCCCCGCTGTCATCGACACAATATCCAACACTACTACCAAACGCCGCCTTTTCGCCAGGTACGACGCCCCTAGTAAGCTATACTCAATCACCGTCAGAACCTGCGACCCAATATACGCAACCGTCCAACCCATTTCACCTCCTTCCAATTTCCTCCATTCTACCACACATCGCCCAACTCGCCCACCCCACCGTAAGTCTTGCATTATTCATCTTTTTTGCTATAATAAAACCATATTATTAACCATGCTGGGAGAGCAGGGAATGATGGATTTGGTCAAAAGCCAAAATGACCAAATTACTAAATGACCAAAAGCCGAATAGCCAAAAATGGACAAAATCGCTAAAAGTGTCCAGATTTAGACAAATTTGGCAAAAATGTCAAGATTTCGTCACCCCTGCCCGCTACACCACAGAAAGGATTAAATCATGGCTGAAGATGCCAACCTCGAAAACCTCAATGCTGAAGCTCCAGTAGTAGAGGAACAGTTTGCCAAATCCGGCAAAAAATCAAAAAAACACATCGAAGAAGTCAAGGCTGAAGAAGAACGTCAAGCTCGCAAAGCCGAGAATAAGGCTCTCGCCGAAGCTACCGACAAGCCAAAGGGTGCGGCCCCTGTCACTCGTCCAAAAATCGAACGCCGTGGCAAGAAATATCAAGCCGCTTACAAACAGGTTGAGCAAGGTAAGTTCTACTCACTAAAAGATGCCCTCGATCTCGCTGTTAAAACCAACCCTTCTAAGTTCAACGCAACAATCGAAGCTCATGTTCGCCTTGGTGTCGACCCACGCCAAGCCGATCAAAACATCCGTGCTACCGTCGTTTTACCACACAGTAACGGCAAAACCGTCCGCGTCGCCGTCTTCGCTCCGCTCGATGAAGCCAAAAAAGCTCTTGCTGCTGGTGCTGATATCGCTGAGGACGAAGAGTTCTTGAAGCAACTCGAAAAAGGCGAGATTAACTTTGACGTGCTAATCTCCACCCCGCAATACATGCCAAAACTCGGTAAATTCGCCCGCCTTCTTGGTCCAAAAGGCCTTATGCCAAACCCTAAAGCCGGCACCGTTACTACCGATATCGAAAAAGCCGTCAAGGAAGCCAAAGCTGGTAAAGTCGAATACCGCGTCGATAAGCAAGCCATCATCCATCTTGGCCTTGGCAAAACTGATTTCGACCCCGCCAAACTCCTCGAAAACGCCGAGACCTTCTTTGAATCCCTCAAGAGCCATCGCCCAGCTTCCATCAAAGGCACTTATGTGAAGTCGGTCTTTATTACTACCTCCCAAGGTCCATCAATTGCCGTCGAAAACATCTACAACTAGACCATATATTAAATATTCACTAAGCTCCAGGTTAAACTTGGAGCTTAGTTATGTTTTGGGCTCTCTTATCTAGCCTAGTACGCCAACTGAGGAGCTCTCTCGGAAGTAAAAATGTTTACATTTTTACTTCCGAGAGAGCGAGCTTCTGTCAGCGACGTCAGGAGCGTGGACAACGGATGGGGAAACCATACCAACGATAGTACGGGCCGCTCGACGGGTAGATGCCACTAGCATCGAAATCGAGGTCGTAACCTGCCAAACCAGCAGACCCATCGTGGAAAACGGGCGAAGCCGTAGGAGACCGATGGTAGCCATTGATGCCAAGAGATCGGACAGAGCCGAGGTAGCGATTGACATACCCGCTACGGACAAACCCGTATAGACTACATGAGTTCAACACGAAACTAGCCCAATACTATCTCGACTTCTACAATATACTCACCTATTTACTGGCCGACCCGGGCTCTCGTGTTGTCTGGCGTACTGGGTTAGATAAAAGTAGCTATCCTACAATCGTGAAGTACGACAAGCCGCCACAATTACTCCCGCCAGTCCCACCAACACCAAAATAAAACACATTACTCCATATCCTTGTGCGAAACTCCATGCTTCCATATTAGAACCACTAAAGAATAGCACCAAAATCAAAAATCCCAGCAGTATTGCCATCCCTATCAATAACACCAAATTACCGATACCGATAATCGTCGTACGCCGCTGCAAATCTTTACTATCTTTATAGAAATCTCCCGACATCACCAGAGCCGCAACGCTTAGTCCAAACACCCCCGGCCCCACTATCGAACTATACGCTAGCGTTGTTAGTATAAAAGCCATCGAAGCTAATCCAAAATCATGCTCCGTCCCCGAAAGAAAGGCCATCTGCAAAACCCCTACACTCAATTTCAATATCAATACCGCATTCAGAGCATACCCCAAAAACACCAAAAACAATGGCAAATTACCTTTCTTAGCCTTCTTCATCCTCCTCCTTTCCCAAAATTATATCACACTCGACCACAACATCTTGCATTTTCCCTAACATTTGCTATAATAGACCCAGTTATTCTAAAGACAGTAGCGGAGCAGGTTAAAAGACGAAAACATTTCCTATTGTAAAGGTTCATTCTTCGCGACAGGAACATCATAGTCTTTTAACATTGGAACTTTTTTAAAAGTACCCACTTCTCTTAATTATGCTACCGAGGAAATCTCTTGCAGGTCTTGTGGGTAACGCATAGTTAACAACTTACTGACAGGCTAAAATACTAATTAACCAAGGAACTTTTATGGCAATTTCCAAAGCAAAAAAAGATACTTTGGTTGCTGATTTGACCGCTCTCTTACAAGACGCCAAGCTCACCGCTTTCGCACGCTATCAAGGGCTCACAGTTGCTGAGTTACAAGACCTCCGCAAAGCCGCTCGTGAAGCCGGCGTCAAGATCAAGGTTGTTAAAAATCGCCTCGTTCGCGTCGCGATGAACGAAATCGCCGTCTACCAAGACACCGATACTACCAACCTCGTCGGTCAGCTTATCTACGCAATCTCTAGCGATGACGAAGTCGCCCCGGCCAAGGTCTTGGCTGAGTTCGCAAAAACTCACCCTGCCCTCGAGCTAGCTGGCGGTTTCAATGACTCCGGCAAGTCTCTTGACCAAGCCGAAATCACCACTCTGGCCAAGATGCCTTCGAAAAACGAGCTCATCGCCCAGGTTGTCGCACAGCTTCTTTCGCCAGCTACCGACACTATTTCCAGTATCAGTGGTGGCCTCTCCGGTATCATTTCCGGGCTTGAAGCTAAGGCTTCTTAATCAGCAATTAAAGTTTTTACCAAAACATTTTACCATTTAATATTTATAGAAAAGGATTACAATTATGGCTACAGATATCAAAGCATTGGCCGAACAATTGGTCAACATGACCATTCTCGAAGTCAACGAACTTAAGAATCTTCTTAAAGATGAATACGGCATTGAACCAGCCGCTGCCGCTGTTGCAGTCGCTGCTGCTCCTGCTGAGGGTGGTGCCGCTGCTGATGAAGGCAAATCTGAATACGATGTCGTCTTGAAGGACGCAGGTGCTCAGAAAATCGCCGTTATTAAGGCTGTGAAAGAAATCACCGGTCTCGGCCTCGGCGAAGCTAAAGCTATCGTCGATGGTGCTCCAGCTACCGTCAAAGAAAAAGTCAAGAAAGACGAAGCTGAAACCATGAAGAAAACCTTGGAAGAAGCTGGTGCAACCGTCGAGTTGGCGTAATTCACCTCACTTCATTTATCATTTTATTATCTGTTAGTAAGTTCAGAAATAGACCTCTTCGGAGGTCTATTTTATGATTAGTCTCAAAATCCACAATCTTACTTTCTAATAAGTATCACCTTCCTCAATTATACTCGCCCTGCCGCATGTAATTTTTACAACATTTACTTAAGCACCACCGTTATTTCGGTGGAAAACATCATTAACAGAATCTTGACGAAGCAAGCTGAGCGGTGTATCATGGTCTTAGAAATAAAAGTTAATGACGGACTGGATGCGAGGTGATGTCTGAATTACCAGAAAAACAAATCAAGCGACTGCGTGGCCTAATCCAAGAGGCCGAGACTAACCTTGCCGCCGCGAAAGAATTATTGATCTCTGTACTCGGTGATGGCGAAGCGATTACCGCTCCCCGCGACACAGTTGTTTCTAGTCCTGAAGGTAAAGTAATTGAAGGTGTCTTTGATGGCCAAATCATGATTGGCCCCGACGGGAAGAACTACCCAGTTCCTGCTAACTACGCTTCAAAATCAAAGCTCATCGAAGGTGACATTTTGAAACTCACCATCACACCTGAAGGTCGCTTTCTGTATAAACAAATAGGCCCTGTCGAACGCAAAGCTGTTATTGGAACCCTCGTTCATCACGATGATAAGTATTACATCGAAGTCAACGGTCACGAATACGAAGTATTATACGCTTCCGTTACCTACTTCCACCTTCGCGAAGGTAGCCAGGTCTCCGCTATCATACCCGCCAACAACGACCAAGCCGCTTGGGCCGCCGTTGAGGCTGCATTATAAATGGCCGTCCTCTATCGTAAGTACCGCCCTACTAAACTCCAAGATGTAATCGGGCAGGAGCATATTACCGCTACCCTTAAAAAATCCCTCAATCAAGGACAGCCCGCCCACGCCTACCTCTTTATCGGACCCCGCGGCACTGGCAAAACCTCTGTTGCTCGTATCCTTGCCCACGCCATCAATGGCTTCGACTACCAAGTTGAGGATAGCTATCTCGACATCATCGAAATCGACGCTGCTTCCAACACCGGTGTTGACAACATCAGGGAACTACGCGAAAAATCCATCATCGCCCCTACTTCCGGCAAATATAAAGTCTATATTATCGACGAAGTGCATATGCTAACTAAATCAGCCTCCAACGCCCTCCTCAAAACCCTCGAGGAGCCACCTGAACATGTTATTTTCATTATGGCCACCACCGACGCCCATAAAGTCCCCATTACCATCTCCTCTCGCACCCAGGTTTTCACCTTCAAACTTGCCGACCCTAAAACCATGCTTGCCCACCTCCGCAAAATCTCCGATGCCGAAAAAATCCCTATTACCGATGACGCCCTCCAAATCGTTGTCCGCCGGGGCGGCGGATCATTCCGCGACAGCCTCAGCCTCCTTGACCAAATCTCTAGCCTTGCCGACCAGGAAATTACCGCTGAACTATTAAATACCGCCCTCGGTCTACCCCAAGACGAAACGGTTGCTCAGCTCCTCTCCGCTTACACCGCTCATGATTCAGATAGTATACGCCAACTCCTAAAAGATACCCTGAACACTGGGATTAAGCCCGAAATCCTCGCTAGCGAGGTAATTACTAAGGTCATCGACCAGCCAGACCCCAATTTACTCCCCCTCCTTGCTAAGCTTCCCGATGTTGAACCACCATTCCCTGAGGCAAAGCTATTACTGGCTTTTTTAGACCCGGCCCGACCAGATAACGCCTCGGGCCAAAATCCACCCATCATCACCAAAATCATCCATCAATCCAACCCCAATCTCCCACCAGAGCCCACTAGAAGTCCCTCCAAGGCCAATACATCTCAAACCGCCGATACACCAACCCCCCAGCCAATCAGCCATCAGAGGTCCTCTAGATCGCTTCCTTTTGACTGGGATAATTTCGTTAATTCTTTCCAAAATGATAATATCGGACTCCATAATCTCCTCCAAAAAGTCGATTATGAGTTTGATGGCCAAACTCTCCATCTCTATCCAGCCCAAAAGATCGCCAAAGGAATCCTCGAAAAACCCGCTAACCAAACCTCAATCACAGCCCACCTCGACGGTAAATCATTACTAATTCACCAACCCGGCGAACCTCACGGCCCCAAAGACGCCACAATCTCCCAAATTTCTGCTATAATGGGTGGAGTACAGGAAGTCAAAAAAGGAGACCTACCTTTCTAAAACTGTGGGCAAGGTACTCTCCCAAGGAGGTAAATGAAACAACCACAGTCATCCAACGACCCTTTCGCTGGGCTGGACAACATTTCGCCCGATTATGATAATTCTTCATCCTACCATAGCGATGGTCGTATTCCGCCCCAAGATCTTGAAGCTGAGAAATCCCTCCTCGGAGCACTCCTGCTATCTGATACCGCCTTTCCTAATGTTCTCGAAAAAGTCAAGTTCCAAGACTTCTACGACCCGCGGCATAAGTCGATCTACCAGGCGATGACCAGCCTCTTCGACCATCACAAGCCAATCGACCTCATGACCCTCACCTCCGAACTAAAAAGCCTTGGCATGCTTAAAGACGTCGGCGGTGCCCCTTATCTAACTGACCTCACCAACTTCGTTCCCACCGCCTCTCATGTTGAGGCCTATGCCGACCTCGTCTCCCAAGCTGCCATCCGCCGCCGTCTCATCCAGGCCGGAACCGACATCGCGACCTCTGGCTACGATACAAAAACCGAAGTCGGAGTCCTTCTCGGGCGAGCCGAAAAAAAGCTCTTCGATGTCTCTGACCAGACCA
Source organism: uncultured Candidatus Saccharibacteria bacterium (assembly GCA_947425245.1). Taxonomy (GTDB): domain Bacteria; phylum Patescibacteriota; class Saccharimonadia; order Saccharimonadales; family Saccharimonadaceae; genus Nanosyncoccus. The sequence goes on from CANDYU010000002.1 coordinate 91,752, forward strand.
CTAAATCCGAATATACCGCCCTCGAAGACCTCTTAATTGACGCCTATGAACGCATCGAGGACCTCTATAAAAACAAGGGGACTTTACGCGGACTAAAAACTGGTTTTCGTGACCTCGACAATAAAACCGCCGGATTCCAGCCTGGCGACCTCATTATCATTGGTGCTCGCCCAGCCATGGGTAAAACTACCTTCGCCCAAAACCTCGCCTACAACGTCGCCACCCGCAACGGTGCCGACCGCGGTGTCCTCTTCTATTCCATGGAGATGGCCTCCAGTGAAATCGTTGACCGCATGGTCTCCGATATTTCCGGCGTCGATGCCTGGAAAATCCGCACCGCTAACCTCAGCGATGAAGATTTCGCCAAAATCGGCGACGCACTTGGCGAAATGAACGAGGTTCCACTCTATATCGACGACACTAGCTCTATGACCATCCTCGAACTCCGCAATAAGACCATGCGTGCCGCCCACGACCATAATATCAGTATGGTAATCGTCGACTATCTCCAGCTTCTCCAAGGTTCCGACCGCTATGCCGGCAACCGCGTCCAGGAGGTGACCGAAATCTCTCGCGGCCTCAAGACTCTCGCTCGCGATCTCAAAATCCCCATTATCGCCCTCGCCCAGCTCTCTCGTGGCGTAACCGGCCGCGACGACCCCCGACCCGTGCTTTCCGACCTCCGCGAATCCGGCTCGATCGAGCAGGATGCCGACCTCGTCATGTTCCTCCACCGTATTGACTACTACAACCAAAACAAAGACGACTTTATTCCTACTAATATTACCGAACTCATTCTCGCCAAACACCGCCATGGCCCCGTTGGCAAAGTTGAACTTTACTTCCACCCCGAGCTTCTACGCTTCATGTCGCTCGACAAAGAACACGAACAACCCTAGTAGTTGCCCCCTATATTGACAACTACAGTATGGTATGATATAATGGAAATATAGGCATCTCCCAAAAAGTATGCTACAATTCTTATGTGAAGAAACTAGTCATTTCCAAACTTTTTCTCTATCGCTATCGCTTCGTGATCGGCTTTATTGTGCTTGGGACAGCCTACATTCTAATTCTTTTTGGGCTTCCACTCCTTGCTCCCGCTGGTCTTTCTGCTGCCGAAATGGAATCAGCCACCCGCTCCTACGCCATTCATCTTGATTCGCCTTTCCACGGCGATATCGTCGACCTGCCTTACCGTGCCCTCCAAAAGCTCTCAATCCTTCTTTTCGGACTTAATGTCTATTCCGTTAAGTTGCCCAGCATCATTATTGGCACTACATTAGGCGGCCTTCTCATTCTGCTCCTAAACCGCTGGTTTAAGAGCAATGTTGCCCTCCTCGCCTCAATTCTCGCCGTCCTTTCCGCTTCTTTCCTCTATCTTGCTGGCTCCGGCACCCCACTCATCATGCTAGTCTTCTGGCCCACCCTCTTACTCTGGCTCGGCTCCAAGATCCAAGGAGTCACAAAACCTAAACCACTCTACTGTTTCATCTTTGCCTTCGCCCTCCTCGCCTCAATTTTTACGCCACACTTAATCTACTTAGCAATTTTTATCGTCCTCTTCGCCCTCCTACACCCACATCTTCGTTTCACGATTAAGACCCTTCCCGCTTTTCCCCTCATTTTAACCATCCTCATTATTATCACTGGCCTGGCCGCCCTAGTCATGGCTGCCGTTATTAACCCCGATATTATTAGTGAGTTACTACTTGCCTCCGATTTTCAATTCGCCGACTTCCTACCCAATATCCAATCTGCCATGCTCCCATTCTTCTCTTGGAACAGCACCCTTGAAAGCCCCCTCCTCTCGCCATTTATCGGTCTTGCCTCAGTCGCCCTCGCAATCATCGGTCTTCTTTCCACTACTAAAGGCTTTTTTGCCTCTCGTAACTCAATTGCTACCTGTCTCATCATCTTTACAGTTTTACTTTCCGGCTTCAGTCCAGATTGTGCTATTCTGCTTCTCCTCCCAATGGCTATTTTAATCGCTCACGGCCTGCGCTACATTCTCGGAAAATGGTATGACCTCTTTCCTGATAATCCTTACGCTCGCATCTCCGCTATTTTCCCAATTGGCTTATTCCTCAGCATCATGATCATCAGTGGCATCAACCATTTTATCTTTGGCTACCGCTATATTCCTATGGTTGCCGACGAATACAATAACGATATTACCCTCATTTCCGATTATCTCACCCCTGATTCTACTTTATACATCATTGACGATGAAATATCTTATAACTTTTTCAAAATCCTTGAATCCGAAACCGGGCTCACAGTCGAAGATACCATCCCAGAAGACCCCAGCCACTTACCCTCTGTCTACGCCACCTTAGAGAAGCAAGACATCCCAGGCGAAGTTCGCCAGATAATAACCTCGCCAAAATCATCAGATTCTGATAGAATATATATGTATATTAGACAAGGAGTATAAGATGGGTGCAACCATGGATCAAATGAAAGTCCTCAACCAACTGCGAAAGACACAGAAATCTCTTAAAAATGAAATCGTGGAAGTCGAAGCTGGTGATGGGGCTGTTACCGTTCAGATTACCGGTGAGTTAAAAATTAAAAGTGTTAAAATCGACCCTGAAAAAGTCGACCTTGACGATATTAGTGAACTTGAACACTGGATTGAAGATTGCATGCGTGATGGTTACGCTAAGGCACAAGAAATCGCTACCGACAAAATGAAACCTCTAATGGGCAACTTAAGTAACTTAGGATTATAAGGAACACCCATGATAGACAAGATCGATCTCAGCGGCAACAATTACAAAATCTCCGATAATTTTCGCACCTATGCGATAAAGCGCATCGGCAAGCTCGACCGATTTTTGCCTCGAGGAAACAAAAAAGACATTATTGCAAAAATCATCGTTACCGAAATTGACCAAGCTCATGGCAATAAATATTCCATATCCGTCGCCATGGAAATCCCTGGCGGCAAGGTAATCAATGCCAAAGATGAATGTTCCAATGTCTTTGCCGGTATTGATATTATCGAAGCAAAACTTAAAGGGCAAATTCGTCGTTACAAACTTGAAACTACTCCTCACCTCACCAAGAAAGGTCTCAAAAATCTGTTTATCAAACGACGCTAATATGGTAAAATAAGGGGAAATTGTGGAGAAAGTTTATGACAGAAAAAGCGACAGGACGCGTCGATAAAAAGCCCATGGCAAAAAAGAGCTCAAATCAATCCAAAAAAGAGAAGAAGCCAACTGATAAATTAGCTGATAAGACTCTTTTAACTCGCATCTTGCAAGGTGTTTTTGGCGACGCCCAAAAGAAAATCCTTAAGTATATGTATAAACGCACTATCGCTATCGGCGAACTAGAGCCAAAATATGCCGCCATGTCCGATCAAGAACTCCAAAATGCTAGCCAGGCCCTCCGCCAAGCCCTCGAAAAAGACAGTAGCGAAAAGAACATCGATTCCCACTTAGTCGAAGCTTTTGCGATCGCCCGTGAAGCCGCAAAGCGTATCCTCGGCATGCGACCTTATGACGTGCAGTTAATCGGTGGCATGGTTTTAAACGGCGGTAATGTCGCCGAAATGAAAACTGGTGAAGGAAAAACCCTAGTCGCCATGCTACCGGCTTACCTTAACGCCCTAACCGGCAAAGGCGTTCATGTTGTCACTGTTAACGATTACCTCGCCCAGCGTGATGCTGGCTGGAACGCCCCGGTCTATCATTTCCTCGGTCTTAGCCTTGGTGTCATCGTTAACCAAGCCAGCTACGGCTATGACCCAGAGTACGAAAACGAGGATCACGAAGATGAACGTTTCTTGCATCTTCGGCCAGCCACCCGCAAAGAAGCCTACGCAGCAGACATTACCTACGGAACAAATAATGAATTCGGTTTCGATTACCTTCGCGACAACATGGTTAGTGAGCCACAATTTCTTCGCCAGCGTGACCTAAACTACGCCATCGTTGACGAGGTCGACTCCATCCTCATCGATGAAGCCCGGACCCCGCTTATTATCTCTGCTCCTGCTGGAGATAACCCAGACGCTTACTACCAGTTCGCCAAAGTTGTCGCTCAATTAACCCCAGATGATTATATTTTCGACGAAAAACGCCGCAGTGTCACACTTACCGACCAAGGCGTCGAAAAGATACAAGAGATTCTAGGCGTTAAAAATCTTTATTCCACAAAACATACTCGCCTAGTCTATCATCTTGACCAAGCTCTTCGTGCTCAAGTCGTCTTCCAACGCGATAAGGATTACGTTGTTACTAATAGTGGCGATGTAGTTATTGTTGATGAACATACTGGACGTCTCATGCAAGGACGCCGTTATAACGAGGGACTCCATCAAGCCATCGAAGCCAAAGAAGGTGTTGCCGTTAAACAAGAAAGCATGACTCTCGCCACTATTTCTTTCCAGAACTTCTTCAGGTTATATCATAAACTCTCCGGCATGACCGGTACCGCATTCACCGAGGCGGAGGAGTTTCAACAAATCTACTCACTCGATGTTATTCAAATCCCGCCCAACCGACCAATCCAGCGCGTCGATAAAGATGACTTAATTTACCGCACCGAATCAGGCAAGCTTAAGGCAATTGCTGCCGAAATCAAAAAATATCACGACCGCGGACAGCCAGTCCTCGTTGGCTCAGCCAGTATCGCCAAAAACGAAATGATTGCCCATTATCTCGATAGTCAAGGAATTAAATATGAGCTGCTTAACGCCAAGAATAATGAACGTGAGGCCGCCATTGTCGCCAAAGCCGGCGAAAAAGGGGCCGTCACCCTCGCTACTAACTTAGCTGGACGTGGAACCGATATTAAACTTGGCGAAGGTGTCAAAGAGTTGGGCGGCTTGGTAGTTATTGGTTCGGAACGACACGATTCTCGACGCGTTGACAACCAGCTTCGCGGTCGTGGTGGCCGTCAAGGCGATCCAGGAACCACACAATTCTTTGTCAGCTGTGAAGACGACCTCATGCGTATCTTCCAAGGCGACCGTATCGCTATACTCATGGCTCGACTCGGTGTTGACGAAGACACTCCAATCCAGAACAAACGCGTCTCTAAAACTCTCGAATCAGCCCAAAAACGCATTGAAGGCTTCAACTTCGACTCACGCAAGAACGTCGTTCAGTATGACAACGTCATCAATCGCCATCGCAAAGTGGTTTATGGTATGCGTCGCAAGATTCTTGATGGTGCAGATATTCATGATGAGATTAATAGGCTCATTAAGGCTTCTGCTTTAGACCTAACTAAAGACAGCGCTCGTGTTAATAAGAAGTTCAACGAAGAGTTCTTGGTCGTTTTTGACAAAACTGACCCGGAATTAGTTGACAAAATCGGCAAAATTCGCAAAGAAAAAGACCGTATCAAAGCCGCCACCGAAGAAATCACTCGACAATACCTTGACAAAGAAGCCGAGTTTGATGCCGATATGATGCGTAAAATCGAACGCGAAGTTTACCTCAAAGTCCTCGATACTCTCTGGATGCAACATCTTGAAAACATGCAACATCTCCGTGAGGGCATCCATTGGCGTAGCATTGGACAACGTGATCCTCTCGTTGAATATCGTAGCGAGTCTCAAAAGCTCTTTGATGGCCTCGAAAAGAATCTCCGTGAAGAAGTCTTGAAAATTCTTCTCAGCCTCACCAAACAAGAAGCTATTGCCGAAGGCGTCACTGATGGACAAGAATACGACACTGAACTTACTAAGATGGCCGAAAGTGCTACCGAAAAAGGCGTCAACGAAATCTCGGCTGGCGAGAAAAACCTCGATAAAGAGTTCGATAATAATAAACCAAGTTCTCACCAAAATACTTCCTATAACCAAAAACGAAATATCGCACGCCGCGACAAGAAAAAACAACGTCAAAATCGCAAGAAAGGAAACCGATAAAACATTTTGCTGAAGAAGTTATCCTTGCTTCTGGTGCTAAGGGTCTATTAATAGACGTTCCTGGTGCCAGCGTTGTGAATGTTAAGATTCTTTTCCGTGCTGGCATGCGATACGCTAAGCGTCCCGAGGTCTATGAAATTGCTCATGTCGTCGAACATCTTGCCTTCGGAGCCAACGCAAAGTTTAGCAACGAACAAGATTTTGAAGCGGACTTTACTAAAAATGGAGCCTACCATAATGCTTGGACTTCTGATTTCTCAGTCTGTTACGAAAGTGAGTGTGCTAATTTTGAATGGGAACGCATTCTCGCTTTACAACAAATCGCCATCTCTCAACCACGCTTCAACGAAGCCGAACTAAAGAGCGAAAAAGGGAACGTTAAAGCCGAACTAACCGGCTACATGAACGACTATGCTAGATTACTTTGGCCCCGCCTCCAACAAATGGTAGGCGAAAATGTCCCCGATCTCCAAGAGCGACTCAAAACTATCAACAATATCCAGCTCAAAGACATCCGCGAGCATTATCGTCGCACTCACACCGCTAAAAACATGCGTTTTATTATTGCTGGCAATCTTCATCGTCGCAAGCATAAAATCATCAAGCTCCTTAACCACTGGGATCTCAAACCTGGCGAACGTTTTGAAATCCCTCAAGACGAGCTTCATTCCGCCGCTCCAGTTTTAATCCGCCGCAAAGACGCCAGCAATATTACTTTTGCCTTCTCTTGGCTCGTTCCGCGTCGTCTAGATCCGTCTGAAGTTTACGCCATGAACTGTCTTAATCACATCCTCACCGGCACCATGAGTAGTCGCATTCTCGGTCAAGCCCGAAAAAACGGTTTAGTTTACGGTATATGTAGCGATCTTAGCAATAGCTGGCACAACGCATCTTGGGACTTCGATGGCGAGGTTAATACTGAGAGTGCTGAAGACCTTTTTGCATTAATCCGTCAAGAGCTAGAGCGAATTCTTTCCGGAAAAATCGATGATAGCGATATTGTCGCCGCCAAATCCTACGCTACTGGACGCTATGAAATGGGAGCTCAAACCGTCGGACAAATCTCCGATTACTATGCTGATGGCTATTTTACCAATGAATCCCTTACCAAATACGATCGTATGCCTGCCCTTATCCATAAAATCACCAAGGAAGGCATGGTGAAACTCGCCCAAGAGTTTTTTCATAGCAACATCCACGCTTTTGCCGCTGTCAGCTCCATTGATAAAGCTACCATCAACCGTCTTGCTGCTCAGTTATCCTTTAGTGAGGAACAAAAATAGCCCATGCCAGAACTTATCAAAACCCTCCAAACCCTTAAACAAGAGCTCGAATCGGCTTGGCAAAAATTACAGCTTGATCAAAAAATCACCCAACTTAGTGAGCTAGAAAAAGTCATTGCCGAACCAGAGCTGTGGCTCAATCCTAACCATGCTAAACAGCAACATGAGCTATTCGCTAAACTCAACAACGAAGTGACGCCTTGGCAGCTTATTCGTACTCAGCTTCATGATTTACAAGAAATTATTGATCTTAACGACCAAAGCCTCAATACAGAAATTGACGCTCAGCTCAAAGCCATTTCCGACCAGTTCAAAAACCTTAAAAAAAACCTTCGTTTTAATGGTAAATATGATAACAGTGATGCTATTCTCCGTGTTACTGCTGGAGTCGGAGGAGTCGAAGCTATGGATTGGGCTAGCATGCTAGAACGCATGTATCTACGCTGGGCCAACGAGCAGGGTTTTAAAGTTACTTGCCTCGACCGTAGCAGTGGGGAAGAAGCCGGCATAAAAACTGCCGTCTATGAAATTGTTGGAACAAATGTTTATGGTTTATTAAAAAGTGAGCACGGCGTTCATCGACTAGTTCGCCTCTCACCCTTCAATGCCGACAATCTCCGCCAAACCAGTTTTGCCCTTGTTGAAATCCTACCAGTCATCACCGAAACCGATGAAATCAAAATCAACGACAAAGATCTTCGAATCGATGTCTATCATTCTGGCGGTCATGGCGGACAAAGCGTCAACACAACCAACTCCGCCGTTCGTATTACCCACCTCCCTACCAACACCGTCGTCGCCATCCAAAACGAGCGTTCTCAGCTCCAAAACAAAGAGAAAGCCCTCGAAATACTCCGCGGCAAGCTCGTTCAAATGCAGCAGGAACAACAAGCCGACAACCTTGACAAGCTTCGTGCTGGAGAATCCGCCAAATGGGGACAACAAATTCGCAATTATGTCTTACAACCCTACAAACTCGTAAAGGACACTAGGACCAAACACGAATCAAAAGACCCAGATAGCGTCTTGAACGGGAAAATCGACGAATTTATCGATGCCTATCTAGAAGATGCTTTATCAAATTCCTTGTAGTTCCATGACGCTTGTGGTATTATAAGGATATGATACTGCTCGATCGCATTACAAAAACTTATCCGGGCGATGAAGAACCAACCTTGGATAATATTTCCCTGCACATCGAGCCGCATGAGTTCGTCTTCCTTATCGGTGAATCCGGAGCCGGCAAATCAACTTTAATTAAAATGATTACCAAAGAAGAGCAACCTGATTCCGGAAAAATCATTATCGGCGGCATTGATCTCGACTATGTTAAAAAACGCCATATTCCACATTACCGCCGCCGTCTCGGCGTCGTCTTTCAAGATTATAAACTCCTACCGACCCGCACCGTCTTTGAAAATGTCGCTTTTACACTCGAAATTGCCGGCATGAGCGGTAAAGAAATTGCCCATACCGTTCCAAAAGTCCTCGATTTGGTCGGCCTTTCTAACAAAGCTCACAAGTTCCCGCCTCAGCTTTCCGGTGGAGAACGACAGCGTGTCAGTATTGCTCGCTCTGTTGCCCGCCAACCAAAAATCCTCATCGCCGACGAGCCAACAGGCAATCTCGACCCAGTCACCTGCCACGAAATCATTGATTTATTGCAAAAGATTCACGATTTCGGCACTACCATCATGGTTACCACCCACGACATGAATATCGTTAACAACCTCGGCAAACGCGTAATTACCCTCAAGGCCGGACGTATCGTCGACGATCAAAAAAATCACGGCATCTATCGCCTCAATGGAGAAACTGTTACCAATACCCCATTAAATCGCCAACCAGTGCAACGCATTCTTACTCCAACCATAAACTATTTTGCTGACGAGCTAGCTAACGACGATAGTCAGTCTTCTCTCGACGATAATGAACTAGACGAACTCAGAGGAATCTTTTCGGATAACAGCAGCTTAAAGATTAATCACCCGGCCCACTCCAATGCTCGAAAAAAGACTCTAACCATGCCTAAAACTAAGCTTAGCCGCAAAGCCGGCGGTAAATCCGCCGCACCGGTTATGACGCCCAGCGAACCACGAAAATCATCTATTACTAAAACCGCATCAACCAAAAAGAGTTCTGCAGTCGCAAAATCAGCTACACTTAAACAAGCCCCGAAATCCACCCTTGAGCAAAACCTTGCCCACGACTCTGCTAACCAATGGTATACCGCCAGCCGCCCACTCAAAGCTGCCCCAAAGCTCAGTGATTTTTCACCCGGCCAAACCGTCAAGCTCAAACCCGCTCCAGGCATCAAACAAGCCCTCAAACAACCAATTATTACCAACGCTAAACAAAAACACGTAATCTAAAGAAAATGGTTAGTCGTCAAACAAAATCTAAAGCACAAGCTCTCCACAAGCCATCTCGCCAAGAGACCAAAGCTCACCTTAAGACTCTAGTCGAGAACAGCAGTGTTAGTCATGTCCGCAATACTGGACGTATCGTTAAATATGGTGCCGCCAGTTTTACCCGCAATATTTGGCTTTCTATCGCTGCCACCCTCGTGATGATCGTTACGCTCGTTATTCTCATCATTACCGTCTGTGCTAGCCTTATCCTTACTGCTACCGCCGACACCATGCGTCAAAAAATCGACATCACCATCTTCTTTACGCCTGGAACTCCTGAAGAAACCTTGAGTATTATGGCCGACGAAATACTCGCCGACCAGAACGTCATTAGTGCCGAAGTTGCCACTTCCGAAACCGAATACAACAACTTCATTACCGAAAACGCCGACAATGCCGAGTTACTCGCCGCCCTCGAAGATGAAGCCATGCATGACCACATGCTCGAATCTATGCAAGCTACCATGCGTATCAAGGTTCATGACCCCAATGACCTGAGTAGTATCCGACAAATCGTCGATAATAGCGAACTTTTTCAAGCCAATCTCGACGCCAACAAAGAGCCCACTTACGATGTCAATCAAGCCCAAATCGCCACTATCAACTCTTGGGCAACCATCGCTAAAAATGGTGGTCTCATCCTCAGTGCCGTCTTCCTTACCATCTCAATCCTCGTCATCTTCAATACTATCCGTATGGCCATCTTCTCCCGTCGCGAAGAAATCCATATGATGAAACTCGTTGGTGCCGATGTCGGTTTCATTCGTGGACCATTCCTTGTCGAAGCCCAAATCTGCGGTATCATCTCCGGCCTCATCGCCGCCACCATCGCCCTCATTGGCTTCCGTTTTCTCGCACCTAATTTATCTGGTTACGGCATAGACGTTTCCATTGTCTCTAGGCTCTTTGAAACTAATCTGCTCGTTGCAGTTTACGGTATCATGACTTTCATCGGTGTCGTAATTGGTACTATTTCTGCTCGCCTCGCTATCCAAAAGTACCTCAAATAACCAAAGATTCTAAATAAGCTTTACCTTTATCCGTATTCATGCTATATAATATATATGCGTGTACGATTAAAACACAAAACCATCGGTCTTCGCAGCCTCATCATCGTTTGCTGCTTCGTCGTCACTGGCTTTATTATTTACCAGGTTTTCGCCAATCAGCACGAAGACGTTAAAGCCTACCCAGCTGGCTGCGTAACCCAAGCCTGTCGTGAAGCTGCCGACAACGCCGAAGCCGCCGAACGAGCCGCTGCTACTGCCGCCGCCAACGCACAAACTCTCGAAGGTGAAGTAGCTCGTCTAGATGCCGAAATTGCCTCTCTTGAAGCTGACATTCTCCGTAACCAAGCCATTGCCGACGATCTCTCCGCTCAAATCACCGAAAACGAAGCAAAGCTCAATCTCCAACAGTCCGCCCTTGCTAAACTCCTTGTAGATCTGCATTTCGAAGAAGAACCAGACGCTATAATCCTTCTTGCTGGCAGCAGCTCGCTTGGTGATTTAGCCGAAAAACAATCCCGTCAAGCCACCGCCAAAGCCCAAATTACCACATCCACCGAAATCATCCGCGATATCAAGGCTAACCTCGAATCCCAAAAAGCCAGCGTCGACGCTCTCATTGTTAGTGCCGAGCTAAGCCGCTCCGAAATATCCGAAAAACGTGCCCAACAGGCTGCCCTCATCGAACGTTATAAAGACAACGCTGAGGCTTACGAACGTGATGCCATGGCCGCCCGCGAGACCATGCAACAAGAAATCGCTGCTGAAATTGCCAAATATAACAGCAACGGCGTCGTCGGCGAAGGCTACAACTCCTACCCCTGGGCCAACCGCTGCCCCCAAGATAACGTTGGCTACATCGTAGTTGGTGGCTACGTTTGCCAATGTACCAGCTACGCTGGATGGAAAGTTCAAGAGTTCTGGGGAGTCTACATTTCCGCTTGGGGCGACGCCAAAAACTGGGGCACCACCGCCACTCGCCTCGGCTATGTCGTCGACAGTAACCCCGCCCCCCATACCGTCGCTTACAGCACCTCTGGTATCTATGGCCACGTCATGTGGGTCGAAAGTATCAACTCCAACGGCACTATCAACCTTACTGAATATAACAACTCCGCCAGCTCCGCCAGCGGCCTACCCGGTGACTTTGGTGCCCGCTACGGCGTCAATCCCAGCCTCTACCGCTACATCCATTTCGACCAAAAACGCTGGTAATACCCAAAAAAAAAAAAAAACTATTGACAAAAAATAGAATCTGTGATATAATAAGTATATGGAGTCATTTCTTACAAATTTTATGTTTTTTTCAACCCAAATCATGCTAAAATAATTATATGGTTAAGAAAAAGTGGGAAGAAAAACAAGTCAGCCTAGGGGCGTCCATCATCGTTGGGGTCATTACCTTGGTTGTCGGTATATTTTTAGGTATTAACTGGGCAAGCTTCGCTCCTAACTTTCTCCCTTACCTCGGCTTCAGTGCTAAAAACACCCCCAATGACTGGTCAGCCCTCGATGAAGTATATAATACTTTAAGTAGTAATTACGATGGCGACCTTGATCGTAGCGAGCTAATCGAAGGAGCTAAAAAAGGCCTTGTTGATGCCGCCGGCGACATCTATACGACCTACATGACCGCTGAGGAAGCCGATGAATATGAAGCCGCCTTGCATGGCGATGTCGGAGCCGGTATTGGCATCGAAATGGGCCTACGTGACAACTATGTTCGCGTAATCCGTACGCTACCCGATAACCCAGCCGGCAAGGCTGGTGTGAAAGCTGGTGATATTATTTATAAAATTGACGACGAAGAAGTCTATGCCGAAAGCACCGACTCAATTGCCTCTAAATTACGTGGAGCCGCTGGCACTACCGTAAAACTCACCGTCGTACGTGACGGCGAAGAAAAAAGCTTCACCCTCACCAGAGAAACTATCAATAACGTTTCCGCCTATGTAGACTACGACGGATCGACTGCCATTATCACGGTTACCCGCTTTGATAGCGATACCGGTACCATTGTCCAAAAAATCGTCAACGAAGAGTTCAGCAAGAAGGGTGTAAAGAAAATCATCCTTGACCTTCGTAGCAACGGTGGCGGTTATGTTTCCGCCGCAAAGGATCTCTTATCGCTCTGGATTGATGGAGACCCCGTCCTAATCCAAAAGAGTCGCAATTTCTCCAACACCACAACCTTTGCCGACCGCGGCCAAGCCAAACTTGCCAACATCCCTACCGTCGTCCTAGTAAACGAAAGCACCGCTTCTGCCTCCGAAATTGTCGCAGGAGCCCTCAAGGACTACGAAAAAGCCACCATTATTGGCAAAACCACCTTTGGCAAGGGCGTCGTCCAAACCTTGCTAGATCTCTCTCATGGTTCTATGCTCAAGGTGACCACCGCTCGCTGGTATACTCCTGACGGCAACACAATTAACGGCGAGGGAATTGCTCCTGATGTTGAAGTTGATCTTACTTATGACGACGCTAATCATGGCCGCGATCCACAGCTTGACGCCGCCAAGAAGTATGAACAAAAATAGCCTTCTCACGCATATCGTGGTATAATTGCTACATGATTAAAGTTTACACTACTAAAACCTGCCCATACTGCCATGCCCTAATGGATTGGCTCGACGAACAGGAAATCGAATACGAAGAAGTTGACGCCTCAAACATGCCCGACATCACTAGCGTACCAGTTACCGAGATAAACGGCGAACGCATCATCGGCTTCGACCGCCCAGCTATCAAGGCTGCTTTGAAAACAAATCAATAAATCCTCCTCTAGATTTTCACCTATCATGTCCGATTCTAGATCTCCCCACCTTCCGCCTATTATCCTTGTACACGGCTTTCGCGGTGCACCCAGCGGATTGTCCGACATTGCCCACCTCCTTCGTGCTGCCGGATATACCGTTTTTGTACCACCTATTCCACCCTGCACGGAATCCACCAACTACCAAATCCCGCCCAGCCATAATGTATCTTTTAATCAATCCTCCTACTCTGCCCAATATTACACTGAGTACCTGATTGATTTTATCAAACTAAACCATATTGAACATCCTATTCTCATCGGACATTCCATGGGTTCAATTATTTGTGCTGCCACTGCTCACCAATATCCAGACCTTTTACACAAAAAAATAATCCTGCTTTCGCCTATCGCCGGCCATACCCCAAAGCTCTTCGCCCTCATTTCACCCCTATCCGCCATCTGCCCTCGACGCTTAGTTGATTATTGCACAACTCGCTATCTCTTAATCTCACACGATCGACATCTCTTACGTTCCATCCTTGTCGCCACCAATCAATGCAGTTTATCACAAGACCCCGATCGTAAGAATAACCTTGCCGCAGCTCGTTTCGCCGCCCACCACTCCGTCGATGACTTTTTACCAATTTCGAAAGACATCTTGCTACTCGCTGGAGCAAAAGACCGTCTAGTGTCACAACAAAAAACCCTCGCACTTACTCACGTTCTCCAACAATCCCCCCAAACCACTGCAAAAGCACAATTCTTACCAAACACCGGACATCTCCATAACTACGAGCAACCCCAAGAAACCGTCGACACTATTTTACGCTTCCTGAAAACCTAACAATTGCCCGCTACCTCAGCCACCGCTTCTTCGGTATTTTCTTACCCTTGAGAATAATCGCCTCTTCATAGATTTCCTCAAATCTCTTCAAAGTTCTGTTCAGATCATGCTTTTTTGCCACTTCGAGACTATGCTTGCTATAACGCTCCCGCACATCTTCATTTTTCAGAATCTTCGTCAAAGCGTCTGCAATCTCCGACACATCGCCCGGCTGACACAAAATCCCATTCTTTTTGTGTTGACAAAGCTCCCGCACCGCCCCTGCATCCACTGCCACTAATGGCAACCCGGTCGCCGCTGCTTCAATCAAAACTATCCCTTGTGTCTCTGTCTCGCTCGCCGTCGCAAACACCTTCGCCGTCCGATAAACCTCCATAATATCCGGCGGATAAATCCGCCCCGGGAACCTTACTGACTTCTCAATCCCTAATGCCTGCACCAAATCTTGTAAATGCCGCCGATCCGTCCCGTCCCCCACAATCACTAACTCCGCCTCCGGGATCTTTTCCAATACCTCAGCAAAAGCTGTTACCACATTCCCGATACTCTTCTCCGGGTCAACTCTCCCTACATACAGTACAATCGGTTTATCTTTAGCCAAATGATACTTCTTATAAATACGCACTGGTGCTTTCTTTGGGCCGAATTTCCCCAAATCCACCCCATTCGACAACGGCTCCACCGTCACGTCAAACCGCTTCCGATTCTTTGGTACCAAATCATCAATCGCCATCTCCGTTGGCATCGTAGCATATTCCGAATGTTTCAAGAAACTCGCCATGTACGTCCGAAGCACTGCATCCAATGGCCGTTTAATCGGCTTCAATAATTTTAGCTGTCCCGTAATATTATCCGGATAAGCATGCCCAGTACTCACCATTGGCACATCATATTTCTTTGCATACCGCCGAGCTGCAATCGCAATCATCTCCGCCGTTTGGTTATGAATCACGTCCGGGTGAAACTTATTCAACACTTTTTTCATCGTCAGATACGGATCGACCGTGATCCACAAACCATGACGATACGCCAACCTTGGCAACGACACTCCCAAGATCGCCTTGCCATTCGGTACCTCATTAATCTGATCCGGATAGAACGGAAATCGAATCGACCGCAAATAAAACGTCGTCACTCCATCCCGCTTTTCCTTATGCTGCTTACCCGTAAAACTCGGACAAATCACTAAAACTTCATGCCCCTGCTTCGCCAACCCCTTCGCCAAATTGTGAGCAAAAACCGCCACCCCATTCGTCATGGGATAATAAAGATCCGAAGTAATTGCAATTTTCATGTCACTATTATAACAGAAACCAACACTATGATAAAATACACCTACTCGTGTTATAATCATTACTATGAAAAAGTCCAAAAGTCCCGCCACTGTTACCGTCAACCGACGTGCTCGCTTCGACTATCAGCTTGAAGAGGAGCTGACTTGTGGCATGGTATTATCCGGACCAGAAGTGCGACTCATCCGCGACCATCATGTCCAGCTCAAAGGCTCTTTCGTTACCATCCGCCAAGACGAACTTTGGCTCAACAACCTTACCCTGGGTGCCGACACCGAACGCAACATTAAACTCCTAGCCACTCGTAAACAAATCATCGCCCTTACTCGAGCCAAACAAGACGGCTACCAAATCGTCCCAGTCCGCCTTTTAGCCGGCGGCCGTCATATTAAGCTCGTCATCGCCACCGGCAAAGGCAAAAAGAAATACGACAAACGTGAAACTATCAAAAAACGCGACATTTCTCGTAGTCTAAAACGCGAACAATTCTAAGTATTTGCCAAGCAATACTACAATATATTGACAAAAAATAAAATCTGTGCTACAATAAGAAGATAGGGGTATTCACCCTAAAAATACGAGAGGGGAGCAACTTACAATGATTTTCATTAAAGATTTTGTCAACATGACGGACGAACAAAGGAGTGAAGCGAAAGTTAAGGGCGGTCGCATCCATGTCAACGATCGCATCTACAAAGCGATCATCGGTCGACCTTATACGACGGTAGATGAACTCAATCGTTTACAGCGAGCGATTGATCTATATCTGATAGACGCCGAAGAGCCATTCGATCTGTTATTGAGAGCCGAATTCGGCAACGACATCTGCACTCTAGAAGAGGTCGACTGGGGGAGCTATCTAATAAGCACTCCATTTTCCATGATCAAGATGGATTTTATGCAGGCCTGCATGTCTATCAAAGATCTTTATAACAGCCTCTCAGCCTAAACCTCACCCCGCTACTACGCGGGGTATTTTTCTATCCTAACCTATGTTAAAATACTAATATGAAAATCTATTCTTGGAATGTTAACGGCCTCCGTTCCGTTATCAAAAAAGGCTCTTTGGACGAGTTTATCAGTTCTAATCAGCCCGACATTCTCTGTCTACAAGAAACTAAAGCCAAGCCCGGCCAAGCCGAAATCGATTACCCCGAATATCTCGAACTTTGGAACAGTGCCGAACGACCAGGTTATTCTGGCACTGCTGTCTTTACCAAGTTCCAACCTACTACCGTCTTTAATGGTTTTGGCGGAGAACTCCAAAACGCCTATGACTGGGATAGCGATCGTTACGGTGGCCCCCTTAACGAGGGTCGCATCCAAACCCTCGAATTTGAGCCATTTTTCCTCGTTAATGTCTACACCCCAAACAGCAAGAATGACCTCTCACGACTCAAACTCCGCGAAAATCTTTGGGACCCAGCTTTCTTACGACATCTGAAAATGCTCGAAACCACCAAACCAGTCGTCGTTTGCGGAGATTTTAACGCTGCTCATACCCCCCTTGACCTTGCTCGACCGGAGGATAACGAAAAACACGCCGGCTTCACCGAAGAAGAGCGACAGGGAATTAAAAACCTTACCGGTGCCGGTTTTGTCGACACCTTTCGCTATTTCAACCCTACTCTGCAACGCTACACTTGGTGGTCACATTGGTCACACTGCCGCGAACGCAATATTGGCTGGCGCATTGACTATTTCTTCATCTCCGAAAGCCTCTTATCTCATTTAAAATCCGCCGAGATTCACGACCATATTTTTGGCTCCGATCATTGCCCTGTATCTATCGAATTGGATTTCTAACCTATGAATTTTGCACCCTTAAGTTCCGATTTATCCTATTGGCAAAAACAATCTCAGCCTCTTTTTCCCAACCTCGCCTGGAACATTCCCGAGCAGAAAACCGGCCATGTTGCCATCGTCGGCGGCAATAGCCAGGGTTTTGCCACCGTAATCCGCATCGCCGAGTTTCTCAGCCAAAACTTTCCTTTTTCCAGTGTCAACGCTCTACTTCCCGATGCTTTGCGTGGCAAACTCCCGCCTCTTTCTAATATTACCCTCCTTCCTTCCACCAGCAGCGGGTCATTCGCAAAATCCTACCAGCTCCAAACCGCCATCCAATCCGCCAATGCTAGCCTAGTCATCGGTGATCTTTCACGCAATGCCGCCACTGCCATCGCCCTCGCCGACGCCATCACCCCGACCACAACTACATCTAACGCCACCAATAACTCCGCATCACCCCCATCTTATTCACCCCTCGTTCTCGCCCGGGACTCCGTTGATCTCCTCGCCGGTGAAGCTGCCCGCTGGCTTACTCGCCCTAATACCTTCGTCGTCGCCTCCATGGCCCAGCTCCAAAAACTCTTCCGTGCTATCTACTATCCTCGCATGATTCTTCTTTCCCAACCCCTCTTGCCAGTTCTAGAAACTCTCCATAAGTTTACCCTCTCCTACCCGACCACCATCCTCACCTTCCATCAAGAAAATCTCATCGTCGCCCATGCCGGTCAAATTACCACCACCCATCTTGTTGATACCGACTACTCACCCATCTCTCTCTGGTCTGGACAGCTCGCCGCTCGAGTTATGGCTTTTAATCTCTACACCCCGAACCACCCACTTAAGGCTACTACTGCCGCCTTGCTCTATCATTAAACTCCATACCTCGCTACCTTACACCAAAGTGACATTTTATGACCTTAAACTTGATGAATATTAGCTATCATGCTATAATCTAAACATTCAGCAAAGCTCAAAAAAATAAAGGAGGGTTTATTATGAAGCTATATCATCTTGCTGACGTTCTTACTTTAATAGAAGGATTATTGTCAATCCTCATCATGCTCCTCAGCTTAACGCACACCACCCCCCCCCAAACAATCCTCTTCATCTTTGTGGCCGCCGAAATCTGTGATGCCCTAGATGGACCCTGTGCACGACGCTGGCATTACCCCGATGATGGCCAGTCTCGCTGGTGGCGCACCCACTGTGAGTGGACCGACAAGGGGACTGATCTTCTAGCCGGAGCCTCCCTGGTCCTCTATATCACAGTTTGCCTCTGTCCAGCCTTCGGCATCGCCATTTGTCTATCCTGCCTCGCCATCGGCCTCCCAGTCCAGCTCTTCATCTACGATTGTAAAGGCCTCGGTTTCAATCTTCGAGCCAAGAACCCGCGACTCGCCTTACGGATAGTCTGTATCCGACGATTCGCCTACGCCTTGACAATTTTTATCGTCATCAGCTATCTCGTTTTGATGACCGGCTGGCCCACCACCGTTAAAGCCACTCTTTTCCTTCTAACAATGCTTGTTGGCATCATACTCATTTATGCCAAAGGCAACCGTCTTCGCGAATGGTAAACTAATACCGTTCGCCCAACCCTGACCTAACGTCAGGGTTTATTTCTTCACCCTACCATTAACCGCTTCTTTATACACTGCAATCAACTTTTTCGTCTGTGTCGCTTGCCCCACTTCCTTTCGATGTTTAATCATCTGCTTGCTCATCTTCGCAATCTGCTCCGCCGGCAATTTTTCCAACGCCATCGACATCGAAATCGGGTCGCTCCCACCTGCCAAGACATAACTTCCTTCCGGTACCACTTCCATCATTGCCGGATCGCAAAAGAACACTGGCACTCCCATCGCTTCTGCCTCCAACAACGTCATACCTTGCGTATCAAAATTATATGACGCCAACACCGAAAGATGCACGTCTTTCATCCTTAGCAAGCTCTTCTGCCGCGGACATTTCCCGTAAAACTTCGCCTTCATTCCATGCATCTTCGCAAACTTCTTAGCTTTCTTGAGCTGATTTCCGCCACCATATACATATAATATGTACGGTCTCTTCAGCATCGCCACGGCCTGCAAAAATGGCAAAATCCGCTTTTCTTTCGACGCTCGAGCATTCCAAACCATCTTCAGTACATCGCCATCGTCCATCTTATGCACCTTCACCTCAGCCTTCACAATCTTCTCCGGAATGCCGTTCGAAACCACCCGAATCGGAGCTGTCACCCCATAATGTTCCAACTTTTGAGCGAAATGGTCCGACGGTGTAATTACCAACTTTGCCGCGTTCGCATGATTGACCATCACCTCCCACATCTTCGCTCGTGCTCCCGTCGTCGCCTGAAACTTATCCTTTCGTACTCCCACCTCATGTGGAATATATTTCCGGTGCATTCGGTTCAGCCACCCCGCTACCACGCTCCGCACCCCAAACGGCACATTCACCGCAACCGCCATATCCTCTCGACCATGCATTGTCTGTACAACCGGAATACTGAACATCTTCGCCAGTCTAATCCCCGCTAAGCTACAGCTCGCCTCATAGTGTACATGCACTACATCAAACTTATCAAACTGCGGGAACTTCCGCATCACAAACTCCTCGACAACCTCTGGCCGCTTCGCCACCACCGCACCATTAATTCTCAACTTCTTGTGGCTCGGCACCGTCACGATATTTCTTTCTCGTGCCTGAAAACCCGGACAAAACACTGTTACTTCATGTCCCAATTCTTCTAAGGCATCTTTCTGTGCCTTCACCGAAGAAACAATCCCCCCATCGCCCCAAGGTGCATACAAATCAGTAAAAATAGCCACTCTCATTACTGTCATTATAGCATAAACCACCAATTCTTGTTATACTTAAAACATGGAACACTATTCTACATATCGAACCGCTGAAAGCGTATCACCACATCACCCCGACAAACTTTGCGACCAAATCTCCGACGCCATACTTGACGCCTATCTCACCGAAGATCCCAACTCCCGCGTTGCTGTCGAAACTTGTGGTGGTCATGGCGAAGTTTTCATCACCGGCGAAGTCACCTCAGCTGCCAAAAATGTCAACATCGATCAAATCGTCCAACGCGTCACTGGTCAAGACCTTAAGATCATGAAGAACCTCGTCACCCAAAGCCCCGAAATCGCCCAGGGTGTCGATCTCGGTGGTGCCGGCGATCAAGGAATCATGATTGGCTATGCCTGCACCGAAACCCCCGAGCTTCTTCCGATCGAAGTAGTCCTCTCCCGTCGTCTTAACCAATATATCTATGCTGAGTACCCCTTCGACGGTAAAACCCAAGCCACTATTGTCGTCCCCAATCCTCAAAACCCCGCCGAGTTCTTTGTCGACTCAATTGTCGCCAGCTTCCAAAATGTTCCCCACGACCAACTCCAACAACTCGTCCAAAACTTTATCACCAGCGAAAATCTTCGCCCGAACCCAAACCGCATCTCTAAAAATTCGTCCGAATTTTTCAATCACCCCAATAAAATTGCTCAAAAAACACCCAATTTTTCGTCCGAATTTTCTGGCATCGAGCTACATATTAATCCAGCCGGTGACTGGAATCAAGGTGGCTTTGAAGCCGACACTGGTCTCACTGGACGAAAACTAATCGTTGACAACTATGGACCTCGTATCCCGATCGGCGGTGGCTGTTTCTCCGGTAAAGACCCCTCAAAAGTTGATCGCTCCGCTGCCTACATGGCTCGCCGCATCGCTGTCGATTATCTCCGAGCTCGCCATGCTAAAGAAGTCTTCGTTCGCCTCGCGTACGCCATTGGTTATGCTGAACCACTCGAGTATTCCGTTGTTATCGATGGTGAGCCTGAAAC
The DNA here is from genome assembly GCA_947425245.1 of uncultured Candidatus Saccharibacteria bacterium. GTDB lineage: Bacteria > Patescibacteriota > Saccharimonadia > Saccharimonadales > Saccharimonadaceae > Nanosyncoccus. The sequence continues at coordinate 112,873 of CANDYU010000002.1, forward strand.
GATCATCCTCGCCAAAAATGCCAAACCGTCCGACAATTCCAATAGCACAATTGTTGGCTACGACCTCACTCCGCGGGGAATTATCGACTATCTAAATCTCAAACGACCAATTTATGAATCCACCGCTCGCTATGGTCATTTCGGCGAAGGTTTCGACTGGGATAATTAAACATATCAGACAACTAACATTTACTGCCGCCCCCTCGCGGCAGTATTTTCTTGCAATCATTTAGCGTCGTTTTCGCTTCTCATACCCATATCTACCCGTAATCGGATCTTTAAACAGGAAATTATCATGTAGGGGAAATCTCGTCAACAACAAATATGCCGCCAGGATCGCTACTGAAATCATAATACTAACTACTCCGCCCATCGTTCCCAAACTCTTCGTCCCTAGCCCCCAAACAAACACTGCACTACTAGCTGCTGCCGCCACTACAAAAATCGCAATATCCACTGGCAAAATCGATTTTTTCACCCATTTAAAGCTTCGATATCCATAAAACAAAATCGGAATTACTATCACTGGCATCACAAACGATAAGCTACGAGCAAACCAGTAATTAGGATTACTGCCCAAGAACCAAATGTCTACGAGAGTACAAGCAAAAATCCCCGACAATGCTAATTTAATATGCTCCCAAGTACTCTCGTTTACCGCTGAAAAAATAGCCACGATTTTATTCTCATGACTCCATTTATATGTAAAATGTAGTAGCGAGCCAATCAGCGTAATCGCCAAAGTTTCTAATCCAAAAATCAACCATGCATCATTCATGGCCATATTATATCATAAGCATCATCAATATTTTACTATTTCTCATCAAGCTCTTGACAAGACCAATCTCACTACTGTATCATTGTACTAATACAATAAAACAATGCAATCATGAAATACCTTTTCACCAACGATAAACCAATCTACCTCCAGCTCATCGAACAGCTCGAGTTTCAGATCGTCTCCGGACGAATTCCACCTGGAGAACGCTTACCTTCGGTACGTGATTTTGCCGCCAAAACCAAAGTCAACCCTAACACGATCCAACGTGCTCTCACCACCCTCGAAGAGCATCGTCTAATTTATACTGAAAGCACTAACGGCCGCTATATTACCACCGACGAAAAGCTCATTAAAAAGCTCCGTGAACGTTTTGCTGAGGAAAAGTCTCGTGATTTTTTTCATAGCATGGCTGACCTTGGCTTTACCAAACCCGAAGCTATTGAATTTATTAAGCAGAAAGGAAATCTTCATGGCTCAAAACCCACAAAATAAATCCCCGAAAGATTCTTCGCCCATCCTCGAATGTAAGAATCTTTCCAAGGCTTTCGATCAACACTTCGTCTTAAAAGACGTCAATCTTGAAATCCCCCGAAGCAAAATCGTTGGTCTCCTCGGACAAAACGGTGCCGGAAAATCCACCCTCATCAAACTGATTAATGACTTACTGGTTCCCACCACCGGCGAAATTCTCGTCGATGGCCAGCCCATCGGTATTCACAGCAAAGAAATCATCGCTTACCTCCCCGAACGCACCTATCTCGATCGTTCAATGACTGTCCGAGCCACAATCGCTTTCTTCTCCGAATTTTATTCCAATTTCGATTCCCAAAAAGCCGAAACTCTCGTTAAAGAACTTGATTTAAAACTTGACCAGCGCATCACCAAAATGAGTAAAGGTATGCAAGAGAAACTTCAACTTATTCTCGTCATGAGCCGACAAGCTAAGCTTTACGTCCTAGATGAGCCGCTCGGCGGCGTCGATCCGGCTACCCGTGACTATATTCTTGACACCATCCTTTCCAATTTCAGCGACGGTGCTAGCGTCCTGATTTCCACCCACCTCATCGCCGATATCGAACGTATTCTTGATGAAGTCATCTTCATTGAAAACGGTAGAATTACCCTCATTGATAATGCCGACCGACTTCGTAATCAGCACCACACCTCCATCGACGCTATTTTTCGCAAAACCTTTCGCCCCAAAACTAATTAATTATAAAAAGGATTTTTATGCTTGCCAAACTTATTAAATACGATCTTAAGTATATCCTGAAAACTGCTCGAATTTTTATCGTCCTCTTACTCGCCAGTGTGCTAATCTTCAATTTCACTTCCTATGTCCCCGAATTAATTACTGAAATACAAGACGGTCAACCAAACGTCGTTGGCGAAATTGTACCGCCCCTAATCATCCAGGCTTTACATGGTCTCGCCCAATTCGCAATTTATGCTTTTATCTTCGCTCTCGTTTTTATCACCATTCTCAGCATCTGGCGACGCTTCAAAAATAACTTTTACGGCGACGAAGCCTATTTAACTCATACTTTACCACTTTCTCGCCACACCCTCTGGACCGCTAAGTTCTGCAGCACCTTTATCGCCATCGCCGTCGTCATTCTAACCCTCATCTTCGGTTGTTTTCTCCTTAGCTTCAGCACTAATGGCTTACAGCTCCTTGAATCTTTTGGACTAGTCTACGGTTGCACCCATTGCGTCGGCGACTACTACTTCGTTGAACCACAAAGCTTCAGTCTCTATGCCAGTTACATTCTCCTTTTCTTTACCCAAATATCCTTCATTACTTTTTGTGGAATCACAGGCATTATTATCGGACACCGCACCAACCGCCATCAAGGGTGCTGGTCGCTCCTTAGTGGATTTACAGTTTATTTTATCTGCGGCTTCCTCCTAATTGGTATCCTCTATATTATCAGCCTTATCAATCCTGATTTTTCCTTCATCTTTGGCGAGCCAATCAGCTCCGGCGCTTATGTTCCTGACGACCCCAGGATCCCAGCCCGAATTTCAAACTTCATAAATCCCGAAATCATTACTCAACTTTTCCTCATCATCGCCACCGTCTACCTCTGCTATATCATTATCCAATATTTCACTAGTCAAAAACTCCTTAAAAAAGGCATCAACCTCGACTAATAACCTTTTTAGCTCCGAACTATTCGGAGCTAAATTTTTCTCTTTTAAAAACGCCCCCCCCCCCGTGATATAATGTAGATAGTCTAAACCTATCAATAATAGCTAGAAAGGATCACATGAGCGGACTTATTCTAAAAGAAGTCTCAAAGTCCTTCGCCGGCAAAACTGCCGTCGATCGTATCTCACTAACCCTCGATCGCCCTGGAGTGTACGGCCTTCTTGGCACTAACGGTGCCGGCAAGACTACTACTATCCGCATGCTTCTTGGCATCATCTCCAAAGACAGCGGCGAAATTACCTGGAATGGCCACCCCGTCGATCGCAAAACCGTCAACTTCGGTTATCTACCCGAAGAGCGTGGTGTCTATCCTAAAGTAAAAATCATCAACCAATTGATGTACTTTGCCGAGCTAAAAGGCATGAATAAAACTACCGCACTTGAATCGATTAGGCATTGGGCAAAGCGGCTCAAGGTTGAAGAATATCTCAACATGCCAGCCGAAAAACTCTCCAAAGGGAATCAACAAAAGATTCAATTCATGACCGCCGTCATTCATAACCCCGACCTCATCGTTCTTGATGAACCATTCAGTGGACTTGATCCCGTAAATACCGATATCATCAAAAACATCATCATCGATCTCGTTCATGATCAAAAATATATTATTATGTCCGCCCACCAAATGAGCGTCATCGAAGAGTTTTGTACTAATATTCTCATTCTCAATCGTGGCAAGACCGTCCTTAAAGGTAATCTTAAAGACATTAAATCCACCTATCCTGCTAATCGACTTCTGCTCGATGTTAAGGAACCGATTGAGCAATACCTACCCAAAAATAAGTTTAAAATCGAAAACGAGAAAGATAATCAATATTCCATCAAACTCACTAGTGAACAAGAAGCTCACGACCTTCTTCGCGAACTCGTTAGCCACAATGTTGATATTGAAAAATTCGAAATCATGAAACCAACCCTAAACGACATTTTCATCGAGAAAGTTGAGGCCTAAATGCGTGACATTCTTACCGTTATCAAATTTACCATGCGAGATATGTTGACTCGCAAATCATTCATTATCTCGACCATCATCATCCTCGTCCTCATAGTTCTAGGCTTTAATGTTCCAAACATCCTTAAAGCCTTTGGTGGCGAAGATTTTGGCACTCAAACCGTCCTCATCTCCGACCAAGACCAGGTTTTCGACCACCAACTCGAAGTTCTCCAAAACGCCGAAACCGGCTACAAAATCGAGCTCGAAAGTCTAGGCTACGAAGAGATCCAAACCAAGCTCGAAGATGGCGACATCAACGCCGCTATTCTTATCGAAAAAACCGACGACGGAGCCAAAATCCGTTACATCGTCGAAAATGCTGCCACTACTGCTGGACTCCCAGAAAGCCTCGACACCGCACTTAGTACACTCTACACCTCAATCCAAATCAACAAACTTGGCCTCACCGATAAGCAACTTGCTTCTCTCGTTCCTAATTTTGAGTACACCTTGGAACAAACCCAAGAGGAAGTCGTCAGTGGTAACATTTTCGTCATGATGTTGATGTCCGTAGTGCTTTTCTATGCCATTTACTTCTGTGCCTTCCAGGTCTCCAGCTCCATCACTACCGAAAAAACTTCCAAAATTATGGAAACCCTCGTCACTTCTACCAGCCCACGCACCATCGTTCTCGGTAAAACTATTGGTATTGGCATCGTTGGGCTCATACAAATGCTTATCTTTCTCATCGTTGCCGTCCTCAGTGCCTACCTATTCCTTGGCACCGAAGTTCTTAGCAGCGTTCTCGATCTATCGCATATTACAATTTCGCTTGGCCTCATCACCATTCTTTATTTCATCCTCGGCTACTTCGCCTATGCTTTTGGCTATGCTCTTACCGGCTCAACCGTCAGTAAACCCGAAGACATTCAATCCGCTAACACACCGATCGCCATTCTCGCTATGGTCGGCTTCTATCTTGCGTACTTCACCATGACCGACCCGACCGGCGATCTTAATATCTTCGCCTCGCTCTTTCCGTTCTCTTCTCCCTTCTGTATGCCATTCCGAGTTATGATGGGCCTTGCCAGTGGCTGGGATCTCGCCCTTTCCATCATCATTCTAGTGGCTACCATCCTCGTCGTCGCCCATATCGCTATCAAGATTTATTCTAACGCCATCTTTAATTACGGCAGCAAAATGAGTCTTGGCGAAATCCTCAAAGCCTACAAACAGAAATAATGTCGCCCGAAGAACTACGCGAAAAACTTTTTGAGATGGAGGATGTCAATTATCGCATCTTTCATCTCAAAACCTGTCCACAAGCCCAGCATGTGATTGGTGTTCGCCTACCCGAACAAAGAAAACTAGCCAAAGAAATCATTAAATCTGGTAGCTACTGGCAATTTATTGACAACAACACACCCCACCATTACGAAGAAGTTCTCATCACTGGCCTCATTATCGCCACCGCTCCAATGGGCCTACAAGAACGCCTTGATCATATTATTTGGTTCCTTCCGTTCATCAACAACTGGGCTGTTTGTGATACTTTTTGTAACAGTTTCAAAATTAAAGCCCCCGATCTTGCGACCTATTGGCAATTCATTTCTCAACTTACGACTAACACCGAAGAATACACTCTACGATTCGTTTTTGTCATGATTCTGTGTCATTTTATCCAGGCCGACTATCTTAATAGAATCTTTCAGTTACTTGATTCTATACAATCCGAAAAATACTATGTCGAAATGGCAAAGGCCTGGCTCGTTGCTGAGTTATTTACCAAATTTCCCAGAGAAACTCTCGATTATCTTTCACACGATCAACTTTCAACCTTTGCCCACAACAAAGCCATTCAGAAAGCCTGCGAATCACGACGTATCTCAACCGAAGATAAACAGCATTTACGCACCTTCAAACTATGACGTTACGTCATAGTTTAATTTCCATTATGAGCCTCAACATTCAATACTTCGTAATCACTACTTGGCGACTTCGTAAAATATGCTTTTCCTCTCGCCACTTCCAAAGCATAGTCCACTAATTTGTCCGTATCTCCCATCGGAGCGTCCTTCAATAACTCTTCTTTCGCAATTTCCGCCGGAGCCAAAGTCCGCCCATAAATCCAATTATTCTCACGATCCGGATCCGCCTTTGCCTCGCCAATCTTTGTTACTCTCGCCACCATCCGTGCCCAGTTCTCCCTCCTACACACTACGCCATTTTCTTTTGTTTCAACTTCTAGATATCCCAAATACTCAACCTTGTCGACTTCACAATTTATTTCCTCGAAGACTTCTCGCTTCAATGCCGATTCCATATCTACATCTTCCGCATCAATTCTTCCACCCGTAATCCTCGCCCCACCATTCTTATATCGCAACAAAACTCGTCCATCATCCGTCACTAGCACAGCATGCACCCGATGGAATCTTTCGTCTTCCGGGGTCTTTTTCAGAAATAATTTATATTCTTCCATCTTTTTATTATAATATACTTATAATTATGGAAAAGACTTTTGCCGCTATCGACCTCAAATCTTTTTACGCTTCCGTCGAATGTAACGAACGTAAGCTCAACCCTCTCACGACTAACCTTGTTGTCGCCGATAAATCCCGGACCGAAAAGACTATTTGCCTTGCCGTCTCGCCGCCGCTCAAGTCCTATGGACTTGCTAGCCGGGCTCGACTTTTTGAGGTTATTGAAAAAGTTAGACAAATCAATTACGAACGCCAAAAATCCACACCACTTGGAGTTTTTCTCGGCAAAAGTTCCGACAACGAAAAATTGAAAAATAATCCTAATCTCGCTCTTGACTTCATCATCGCTACTCCTCGCATGCAATATTACCTTGACTACAGTTCCAAAATCTACAATATTTATTTAAAGTTCATTTCCCCTGAAGACATCTTTGCTTATTCTATCGACGAAATCTTTTGCGATATTACTAGCTACCTCAAAATGTCTCGTCAATCCCCCGAGCAATTCGTCACTCAAATGATCAGTGCCGTCTATCGCGAAACCGGCATTACCGCCACCGCCGGCATCGGAACCAACCTCTTCCTCGCCAAGGTCGCAATGGACATACTCGCCAAACACGCCGAACCAAACTCTGCCGGCGTCCGCATCGCTACACTTAACGAAACTTCCTTCCGCAACCAACTCTGGGCGCACACCCCCATTACTGATTTTTGGCGTATTGGCCGCGGTTATGCCAAACGCCTCGCCGCTCGAAATCTTTTTACCATGGGCGATGTCGCTCGCTGCTCTCTCGAAAACTCAAAGTTACTTTATCAGCTCTTCGGCGTCAACGCTGAACTACTCATCGATCACGCTTGGGGATATGAGTGTGTTGATATCATCAATATTAAGCAACATAAACCCGAAGCCAAAAGCCTCAGCTCCGGTCAGGTTCTATCTTGTCCATATAGTTTCAATCAAGCAAAAACTATCGTTAAAGAGATGGCCGAAAGCCTCTCGCTCGATTTAGTACGCAAGAACTATATCACCGACCATCTCAATCTCTACATTAATTACGATCGTGAAAATACTGCCCAAAAATCCGTCATTGATCATTACGGCCGTCGCGTCCCCAAACCAGCTCTTGGCACCATTCGTCTCGATTTTAAAACCAACTCTACCACACTCATTACTGACGCTCTCCTCAACCTCTATAACGAAAAGGTCAATCCAAATTTCACCATCCGCAAGGTCACCCTCACCGCCAACAATTTAATTGACGCTAATACCGATCTTGAAACACATAATGCACCTTCACAGCCTGATCTTTTTACAGATTACGCTGAGCTTGAAAGAAAAAGAGAATTAGAACTCAAAACCCTCCAAAAGGAGTACCGCATCCAAAAAGCTATCTTAACAATTCGTGATCGTTATGGCAAAAACGCCATTCTCCGTGGCACCAACTTCGAGGACGGTGCCACTATGCGTTCACGCCACCACCAAATCGGAGGACACCGAGCATGAGTACTAATACCGCCAATCTCACTAACTATCATCCTAAAAACCCCTCGCGTACCATTGACGACTATCGCGATATCCTCCACAAAGATCGCCCTCTCGCACCGAATCCCATGAGCCTAGATAACCGTACTGCTCAGTTCGCACCCTATGCTGCTCTTACCGGACATCGCGACATCATTACAAGCAACGAAAACTCCGCCCGCACCAAATTCAACCTCGACCACGACATTACTATCATACCCGAAAACGTCATTGACAATTTTAATGACTATTCGTTATACTAGAAAAATCACGATCCGACTGACACCGACTGAGGCGATGATTTTATTTTAACCTTTCCTACAAAAAACACTTGATATCCATCTAATATCTGAAAGGTTTTTCATGCCTCAATTGACCAAAACAGGGAACTATAATCCCCATAATACCAACCCTAAAACTCATCAACCAAAAACCAGCCGCAATATCCTCATCGCCTTCCTCCTGAATCTCGGTTTTTCCATCTATGAGTTCATCGGCGGCTCTTTCACTGGCAGTACCGCCATCATGTCCGATGCTGTCCACGATTTAGGCGATGCTATTAGCATCGGTCTCTCTTTCTTTCTTGAGCGAAAAAGCTCTCATACCCCCGATCAAAAATACACCTACGGCTATCTACGCTACTCCCTGATCGGCAGCACTATCACCACCTTAATTCTTCTCCTCGGATCCAGCTTCGTCATCATCAATGCTATCCTCCGTCTCTTTCATCCAGCACCCATCAACTACGACGGAATGATCATTCTAGCCGTCGTTGGGGCTATCGTCAACTTCTTCGCCGCCCACCTTACTAGCCGTGGTGAATCCTTGAACCAAAAATCTGTCAACCTTCACATGCTTGAGGATGTCCTTGGCTGGGTAGTAGTCCTCATCGGAGCCATCATCATGAAATTCGTCGACATTACCTATATCGATCCTATACTCTCCATCTGCGTGACCATCTTTATTGTCATCCATGCCGTTAAAAACCTCGCTGCCACCCTCGCAATCTTCCTCGAAAAAACTCCCGCCCACCTTTCTCTCCCCGACATTAAACAACAACTCCTCCGACTACCCAACATCCAAGATGTCCATCACTTCCATGCTTGGAGTATTGACGAGAGCCACCACTTCGCCACACTCCATGTCGTGACCAATCGCCCATCCGCCAAACTCAAACATGCTATTCGCCATGCACTCCTCGACCACCATATCTCGCATGTTACTATTGAATTTGAATCACCCCAGGAATCCTGCCTTGAGCACGAGTGCCATCTTCAACCCGCCACCCACACTCATCACCATCATCACTAGCACCAAAAAGGAGACGAAAATTGTCCAAAATCATTCGTCTCCTTCGTTTTTTCGTCCGAATATTTTGCCCACCCCTATAAAAGTCACAAAATCAAGCTCAAAATCACGTCCAAAATATATCCAAGGTTAATTATTTTCGCTCACAAGTACCGTGTGCATTCTCCTCAAACCAATCCTCAAACTCATCCAAATAAGCTTCGACACCAATTTTATCAGCAATCTTTTGTTGCCCGTCCAAATCATATTCTATGCCACTAGCCGTATATCCAGTCACTGTTTTATCGGTATACATGAGAGTAATATTACCAATATCAGACTTACATTCTAATTTCTTTGAGGTCATCGAAACCACCACAAACACAATTACTCCAACCAACACTAAAGCAACCATGATCCCACCAATAATCATTAAAATCTTTTTCATAAAGTATTCCTCCAATTTATTTTTACTATTATAACACAGAAAGTTTGCTATAATTAATATAAAGATTTAAGGAGATTTTATGGCAGAAAGTAAAAAGCCGCAAGCACATCAAAAACCAGTCAAAAAGCAAAAACCCAATTGGGGCCTTATCGCCGGTATCGCCGCAATTGTCATTGTTGTTATTATTGGCATTATCGTGGCTATTTGCATGATGAATAACAAGAAAGACAACCAATCCAATACTGATAACAACGATTCTGGCGAAACTACCCTAGTTGCCGAAACCGGCAAAGGCAACAAAATCGACATGAAATACGTCAAGCTTGATGGAGAAAAATTCTCCGTTCAGGTGCCTTCTAGTTTTCGCAAACTCTCCGCTAGTGAGATCGCAGACTCCTATGACGATGACGAATTAACTACGGTTTACTCCGACGATGACAACACAGTCAATATCGCCCTCAGTACTAGCGATACTGCCCTCAAGAACAGCGAGATCAAAGAATACCTCGAAGCCATGGAGAAATACATGGCCGATTATAGTGATGTCCTCAGTGCCAGATCTTTCGAAGTCCAAGGTCACACAATTGGCTCACTTGAAATCATCAGTGATGGTATCTACAATCATATGACCTTCTTCTCCTACAACGGCAACCTTGCCATTGTTACCTTCAACTGCGAAGAGGACCTCCGCAATGAGTGGGAAAAAATTGGCGATTACATCATCGATTCAATCAAGTTCGAAGAGTAGATTCCAGTCCATCACTTCGAGCCCTCGACCAAACCGGGGGCTTTTATGATAAACTCATTCATTGTCACCCAAATGTCACCTAAAGTAATATAATTAAGATCATGACAAAGACTAAGTTTGCAGGCCTCTCCGACGCTGAAGTACTAACCCGTCAAAAAGCTGGGCTAGTTAACGCTGAAGTAAAACCGCCCTCTAAAACTATCCCCCAAATCATCTTTAGCAATGTTTTCACCTATTTTAATTTTATTTTTGTCATCATCTCAATCCTTCTCATCCTAGTTCGTTCCTACCGCGATCTCACTTTTCTACCTATCATCATTGCCAACACCTGTATCGGTATCTTCCAAGAGATTCGTGCCAAAATTGCACTCGACCATCTCACCATGCTTCATGTTCCTCATACCACCGTCTTACGCAATAATACCAAAGTCAAAATCCCCGTTAATGATCTTGTGCGCGACGATATTATCATCTTTAAAGCTGGCAATCAAATCCCCGCTGATGGTATCATACTTCAAGGCAGCGTTATGGTGAACGAATCATTACTCACTGGCGAAGCAGACGAAGTCCATAAGACCGCCAACGACACATTAATGTCAGGTAGCTTCATTGTCTCAGGAGAGTGCTACGCAAAACTCACAAAAGTCGGAAAAGACTCTTACATCTCAAAGCTAACTCTTGAAGCTAAAACTATCAAAAACACCGAGCAATCCGAAATCATTCGCTCCCTTAATAAGATCGTCAAAATCGTTGGTTTTATCATCATCCCCATCGGTATCATCCTTTTCTCTCAACAATTCTTTCTCAATGGTGCTAGTCCAAAATCCAGCGTTCAGGCCATGGTAGCCGCCATTATCGGTATGATACCTGAAGGACTCTTTCTGCTCGCTAGCACCACCCTCGCTATCAGTGCCACCAAGCTCGCCCTCAACAAAGTTCTCCTGCACGACATGAAATCAATCGAAACCCTGGCCCGCGTCGACACACTTTGCGTCGATAAAACCGGCACAATCACTGATGGTACCATGCGTGTCAGCCATTTTGACCTTATCTCATCAAGCCTCTCTAGGACAAGACTATCTTTAATCCTTAGCAATTTTGCTGCCGCCCAAGCTAATGATAATATCACCATGGCAGCCCTTAAAGATTTCTTCAATCAGCCACCTACCGAAACCGCTAGTCTAGTTTCCGGTTTCTCTTCCAAATATAAATACAGCGGAGCAAAAATCGGATCAAAAGTTTATATTCTGGGTGCCCCAGAGTTCATTTTGCGACAATCTTATCAAAAATATCAAAGTCAAACTGAAAAATACACTCGAAAAGGTCAACGCGTTCTTGTCTTCGGTAGCTATTCCGGTAAGCTTGATGGCAAAGAACTTACCGCGAAGTTCACCCCCTGTTGTTTTATTATTCTTACGAATCCTATCCGCCCCAGTGCTCCGACCACCTTTCGCTACTTCTATGATCAAGGAGTTAATATTAAAGTCATCTCTGGTGATGACCCGCTCACTGTCTCAAAAATTGCTGAACAAGCCAAAATTAAACATGCCGACAAATATATCGACTGTTCAAAAATCAACACTAACGAAGAACTTGAACAAGCAATTCAGCAATACACCGTCTTTGGTCGCGTTACGCCGGAACAGAAACGCAAGTTTGTCCTAGCCCTCAAATCGCAAAAACATACCGTAGCGATGACAGGCGACGGTGTTAACGATATCCTCGCTCTAAAAGACGCTGACTGTTCAATTGCCATGGCCTCCGGTAGCGATGCTACTATTCAAGCCGCACAGATGGTACTTCTCGAATCAGATTTTTCCAAAATGCCCGCCATTGTTAAAGAAGGAAGGCGAGTCGTTAATAATCTCGAGCGAGCCGGCAGCTTGTTTCTAGTCAAAAATATTTTTTCCATTCTCACAGCTATCTCCGCCATATGTTTCAGTATTATTTACCCGCTCGTGCCATCCCAAATTTCCCTTATCAGCCTCTTCACGATCGGCGTACCCGCCTTTCTTCTTTCCCAAATGCCCAATACTAATCTCATCCGCGGTAATTTCATTCGGAACATTATTTCACGTGCCCTTCCTGGCGGCATCACTAATGCCATCACCGTCGCTTTTATCGTCATCCTCGGCAGTATGCTACAGCTCAACCTACCCCAAATCTCTACTATTGCTACCATCGTCATTTCTATTGTTGGCCTCCTAGTTATTTACAATATTAGTCGACCACTCGATCGATATAAAAGTATCATCCTTAGCGGTTGCATTATTGGTTTCATTTTTAGCGTTATTTTCCTCAAAGACCTTTTTAGTCTTAACCCACTCTCACCAATTTCCATCGTCCTCTGCTGTATCGCTATCGCCGTCGCCATCCCTACTC
>CANDYU010000003.1 GCA_947425245.1 uncultured Candidatus Saccharibacteria bacterium
GAGTAGGGATGGCGACGGCGATAGCGATACAGCAGAGGACGATGGAAATTGGTGAAAGTGGGTTAAGACTAAACTTTACAAGTTCATGTTTGGTCACATAAAAGGAGCTATTATCTGGAACTTGATATAACAGCTCAGGCTTCTAGTTGCTATACTGCTTATAGTCTAGGTTGTGCTTTCTGCACCATAAAGGAATCATCCATAGATAAAAAAATGGTTATGATTAATTAGATTAGACATTTTCATTATAGCATAAGGGTGATATGACTCGTAAAGAAAATGTTGTAAAAATTACAACATTTAGCGTTGATGTCTTATTTCCGGTGATGAGGATTATCGTAAACCGCAAAATACTTATTAAATAAAAAGTCTCGTGAAAGCGTATCACTTGAACATCTCTTCGGTTATCGTAAGCTTCATACTAAGCAAAATCTGATATAATCGAATGGGGAGAAATTATAGTTTGTCTTATGACAAGGAGCATTATGCCACGAGCGAGAAGTAAAGATGATTTAATTAAAGCCAGCAATGAGCAATATCGGAAGTTGACTGACCTTACCGCTTCGTTATCCGAGAAGGAACTGAATACGGAGTTTGACTTTTCTAATGACCCGAAAAAGACCGAAAGACATTGGAACCGAGACAAGAATTTGCGTGATATTTATATCCATCTTTACGAGTGGCACCAGCTTTTACTGAATTGGATCAAAGCTAATGAAAGTGGCAGCGAGAAGTCGTTTATTCCTGAGCCGTATTCTTGGAAAACTTACGGTGATATGAATGCGGAGTTCTGGGAGAAACATCAAAAGACTAGCCTTGAAGATGCGAAAAAGATGTTTGAAAAATCTCATCGAGAAGTTCTGGAGCTAGCTGAGAAATATAGCAATGAAGAACTTTTTGGGCGGGGAGTTTTCGCGTGGGTAAATACTGATTTAGGTTCATATTTTGTCAGTGTAATGCCGAGCCACTACGACTGGGCAATGAAAAAGCTCAAGGCTCACCGCAAGAACTGCGGGAAATAGCTAGGCTGCAATTTGAGAAGAGTTCTGGACATGTTTAAGATAAGGAACGGTAAAAGGGTCGTCGTTACAAAAAAACATCTTTTGAATGTCAAAGAGACAACCTCATAATTCGTGGAACAGAATGTAGACCAGCGGGAACCCTTTTGATTTTCGTGGAGGTAGTGCCATACTGGGCAAAAGTGATGGATTAACCACCGAAATGTCCGTATTGACAGAAGTTAAAGATTTAGAAAGCGTAATTGATTATGCCATTAGTAGAGGATATGCTAACCTGGGCGATAAATAAACTGGTTCTTTTCTACCCGGCTTTTTGTATTCCGGATGATGCTAGGGCGGGAAAGATGATATTTGCAAGGTTTGACCCAAATAACTTGCCAGGAGTAATTAAGTGTGGCCCTATGAAACTTGGAAAATGCTATGTCGAAGATGTCATAAGAATGAATCCATTTGAGGAAATTAAGTATATAAGAATAGCAATTCAAAGAGAAATATTAGATTGGAGGTGCTGGAAGATAGAAAGCATGGCTTTTCGAGAAGAATTGATAAAATTGCAACCAAAACATTAAAAGCATTTATGGCACTATGAATGATATTGACAACTTCCAGGAACAAAAACCGCCACTAACTCTAAAATAAGTTAATGGCGGTCTTAAAGGCTAAATGTGGAGCCGACTATGAGATTTGAACTCATGACCCCGCCCTTACCATGGGCGTGCTCTACCACTGAGCTAAGTCGGCATAATTTAATTTTGAACCAAATTTTTAAAGTGGTTATGCCTTTACTCCTACCTCAATTGGCAGATCTTTTGTCCAGAGGTAGGTGTTATTCCTTACCATGGATGTACTCTATCAACTGAACTGTTGAGGCAACAAGTCTATTATATCACACCTATACAGGTTTTTACAAGAACCTATCGGAGGCGAATAATCCATGTTACAATATAATATATTATGAGTAAGTTAGAAGATATCGTTAGTTTATGTAAGCGGCGGGGGTTTATTTTTCCAGGGTCAGATGTATATGGCGGAATGGCGGGAACTTGGGACTTTGGTCCATTAGGAGTAAGCTTGAAGCGTAATATTATGCAGGAGTGGTGGAGTTTTTGGGTTGATAAGCGTGATGACATGTATGGAGTTGATGCGGCAATCATCATGAATCCGCGAACCTGGAGGGCTTCGGGACATGTTGATACTTTTAATGATCCGTTAGTAGAGTGTAAAGAATGTCATGGGCGTTTTCGGGCGGATAAGCTAGTTGGTGGAGCGACCGAGAGTATCACGACCGAGGCGTTCTTAGCAGCAAAAGTAAAATGCCCGACTTGTGGTAAGGAAAACTGGAGTGATGTACGCAAATTTAATATGATGTTCGAGACTCATGTTGGGGCCGTGAGTGACGAGACGAGTATCGCGTATCTCCGACCAGAAACAGCACAAGGTATTTTCACCAATTTTCGCAATGTAGTGGATACTATTTATCCGGATATGCCGTTTGGTCTGGCTCAACAAGGCAAGGCGTTTCGAAATGAGATTTCGCCACGAGATTTTATTCTACGCGATCGCGAGTGTAGTCAGATGGAAATTGAATATTTTGTGAAACCAGATGAGTGGGAGAAGGCGTTTGAGATGATGCGAGTGGAACATCTGAAATTCCTGGAAAAGGTCATCGGGCTTCCAGCGGAAATGCTGCATGAGTTAGATGTTTCGGCCGAGGATCGTGCTCATTATTCTAAGAAAACAATCGACATCATGTTTGACTACCCGAACGGCGAGGAAGAACTGATGGGGCTGGCTTACCGGACAGATTTTGATCTTGGAAATATTCAGCGAGAGTCAGGTAAGAGCATGGAATATCGAGATAAGTCTACTGGTGAGGCCTTTGTACCGCATGTAATCGAGCCGAGTATTGGGGTCGAGCGTTTAGTGATGGCAGTTTTGAGTGCAGCATATTGTGAGGATGAGATTAATGGTGAGAAGCGTACAGTCTTGAAGTTGCCTGAAAATCTAGCCCCGTACAAGTTTTGCGTTAGTCCGTTATTGAAAAATAAGCCTGAGCTGGTCGAGAAGGCACGAGAGGTGTACGAGAAGCTGAAAGATAAGTACACTTTTGTAACATGGGACGATTCAGGAAATATCGGTAAGCGTTACCGCAAGCAGGACGAGATTGGTACGCCAAAGTGCGTGGTGGTGGACTTTGACAGCCTTGAAGATGATAGTGTAACGGTACGTGATCGGGATACGACAGAACAAGTTAGAGTCAAGATTGCCGAATTGTAGGTCGGAGTGAATAGTGGGGGAAAGTAGAATAGACCAGAAAGTTTTAAAACGGTTTGCAGGGCAACTAAGGTCACTGGTTGATTTTGGTGTGCGTGCACGCCTAGAGAACTTGAAGCCATTGCCAGAAGCCTTGCAGCAGAAGATTGAGCATGAAGGCAAAGAAGTGGTTATTGAGCTGGCAACTTATACTTGGTTCAATCGAATTATTGCTCTATGTTATATGGATCAGCATGGGATTTTGCCGATTGACGAACGAATGCGTGGATGCAGAATTGGGCTTTTTGATAATTTAGGTGATAAAAATGATTGTTGGCTAGGAGGATTAGAGCTGGATAAACTATCCGATACGGCGATAGCTTTGGATTATTCTGACCTAGACGATTTATCGGAAGAACAAAAGTATGAACAAATCTTGATAGCAATCGCTAACAGGCTAGCCGAAGTTATTCCAGCGATATTCGGAGCATCAACGGCAGAGTTGAATGACTTGATTCCCTGTAATTTCCTGGGGGAGGGTGGCATTACGGCGGTTATTAATGCATTAAAAGACAGTGCCTTTGCACAGGTTGAGACGCTGGGCTGGCTATATCAATATTATAACGATCTAAATGAAGAAAAAACAGCACTAGCAACAACTCAGGTTCTTACGCCAGATTGGGTGGTAAGATTTTTGGTTGATGCGACTTTGGGGCAATATTTGCAGGAAGTGGCCAACGAAAGAGATTGTCGGTCGCGACTTGAAGAGATACGCTTACTAGACCCATGTTCAGGATCGGGGCATATTTTGGTCTATGCTTTTGAGGTATTATATGCAGAGTACAGTAAACATGGGTATGGAGCGAGCAGGATTGCGGAATTGATTTTATCGAAGAACCTGTATGGGCTGGAAATTGATGAGCGGGCGACTCAAATTACGACGTTGCTATGCTCAATGGTGGCACGCAAATATGATCCTGAGTTCTTTCGGCGTGGAGTGAGACTAAATATTTTAACGGTTCAATCAAGCAATCGAGTTTGGTTTAAAAACTTCCAGCCTCAAGGTAAAGCCAAAGAAGAGCTAGAATACCTACTATCTGCATTTAAAAATGCTACGCTCTATGGAGCGTTAATTAGGACTAGAGATTATGACTACAGTGAGCTAAGAAAAGCAATCGCGAATGAACCGGCACGAAGAGCAAACCGGATAGCTCAAAGACTTGAGCCACTTATTCGCCAAGCAGAATTGCTAGCCAAGTCGTACACCGTAGCGGTGACCAATCCACCATATCTACATAAATACGATACCTTATTACGTAGTTTTTTGCAGGAAAATTATTCAGTGGAGAAATCGGATCTCGCGATAGCATTTGTGCGTCGGTGTGCGGACTTTGTTAGGCCTGACGGTAGAATAGGATTAATTACGATGGATGCTTGGATGTTTCAGAAATCTGCCGCAGAGTTTAGAAAATGGCTTTTACAAGAATGTAGTATCAAAAAAGTGTTATGGCTTGGATATGGCGTCTTTAGTGGCGTAATGGCGTCAACAGTAGCCTTTGTGGTGCAGAAGGCAAGAGGCCAAGGTGGGCTTTTTGTACGGGTCACGGGGTTGGGATCACAACAGAAAAAGAGAATTGCGGAGCAGTTTGGTCGAGGTGAAGTGATAGAAAATGAAGACGATAGCGTAAAGTTTTATCAAGCAAAGTCGGCAGATTTCTTAGCGTTGTCCGGTAATGTCTTGGCGTTTACATTATCGGATGAATTAAAAGGAGTACTGCGTTCGGGTAGCAAAGTTAAAGATTTTGGAGATGTTAAACAGGGACTGTCAACGGCGGACAATGAAAGATTTTTGCGATTGTGGTGGGAAGTTGATTTTAGAGATATTAAACTTCGGGCAAAAAATAATACTGAGGCGATAAATTCGGGCAAAAAATGGTTTCCACATAACAAGGGTGGAGCGAATCGGAAGTGGTATGGGAATAATCTTTATGTGATTGATTGGTTAAATGATGGGGCCGAGATTAGAAAATCAGCAAAATCAGTAATTAGAAATGAGAAGTATTTCTTTCGTCCAGCCATAACTTGGTCGGCGGTCTCAAACGGCAACACTAGCTTTCGTTTTGTTCCTCGAGGTAATACTTTTAATGCAGCTGGACCAGAGATTTTTGTGGAGGATGAGGATTTAAGCTATTATATTTTAGGATTGCTGAACTCTAGCTTGATGGGAGAAGTAGCAGAAGCGATATCGCAAGGATGGAATAAAAGCGTAGGAGCTGTAGCGAATTATCCCATCGTTTATCAAGAGGCACTGAAAAAAGAACTTGTACAGTTAGTGCAAAAATGTATTAATTTGGCTCAGGAGGAATGGGATGAGTCAGAGATGTCGTATGATTTTGACAAGCATCCACTATGCAAGCTTGGCACAAGTCGGATAGAAATAGCAGCAGAAAAGTGGAAAGAGCGAATTATTGAGCGAAAGCAAGAGCTGGGACGATGCGAAAAAAGAATAAATCTCTTGGTGCGAGAGATTTTCCAGGTATCTGAGGTCGAAAAAGAGCTAAAAGATACTCAAGAATCTGTGCCGAGCGAGATAATAATAGCAAAAAGTTTATTATCTTATTTTGTGGGTTGGAGCTTGGGTAGGTATAGCCTGGAGAAAGATGGGGTGCAAGAGCCAGGGTCGGCCGGGCGGTTTTTAATGGCGTCTCAAAGCGAGAGCAAAGATGATATTATGAAGCAATTGGAGCGATTCCTAACTCAAAGTTTTGGCGAGGAGGATCTGGAGGAAAATCTGAGTTGGATAGCACAAGCGTTAGGATGCAGGTATAACGAAACTGTCCGACAGAGAATACGGCGTTATTTCCAAGAAGATTTTTTCGAGGATCATAAAAAGCAGTACTGCGATCCAGTACGCAAGACAGAGGCGAAACCGATTTATTGGCAGATTACTTCCGGCCCAGAACGGACCTTCCAGGCTATTTTTTACCTACATGCTTACCGACCAGAACTATTGGGTGAATTATATGATAAACTACAGGAACAGATTGAGACACTATCTCAAGGCGTAGATCGGGAGGATACGTTAGAGATAGATAAACGTCGATGGCAGGAGACGCAGGAGCTAAAATTATGGTTTGAAGATTTGATACAAAGAGAGATATGGCTTGACTTAGACGATGGGGTTTTAGCAAACTATCAAAAATTATTTAATGTAAGCTTGCGGAGCTGAAAAGATTAAGGTATGATAGTGAAGTATGTCACGAAGAGTAAAGGAAAAGCCAAAAACTGTCAAACGCACACTGTATTATTATTGGCAAGAAGTCAAGAAGTATAAGTGGTATGCGTTGGCATGTTTTGTTTTGACGCCGATTGTGGTTTTTATTAGGGGTGTTTTAGCTCCATTGATTTTCGCTGACTTAATCGAGAAGGCATCGCTGGGACTACCAATTGAGGAATTACTCACTGTAGCTTTGGGTGAGGTATTGGTTTTTATGGCAGTCTATACGCTGAACAAGCTCGTATTTGAAGAATTGCGTCTCTATTGTTGTTGGAAGTGGGAAATGCTTTCGATGTATAACTTGGCTATTTTGTGCTTCAATACTGTGAGCGAGCAATCAATGCAGTTTCATAGCGATCGATTTTCTGGTTCCCTAGTCTCACAGTCGAATAAATTCGTAGGGGCTTTTGAACGCTTAATCGATACTTTTGTTTGGGATATTTGGCCAACATTAGTATATATATTGTTAGTAGTCGTGGTTTTAATACCGCAAGTGCCATGGTTTGCAGCCGGATTGGTAGTCTTAACAATTGTCTACGCAATTATTTGTTTACTCTCATTCAGAAAAGTGGCACATCTCAATGAGGAGTGGGCAGCAGCCGAGACTAAACAGACTGGTCAGTTAGCAGACTCGATTTCGAACATCATTTCAGTAAAGTCCTACGCACAAGAGAGTCACGAGCGGCGACGTTATGCTAATTTCTCGAGAACTTCCTATAATGCTGGAATCCGGTCAATGCGAGCAACGATTACGCGGGATGTTATGTTCAACTTCGTGCAGTTGGGTATTACGGGTCTAATCTTAACTTTCTTGCTATTTGGTCGCGAGTGGTTAGGGATTTCGGTGGCGATTTTAGTCTTAATTGTGAATTATGCTCAGACTGTGCAAGGTGAATTGTGGGAGATTAACTCGATTTTGAAGAATCTTAATCGAGTGTTTGGCGATGCACGAGAGATGACGCTGATTTTGGATACCGTTGACGATGTAGTAGATGCGAAGGATGCAGTGAGTTTAGAGTTGGCTGAGGCAAGTGTTAGATTCGACCATGTCTACTTTAAGCATCGGGACGCAAAGGAAGCGATTTTTCAGGATTTCAACCTAGAAATTAAGCCGGGCGAACGGGTTGGGCTGGTCGGCGTGTCAGGATCAGGTAAGACTACGCTTACCAAGTTATTGCTGAGATTTGCCGATGTAACTCAAGGAGAAGTTTTAGTGTCTGGACAGGACATTAAGGAGATAACCCAGGAGTCGCTGCGACGCACTGTGGCTTATGTTCCGCAAGAGACGGCTTTGTTTCATCGGAGCATCGCGGAAAACATCGCTTACGGTAAAACCGATGCGACGCCAGAGGAAATTGAGCGAGCGGCTCGCTTAGCTAACGCTCATGAGTTTATTGAACAGATGCCGAGCGGATACGATACGCTCGTAGGTGAACGTGGGGTGAAGTTATCGGGAGGACAAAGGCAGCGGGTAGCAATCGCGAGGGCGATACTGAAAGATGCTCCAATTTTAGTCCTAGACGAAGCCACTTCGGCACTGGATTCCGAATCAGAAGCCTTGATTCAGGATGCATTGGAGAAGCTGATGGCAGGACGGACCAGTATAGTAATTGCGCATAGGCTATCAACCGTTGCGAGCTTAGATCGAATTATTGTCCTACAAGATGGGAAGATTGTTGAGCAGGGTAGTCATGCAGAGTTGTTAGAGCGTAAGGATGGCGTGTATAAGCATCTCTGGGATCGACAGTCTGGGTCTTTTGTAGATTAGGGATTAGCTCTCAAACGATAGTTGGTTTTAGGGGATGAGCTGCTAGAGCTTATCTAACCTAGTACGCCAGACAACGGATGGGGAGAGCAAGTATCCGATATGTTGAACCGTTTGAGGGTGATGTTGTAATGTCCGCAAATCCTAAAAAGTTCCCAGCCATACTAGTGCTGCCAGTATCAAGCACGGAAGAAGATGTCATTGACCAATAATATCCTTCAAATCCTAAGTAACGCACTGCACTACGATCGATATTAGTAAACCCGCTACGGACGAAGTGATTGACACAAAAGCTAGTGGAGGTTCTAGTTAATTAGCTAGGATTTTAGATAAAATAACAGGGACGATTTAAAATTGAACTAGTATAGCTTATACTAGTTCGTCCGTAGCGGATATGCGGGTTCATCCTTGAATATGGTACGCGATCTCGGGACGAATGGTTGGCTCTGGACCAGCACGACCGCCAATGATGCACGCGGATATTACCTAGGAATTAATGATGAAAATAGCGTCAGCCCGTCAAGCGGCCCGGACCATCGTTGGTATGCTTACCCCATCCGTTGTCTGGCGTACTAGGTTAGATAGGTTTCGATATTATCATTTCACCTGCGAGGGTGGTTGGTTTTCTAGTCTGGTGACGCTCTCTTCGTCTAAAGACTCAGACCCGCGTCAGCCTAGAATAATCAAGACTAGAAAACCCAACCACACCTTCGACGCGGTGAAATGATAATATCTAATACATTGTGAGGGATTATTGATTAGAGTTTAGTCTTAAGGAATCAGCTTGCTGTTCTTTGGTAGGAGACCGAGAAATTGCATATTTAACAAAGCGGAGATTGTAGCATCTAAGTTGTTACAATAGCACCTATACAACCCCCAGATATAACATATCCAGGGGTTTGGCAAAACAGTAATTTTATTGCTGGTTCCAGCGATCGATAGCGTCTTTGATAACTTTCTTAGCTTCGTCGACTCCAGCAAACTCTTTAACTTCAGTTGAGCCTGGCTTCTTGAGATCCTTATAGTGATTAAAATGGAACTCAATTTGCTTAATTAGCTGTTTAGGCAAGTCTTCGAGGGTCTGGTAGGCGTCGCCATTATTACGATCATCAGCGACGACGGCGATAATCTTATCGTCGACTTCGTCACTATCAATAAACTTCATCACGCCAAGAACACGAGCTTTTGTATAAATGCCAGTCGTGAGCGGCTGGTCAGTAACAAGCAGAACATCAAGCTCGTCGCCATCTTCATCAAGAGTCTGAGGGATGAAACCATAGTTGGTTGGCTTTGCAAAAGCAATTGGCTCAATACGATCAAGCATAAAACAGGCATTCTTGCGATCCCACTCGATTTTATGGTTAGAACCAGTAGAGATTTCAACAACTACATTAATCTCGCCGTTTTCATAATCACCAGGGGTGAGGATTTTATTAAAATCTGCCATAAAAACTCCTTTAGTTATGGATTAATTATAGCACACTCTGCGAGGTCGGGGTTGTTTATTTCTCGTTGTGGTTATGGGGCTTCTGGTTCGGGGAGCGAAAGATTTTTTCATGCTTGACATCGTCGGGCAAATAAGACTTATCAAGATGAAAGCCGGCAGTCCATTGCTGACCTTGACCAAAACCGAGGTCCTTCATGAGCTTAGTCGGGGCATTGCGAAGCCAGGTTGGAACTGGGCAGCCCATGCTGCGGCGTGCAACTTCTTTAGCTTTAGTCCAGGCATCGTAAGTATCACGGTTCTTTTTAGCCTTAGCAAGCACAGTCGCAACATGACTTAAAATAATCTCGCCTTCCGGCATACCGACGCGTTCGATAGCCTGGAAACAGCTAACGGCCAGGTTCAAAGCACCATTCCCCGCCAAGCCAATATCCTCGGAGGCAAAAATCACCATACGCCGAGCAATGAACTTAGGGTCTTCCCCGCTCTCAACCATGCGAGCAAGATAATAGAGTGTCGCGTCAACATCGGAACCACGCATGGACTTAATAAAAGCAGAGGTGTTATCATAATGATAATCGCCAGACTTATCATAGAGAGGCATTTTTTTGCCTACAGCGGTCTCAACCACATTCTCATCAACCAATTTAGCGAGGCTAAGAGATAGCTCGAGGTCGCCCAGGGCTGATCTAGCATCACCACCGCTGAGGTCAGCGAGGTAGTTGATAGCTTCTTTTGTGACGCGTTGCTCGGCCTTTTCGGCAGCGATGGCTCGCTCAAGCACCCGAACGACGTCTGATTTTTTGAGGCCAGACACAATGACGACGCGGGAACGGGAAAGAAGCGGTGAAATAACTTCAAAGCTAGGATTTTCCGTCGTTGCACCGATGAGGATAATCAGGCCAGACTCGACATGGGGCAAGAAGGCATCTTGTTGAGCCTTGTTGAAACGATGGATTTCATCTACAAATAGCACCGTGCGAATCTTAAGATTCCAGTTTGTACGAGCTCGCTCGACCACTTCTTCGACATCCTTTTTATGAGCAGTGACAGCAGAGAGTTCGACAAAGTCAGCTTTAAATTCTCGGGCCAGAATACGGGCGAGGGTGGTTTTACCGGTTCCGGGAGGACCCCAAAAAATCAGGTTGACCGGCTCAGCCTTTTTAACAATCTCGGTGAGGATTTTACCATCGCCAATGATTGCGTCTTGCCCAATCACCTCGTCAAGCGTCTGCGGTCGCATGCGCTCCGCAAGAGGAACTCGGTTCATAGCTTTATCTTAACATGAAAAAACCGCCTTTTGCAAGGCGGTGAGAGGCTTAGCTATGATTGTGTACTAATCTTTTAACTAAGTCGTCCAACTCATTAGAGTCCTCCTGATTGAGGGCATAGACTCTAGTGACCTCATTGATAGACACCAGCACGCCGTCCGCCCCAACGGTCGACATTTTACCACCAGCAGCACGAATAGCGGCTCGAAGATTTAGGTGATGAGCGAGATACCTCTCTTCGGCCTCCCGTCGACGTGCCATAATGGCAGCATGTTTCTCAAAAGCCTCAACACGAGCCATCCAGCGTTCGACTTCATACTGGCTTAAAGCGTAGGTTCTCTCTTCTTCATCGAAGACCCTGAGTATGAGACGCCAGCCGTTGCCCTCCAGACTAACGCGAGCATCGGGACGCTCATAATAGAGGTCCGGTAGCTTCTTTAATCGAGCCTGAGTGTGATTAACAACCTCGATTAGTTGAGCTTGGGTTAACTGCGGACGGTTCAGCTCCCAACCGAGTCTTACTGTATGAAGAGATGTATCCCATCCATAAGGGTTGGCGTAGTCGATCAGAGAGTCGTGTTGATCCCTAATATTATCCTCTAACCGCTCAACGGTCTGAAGTGCCTCCGCAGTCAACTGCGAGGGTACGTGGTGCGACCAGAAATTATGATACTGGCTGGTTTTTGACCAGCCTAAGGACAATTCATCCTCCTGCACATGATGCCAGATTGTAATCTGGTCATCGACGGTCGCGTCATTCATCGACAGCACCTCGTCTGGTTCACGCAAAGAACCGTCTGGCCGGACAACATAAGCACTACTAGTAGGCAGACCACTCCGGGTAGCACGATGGAACACGAAGCGGCTTTGGTTCTGATCCTGAGTCTGTTTTTTGGTTTTTCTTTTCATTTTTTCCTCCTTATACCCCGTGGGGAGATGTGCCATAAATGGCACAAAAACGAGACAATAACGCCCAATTCTCGTCTTTGGGCCACTTATGAATGAAAAGAAAGTAATTCTAAATAAGGATCTTGGGGGCGTAAGGACTAACTTTTCGCAAATGTGATTTCTCAACATAAGACTATGAAAAACTTGGTCGGGTATATCTCCACCCCTATTCTTGCATAGTAGCACACTTTGTTATTTTTGTCAATAATTATTTGACATTTTAGAGATTTTGGAAAGAAGTATTTGCAATTTGGGTGATAGGTGGTAAGTGCTGATCGAGACGCTCAACTTTAATAGCCCAGGAAAGCTGATTCGCGAGAAGAAAGCGAGCAAGCTTGATTTCATTAGCAGAGATAGGGCCGCGAGGGTCGGGACGCAAGGCCAACTCAGCATTATCCCATACATAGCGACGTTCGGACGAAAGGTCTTCCCCATTAATGTCGCAGAGAAAGTTGACGGTTTCACCGCTGATGCTTGCGAGATTAAGGTTAAACCAAGTTGAGATAACTGGGATTGGAAGATTCATATTAAGACCATTGAGGCTTTGAACCAACAATGAGTAGTGTTCGGGGATGCTGACCTGTTCGGCGGCTCGATCAAGGCGTTTGAGGAAGGTACCAGCTAATTCTAATCGATCAAGATCAGAAAGAATATTACCAAAAAAACGGAGCATCTTAGCACTGGTGAGCGTTCCGAGACTAGAACGGCCTTGATGGATTACTACGTCAGTAACGGAAAAAGGCTCAATACCACCGGCGAGGCGAGATTTCTCTTTGCGGACGCCGCGAGCCAAAACAGCAACTTTCCCTTCTGGGGTGAGAAGATTCAAAATGCGGTCGGATTCGCCATAATTGGTACGACGCAGTACAATAGCTTTGGTGCGGAGATCTTTCATGGGGCTTGGTTGGGTTCGGGTGGCAGGTCGCTGAGGCTGGACTGGAGCTTAGCAAGGCCAGAGAGTGGCTCGGCGGAATCCGAACTAGATGAAGGCAAGGTGGATGAAGAATGGGTTGTGGGTTGTTCGCTATTTGGAGGATTAACGGTATGAGCGGCGTTTTTAACTTGGACGGCTTGGGCAGTTTGAGTAGCGGCGAGCTCAAGGCCACTTTCGACGGCAGAACGGATGTCTTCGGGGGTCATAGTGGTTTTGCTTAGAATCCGGAAGACGCCGTAATGCTCAAGATTATGTCCGGACAGGTCAAGGTTTGTAATAATGGCGACTGGGATACGCATTGTGTCGCTGTATGAGGCTAGCTCATTGAGCAGCGTAAAACCATCGGGACCAGTTAGGGCGATGTCAAGCAGAATCACATCCGGAATCTCTTCTTGTAAGCCTGCCATAGCGGCTATCGCATCGTTAAAGATACGGGTTTGGGGATTATCGTCATTCGCAGGCTTAGACATTTCCTCTGGTGTCATGGCGGCAACCTGCTCAGCGGTTAAGATAGTCGGATGTCGGTCATTAGGGTAAGTAGTAGCACCCGTAGCAGCTAGGGCTATACATTCCGCCATGATTGGTTCGTCTTCAACAATAAAAACTAAACTCATAGTTCTCCTTTAGTGATTAGATTGGTAACATAGTTTGTGTTGATGGTAGGAGGTCAAGAAAGAAGGTCGTACCGTCGTGGTGACGGATGGCATTAAGTCGGCTATGCATTTGGTCGGCGAAGCGAGAAGCCAGGTAGAGACCGAGACTAGAGCTACTGGGCCGCATGGCAATATGGATAGGGGGGCAAGCAAGTATGCCGGATTGAAGCTCGTGCCACAGCTTCGTAGGAAGTGCTGGACCATAATCACGAATACCAACGCGAACGTGGCCTTTATGCTCAGAGACTGACAGTTCACTGCAGCTATTATCATTCGTATAATGCAAGGCATTAAGGCAGAGGTGGTAGACTATACTATGTAACAGGTCACGATTGGCGGAGGCGAGGCGAGTTTTATTGAGATAGGAGGTATGAATCCGGCAACCTTCTAGGCGACTAAGCAAGGTGATTTCGCGTAAAACCGAATCGCAAACACCGCGAATGCTCACCGGCTCCATAGTAAATAGGCCGTCTTGAAGCCGCGACATGCGTTCAAGATCTTCGATTTGGCGGAGGGTGTGGTCGGAGATTTGGATGAGTCGCGACTCCATCCGAGAACGCTGGTCAGGCGTAGTAGCTAAGTCGAGGCTAAGGGCGAGTTGACGCATGAGACATAGCGGCGTTTTTAGCTCGTGTGCAATAGCGGTGACACTTTTTACCTCCTCAAACATAGGTTAATTATAGCACACTTTTGACCCTGGAGGCTATTCAACAAAAGTTACGGTGTCGAGAAGCTTGTAGAACTCATCAAGGAAGAGCTCAGCGTCGGTTTGGAGGACGACGGTTTTGTCCCTGATCTTAAAAATCGCCACCGCCCCACGCAGGTTGCGTGAGATCTCGCCGGTGTAGATATTGGCTACTGCACTGCCAATATTGCGAGTCGAGACAGCGACAGTGCCATTTCTTAAAGCCGTGTCGTAAGTACGAATAACACTGTCGAAGGATTGATTCTGGATCATAACACGCAAGGCATTAATCGTAGTAGTACTGACTGGCTGAACTTCACCGGGATTTAAATATGCTTCAAAATCGCCGCCACTCGCCGCATCTTTTGCGATATAGACGTTCCAGGTTTTAGGATATTCAAAACTTAGACTACCGTAGTCGGACGGCCCAGAGAAGGTTTTATATGGGTATTTTTCGCGTTCGGTAAACTCATTTTCAAGTTTGGCAGTGTTTTCAGAAACGGCAATCGCCACGGCGGCATCAATCTGGCCGTCAACGTCTGTTTTTACAGTGTCCCATTCCATGTATTTCCAGATGAACAGACCAGCAAATGTAATGGCAATAAGACAAGCGAAGACAAGTGCGACGGTCTCGACCCAGCCATGACGCCTCGGAGCAAGATCTTCGGCCGTAAGCGGCGAAGCGAGAGGCTGATTATGAGCCCGCGGAGCAGTTCCGGGGGCAGATGGAGCGAAGCCGAGTTGAGGCTGGCTGGTTGGCGTGGCGAGATTTTGGGTAGAATCAACTGCGGTAGCAGCAGGGTTTGGTTGAGGGTTTTGAGCGGTAGGATGAGTTGGATTCGTGGATGGAGAATAAGGAGTCGGTTGGCTCGGGTTAGGAATCAATGATTGGTCGTTTTGCATGGTTTTATTATAGCACGAGTTTTATGCTTTCGTAAAATCGGCGATGATTTTTACTTCATTCTTGAACTGTTCAAGATCTTTTTGGATTGAGTTTGCTAGCTCGGCTACTTGCTTATAACGAGGGATGGCGTGATCAAGATTAAAATCATCACTGTAGAACCACTCGATTAATTCGTCTAAGTACCTAATCCTATCTTCAATGCTGTTTTGGCTGGACGCCGTGTCAATTTGTTTGTTATTTGGGTCTTTTTTCGACATGCTTAATCTCCGCAGTTATGGTTTGTTGGTATGTAGAAACTTCGATCACTTCTCCGGGTGAAAGTTTGCCGCGAACGATAGCATAGCCGCGACGAAGGATATTTTCGGGATTGAGCGAAGCAAGGAGTTTCTTAGCCTCAGAAAGATGCTGGATTCTAGTATCAACTTGATGGCCGAGACTAATGGCAACTTGCTGCAATTTATGAGCTTGGGTCTCTTGGACTTTTGTGATACATTCAGCTAAATAATTGGGCAGGCGGGATATAGCAGTATTAATTTGAAGCTGAACCTGGCGACGGTCCTTAGTAAGAAGTTCAGCGGCATTAGAAGGGGTTGAGGCTTGCACATCAGCAACCAGGTCGCACAGGCTCTCATCGACTTCATGGCCAATGCCGGTTATCGTAGGGATACGACTGGCAGCTAGAGCTCTTGCGAGATGTTCATCGTTAAAAGCAGAAAGATCATCCGCACTGCCTCCGCCACGGATAATAGCGATGACATCGACGTCATTTTGTTGGTTAAAAAAATCCAGGGCACGAATGATTTGTTCTGGTGCTGCTATTCCCTGGACTGTTGTATTGGCGGTATAAATACTAAGGTCACCCCATCGGTTGCCGAGGATTTTGAGAAAATCATGATATCCGGCCGCACCCGTCGAAGAGATGACGCCGATTTTAGCGATGCGGTCTGGAAGTAGGCGTTTTTTAGCTGGGTTGAACAGCCCTTCCATCGCTAGTTTCTTTTTTAATAACTCAAAACTCTTTTTAATACTGCCTTCGCCGATTGGTAAAATAGCATGGACGGTGAGCGAAAAACGTCCCCAGTTAGTAACTTTAGGGGTTGCCTTGATACGGATTTTCATACCATCGGTGAGGGCAATATTCAGTTGTGAGAGTACCATAAAACAGTTTAAGTTGTAATCTGCTTCTTTGAGGTCGAAAAAGACCCATTTGCCTTGATTAATTTTAAAACTCGCAACTTCGCCTTCAATGTAAACATCAGCGAATTCGGTCTCTAGAGTAAAATCACATTGTTCAATGAACTCCGAGACGGTGAGGGGGTTTTCTTTAATAGAATAGCTCGCTAGCGAATCATCTTTGATGCGGAGCCACCCATCAAACCCCTCAAACACTACTCACCCACTTCTTTCATAATTTTCTCACGCTCTTTCTTGCCGATTTTGGAGATCGCGTTTTGATAGAAGCCATAGCCACTCACAATGGTACCGACCAAAACGATTACCCGCGTCGTGATAACTACAGCGGTGGCAAGTCCAGCCTCAACTCCAAGGACAGACATGACAAAAATCATTACGCCTTCGTAACCCCCAACTCCACCCGGAGTTAGCATGACGGCCCCAACGACAGACGCGATAGCTTCGGCTACCATGATTTGAGGGAGAATCTCCCAGTGTCCCATACTAATGCCAACTAACCAATAAGTCGCAACCTCAAAAAAGCTGTAAACGATTCCCCAGACAATAGGATGAATAAGAATCTTCTTGTTCCGCCTAGCGATCATCAAATCTTTATAGATATCCAAGAAGTAATCTTCAACTTTTTTGAACTCCAGAACGGATCGCTTGCGACCAAAAGTAATAGTACGAACAAGTGAATTGATAAATTTAACAGAAATCTTAGCAAACCACTCAATACGCTTGCGGCTACTAGCAATAATAACAATAGCAGCTAGAGCGAAAACAATACCAAGACAAATCAAGCTCGTGAGACCAACCACCCACCAGGCATTGTCAGCAATACCTCCAACCGAGATGAGTACAATAATCGCAACGATAGTCTGAAATTGATTAGCAAGAATCGTAATAGCGTAACGCAAAACATACATAAAGCTGGTTTGACCAACTGACGAGCCAAATTCTTTAAGCCGCCAAGTTATATAGCCTAGACCAGCAAATCCACCACTAGGAATTGCATGATTAACGAAATTGAGCTCAAAGGAAATACGAGCGAGCATCCAAGAGGAGAACTTCTTGGGGTTTCTCGACACGGAACGGGAAGTATTCGACTTTTTATCCTGTTCATAGCTCTTATCTGCTATAGAATCGTTGCTTTTGTCGGCTTTTTTGGCACGTTCCTTGGCAGCCATGTAAGAAAAGAAGATTTGGCCTGCACAGTAATACATAAAAAGCTGCTCCGGAATCAGGAGAATGATAAAAAATAGATTAGTCCGGGAAAGGTAGTCTACAGCTTGAAAAATGTCCGAGCGAGCCTGCCAGACAACAAAAACAACTAATGCTAGCGTGAGAATGGTAAGTATTTTACGAAACATGAGGTTATTATAACATGGTATAATAGTTTTATGAAAAAATATTTAGCTGTTCTTGGAAGACAACCGTTGATTTCTGTCGCTGAGCTGGAGAGTTTGTTTGGCAATGTCGCTTTGGTTAATAAAGAGCTGGCGGAGTTTTCGATGTTACCAGAATCACCACGAGACTTATCTGGGAATCATCCAAACCTTAATCGTTTAGGGGGGACACAGAAGATTGCTGAGGAAATTCGAGAACCCATAGTGGAGTTTTTGGGTAGATTACCAAGTGACGGAAAGATTACGCTAGGAGTGTCAGATTATTCACATGGAGCCAATGCATTTAGGGCACAGGGTGAAGCGTTAAAGCTAAAGAGGATTCTGACGAAAATGGGACGAAGTGTTCGCGTTGTACCGAATAAAGAAGCAGTATTGTCGAGTGCTACAAGTCTACATAATCGACTTTTTAAGGAGAATCGGATTGAGATTTTGAAGGTTGGTAAGCATTTTTTTCGGGTTGTGGGGGTGCAGAATATTGAGGCTTATGCAACTAGGGATCAAGCGAGACCGGCACGCGATGCGAAGGTTGGAATGTTGCCGCCGAAATTGGCACAAGTGTTGATTAATTTGTGTGGGAATGAACCAGAAGGGTCAGTTTTACTCGATCCGTTTTGTGGTACTGGCGTAGTCTTACAGGAAGCAGCTTTGATGAAATATGATGTAGTGGGGTCGGATTTAAGTGAGCGAATGGTAGAGTATACTAGAAAAAATCTGGACTGGGCTTGTCGGGAGCTGGGGATACAGGTACACAATCCGCTAGTGGTGCAGGGCGATGCTAGACTGAAACAGTGGAAACAGCCGATAGATTTGGTGGCTTGCGAGACTTACCTAGGACCGCCGATGTCTTTACCGCCGGCAGAGATTAAATTAAAGGAAGTAAAGCAGGAATGTGGTGGAACTATATTGGGTTTTTTGAAGAACTTATCAAAGCAAATGAAGACAGGAGCCCCCATAACAATTGCAGTACCAGCCTGGCTACGGGCGGATGGTCATTATGAGCGGTTGAAAATTCTTGACGAAATAGATAATCTGGGCTATAATGTTAAGAGATTTAGAAATCTGGGACAGGAAGACCTGCTGTATTATCGCGATGGTCAGGTAGTTGCCAGAGAAATAATAGTTTTAAGGAAGAAATAGTATGTCGCATGTCAAAGCTGGCGGTACCGCCAAGAATATACACAATAATGCTGGGCAGAGGCTGGGCGTTAAGCGTTTCGGTGGTCAAAAAGTACGCAATGGTGAAGTCTTAGTTCGCCAAACTGGTGCCACTAAGGTTGCTGGTCCTGGTACTTACATGAGTCGCAATTTCACTATTCATGCAGCGAAAGATGGTGTTGTTACTTTCGTAAAGACGAAAAAGTGCCATTTTTCTGGTCGCAATGTTCCACGTGTACGCGTTGAGGTACGTTAGGAGTCTGGGCCATAAAAATAAAGCTTTAGAGGAGCTTTATTTTTATGTGGTGTATTCCTAGATAACTAAGAGAGCATTTGGGATGACGGCGAATCTTGGTAGCTTGTGGTGGTTTTTGGTGCAAAAACACATACCTCCTACAACAATAACTATTACGGCGATAATACCGACTAGACCAACAATGACATTTATAATCGTAGTAACAGTACCCATGAGATCATCATTGGAGTTCTTGGGATCAATGTTACATTCGGCATAAGTATTCACTACTTGGTTTGCCCTGAGACTACCGGCTGGGCATTTCTTCTGTTCTTCCTGTTCTGTAGCCAAGACTGGATGTGACAAATTAAAGGTATGGACGCTAACCACCCCAATAGCTATAGTTGATAGGACAAATATTTGATTAAGTTTGATGACCGTTTTGCCAATAGGCATATTACTTCCTTTATTGGTCGCTTTTCCATAAAAAATGCGGCTATTTACTAGTCGCGAAACCAAACAGCTTACCAATTACGGAAAACTGCGTAAATAGCCGCATTACATCCGCAATCGGTAGGATAAACTGTTTGATTTCGCAATATTATTATATCACACTAGCAAGAGCATACAAAACCCCGCTTAAAATAGCGGGGTTGGTTGGGTTGAGGTGTTTAGCTAAGGTTCAATCTTAAGTTCTTGCATCTTACGGCAAATCACCAGTGCATGTTGAGAGATTTGATTCCGCGGCTCGTTAGGGAATCCGAAAAACAGATCTTTGAAGCTACGGTTGTCAACAACCGCTGGAATACCATTAATGGTCTTAACCGAGCTCTGATCGGGGAGACCTGACGCATAAGCGACAGCTAGTAGTTTTAAAATCTCAACTTCGCATTGGTGGGCTTGATCAAATAGGTTCTGAGTTCGGCTATAATAAGGCTGGTTGTCGGAAGAGTTAAGGTTGCTGGCGTACTTGCTGCGAAAAAGACGCTTGAGCTTTTTGAATCTCGAGGTGCGTTGAGGTGCTTCATTGGTGCTTGACTGGCCACTACTATACTGCTCTGCTATTTTTGCCTGACGATACTGTTGGTGTAGGGTATTACGTCGCACTGTAGCAAGTAGGATTTCGTGGGCCAGGATTGACGGCTCCCAATTCAGCTTAGGGCTAAGGCAGAAGTTACTACTGAGCTCCGGCAGTATATGTTCTTTGTATTCTAGTACGGTTTTCTCGGTAAAGACCATTATTTTCCCTCCTTTATTTTTTGAATGGTCGCTTAAGAATATGTATTCTTACTGTAGTATTATAACACACAAAGATCAGCAACAACTCGGAGCGAATATGAGTTTTGGAATAACACCAAGAGTCGTGATACAATAATAGCATGAGCAAGATTTTGATTATCGGAAATGTGTTGAAAGATGTTTACCTGAGGCTGGATGAGCGACAAAATGATTTTGAGAAGGATGAACAAGGAATTAATTGGTTAGAACTAGCTTTTAATGGTTCTGCACATAGTTTCGTACGGCGAACCAGTATTTATGGTGGTGCAGCAGTGTCCTTGTCAGTTCTGAATGAACTGGGTATTGATGCTGGGATTCTTAACTCAAAGACAGAAATGAAGGCCGGAGAATTAATATGGTCTGACGACCCGTCTGATTATCGTTATATTTTTTCTTATGGTGGTGGTATTTCGTACTTTGTTCCCAAGGAGCGTAAACCGACCGATTGGACGATGCCGTCGGACACTCCAGAGTGGATTTTAGTTGACCGTTCGACAAACGTTTCTGATCGACTAGTGGATGAGCTAAAAAACTTTCTAAAGTTTTCACATGGCACGAAGTTGGCGGTGCATGTTGAAAGACATACGACGCCAGCTGGGCAAAAGTTGTCCGACATGGCCGATGTTTTATTCGTTGAGGATGAGCCGATAGTTCATACTAACGAGAAGATTGTTGACAAAATTGAGGTCGATGAGCCAAGTACGCAACTAGTATGTCATATTACGCCACGAAAATTGTTCTTTGGTGAGGCGGAGGAAAGCTGGAGTTTGGATCGTGCTGATATGATGACACATTTAACTGTCTATTCGACGATTGTGGCAACTGTTTTAGGTGTGATTACAGCTGGTGGTACACCGGCGGATGCATTGCTGTGGGCAAAGTTGAATGCCGAGCATGCGACTCTAGACGGTTCGTTGTCCGCGAGTCGGTTGCGTGAACTGGCTAGAGCGGAACATGCCAAGCGAGATAACTTGAGGTTGATTGTGCGATCAATTATGACACCTGGAAAAGGTGTTTTAGCGATTGATGAGTCGACGAAGAATATAGCACGAAGGTTTGAGAAGTACGGAATTCGCAATACTTCTGACTCGCGACGCAAGTTCTATACTTTGATGTTAACGACGCCGAGCTTAAGAAATGCGGTTAGTGGTGTTATTTTGTCGGAGACTAATCATAAACAAAAGGTTTCGGCTAAAGAAACCGTGTTATCATTCCTAACACAGAATGGTATTATTCCGGGCATTAAGGCAGATTTAGGGCTGATTACCGAAAGTGATATAACGCATACATTAGGGTTGGATGGCTTGCCAAATAGGCTGCAGCGATGGTATGAACAAGGCTTCCGGTTTGCAAAATGGCGTTCAGCTTTTTGGATTAGTACTGATAAGCCGGATTTCTTTACCGTAAGGAAAAATGTCGAGGAATTGGCCAGCTTTACAAAAGAATGTCAATTAGCTGGGATTGTTCCTGTGGTGGAAGTTGATTTAGTGCAAGAGGGTGAATATAGTATTGAGAAGAATGCGGAGGTTACATCACGAGTTTTGTTGGAAGTTTTTGAAGAATTAAATAGACGTAGAGTAGATCTGTCGGGATGCTTGTTGAAGTGTAGCATGGTAAATGCTGGTCAAGATGCGAAGATAAAAGCAACGGATCGAGAAATTGGTATTGCTACAGCAGCAATTCTAAAGCATGCTGTGCCGAGGTATGTGGGCGGGGTATTACTATTGAGTGGCGGGGTAGAAGCAAAAGAAGCTACGAAGAACTTAACAGCTGTTATGCATAATTCTCCATTCCCTTGGCCGGTGAGTTTTGCTTTTTCAAGAGCTTTCGAAGAACCGGTATTAGCAGTCTGGAAGGGTCAGGACAACAATACGAAGGGAGCTCAAGCCGCTTTGGAGCGACACTTAGCCGCTAATGTTGATGCTTTACATTACGGTAAGTTTGAGATGCATTCTAGTAGTGCTAACAGTAGTGGTCAGATTAATGTTTTAGATTTGTCATAGTTCTTATCTAACCTAGTACGCCAGACAACGGATGGGGAAACCGTATGTGCGAGTGCCTGGGCCGTTCGAGTGGTTGACACCACTAGCAGAGAAATCGAGGTTGTAGCCTGACAAACCAGCCGACCCAGAGTGGTGAACTGGGGAGCTTGTAGCTGACCAATTGTAGCCATCAACGCCAAGATTACGGGTAGAGCCATTGTTGCGATAGATATACCCGCTACGGACGAAGTGGCCGAATGTGCAAAAATCCCAGCTTTTAGCCTGGGACTTTGCTCGAGATTAAGAATTACTACTCGGCCTGTGGAGCATCCGTACTCACTGCCTCGTCGGCAGATGGGGCTGCATCATCAGCATCGCGAGCGGCAGCTTCTGCTACTGGGTCATATACGTTAGCAATAACTGTATTAGTCGCTAATTCTTTATCAGCTAGTTCTACTCCTGCGGGCAGTTGCAGATCAGCAATAGTTAGTTTATCATCAGTGCTAGCCAATTTGGAACCATCGATAACTAACTCTTCTGGAAGATTGGACGGCTTAGCTTTTACGGAAACCTCTTCCAAGACCATTGCTAGCACATAGTGTAATTTTGCAGCTTCGGATTGTTCGAAGTTCTCAACGCGAATTGGGGTTGTAGCCTCGACGACTTCATCGGCCGAGATGGCTTGAAATTCGATGTTAAGAATACGGCGACTGACAGGATCGACTGCAACATTTTTAATAATAGCAAGCTGATTCTTACCATCAACTACGAGAGTGACCGGTGAATGGTAACCTGCATCTGCAATAACCTTCTCAGTCATATTATACACCGAGGATGCCAGGATAGGTTCGGCACCGCCATAAACGACGGATGGGATTTGCCCCGCAGCACGCAATCCTTTGAGTTTTTTACCCTGAACAGTACGTTTTTCGAGCGATAATTGAATAGACATGATTAGTTTAACTCCTTTTTCTGAACTTTGTTGTTCTTTTGGTAAATTATAGCATACTTTATAGAAATATGCTATAACTTTAGAGATTGCAAGGCTTATGCCGATTCGAGACCGTCGAGTCCAGGCAAATCTTGATGAGTTAGAAGTTCTAAGGCGGCCCCTCCACCGGTAGAAATGAGGGTGTAATGGAGACTAAGATCATCTTCGCGGAGCTGGACAACGAAACCTGCGGTATCGCCACCACAGACAATAGATTCGATTACAGGATGTTCACCAAGAAACTTAGCTAGAATTGTTGAAGATGTAGCATAGGCAGCATCTTCAACTTTGCCTAGTACTCCACACCATAATACAGTGGCGGCAGACTGTATCATCTCGATTAACTTTGTTGTGGAAACTGGTCCAATGTCGAGTTTTTCTCCCGTTTCGGTTTCATCAAAATCTTCAGCTACATAAACCTTGTCATTACTGGCCTCATAACCATCAGCAGCAATCTTGCCACCAACAAAGACTTGATCGGCGATAGGTAAAAATTCATCAATGAGTGGCTGCTTGTCGGCGACTTTTGCTCCACCAATGACGACGACTAGAGGTCGGTTAGGGCTCTCTAGCACCTTAGTAAGGGTGATGACTTCTTTTTCTAAAAGTAATCCGGCAACTGATGGGATTAATCGCGTGATAGCCACAGTTGAAGCATGGGCTCGATGCACAACAGCAAAGCCATCTTGAACGAAGAGATCAGCGTGCGTCGAATCAACAATTTCCTGGGCAAATGATTCGGAGTTGCCTTCCTCATGAGGAGAAAAGCGGAGATTTTCCAGCAGTAAAATACCGCCTTCGGGTAAGTCTTCGACTGCCATCTCGACTTCTGGTCCTGAAACATCATCAACAAAATTAACTGGCGTACCCGGTAGGATTTCTGCTAATTCCTGAGCGACAAGGCCCAACGATAGTTTTTGATCACGTTTACCATCCGGTCGACCTAAATGAGAGATAAGAACAATTTTAGCGGCTTGATGTTTCAAGAGGTATTGAATAGTTGGCAGACTTTCGCGGATGCGTAAGTTAGATGCAACTAGCTGCTCGTTGGTATCTGGGTCTAGCTGGAGAGGAACATTAAAATCAGTACGAACAAGTACGGTTTGACCTTTAATATCAACATCACGAATTGTTTTTTTATGAAACATTAACCTCCTAGTTACCGGTTAACCCAGCACTAGGGCTGGGCTAAGGTAGAAATTATTTTAAGTACTTAACTTAATTAAATACGGCGGACTTTAATAGTGTCAGTACCTGCAACCTGGCCATTACCGGACACTACGATAGTAAGCAGCTCAGATTGATTGGCTTTAGGCTGCAAATAGCCAGAATCTTTAAGTTCTTTGGCCAAATCGACGCCATATGTTTCAGAGTAAGGACGAACAAAGGCAGCATTAGCATAGATTAAGGAAAGCTGATTAGCGACATGAGAATCGCTCGTAACAGAGATAACTGGCATATTGGGACGTTCGGCAGCAATAGAATGAGCGGTAGCACCAGTGGCGGTCTCACAAATAATCGCATCCGCTCCTATCTTTTTAGCTAAACGGACAGCGGCCGCAGCAATAGCATCATAGTCCTGGTTTTCACCTTCTGGACCATTGTCAATTGAAGAGGTTTCACAGTTATCTTGAGTATAGAGAATAACCTCTTTCATGGTACTGACGGTCTCAAGAGGATAGTGACCCATAGCAGTTTCTTCAGAAAGCATAACGGTGTCTGCACCCTGAATTACGGCGTTAGCTACGTCGCTCACTTCAGCGCGGGTTGGGACCGGGCTATCGACCATGGAACCCATAGTTTGAGTGGCGACGATACAAATCTTGCCGTGTTCGCGACAGAGGCGGAGCAACTTACGCTGGATAATCGGAACCCGCTCAGCTCCCACTTCATAGGCCATGTCACCACGTGCTACCATGATTGCATCGGTTGCTTTAACGATAGCTTCCATGGTTTGATCGTCAGCTACGGCTTTTTTGGTTTCAATTTTAGCGACTACTTTAGCGTTGTAATTGTTTTGCTGAAGCATTTCGCGAAGTTTGTAAATGTCGTCGGCACTCTGGACGAAGGAGATTGCGATATAGTCAAAATCGCGAGTGGCACCCCACTCTAGATCGGCGATATCCTTAGGCGTAAAGACGTCGCCGCCAAAGTCAGTGTCCGGCAGGTTTAGGCCTTTGTTACTGTTCACGAAACCCTTATTTTCAGCAGTGAGACGAATAGCAGTATCGGAGACGATTTCTTGGACATGGGTACGGATTTTGCCATCGAAAATATAGACCGGCTCGCCTACCTTTACCTTTTCGGCAAGGTTATATTGGACTGGCAGAGTCAAGCCGCCATCATGTTCTTTCACGGCATAATCAAGGACAATGTCGTCACCCTCGTTAATTTCAAGGTAGTTGTCCTTAATTTGGCCAAGGCGGATTTTTGGACCTTGAAGATCTTGGAGTAGGGCGACTGGACGGTGGTTCTTTTTCGCGGCAGCACGAACCCAGCCGATTAGTTCGTCCATTGATTCATAAGAACCATGGGAAAAGTTGAGACGGCAGCCATTCACGCCGGCTGCAACTAATGCTTCGATTTGCTCAGCACTCGCAACGGCTGGACCCATCGTAGCAAGGATTTTGGTACGATTTAATTTTTCACTCATTGCTGTATTATAACACACTTTAATACATCTAGGCGAAGGGTTATTTTCAAGGCTTTAAACTTATGCTAATATAAGTAGTATGAAGAAGTCATCAAAGAATGGTCGACAGACGAAAAAAACTCGGACAGCCGGGGAAAGACGAGAGATGACGTGGGAAAGTTGGGTCTTGTTCGGGATTGTTATGACTTCGATTATCGTAATTACGATTGCCCTGTTTAGCCAGCTGGGCGATACACCGACGCAACGTGCCGAAAAAGAGCTGAAAAGACTGGCCGATGACTATTATGTTCTGTATCTTTATCCGAGGCTAATTGGCTCAAAAAAGACTGCCGAGGAAGCATTGAAGATTTATGACGACGCCGGAGTGCCAACGGTATTTTTGAGGCAGATGTTGCATTTTAATGACGATGAAAATATTGAATCGGCAGTTTTTTTTGAGAATCTGAAGTGTAATACAAATACCACTGGAGTGAGATATTATCCAGTGGAACCTTATGGACCAAGAGATTATACGGTGGACTATATTTGGCACTGCGATATTTAAAAGAGTGTTTGAATCTTATTGATTAGCATGATATACTGCTAATTATAAATAAGGAGTGATTATGTGGGTTTTGGTAGTTTTGGCTACATTATTATTGGTGGTTTTAATACCGGGTGTTCGGATTATTAATCAATATGAAAGAGGAGTAGTACTGCGTCTAGGCCGCTACTCACGAACACTTAACCCAGGATTCCGAATCATTATTCCTTATATTGACAAGATGCTTAAGGTTGATATTCGAACGACACCTATGGACATTCCGAAGCAAGAGGTGATTACGAGAGATAATGTTACTGTAAATGTGGATGCCGTGGTTTATGCAAGAGTGATTGATGCACAAAAGGCAGTACTCGAGACGACGAATTATAAATACGCAACCAGTACTTTTGCTCAGACGGCTTTGCGCGATGTGACGGGAAACTTTGACCTTGACCAACTTTTGTCGGAACGGGATCAGATTTCGTCGCAGATTCGAGAAATTGTGGATGCTCAGACTGATAAGTGGGGGATTGATATCGAGAGTGTTAAGCTTCAAAATATCGAATTACCATCAGATATGAAGCGAGCGATGGCGAAACAGGCCGAGGCGGAGCGGGAGCGTCGGGCGGCAATTATCTCTGCAGAAGGGGAAAAGAGTGCAGCAGTAGCCGTGGCAGAAGCAGCAAGATTACTTGCTCAGACTCCAGGCGGGATTAATATTCGAACCCTGCAGACGTTAGAAAAGATTAGTGCTGATCCATCACAGAAGACAGTTGTTTTGTTGCCTACTGATTTGACTGACAAGATGACGCGTGGGTTTCACGGATAAGGATGGCTTCGATATTTTTCAGTTGACAAATTAAACGATTTTTAGTAGAATGGGGGTATGGTCTCTTAGTATAACGGTTAGTACAACGGGTTTTCATCCCGTCAACGCGGGTTCGACTCCCGCAGAGATCACCATTGAAGCATTTTCAGGGTTTGAAGATGCTTTTTTAGTGACGGTAATAGACGAAAATGCCCGCCAGAACGGCGGGGCAATTATTTAGAATTATTTAGTGACAAATAGGAAGACTATAGAAAACATTTCTTTCGCCCGTAATACGGCCGCTCAGGTAAGCCTCTTGGAAGAGTGTCTCAATCCAATCCATAATGAAAGCGTTAAAGCGGTACGCTTCCCGCTCGCTGAGTTGTTCTCCATACCCGGATAAGTCATCGTCTGGCTCGATAGAGCAGAGCATATTAACGGCATACAGGGCACCCAATGGGGCAGAGCTGGGAGATATACCTAAGAAGCCGACGCTCCGGATCCAATTTAGTCCACACATCGTCTGATAGGCGTGCCACATTTCGTGAGCCACTATCTCGACATAAGTACTGGCTGGTTGATGACGCCATAGATCCTTATCAATGAGGAGCTTAGATTCTGTCAGTATGTTGTTCTCTATCACTGCACGATACAAGAAGACCCCACCAAACTGCCGACGGGAGTGCGGCGTGCTGGAGACCGTAACGTCAACACTCTGTTTGACGCCGACGATTTGCCGGAAGTAATCAACGGTGGACCGGATACCTGTGATAAATCCCTGGGTAACATAGATGCGACTCAGCTCTAACAAATCATCGATAACTATGTGCTGGGCGACTTTCTGGAAGAGCAAATCCGTACGCGACAGGTCCGGATTAACAAAGACCGCCTCGTACCAAGATATGAGATGCTGATCACTGATGCCAAGATTTTGCAATGCCTGGAGGCATCGCATCGTAGTTCTCAATTCCATAATTCCCTCCTTGTTGTAAGATACAAAACCTATAGGTATACAGTAGTTTTTGTACAACAAAAACTACTGCATACGAGCTAGAACCAGTGGTTTCGCTGGTCTATACTTTCCATTATAGCACAGATTTTATATTATGTCAAGAGGAAAATCGTGACATTCTGGACGAGGGCTAGAAAAATTGTTATAATACCTCTATGGTGCCATCGTTCAACGGATAGGACATAGACCCTCTAAGTCTACAATGCTGGTTCGATTCCAGCTGGCACTACCATAAGTTGTAAGTTAGAATTCGATAGTAAAGGTAGTGAAGTTCTGGTCGGAATCGGCGGAGAGTTGCCAATGGTTGCGTTTGGCGATAGCGGAGGCGATGGCGAGGCCGAGACCAACGCCAGAGGATGATTTGTCAGTCTGATAGAAGCGTTCAAAGATATGGGGGAGATCGCTAGGCGGGATGGTTTGACCGTCGTTTTGGAGGGATAGTTTGCGATCTTGATAAGTGAGGCGGATTTCGTGGTCACAATATTTGATTGCGTTATCAAGAAGAATGCCAAGGAGTTGCTCAAGGTCGGCCCGGACAGCTGTTAGGCGAGGCTTGGCGGGAGTTAGGGAGACCTGGAGGTTGATTTTTTGGGCAGAAAGGCGTGCCTCAAAGTCGGAAGTGACGGATTGGATAAGCGGGGCGAGAGCTACTGGTTTTGCGGGCTGAGAAGTGACCGTGACGCTGGAGGCATCGATCTTCGCAAGAGCTAACAGGTCGCGGTTAAGACAGGTGAGAGCTTGAACCTCGCGAGAGATATTGTCAATCCAGCGGTTATCCTGGATATCAGCGGCTTCCAAATTAGCACTGATGGCAGCGAGAGGAGTTTTAATTTCGTGGCTAGCGTTGGCGATGAAAGTTTTTTGTGACTCGTAGGCCTCCTTGATTGGATGAATGGCTGCCTCGGCCCAGAAATAGGAGGCTATAGCAACGGCGAGTTCGACCATAATTCCAGTGGTGATGAGTGAAGTAAGGAGAGAATCTAAGGTAGCACGGCGATCGGAGATGACGCGTTCTTGTACTACTTCGACGACAGTAGTAGAGTATTCAAGGGTGTTAACGGTAACCGGCGGGCGAGATTTGAGCGAGGAACGAGCTATCATGTAAATTGTCGAAAAAGCCACGACTAAAACGATAGTGGTTATGGCGAGATTGATAAGAATGAGTCGGTTGCGGAGGCTATGAAACATATGCTAACCCTTATCAGTAATCTTATAGCCGAGGCTGCGGACTGTCTTGATCTGGATGTTTGAACCGAGCTGTTGGAGTTTTTTGCGTAAATAGCTAATATAAACCTCGACATAACTATCAACCGCATCGTGTCCCCAAACGCGTGCTAGAATGCGCTCCTTAGACTGGACCTGGTCAGGGGTACGGAGGAGTAGCTCGATAATTTCGGCTTCTTTGGCGGTCAATGGCAAGCTGTTAAGGGTGCGTTCAGTAATATCATAGGTAAGATCGCCATAAGAAAGAGTTTGGCTGGCCTGGAGAGGCGGGCGGCGAGTGAGAGCGTTAATTCGGGCAATCAATTCAGCGGTCTTGAAGGGCTTGGCTAGGTAATCGTCTGCACCAGCTTCGAGGCCGCGAATTTTGTCGTCGACCTCAGAGAGTG
The DNA here is from genome assembly GCA_947425245.1 of uncultured Candidatus Saccharibacteria bacterium. Lineage (GTDB taxonomy): Bacteria > Patescibacteriota > Saccharimonadia > Saccharimonadales > Saccharimonadaceae > Nanosyncoccus. The sequence goes on from CANDYU010000003.1 coordinate 29,983, forward strand.
CCGAGAGCATAATGATTGGCGTAGGGTTTTGACGTTGACGGAGAGAGCGGAGGACTTCGATACCGGAAAGCTTAGGTAACATGATGTCCAGTACTATACAGTCGTAGTTCCCCGTAGAGGCTAACTCTAGGCCGTCGTTGCCATTATCGGCCCAATCGACCGTAATATTAGCCTTCTTGAGTAGATGAATGACCGCGTCGGCTAGGTATTTTTCATCTTCAACATATAGAACTCTCATAACTATGATTATAGAGGACGAAGGTTAATTTTGGCTTAGATTCGGGTTATTTCACCAGGCGGTAATAAATCGATGGAGCGAAACGAACTGGAGCAAGTAGGCCTTGTGCACCTCTTTCAAGACGGACAAGGCTCTTAGTGCCGAAGATTTTTTTCAGCTTGGCACTGCGGAAGTTGGAGACCGAAAGCACCTTGTCGATTTTAAAGCCGGACTTATGAAAGATAGCTTCGATGTATTTTGGGTGGTAGTTATAAAAACCGTCCTGGTCGACATTTTTGAGGTGGACTGGTTCGAGACTAAATGGGTTAATGTCGGATTTTTTGAACCAATAGCGGAACATCTTGGGCAGAGTCTTCTTGTTAGCAACCTCAATGACTGCTACTCCGCCCGGCTTAAGAACTCTATAAAGCTCATCGGAAACTTTTTGCATGTCCTTAAAATGGTGCGTGGCACGAATCATCATGAGAGCGTCAAAACTATCTTTCTTAAATGGCAAGTCATAAATATCACCAGCCTTGGTCTTAAGCTTGTTTCCATAGAGCTCTTTAGCCTGGGCTAACTCGGTTTTAGAATAATCAAAGAGTGTGGCAACCGTAGCACGGGGCAAATACTCGTCCGCTAAACGACCATATCCGCCAGCAATGTCGACAAAATTGCCCATGCGGTTTGGAAGGAGCCGGCGGATTGCCATGCGGTCGGCAGCATCTTCGTATTTACGATCAGCATTTTCCCAAAAAATCTTCTTGTAGTCATAGCCATTGTAATCCGAAATAACTTTCGGATGATTTGTAGATGTGGCTTTTTGCTCCGTAGTTGACGAAGCGGATTTCTTCGCAGTTTCTTTCGTCATAATCTCTTTGATTATATCACAGAATACTAGCGAGAGCGGTGAGTTTTTGAGGTTAGTCGATAGCTTAAGGCGACAAGCGATTGGAGCTGCTCAACTGGAAAGTTTCGGTCAAGCAATATGGTAATCCAATGTCGCTTGTTCATGTGATAGGCTGGAAGGATGCCTGGCTCACGAAGCAAATCATCAATAAGATCTGGGTCGCACTTGAGATTGATGAAGTCAACTTCGCCATCACAACCGAGATGCAGGGCTTGATGATCCACATTCGCTACTAAGGCAAACCATTTGCGGTTTTCAGTGTGACGATAGACTGCGTAGCTGGGAGTTGACTCCCAGGGATAGTCTACTATAACTCCTCCAAACTCTTGGCGAATAAAAGCTTCGACTTCTGTGCGATTCATAATTCAATTATACAATATTGGCTGGTTGATAAACAAAATAAGACCACTGCTCTATAACGGGGCGGGTCTTATTCCTATGGGTAAAACTCATCATTTTATGAATGGTGAGCCGGGAGAGGCTCGAACTCTCGACACCGGGCTTAAAAGGCCCGTGCTCTAACCTACTGAGCTACCGGCCCATAATCACATGGTGGGCGATAGAGGATTCGAACCTCTGACCTCGTCTACGTCAAAGACGCGCTCTAGCCAACTGAGCTAACCGCCCATAGCATAACTATGGTTATATCGTCATTATATCATAAGAGGCTGATTTTGTGTAGAGGTTTTCTGTGGCTGATTCCCCGTCTTATGGTTTAGCTTGATCTTGAGGCTTAGTTTTGACGGATTTAGGTTCATCATTAGGTTGAGTTTCTCTAGACTTAGAATCCGACACTGACTCCCTCACGATTGCCAGCAGCTCCTCGTCATCGGGTTTATAGATGTGGTGTATGATTACCATGGAGATAATCGCAATTACGATCACTACGCCGGCAACGACAGCAAAGATCCAGATTAAGTCGTCAGTATTCACATCATCAATAATGCTATGGCCTGAATCTGGCTGGAACGGAGACTCGTCGGATGGGTTAGTTGATCCCTGATTGGAGTGATCATCGGAAGTGTTTTGGTCGGACTGCACTTGGCCAGACGAAGGGCTGTCGGGATTTTGGGTGGAGCTTGGATTAGAAGTGTTGGGCTGCGAATTACTAGATGAGCCGTTGTTGGAATTGCCCGAAGATTGGGAGGATGAGGAGTTGTTGGTGCCGGTATTCGTGCTGGAGTTATTTGAGTTATTTGAGTTATTTGAGTTATTTGAGTTATTGGAGTTATTGGAGCTACCAGATGAGCCTGATTGGTTGCCAGAGGAAGAACCAGAATTGTTTGGTTTCGATGGTCGATTGAGACTATCGTCGGCATCGCCGTAGCCGTCACCACCCTGGTTAGATCCGGCACCGGAATTAGAGCCCGATGCGTCAGAACCGCCCTGTGAATCGTCTGGTGGAGTTGCATCACCGGAGTCGCCTTGGTCGGGGTTTTCATTGCCTTGGTCGGGTTGTTCAGAGGAGCTACCGGAATTGCCGCTTTGATCGCCGTCTGCCAAAACAGGGGCTGACATTATGACAGCAGAGAGAGCAAAAAGACAGAAAAAAATACTAAAGTACTGACAAAATGAACGGTTTTTGACGGTTTTCAAGGTTTTCTCCCAAAACTATAGTTATTCTTAACTTTATTGTAGCACACTTTTCAAAAATAGTCAACTAGCGTTACAATTTTATGGCTAAATTACAGTCAGGTTATGTAACGGGTCGATTTACGTGTTGATTACAACGAAAACACCAGCTGTTTGGCTGGTGTTTCATGCTTTATATGGCCAGGATGAGTTACTAAGAACGGTGATTTTTGCGGAAAACGAGATATAGAGCGAAGGCAGCAACCAGGCTGAAGGCGATGAGGCCGGTCAAGATGTAGTCAAGCCTAGTGATATTAAGTTCGCTGAGGGCGGCGAGACCAGTATTCGGGGTGTCTGGGGTGACAGGTTTATAGGTGATTTTAAGGGTAACCATGGACAGAATATTATCATCCTTGTCCTGGGCGATAATGACCGCAGTATATTCGCCACCAGGTAGACCATTTTCTTCAAATGGAATCTTAACGTTGACTTTACCGGTGGAAGGATCAATCTCGGACGGATCAACCTTAATGATTAGGTCGTTACCGTCTTTGTCTTTAACGAGTTCGCCCTTTTCGTCGTAGACATAGATGGTTACTTTATCGACACCTTGACCGACTGTTACATCGATATTTACATCGCCAGTTCCGTCTGGGTTGGTAGTTACGCCAGCGGTAATCGCCTCATAGTTAAACTTTACAGTATCCTCACGTGTAGGCCCACCATTAATACCGGTTGCTTGAGTTTTTAGGGTGTATTCACCGTAACCATAATTGAGGTTGGCGAGATTTAGCGTAAAGTTATGAGTGCCGGCATCATCGGATGGGTTAAAGGTTGTAGTATAGATAGGGTTAGGGTTATCACCGTAATACAGCTCATACTTAATGCTAGTAACCTGGCTGTAGTTAGTCGAAACACCAACTACTGATTCAACCGTCGTGCTACCATCTTGAGGGGCAAGAATCGTGGCAGATGGTGTTGCCTCGTTGATAGTGACATTGACATTAATATCGTTGTTAGTACTGGCACACTCCTTACCAGCTACACTGTCGTCACACTCGTAGCCTGGAGTACTGTCGATAGCAGCAGCGTCTGGAGTTGGCATGGCATAAGCGATAGCTGTCATAATACCGACGGCGACCAAACCAGCAAGCCCCAAAAGTTGCTTCTTGTTTTTTAGCATACTCTACACTCTTTTCTTAGTTAGTTTTTGTTTGAATTTGCAAGAGCTTGCCGTCTCGCAGAATACTACTCGCAATAGTATTACGGCTGCTCGCAGTTCGTGAAATCCACTACACGAGGGTACGAGCTTTTCGCTCTTTGCGCTTTCTGATTATGATTATAATCCAGATAATAACGACTGTCAACAATAAAATTAGCAAAACCATGACAAAAACCGGCATAATCATGACTATGTGAGTTTCCGACTTATCAAGGTTTGCACCGCTAATCTTAAATTCTACAGTAAAGATGCCTAAGAAAGGTGTGTTATCCCAGCTAAGATCGATATCATAGTCTACGCCAGGAAAAGTAGGAATTGAGCCATTATCAGTATATAGCTCTTTTCCAAAGAGTGTGCGGGCGGTATAGGAATAGTAAGCGTCAAAGTCAGTATTACCGGTGTTTTTAATGTTAGCATGAGCAGTTAAACTGCCACCTAGGGCAAAGCGAGTAAAATTGTAATCGGTCACCTCGGCCTGTTGAACAGTATTACCGATTGAGCGACCAGACACTACGACGCCAGCTTGAGAAAGAGTTTGGACGCCGGTACCACCAGCAGAGCCGTTACTAAGAGTTTGGGCCCAGATTACGGCGTATTGTGCTCCGCCCGGAACATCTTCGGGGACTTCAATGCGGTAGCCTACGGTTTGGGTCTCGCCGGGAGCAATTTCATAAATAACTTCATCGTGATATTCCCCGTCAGACCCGAGAAAACTGAGCCAACGGGAAATTTGAGTGAACGAGGTTGAAGCACTATCGGAAAAATTAACTTCATCCTTGCCGGTCACGCTGTATGGCGAAGCGTAGACGCGATAACGAAAACTCTCGGTTCCGAGGTTTTTAATTTCGATAATACAGCCACCATCAAGAGCTTCGGGGCACTTGGAGGACTGGCCGCTAATAATGTCACCGCTCATAAGTGTAACTGTTAAAGCAGTAGGCGAAACCTGAAGCCAGGTCGCAGGAGTCTCGCTCTCTTCACTCTCATCCGCGAAGACGGGGGCGGAGACATTGGCCACCCCCGCCAGTGCTACGACTATAGCTAGAATTAGTTTAGTAATTTTATTCATGATAGCCTATATACTCCGTCTAGTTTTAGTTGTTGCGATTTCGGATCCGAGTAACGATCCAGAAAATAGCACAGAATATAATTAATAAGACAATGAAGAGGAACCAAATTGGACATAGAAAAACAATTTTCTCAACAGTACTGGTTTGGTCAAAGATGGTGACAGTTTGTTTAACGCGGAAGATGCCGAGCTGTGGAGCATTTGGCCAGGTCACTGTGTTAAAGCGTCGGGTATCAGGTAGAATAGTTAAGACTGTTGGATTTTCTTCATTAGTATAGACTTCTTCATTACCGAAGAGCGGATAAACTTGCAATACATATGTAGCATCAGTATGAGTGTTACCTGTATTAGAGACGATAGAAGTAGCAGAAACTGGCGGATTGAACAAGATGCTGGGAACTTTGTTTTCAATTACTTCACCAGTCTTGCGAGTGTTACCTTGAACATTCGAGTATAGTAGCATACCAACACGGCGAAGGACATTAACGCCGGATGATTCGCTGCTGTTATCGTCTTCGGTAATCTCTGCCATAAGGATAGCGTATTGTCCACCTGCGGGAACGTCGGCAGGAACAGTTATTGTGTATGCAACCTCGACTTGACTATTTGGCTCGAGATGGCCGGTTGTAGTTGAGAACTTCACCCAATCGACAATGTCATTGTATGCAGTCTTGCTAGTATAATCTTGAGTATAGTATTCGTCAGTAACCGTAAAGGGGACAACGCTCATACGAAAATCGAAGGCATTCTGTCCAGTGTTTTGAACTTTAACGACACTACTGAACGTTTCGCCAGGCTTTAGTTCACCAATGTCAGACTTGGCCGGAGAAAGCTGAAGACGGTATTGAGGAACCGTATTATCATCGTCGGCCGCTAGAACTGGGGCAGCGTTAGTAATTATGAGAGTAGCGACGACGAGTATCGCCCCCAAAAAACTTGTAATTCTTTGAAAGATTTTCATTTACCTCCTTATTTCACTTAATTATATAGCAGTAATCATAAAATAACAACCTCCTTAGCTTAAAAATAGCTTAAGAGGAGAAAATGCGAGATAGTAAAATCCCGCCCCTGCGAGAGGACGGGATTTTTAGTTCTAGTTATATCTTAGAAGCTTATTGACTACTCAACAACAGCGGTAAAGACTACAGTACTGACATAGGTATCTGCGAGCTGTTGGTTAGAAGCAGAAGCACGGAACTTGAAGTAGCTGTCGCTGGTTGCCTTAACCCCTTCAGCTGCACCAGAAGTGGAAAGTTTAGTATCACCATTGACTTTCGTAGCGGAGGTTGGAACTTTAGCGTAAGTTCCACCCCAGGTAGTGCCGTCAGCGGAATACTGGTAACCCCATGCAGAAGTGTTGGTTGCTGGAGCTCCACCAGGGATGGTTGCACCGGTGCTCTTACCCTTCATTGCACCATCTTCCTCAAGGGTGTTGATATAAAGATTGTACTGAGCACCATTCGAGTTAGAGGAGACAGTAACTTTGAGAGCATCAGCGTTGTCGGTTTCGTCAGTAATACCACCAGGCATGATTTTACCGAGATTGACTAGTCCGCCATCCATTTCGGTAACGTTGGAAGCAATTGAGATAGCCCCTTCGACTTCAACTTGAACCTGAGCATTAGTGGTTTGGCTATAAGTATTCGGATCATTAGGAGCAGCATAAGTACTAAGCGGTAAAGCGGCTACGCCGAGACCTGCTACGACACCAAGTGCTGCGATAGCTTTTGACATTTTAGACATAAGTTTCTCCTTTTCTGTCTATTTTTATTTGTAGTTGTTTATTTATATGACCTTTGTAATTGTTATTATATAGGACGGTTATGCTTAAGTCAACAAGTTTTTTTAATTTTTTATGGAAAATCTTACACAAGTAAGTATTACCGCTAATGTCCTATACTGTTTTTGCATCAAATATCAAATCTCTGCTTATTGTTGTAGGAGTTACAACGACTATTAGTTTTGGCGGCATATTTGACTCGATACATTTCGATTAGGTCATAGCCATCCAAATCGCTGAGATATTGTTCGGTGATTTTTTCAGTAGAGTGGCCAAGTCCGGCTTGAATCTGACGCGTCGACACGCCTAGACATTTTAAGTCAGTCGCATAAGAGTGCCTTAGGTCGTGTGGGCAGAAATTGGTAAAGCCGGCTCGTTTAAAAGCATTACGCATGTATTCACGAATCGTGCAGACAGCTAGTGGTCTGTCTGGACAAATAGGACTAGGCTAGAGAAAATCAACGATTTGATTCTCGTTCATCCATTCTGTAAGATGTCGAATCACCTGTGGACTGAGATAAGCATAACGGCGTTTTTGACCTTTTCCAATTATGTTTATACGATTATGGTGCAGATCCGATAAGCGAAGATTACGTAATTCAGTGATTCTTAAGCCGCAGTCAAATGCAAGACTAATCAGGAGCCATTCTAATAGTGAGGCGACATCAAGAACACGACTAACTTGATCGCGGGTGAAATATATCTTGCGTGGCGGCATTTCACGGATGTGTGGAATAAGGGAAAGCTGAAGTTTAGGCATGACAAGGTTCATTTCGCGTTGCCAGCGTAAGAATGCTTTAAGATGCACTAGGCGATTATTGATTGTGCGACCGACATTGCCACGCATGGATTGAGCATCTATCCAAGAAATAATCATTTGATTGGAGATTTTGCGTACATCATTTAACTTTGTATACTTGATAAAATTGTTTAGCGTGTATACCTTGGCAAGCATGGTATCAGATGCCATTTGGCTGGTTTGCTCGCAAAACGTATAGTATTGTAAGAGCTGTTGATAGATTTGACTGCGTGACGAAGCAATGTCTTCGAGGTGGTATGGCATAGTAACTCCTATTTTATATCTACAATACGATACACCAACATAATAAAAACTACAAAGGTCATATAAATAAACAACTACAAATAAAAATAGACAGAAAAGGAGAAACTTATGTCTAAGATGTCAAAAGCTATCGCAGTATTAGGCGTTGTAGCAGGTCTCGGTGTGGCTGCATTGCCATTAAGCTCGTATGCGGCTGGTGGGGCACAAGCTTCCAAGAGTGCTCAGGTTAAAGCTCAGGTCGAGGGTGCTATTTCTATCGATATCGTTGAGCCAACCACCGCTACCAACCCTACTGGCGTAGTCCTCGATGCAGCTGGTGCTAGCCTCGACCTCGGTACTTTGAAAATCAACGCTGCTCCAACCTCTGGCACGATGGGCGTCCGTGTTGCTACGAACAATGCTACTGGCTACACTCTAGGAATCAAAGCTTCTTCCGCAACCGATATGGTCGGTAGCGATGGGGCTGAAGGTTTCACTATCCCAGCTAATGCTAACGTAGTTGCTGGTACCGCTGGTTGGGCATACAAAGGTGGTTTAATTAGCTCCAACACTGCTATCAGCACGTCTGATGCTACTCTTGCTAACGTCAACACCGCTTTAACTGGCGACGAAGTTGACGGCAAGAAAACCGATGTAACCGAAGTTACCTTCACGGTTGCTGCTGACAGCACCACCCATGATGGTACTTACACCGGTACAGTCATCTTCACTGCTACAGCTAACGACTAATTATCGTCGAACGAATAAATCTAAACCCGTCCTCTCGCAGGGGCGGGGGATATCTTATGGATAATACTGATTTCGACCATCAATATACCCGATACTCGGCACTGATTCTTCCTAAGAAATACACCCTGTCGGAGATGATAGTTCAATACTACCACCTCAAACTAGGTGGTTATAATTCTATTGTACCACACATTTTACAATATGTCAATAGCTTAAAGCCCCAGAATCTGCTTCAGGTATTTTCCGGTTGGAGTATCGTTGCGGCGAGCGACTTCTTCTGGAGTGCCAGTGGCACAAACTTCCCCGCCATGAAGTCCGCCTTCTGGGCCCATGTCGATAATCCAATCAGCAGTCTTAATGACATGAAGATTATGCTCAATGATAATCATAGAGTTTCCGCCATCGACAAGCTTGCCGAGGATTCCCAAGAGACGACGGACATCGTCGGTATGTAAACCGGTGGTAGGCTCATCAAGAATATAGAGAGTTTTACCGGTGCTACGACGCGACAGCTCGGTAGCGAGTTTAATCCGCTGGGCCTCACCGCCCGAGAAGGTTGTAGCGGGTTGACCAAGCTTAATGTAGCCTAGACCAACTTCTTGGATGGTCTTAAGTTTTGTGGCGATTGCGGGAATATTTTCGAAGAAGTCTACTGCTTCATCAATCGTCATATCAAGAACTTCGGCAATATCTTTACCTTTATACTTAATCTCTAGAGCTTCGCGGTTGTATCGCTTGCCATGGCAGGTAGGACAAGTAACATAAACATCGGGAAGGAAGTGCATTTCGATTTTATTAACACCGTCGCCCTGACAGGTCTCGCAACGGCCACCTTTAACATTAAAACTGAAGCGTCCAGCTTTATACCCGCGAATCTCGGCTTCGGGCTGCTTTGCAAAAAGGTCACGAATCTGGTTAAAAACACCGGTGTAGGTCGCGGCGTTACTGCGTGGCGTGCGACCGATAGGCGACTGATCAATAACGATTGCCTTATCAAGAAACTCGATGCCGTCAATTCGGTCGTGGGTACCAGGGACGGTCTGGGCACGGTGGAGACGGGCAAGCAACTCATTAGCAAGAATATCGTTGACCAAGGTCGACTTTCCACTACCAGAAACTCCGGAGACAACCGTCATCACACCGAGAGGAAAATGCACGTCTATATTCTTCAGATTATTCTCTCTTGCTCCGACAATAACTAGCTCCTGATCTTTTTTTGGAGTGCGACGTTTTTTTGGGATGGCGATTTCGGATTTACCGGAAAGATACTGGCCGGTGATGGATTGGTCGTTTTTAGCCACTTCTTCAGGTGTACCGGCAGCAATGAGGCGACCGCCGTTTTTGCCGGCACCTGGACCGATATCAATAATATAATCAGACTCACGCATAGTATCCTCGTCATGCTCAACAACGAGAACGGTATTTTTCAGGTCACGAAGATGCTTCAAAGTCGCAATTAGCTTATCATTGTCACGTTGGTGAAGGCCAATGCTAGGTTCATCAAGAACATAAAGAACGCCCTGGAGACCGGAGCCGATTTGGGTAGCGAGGCGAATGCGCTGAGCTTCGCCACCAGAGAGAGTATTCGCAGCTCGACCCAGTTCAAGATAGCCGAGGCCGACATCTTGCATGAACTGAACCCGTTCACGAATTTCTTTCAAAATGGGGCCTGCAATCATGGCTTCGCTATCAGAAAATTGTAAGTCACCATTTAAAACTTCCAAAGTAGCATCAACATCAAGGTTACACATATCAACGATGCTCAGGCCATGCACGGTTACAGCGAGAACGGCCGGCTTAAGGCGAGCTCCGTGACAGGTTTGGCATTCGTGGACTCGCATGAAGCGTTCAATGTCTTTTTTGACAAACTCGGACTCCGACTCACGATGGCGGCGTTCAAGAGTAGGAATTACGCCTTCGTAAGTCGATTGGTAAGTTGCCCCGTCGCCCCATTTGCCATGACCGCCGACCGAGACGGCGTATTTTTCCTTGCCGGTGCCGTAGAGAATCTTTTGGATATCCTCCTCGGAGAGTTCGCTGATCGGAGTATGGATAGAGAAGCCGTGTTTCTCCCCCACCGCAGCGAGACGCTTCAGCCACCAAGACTCTTGGTTGATGCGATTAAACGGGCGGATGCCGCCTTCGGCAATAGTTAAGTTCGGATTCAGGACTAGACTAGGGTCGATTTCCATCCGCGTACCGAGACCGGTACAAGTAGGACAGGCACCTTGCGGAGCGTTAAAAGAGAAGAGGCGTGGCTCGAGCTCCGGGATTAGCTCATCCGGATGTAGATCGCAGGCGTAGCGTTGGGAATAGGTGAGAATCTCGCTGTTATCTTCGCCGATTTGGCGACCTTCGACGGTGGTGGCATTATCGTTAATCTTAAGGAGTTTAATAATTCCCTGCCCGAGGTCGAGGGCTTGCTCGATAGAGCCGGAAATACGACTGAGCAGGTCAGGCGAGAGAATAAAACGGTCGACGACTAGCTCGATGTCGTGCCGATCATTTTTATTGAGCTCGGGAAACTCGTCAAGAGCATAAACGATACCGTCCACCCGCACACGCGAGAAGCCTTTGGCTTGATATTGTTCGGGGACATGCTGGAAACTGCCTTTTCTCTGGCTGACGATTGGGGCAAGCAACATCAGCTTGCTGCCGAGCGGGAGTTTCATCACCTCATCTACGATGTCCTCGACGCTACGCCGAGAGACCTCACGGTGACAGATTGGACAATGCGGTACGCCGACCCGAGCGAAGAGAAGACGAAGATAATCATAGACTTCGGTAACCGTGGCTACGGTAGAACGGGGGTTGCGACTGGTGGACTTTTGGTCGATAGAGATGGCCGGAGATAGCCCAGTGATGCTGTCGACATCTGGTTTATCCATAACGCCTAAGAACATGCGAGCGTAGCTGGAGAGGCTTTCGACATAGCGACGCTGCCCCTCGGCATAGATAGTGTCAAAAGCGAGGCTAGATTTTCCGCTACCAGATAGACCGGTAATGATCACCAGCTTATCTCGCGGAATGTCAACATCGAGATCCTTAAGATTATGTTGCCTAGCACCTCGAACTTTTATATAGTTGTCATCCATTAACTAGATATTATACAGTAAAAATGCCCCGACTACAAGAGTCGGAGAACGCCTTAATAATCATCCGGTTGTAAACTTTGGTACCAGAGTAGTAGTTCCTCGACAAAATAAGCACTGTCTTCTGGCTTGCGGCCATTAAAGACCTTGTCGTGAGCCAAGTCCTGTTGGATGCGGCCGATTTCCTCGAGGAACTTCGGGGCTTGACCTTTTAGGCGTTCGACACGATAAGCTTCCCACTTCGCCGCCTCATCCTGGTCGAGAGCCTCGGGATAATTTTTGGCTTTATAATGCAAGAGCAACTCCGGTAAACGCTCGTCCGCAAAATTAGGATGAAAATCAGCCAAATCTTCGGCACCATTGTTGCGTACAGCGGAACAAAGGAGCCGATCGTGATCATCAAGGAAACCATTATAGAGTGCCGACTCCGGGTCGACGGCGGGAGGAAAGGCGGGTCGCTGAGAAATCCGCTCCGCTACCCGCTCGATAAACTCGGGGTGATTCTTGAGATGGGCGAGATTCTCGTCAATTTTGGCACGTGTGAGACTGATTTTTTGCCAGCCGTCTTCTTTTTCGAGCACACCAAGAGGGGCGACTGCGGGGCAATGGTTATATTGCAAGGTTTTCACCATGGGAAAGAACTCGATTCTAAACTTTTTCTTTGGGTCTTTTTTCAGCTCCTCTTTTTGCCAGTGGCTGCCGAACTTTTCGATATAGGTGCCGTCTTGTTCGGCGGCGAGAAGCTCTTCGACATCATAGCGAAGGTCAAAAACTAGGATGTTACCGTTCTTGGCGGCAGCAACCGGAAAAGCCACCGTAGTCTTCTCGTAAGCCGACGGATAGCGACCGGAAGCGTAAACAAAGGGTTGAGGATTATTTAGATTGACGACTTTTTGGACGCCTCGCTTGTCGCGAATGCTATAGAGAAAATCGAAAAGCTGGGGCTGTTTAGTCTTAATGAGCTTTGAGACTTCGATTAGAGCGACAACATCGGCGAGAGCGTCATGGGCGTGTTCATGAGAGATGCCGTTTAACTTCGTAATAAGCTCAAGACGGTTCGTCGAGCGGCCATCATCAGTGACGGGCCATTCAATTCCCTCCGGTCGTAGAGCACGCGTAAGACGTACGACATCGAGCAAGTCCCAGCGACTACGGCGGTCTTTCCATTGCCATTCGTAGGGGTCATAAAAATTACGCCACAGTGTGTGACGCATGAACTCATCATCAAAACGAACTGAGTTGTAACCCATGATAGTAGTACCCGGGGTAGCCATGTCGTTGATGACGAACTCACAGAACTCCCGCTCGGTTAAGCCGTCCTGCTTCGTGGACTGGGGGGTAATGCCGGTAACCATGATAGCTCCAGGGCTGGGTAAGGTGTCTTCGGGGAGCTGGACGAGTAAGTTGACCGGATCACTAATTGGGTTAAACTCTAGATCGGTACGCTGACCGGCAAACTGCATGATGCGATCAGTACGAGAGTTAAGCCCGGAGGTTTCGAGGTCGTAGAAGTAAAAGCTTTCTTGCATAGTACTATCATAACAGAAAAGAAAGAGCCCCGCCAGAACGGCAGGGCAAGAAAGGGGAGTGAGATTAGGCCATGACATGGCCAGCCAGAACGGTCTGACATTGTGGCAAAGTAAATAGCACTTGTCGGTTCTCCCCCTGACCGATAAGCTTAATCACGCACTTTCGGTCGCCCATAGCCTGCTCGAACAGTTCTGGGTACTCCCGGAAGAATCTCAGAACGATTGTGCGATCTTGATCGTTCAGCGATTCAATAGCTGCTATTACCTGGGCGACCGTAGTCCAACACTTGGACGGGCTCGCCGTAATGGCGGCTACTTTCTTCCGAGTCACCTTCGGCGTCTGAGCCGTTGCCACCTGAGAAATGACCGTTGTTACCTGTGCGACGGTCGTTGCTTCGGTCACTAATACGACCGGATTCGGTGTTGCTTGAGTTGTCTCGGATTCAACGGGACAACCTGCTACACCGACTACCTCATTGACTTGATTAAGATTGTCGACATGGGCTGAAAGCCGTTCGAGACGGTCCTGGTCAATCAGGTAGGCAATTTCCCGCCAAAATCGCCGTTGCTGCCGACGAGCTTGTTTTGCTACTGACGACATGCCCTTTTCTTTCTCTTGCTCCATGTACCGACGAATTTGCTGCATGGAGACTACGGTTACGGTCTTGCCTTGCCGGATTTCTTGCCGGCCCTGAAGGAATCTTGTCCTATCCTTTTCTTCCTGGGCTCTCTGCTGACTTGCCTTAGCTCTTTTGAAGCAATACCGGCAAAGCATGGCGACTATCATACTAAGGTAAAAACTACCAGTTAGCATGATTAAGTCAGCCCAGGCCGGGTTTAAGTCGACACCAGCATTGATAAACCGCAAAATTACACTCACGGCTTGATCATAATACCGAAGCAACCCCACGAAAGTGAAGAAGCTGGCCGCTATAGAGGCGACTGTCGCCAATATGACGGAGAGCCACTTTCTCAGCGGTTGCTCCTCATAAACCATCCCGGCTACTCCAGTCGTCGCTAAAAATAGCACTATCACTGCCACCATCATCATCGTCATCATCTTTATTTCCCCTTTCTTTTTAATGTTCTTTATCCGATAGCGTCGCAGGAAAATCCTAGCCTATCGCTATTACCTGCTACGCCATTTTTGATAAGCTTATGCTTCCATAATAGCACACATTACTTAAAAAGTCAATAGTTTTAGCATAATTGATATACTCTAGCGACAACTTTGGGCTAACGGGGGCTGTCTTTGGAGCTAATTCTGAAGAAGATGGATAATTTCAATTGCAGCGGCGGCACCGTCACCAGCGGCACAAACTACCTGTTTTGGGCAGCCCGCACGCACATCACCAGCAGCGAAAAGACCGGGAAGAGAAGTAGCATGAGGAGTCGGATTGTAATCCTCAAAGGATATTCTAAAGACAAAGGACTTATTACGATTGGGGTCGAGCGGCCGAGCCTGTTCACCGGTAAGGAGGTAGCCTTTCTGATCACAAATCGATGGGTCAAGGGAGCGTAGAAAGCTAGTGGCTGGATGACTGCCGATGAAAACGAAGACATAGTCGTATTGGTCAAGTAGCTCGCGGACTGGCTCGATGTTTTCGCGGACGGTGATGTTTGGATGGTTACTAAGCTTAGATCGTAAGACCTGATCAGCCTTTAGGGTAGAGTGGGTAATCAGGTCAAGATCTTTCACGATCGGAGCAAGATAGAGTGCTTCCTGGACGGCGGAATTAGCACCGCCAATCACGGCAACATGCTTGTCTCTGGCGAAATCAGAGTCGCAGAGGGCACAATAGGAAACGGGCGGGGTAATCTCAAAACCGAGCGAGCGAGGTTGGGAGCCAGTCGCGATAAGAACCGTGCGGGCTGACACTGGCTCGCCATCAATTTGTATGGTAAAGGTTGAATCTAGACTTGCTAATTGGGCGGAGGAGTGTTTTTCGTCGTAGACTGGTGGGGTGATTTCTTGGCACTCGCCGTAGCTAATCTTAACGCCGGCTTCTTCAGCTTGCTTGCGGAAGTGCTGTGCGAGAGTGCTGCCCCGACCGGTAAATCCGGGGTAGTTCGAGATGTTACTAATTCGACTGAGTTCTCCACCAAAACTGTTTTTCTCAAAGACTTCAGTTTTAAGCCCAGCACGCCCACAATAGATGGCGGCGGACAAAGCGGCTGGGCCACCGCCAATGATAGCAACATCAAGCATTATAAGACATTTCCATAATAGGCATAGATGAGCTTGTTGAAGATTTCGTTAAGCTCGCTATTTAGCCTAGAGATGGTCTCGTCTCTCTCGAAAGCGAAGACGATGAACTTTAGCGGGGTATCAGTGCTGCCACAAGGGGGATTTTGCATTTCTGTATTGCCAGCGTAGGCGAGGTCTTTAGAGATCGTGAGTTGGCGGACGCCACCCAGCTTCATGCCGATGACACCCTGATTCCAACCTTCAATCATGCCAGCTGAGGGATCGAGCGGGACGGTCAAACTGGTTGGATTGGTTTTTTCGGTTTCGTTCGCATAATTAAACGAGGAATCGAAGACGCTACCGTCAGGACACCAGCCGATATAGTACGCGAGATAATCAGTGTCACCTTCGGCAAGAGTCTTACCAGTACCGGTCTTCAGGTCCGTAGTTTCAATTCCGGCAGCGTTGGCGGCAGCGGAGTTGTATGACTTGATTTGTGAATTGTACTTTAAAAAGTCAGTAAAATACTTGTCCGAGAAAGGCTTAGCTGCTTCTTCAAGCTCAGCTTTTTTTGCGTCGTAAGATTCGGTTAGCTCGGCAATGAGCTCTTCTTGATTACTGGAGCTAGAAGTGTTTTTATTACCGCTCATTACGATGAACATATACGCAAAGATTGTAGATCCTAGCAATAAGATGGCAATGATAAGAATGATAACTCGTTGCCACCAGTTTGCTTTTAATGATTTTTCATCCATGATTCCTCCTTATTTAGACAATTTCAGCTCCGACTTGAGATACTTTAGTCTTGATTCCTTCCATTATATCAGAGATTTCCGAGGTTTTCAAAGTCTTTTCGGGGGCGGAAAAATCGAGATGGAAGGAGAGGTTCTTAGTCGAAGAACCTAGGGAAGGCTGGTAGATAGAGGTGGGCTGGATGTGATAAATGAGGTTTTGGTGATCGAAGAACTCATGGAGAGAATCGAGTACGCGGCCAAAGGCTAGATCATGAGAAACTTTCAGCGTCAGATCGCGTTCGACAGCGGGAAACTTAGAGAATGTAAGCCCGAGGTCTTGGGTCTCTGGGGCGGAAACGATTTGGTCTAAGTCTAGTTCAAGTGCGGATACCGTATTACTAAGCTTAAACTGGGCAGCGATTGAAGGCCGGAGTTCACCGAAAGAGCCGATTTGATGAGCCCCGAGGAAAAGGTCGACGGAATGGCCGGGTTCTAGATAAGGATAAATCTTGGCAGAGGTTGGCGACATTTTTGCATAACTGACATCGAGTTTTAATAAATCACGAAGCAGGGTAAGAACGTTGGCCTTCATAAGGTAAAAATCACCAACGAGGGCAATGGCGAGGTGAGCCTTAGTGAACGGAATGCCCTCATCAGTAAGACCGTCAGCTCGGCTAGCGACTTGATTGACCTCGTAAAGGGCGAAATCGGTATGGCCAGCTTTAAGGTTGTCGCGAGTTTTTTCGATGAGACTAGGGGAAATTTGCTGGCGGAAGCATTGGAGTTCGGGAGAAATGGAGTTAACTATCTCGTAGCTATTCGCGGGGTCTTGTCCAGCTTTTTCGAGTAAAGAGCGACTGACAAAAGAATAAGTTAAGACCTCGTGCATACGAAGGTTGTCTGATAGGGCAGTGCGAAGAGCAGACTTGAGTTGGAGCATGGGATCAATTTCTGGTTCAACGAATGGCCGTAGGGGC
This sequence comes from uncultured Candidatus Saccharibacteria bacterium, assembly GCA_947425245.1. GTDB lineage: Bacteria > Patescibacteriota > Saccharimonadia > Saccharimonadales > Saccharimonadaceae > Nanosyncoccus. Next base: position 47,065 of record CANDYU010000003.1, read on the forward strand.
AAGGAGAGCGGAACATTGTCGTATCCTAAGAGGCGACCAATCTCCTCGATAATGTCTTCTGGGAGATGAATGTCGGTACGCCACTCCGGGGCGATGATCTCTAAAGTTTCATTATAGTCTTTGACTCGGAAGCCAACATTTGTTAGGGTTTTTGCGATAAGTGATGATTCGTAAGATGTTCCCAGTAGTTCGTTAATTGATTGTGTTGTAATTTTTACAACATTTTCCATGTCACGAACTGTCCAATTGTCAACAACTACAAGTGGTTCGGCCTTAAGGCGGTTGATCGCCTCGACAAGGACCGGATTAGTAATCGCGGCAGGTTGCCCTTTTGTAAACCGCGTAATTGCTTCGGAGAAAATACCGTGTGCCATTTGGGTTTTACGTAAATTATAGAGTGAGAAGGTTGCACTCTCAAGAACAATGCGTTTCGTGCTAGCATCCACTTCAGTGTTTTTGCCACCCATTGCTCCAGCTAGGGCAACAGGGACATTATTTGAAGTAATAAGAATGTCGTCCTTTATACAGGAGATTGTCTTGCCGTCAAGAAGCTGGATTTCTTCTTCCGCCATAGCTGCACGGATGATGATTTTTGGGGTTTTGCTATCGCCTACAGCGACGAGCTTGTCGTAGTCGAAGGCGTGAAGGGGCTGGCCGGTTTCCAGCATTAAGATATTAGTAAGATCAACAATCGGGTCGATTGATCGCATGCCGGATTTAGCTAGGAATACTGCTTCCTTGGTGAGATACTTGCTGGGAGTATTGTTCGGCAGATCAAAGACTGCACAAGTGTAACGAGGACAAAGTTGAGATTCCATAATCTCGACTTTTAGATTTAGCTGTGGCTTAATTGTCGATGCTAGGGGCTGGCTGAAGCGTTCCAGACTAAAAACAGGCGGCTCGACGAACTCTACCCCGAGAATGCCGGCCACTTCGCGTGCAAAACCAATTAGCCCGAAGCAGTCAGGGCGATGAGTGAGCGACTTATTTTCGACATCTAGGATAAGATCGTTGAGATTAAAAATCTTCGCGAGCTCATCGCCCGGCTTGGCGATTTTTGAATCGATTTCGGCGATGGATTTATGTTCGTTGTCAAAGTCTAGCTCATCAGCCCCTGCTAACATACCGTTCGACTCATAACCACGCAGCTTGCGTACGCTGAGCCGAAAGTTCTCATGACCATAAGTTGTCGGAACGATGCTGCCTGGAGTAATCCAGACCGCCAACATGCCAGCATGAACATTAGGTGCACCGCACACAACCTGAATCAAGCCATTATCTAGTTGATTAAACTGGCTACTTTTTTCTCCAGCGTCAATCTGACAAAGATGAAGATGCGTTTCGGGTATAGCATCACAACTAACGACCTTAACGATATAACTACCGCGATACTTGGGTGCTAAATCGATAACTTCTTCAACCTCGACAAGACGCGAACCGATGAGTTTAATGAGTTCTTCGTCGGATACATCAGACGGAACTTGAACGTATTGTTTGATTTTATTTAATGAAATCTTCATTCCCTATTCTCCTCAGGTTTTTCAACTATAATGTAGAACCAGCGTTGACTATCGTTGCCACCACCTATTTCAAGCCTTTTGGGCACAAAACCTATGCTCTGTAATAAATTAAGTAGCGTGGCCTTCTGCCAGTATTTAAAGTAACGTTTTTCGCCTAAGTGGTAGTCACTGTCAAAATCGACCCATTCCTCATCGAGGTTGTTATGACCCGTGGTATTAAGGATATTAAAAATGTAACGTCCGCCCGGTTTTAATGCTTGATAAACCTTACGTAGGGCTAGCTTAGTATCATCTTCGGTTAAATGTACTAGTGTACGCCAACTATAAATTGCATCGTATTGCCCTGGGAATTCGTCTGTTAGAATATTAAACTTGAGTGGATTCAGACCCTTCTTTCGCATAATATCCAGGAAACTATCCGGAGCGTCGCTGGGCGTAATTTGATATCCTAATTCGCAAAATATTTCGACATCTTCGCCGCCACCCGAACCAAACTCAAAGAGTCGAGCATTTTTAGGGAGCCCCGCTAGGCCATCCCTGATAAAATCTTTGAGCCATGCACGCTTCTTAGCTTCTTTCTCAGGACATAGTTGTTGGTGCTTGGCTGAGCCATCCAGGTACGACACGGCACAACGTTCGTAAACTTCGAGAGTGGACTGATTTTCACTACTCATAAAAACTTCTCCAAGAAATCAAGCTTGCCGGATTCAAAGTAGCGGATATCGTTGAGACCGTATTTTAAGATAACTAGACGATCGATGCCGCCACCCCACGCGAAGCCGTGATACTTCGTCGAATCGATTCCTGCCATTTTTAAGACATTAGGATGGATCATTCCGCACCCCATCATCTCTAGCCAACCATCACCTTTGCCCCCAAGTGAGGATGGTTTTTCGATGAGAAGTTCGGCGGAAGGCTCAGTAAAAGGAAAGTATCCAGGTTGAGTTTTTATTTTAAGCTCTTGGTCATAATAGGACTCAAAGAAATGCTTTAAAACGCCAAAAAGTTGCCCCATGTTGGCATTCTCAGAAACGAAAACTCCCTCACACTGATAGAATGTATGTTCGTGCGTCGCGTCAACATCCTCATTACGAAAGACACGACCCGGAATCACGACGGCAATCTGTCCGCCTTGTTCAAGTCGAGAACGGTATTTCTTGAGAGCACGATGTTGCATAGTAGAAGTGTGGGCCGGAGGGATAAAACCTTCTGCTGTCCTAAAAGTATCATAGCCGTCACGAGCAGGGTGGCCTTTATGAAAATTAAGGCTGTCAAACATGTGGAACTCATCATCTAGCTGATATGACTCCATAACATCAAAACCCATACTGGAATAAATCTTGATGACACGGTCCAGCTCCGTCATCAGCGGGTGTTTTGAACCAAGTTTGACGCTTGGTATATTATTATTAGGAGCACAAGGAGCCGTTACGTCAATAGCCGTGAGACTAGCGTCAATTTCTGCAAGCTCGGCCTGTTTGATGCGTTGCATAATTTCTTGCTTGCGTAGGTTCATCCTGCGACCGAACTCACCCCTTTCCTCCTGAGGCAAGGTCTTAATCTTAGTGTATTCTGTGTTTAGTTCTTTGAGTTCATTTTTGAGCGTTTCCAATTCTGACATAATATATATTATATCATACCGCGAAAACAGTTAGCCGATATAAAACAAGAGCCTATGCTAATATATGTTTTATATAAAAGCGATACAAATGAGAGATAGGATTGCCAAAATAATAAGAATTGCCCAAACCCAACCAAAACGCCCTGTTTTCTTGGTATCTTCATGCGAATCATCAGCTAAATCAGGATCATCGCGTTCGGAACTTTGCATACGCTCGCGAAGGTCGGAGGTAATACGCTGATTAAGCCGAGTATTACGTTCCGATTCATTAGTTGCCATAATTCCCATGTTCTTTCCTTAAATTAGACTTTATGTTTAACTTCGTACTTACAATTGTAGCACATGCGTGCTATAATAAGTAAAATATTAGTGTAAGGAGGTTAAATAAATGGCAAATCCAAAGCCGAAAAAGACCGACAAAACTGCGAAGAAGTCTACAGAGAAATCTGAATCTAGTCGTGAAGCAGTTGCAACATCCAATAATAAAATGACTCATGGACAAGATCAGTCCGCATGTAAGGGTTTCTTTGCCCGTAAGTGCGATAAAGGCGAAAACGTCTTGACTATTTTCAAGACGCCCAAAATTTGGGGAGCATTGCTTGGTGAGTTGATTGGAACAATGTTACTTGCTATGTTATTGCTAACTATGGGGTTAAATCCACAGTACTTGGTTCTAGCCGTGGTCTGTATTTATGCTGTGATTGTTGGACTATCTGGTGCACATCTTAATCCACTAGTAACTGCTGGTATGATGGCAACCCGGCGCATGTCTGCAATTCGTGGTGTATTGTATATGTTAGCACAGGTGCTAGGTGCATGGATTGGGTTGATTATTGCCAATGCCTTCCGTTTAGGTAGCGGAACTTCTTCTGTTGAGTTAATGTCGATGGTCGAGGTAACCGGTGAGACTTTCTGGGTAACCGCTTTGATTGAGTTGCTTGGTGCAATGGTCCTTGCATTTTGTTTTGCACGGGCACTGCGTTTTGTGCGACGAAGCCCACTGGCTTTTGCATTCACGATTTCGAGCAGCTTGTTGCTAGTTCTGATTTTTGGATTAATCATTATGCAGAATTACTTCGGTTTGAGTGGCAACACTTTTATCTTTAATCCAGCCGTAGCGTTAATGTATCAGATTCTTCCAACTACCGCAGACGGTATCGGCGAATTAGCAAGTTTAGCAGGATTGGCTTTGGCCGCTTATGTCTTAGTACCGATTATCGGTGGTATTATTGGGTTCTTCGTTGCAGATGTAACAACCCGTTTGGCTGGCAGCGGTTACGATTGCGATGATTTCCATTGCGACCATTGCGGCATACATCAGGAGTGTATGGATTGCCATAAAAACCATGGACACGAAGCTTAGCTAGTAGTTTTGATTGAGTTAAGATGTTCCCTAAGGGGGGCATCTTTTCATGTAGACGATTTTGTCGGTGAGAGAGTACTAGTACAGAATGTGTTATAATGGTTTTATGGCAAAAAAGTCAGCAAAGCAAGAACACCACAAAAATGAGTTTCCGATAGAGAAGACTTCTACAGCTACGACACAAGTGGAGTCAGAGAATAGTAGCCGAGCAGATAATGAAATACCTGCAACAAAAGCAGAAGAGATTTTGTCGCAAGAGCAGCCAAATAAGAAACACTTGGATCGTTCCAAGATATCGGCCATAAGGAAGAAAACTATGCCAGTGGTTTTGCGTTTGGCTTTGTCAGTATTGTTTTTTGGAGCAATGTCAGCATTATTTACTTGGTTTTTATTTATTCGCCACGAGAGCTACGATGTTGATACGGTGATGGAGTTCATCAATGATAAGCCGTATCTTTACGCTTATAGCAATTTAGTGATATTCTTGGCCATGTTGACGATCGCTACTTTAACATGGACAACATTTTTTTCAACAGGTCTCTCCTTTGCTATTATAAGTGTTATTAGTTATATTGATATGACGAAATATGCAATTCGGGAGATTCCGTTAATGCCAGAAGATTTTTTGCTGGCGGGATCTGTGGGAGAGTTAACGGCCTTTGTAGATATATGGGAAATTGTTCGCTTGGCGGTAGGCGTAGTATTAGTAGTCCTTGGTTCTGCCCTACTTGAGTATTGCACGAGACATACCATAGGTCGGACTAAGGTTGGCATGGTTTGGTGGGAACGTCACGCAGTTGTGCCAAGAGTGAGTTTCACGCTCATAGCAGTCGTCTCATTGCTTTTTGTTACTGGTCCAGTCATTCATCAAAAAGACTATGAATGGCTGGAAGGCATGGAGCTAAAATTATGGGATCCAGTTCAGACTTACGAAGAGAATGGTTTTGTGATTGGGTTTTTGAGTAATATTGCTAAGCTTGATCAAGCGACACCTGAAACATATAGTGCAGAAGAGATGCAGCGAATAGCACAAAAATATCGAGATATTAAGGCAACAGATATAACCAGGAAGCCACTAAACGAGGTGATCGACAATTTAATTATCGTGCTAGACGAGACATTCTACGATCCGGAGCTTTATGACAAATATGATCACTACGGCGGCGATGTGATTCCAGAGACGCATGCGATTTTTATGGAATATCCCAGCGGGTATATGTATTCACCAGAGTATGGAGGAGGAACTGCTAATGTTGAATTTGAGGCATATACGGGTCTTTCGAATTATTGGGCAAGAAATTATCCATATGTGAACTCGCTGACGCAAGTTGATAATATTTTGAGTGCCGCTAGTTGGCTTAAGGGTTTTGACTTTAGTGCTACTGCTATACATTCCTATGATGGCTCGCTTTATAAGCGTAATGCTGTGTATCCGCGTATGGGCTTTGACGAGTTCATCGATCGAGAAAAAATGACATACACTGACAAAGAGAACTCTGAGTTCTATGCCTATATTAGTGACCAGTCGCTCTTCAGGGAGGTTTTAGATGTTATAAAGAACAACGATTCCCCTCAGATGATTGGAGCTATTACTATGCAAAATCATTCGCCATACGATAGTGCACAATATACCGATTTGGAGTTTGTATTGAAAGGTGATGCGGAGCAGTATTGGAATTTAGCCAATAGCTTTCAAAGCCTGCATAGTGCCGATGCTTATATTGGCGAGTTCCTGACGGAGCTTGACAAACTAGAGGAACGAACTGTTGTTTTGCTATTTGGTGATCATACGGCTGGTATTTTGTCGGAATATGTCAATTCTGACAAGCAGGAGGAGCAGTTTTTGGCATATTTAACTCCGTTCTTTATATATTCTAATTTTGAAATTCGTACGGAGGATAAAAATAGGGAGCTTGAGGCCAAACAGGCAAATGAGAAACTTGGCTTCAATATTGACACTAAAGGTGTAGATTTGCCGGTTACGACTCCAAATTGTTTGCTGAACACCGTATATAATTTATTGAATGTAGAGAAGCCTGCTCTGTTCTACTTACTGGATGTTGTTTGTGAAGAGACGCCAGTTTTAACGGCTGGGTACTTTGCTGGTAATACCCCGGAAGAGGTTGGGGCTTTATACGATTATAAATTGGTAAATTATGACATTCTCAGTGGCAAGCATTATTGGGACGGTAATTAGAGCAGAAGATGCGTGCTAGTTGTTGGTTACTAGGTTGACTATTAGTTTATTGTCTATTTTTGGGAAAGAGTGGCTCGCTTGGAGCGGTGATAGTTTCCTGAGTGCCGAAAATATCTTCGATCTTAGCAGCAGTATCAGGTAAAAATGGTTCTAGATACTTTCCGACTGACAAGAGATTATGTACCATTTCCTGTAGAACTGTGTTCAGTTTTTCAGAATCGCCGCTCTTAGCTAATTCCCATGGCTTTGAGACATCAATATTTTTGTTGATTTGCTGAATCTTTAGCCAAATCTGATCAAATGCTTTAGAAAACTCATAGCTTCCCATCAAGCTGAGGTATTGTTCGTCTAGCTCTATATTGAGCTCCTGACCGTGTATGTCATTTTTATGACACATAGTTGCTAGGCGCTGAATAAGATTACCAAGATCATTGGCGAGCTCATTATTGTAAGCTTCATCAAATTTTTCCCAGGTAAAATCTGAGTCGGTAAAAGTATCAATATGTCGTAGAAAATAATACCGGAAGGCCTCAATGCCGTGGTGTTCGATAACCTCAAGCGGATCAACGACATTTCCTAGGCTTTTGCTCATTTTTTTACTATTCAACAAAACGTGACCATGCGAAACAATATTTTCGGGTAATGGTAGACCAAGACCCAGCAAAATAGCTGGCCAAGTAATTGTATGAAAACGCAAAATATCTTTGCCAACGAACTGTGCAGTAGCGGGCCAAAAGTCCGAAATGTCTCGGTCTGGATAACCAAGAACCGTAATGTAGTTCGATAGAGCATCGAGCCATACATACATAACTTGATCATCATCGCCAGGAACTGACACGCCCCAGCTTAGCTTACCTCGAGGGCGAGAAATGGAAATGTCAGGAGTATCTTCGAGCAACTTTAAGACTTCTTGTTTGCGGAACTCTGGAAGAATACGAAAGTTATCCGATTCAATTGCTTTGGCAATATCAGCCCTAAAATCAGCGATTCGTAGATAATAGTTTTTCTCGGTTAGTCGCTGGTAGGGTTTTTGATGATCAGGACAAATGCCATGGTTCTCATCATATTCTTTTTGGGTAATAAAACCTTCACAGCCATCACAGTACCAACCGTCATAGTTACCGGCATAAATATGCGGTGAAAGTTTTTGCCAAATTTTCTGACAGCGGGCTACATGACCTTCGTCTGTCGTGCGAATAAAATCCGTATAGCTAATATTGAGCTTTTGAATGAAGTCTAGAAACTTTTGCGAGTTTTGCTTAGCATACTCAGCTACCGACACTCCCTTCTTTAGTGCGGTGCTAAATACCTTATTGCCATGTTCATCGGTACCAACTTGAAACTTGACATCATCACCGTTAAGGCGGCAAAAGCGTGCAAAAGTGTCAGCTAACAGGTAATCCATGGCATGACCAATATGCGGGTCACCATTGACATAGGGTATTGCAGTACAAATGTAAACTTTTGACATACCTACATTATAACACGCGATCTTAGTTTTTGAGGCAATAAAAAGACCCCGAAGAGCCTTATTATCTAAACGATATTTATTCTACTGAACAGTTATACCCTAGACCTTCATAAATGCTACGGACATCATTAAGTGAGTTCATGCCAAGATTCTCGCCTGTAGGATGCAGGAAAGTATTAATGTCATTTTCAGAAAGTGTAGCCCCATCATTGGACTGAATGACCGCCTTGAGTGCATCTTTATCGATAGCATAATCTGAGTTAAAGTTAGCTCCAAGCCTGCCGAGAAATTCAGCATTCCCTGCTACAAGATTATCGCGTGCAACATTGAGATCATACCCCTCGCCAAAGATAATATTATAGTTTAAGCTGAGTGCTTTGACGCTATCCCTGGAGTAGCTGACCGAAATCGTCTCTAAACCACTAATCGGAAACTCAGATCCGACTAAGTAGGCAAAATCTGTCTCCCTAGAACAAGATAGTAATTCGAGAGGATCGTTTGTATCCTCATTGTTGGAGGTTGTCGGAACATAGACAATCTTGGGGTTATTTTTAGCATCAATAAGCAAAACTATAACAATGATTAGAGCTACAGCTAAGAGTGCAGACAGCCCACCAAGTAGAATCGTTAACAGATGAGGAGACTTTTTATCACCTCGAGATTTTTTAGCTGCAGCTGGTGCAGCAGGTTGAAATGCAGGGTTAAGACCACCAGCTTTCTGCGTATTATTGACAGGAACTGCAGGATTAGATGGGATAGCAGGGACTACTGGGTTTTGTGTGGTTTGGTCTGAAGCTGCCGGAGCAAAAGGGTTAAAGGGAGTCTGCGGAGCAACTTCTGGTACAGGCACAGGACCGCCCTGCATAGACTGAGTGGAGGAATCGACTGGGGCGAAAGGGTTAGCAGTACCAACATTGGATGCTGGAACAGAAGTTACGCTGCCAATTGATCCAGGAACAGGGGCTGCAGGAATCAAAGGATCTTCGGCCGGCGGAGTCATAACTGCTTCCGGATTTGAGGCACCTAGCTGATCAAGACCCATGACTCCTTGAGCAGATGGTGCAGCTAGTCCTGCAGAAGTGAGATTATCCTGTGCAGAAGCGAGACTGTCGGCCATCGATAATCCACCGATTCCTGGCATTGATGCTGTATTGCCTAGATTGCCCATGCCCGACATGCCTGTCGAGCTAGATAGTGGATTATTTTCTTCAGGATTCATGATGCCTCCCTTTTTGCCTGTGTTGATATATTATTAATACCTAATATTGTTACTATTTTACCGCTTAATGTTTTTTTGTGCAAGAGTTTTATATTATTTTTGCACGAAAGCCATAGAATGGGTAGCTTGGTAGAGGTTATGCCAATCCGAGAGCGACAGGTCCTGAGCACGAATACTAGTATCAAGACCAAGATGCTGAAAAATCTTTTCCAGTTGAGCTTTTGTCAGACCGAGAAAGCTTAAATTATGGGCAAGTTTCTTCCGGGGACTTGTAAAGCCCTTTTTAACAAAACTAAGAACTTCAGGTGCAAGTGTTGGGGTCTTTAGCGGCGTTAAAATAAGGACTTGACTATCAACTTTGGGCGGCGGAGTGAACTCGGCAGCTTTGACGACAGGTCCGGCTTCAGCGACAGCATACGATTGCACAAAAACCGAAAGTGCTGAATGTGAGCCGGCTTGTGCCGTGATTCGCTCAGCAACTTCCTTTTGAATAAGAAGGGCAATTTTCTTTGGAGCTGGTCTAGAAAGCAGGAGCTTCTTAATAATTGGCGAGGTAATATAGTATGGTATGTTACCAACAACAATATATTCACTATTTTGAACGAGTTGTGACAGGTCGACCCGCAAAATATCATCGTTAATTACGGTAAGCGACTTGCCGGGAAAAGATTTAGGTAGATTTCGAGCAAGGCCAGGATCGTACTCAATAGCAATTACTTCCCGAAAACGGCGAAGCAGGCTGGAGGTCAGCGTACCTAGTCCAGGACCGATTTCGATGCAGATAGTTTCTGCGTTTTTGACAAGTGCCAAGTCTGCGATTTTATCAAGAATAGCACGATTTTTTAGCCAGTGTTGACCGAGGGATTTGTTATTTTTCACTATTAGTACCAGCCTCGACTCAGTTTAAATTCGAGGGCTTGTTGCCAACCGCCGTAGCGGCTACGTACATAGTTATCCATCCAGCGGAGTTGAGTGAGCGGATTGGTCCGCCAATCATCTCCAGCGGCTTGCATCTTGCTGCCCGGTAAAGCTTGAGGAATACCATAGGCCCCTGAGCTAGGATTCTCGGCATCGACGCGACAGCCAGATTCGTGATAGATAATATAGAGGGCCGCCTCAAGGTCTTCTTCGGGCACATTCACCTCACGTAACCAGCCAAGACAGATTTCCTGCTCAGGTGCAACAGAAAGCTTTGCTCCAACAGTGATAATTTCTGGAATCGGCTCGACTGTCATTTCCTCCGAAATTAAGGTTCGTGATATTTCAACATTATTCTCGAAATGCACCTCATACACGCTTTGACGCAGGCCATTCTTGCCGGGCTGTTCTAGACGTTGCTCTCCTTTTGCTAGACTATAATCATACTTATTTTGGACGGGATATGGTACTTCTTCCTCCACAGTAATAGTCCGACCACCATTACGATCGATGCGAAAACTCGCAACAGCTCCAGCTTCGAGGAAGTTTGAGTTAAATACAGGTTCGACAATATCACCATCGTAAACCGTAAAACCAGCGTCTTTAGCAATCTGTTTCGGATCACGGTTTGCCGTCATGAGATATTGGCGATGAGCACCGTCAATGACAAGAACGGGCCGAGCACGGTGGATATTGATGTAGAAACCCATGTCACTATCGATTTCTGTATCGAGACCCGGCTCAACAATATCCGTCTCGTCAATCAAGATTCCAGCCCGAGATAGTGCTTCTCGTACGGTTGGGGCGGAGGTTTTTACGGTCAGAGTAGTGTCTTCATCATAGATAGTGACAAAATGAGGTTCAGATGAAATAGTATCTTCGGCATTTTCGGCAAAAACCGCACTACTTTGAGAAAAATTTGATAACGCCAAAAATGCACCCATGACAACTAGGATTGCCGTGCAACAAAAATCCCTGGTTTTGAATCGCAATTTCATCATTGCATAACCATTATAGCAAAGATTCCATAAATTGTCAATAGAGGTTTAACAGGGGCTGTAGATACTGTGCGGGAACAAAGTTTTTAATGAAAAGAACCGGATCGACAATTTTAAGAGTATAGACACTGCAGGTAACGGCACCGACTTGAGTATTCAAATAAGCGTCATTCCAGTAGATTTCACTTTGGGTGTCGGCACCCGAGAAAGCTTTTAGAAAACCCACATATTCTCCTAATTATTAACATCAGAAAGTACCGCAAACAACAGAAGATTGCACAACACATGTAACAATCGCCCTGCTGGGGAGGATTGCCGAAGCGTTAAACGTACCTATTGAACAACTCTTTGCCCGAGAGGACGGAGTCAGAATAGCCTAGAGTTGGTTTATCTGGGCGTTTGCTTTTACCCTTCAAAAACCGGTACATCGTCCGGAAATGGATCATAGTCGCCTTGGCTATCATAGCTAGAGCCACCAAACTCACCGTCTGGGTCGCCACCAAGAATACCAAAACCGCCGGTCAAACTATCAGCTAAATCGGAATCGTGACTCATTTCGATGTCATAAGCACCAGATTCTCCAAAACTGCCAGAACCGTAAGGATTATATCCAAGCTCAAGAAGAAACTGCGATGGAGCATTATAGCTACGTCCGCCGAACGAATAACGCGACCCGGCAAAAGTAAGGAAGAGACTAAGCATGGCTCTAGTCATGCCAACATAAGCAAGGCGACGCTCTTCCTCTAAAGCTTCCTCGGAGCCATCAGAGCGACTGCTGGGAAAAAGTCCTTCCTCAAGCCCAACAATAAACACGACTGGAAACTCGAGGCCTTTCGCGGCGTGCAAAGTCATGAGGGTCACTGAATCCTTGACACTTGATTCATCGGCGGAGCTGACTAAGGCCGCATCAGCCAAGAACTCATTGAGGCTTTCATAAACGCTAGCGTTGCTCGCTAAGACCTCCAGGTTCTTCATCCGTTCTTCCCCTTCCGGCGTTTCGCTATGGACTAGAGACGCAAAATCGAAGTATTTTACTGTCTGCTCAACAATTTCGGCGGGCGTCTCCTCAAAAGAGCTTTGGCTATCCGTCTCAGTATTTTGTCTCTCGACAATGGGTCGATAGGTATCGAGAAAATTCGCTACCTGCATCGCAGAAGTCTTTGCACGGCCGGACAGAGACTCGGCGGCGGCACGCAAATCTGCATCCGGACTCGCGTCAAGATAATTAAAGAGTTTGTCGAGCGAGGCTTGACCGATACCGGATAGAACATTTTTAGCGATTCGTTCAAAACTTACGCGGTCGCGCGGATTAACAAGTAACTTAAGAATAGCTAAGACATCTTTAACTTCTTTACGATCATAAAACCTGACCCCGCCGATAATCTTATAGGGGATACGGAGCGACATGAAGGCTTTTTCAAAAGCATAAGACTGAGCATTAGTACGATAGAGGACAGCAAATTCGCTGAGAGAATGCTTTTTTCGCAGTTCAGTAATCTTACGGGCGACATAATTAGCCTCCGCGGTTTCGTCGACAAGACCCTCAATAGTAATCGGATCGCCCTTGCCAGATTCGGTAAAGAGATGTTTGCTGGTGCGGGTCTTGTTTTGGTTAATAATCTTTTGCGAAGCGGCTAGAATATTGCCAGTACTACGGTAATTTTGCTCCAATTTAATAACCTTCGCTCCTGGAAAATCACGCTCAAAATTGAGGATATTAGTATAGTCGGCACCACGCCAGGAATAAATCGACTGCCAATCATCACCAACGACGCAAATATTTCGTTCTAGATTGACGAGGTACTTAATCAGTCGATACTGAATCGCGTTGGTATCTTGATACTCATCAATGAGAATGTGGCGAAAACGTTGTTGCCACTTCTCACGCACAGCCTGATTTTCCTTGAAGAGGTTAGCGGTTTTAATCAGTAAATCGTCAAAATCAAGAGCCAAAGCTGCAGCTTTTTCATATTCATAGCGGGCGTAGACCTCGGCGGCATTTTTTTGGTTCGGATAGAAAGCCTCTCGCTTAGCATCTTCAGGAGTCATTTCGGCGGTCTGCCAGTTAGAGATTTGGGCGTGGACACTCTTTGGGGTGAAGCTTTTGTCGCTCGTGAGTTTCATGCTGCGGATAATACGACGAATCAGGGCGAGTTGGTCGTCAGAATCATAAATCGTAAAGTTGCGGTCGATGCCAGCGGCAAGATATTCGATATGGAGGATGCGAACGCAAATACCATGAAAAGTTCCCATGTAGGGCATGAAGTTCCGGCCAGGGCCAGATTCGACCGGACCGTCGGCACGGCTAATGAGAGAGAAAGACTGATCAAAGCCATCCTGAAGGTCTTTACGGCCGATCGCATCCTCGCGTTGTCGCTCGAGGAGATTCCAGAGACGCACCCGCATCTCCTTAGCGGCTTTATTAGTGAAGGTGACTGCTAGAATGCTACTAGGATGGGTACCATGAGCTATTAGATTAGCAATGCGATGGGTGAGAACTTTGGTCTTTCCAGAACCGGCACCAGCCAAGATTAAGACTGGCCCGGATAAAGTTTCGACCGCCTCACGCTGTGCTGGATTTAGACCCTCCACGATTCTATTCATTGCTTCATTATAGCATAGAAATAGCTCTACGAATTAAGTAGAGCTACATACTTATTACAATCAAATCATCTCAAACACAATAAAATCTAGGAAACTCCCCGGGGCATAGCCCCGAGGATTGGTTGTCAAAGCTTTTATGGGAAGCGGCAGTAAATCGCCGCGTTGCGTCTCCATTTTCCGGCGAATCCGGTGGGAGTGCGAGTCGGCGAATCCGATCTCTTAATCTTCACCGGCGGATCCGGCTTTAGTCAAAATCAAAGTAATAACGGTCACTGCCCAGTTCAATGTACTGGCGTCCGTCCTCGTCAACCCGCATCGGCACACCCGCAATCGGGGTAATAGTGCCGAGGTCGATCACCTCACCCATGACGATTTCCGACTCATCCTCGTCGTCATCCTCCTTTTTCTCGGGAGGTTCACCGGTAGTCGGGCTACCAGTTGTTGGGTCATCAGTCGGAGTTCCAGGAACACCCGGAATGTGAATGATGCCCACAGAATCAATGTCCCAGGCATCCTCAGAGCCATACCCATCGTATGTTGGGTCGTGTTTGATGGTCGGTCCCTCGATCTCGATCTCATGGTCAGCATCGCTACCAGTTGCCTTCGGCGGTTCGCCGGTGGTTGGGCGACTGCTTGACCCTGATCCTCTAGAAGACTTGCGAGGAGTACCGGTACTCAGTTCATAGTACGACACCTCAATCTCCTGAGGCTCGGCTGCAAAAACCAGCCCCTCCGGCAGACTATCATGCCTGTGCCCCGATAATTCTGGCAGTTCGTCCGGCACTGCTGTGCCGATTTCACCGCAATAATCACGGATCCAGAAGGTGTATCCTCCCGGACCATATGTCGAACAGGAGATGCGGATCAGGCCGTGGCCTTCGACCGCTTCATAGTCCGACAGGGCTACATCCATTTTTACCGGTTCCCCTAACCCAGCATCCTGGACACCAGCAATCAAGCCAGCCTGCACCTCAGCAGCATAGCTGCTTGTAGATGCTATCATAGTCATACTCAGGACAGCAACTAAGGCCGCCGCGATCTTTCTCATTTTCTTCATCATCATAAAATCCTCCTTCTCCCCCTTTGGGGGATCTCCATTCCTTTTTAGTTTTTGACCCCTTCGATGGGGTAGTTACTATATATTGAACAAAGACGGAGGACTAACCTCCTATCTTTGGATAAAAGGTTAGGCGGGGCGAGGGCCCCACATTTATGGCAAATCTCGCTTTGACATTCAGATACAATGAATTGTACCTGAGATGGTTTGATTGTAAAATTGCTGTTAACGCGATCAATGTGTTAACTATCCATTAGTATAGCACACATGCTTTAAAAAGTCAATAGTTTTGTCAAACTTAAACAAAATAGCTGGTTGGGACGCTGGAATTAGAGGAGATCTTCGTTGTAACGGGAGCGGGAAGAGGAATGTCGCCGGCGGTGACCGTGATGACGGAGGTAGATAATGTAGTAGGCGAAGCCCATTTGGAAAACCATGATGAAAGCGGAGAGTCCAAGAATGTAAGGGAGGCCGAGATTATACATGACTCCGCTGAGGACAATGCCGACCGCTTCGCCGAGGTAGGTCATGACATGTTTGACGGTGTTATAGCTGAGCTGGTGGCGGTTGTCGATGAGATTAATATAGTAGCCATCACTGACGTCCTCATAGGCAGTAGAGATTAGGATTGACCAGGTCAGAGCAAGGAGGAAGACAAAGGGGTCTTCGGCGATAATAGCCATGAGGTAAGCGATGAGACGGATGCCGAACTTCAACGTGATAGTGACGTAGTCGTTTTTTGGAGTGAAATAGCGGAGGGCGACGATACCTATAAGGTCAGAGAGGAAGCCGACGATGAGAAGGTAGTTGGTCGCGGTACTAGCGGAGAAATTGAGGTAGTTGGTTAAAACAAGCATCTTCAGGCCGAGAGCAGTGGCGAAAGAGGTGGCGGCGAGGAAAGCGTAGATCATGTAGCAGACCTGGAGACGGCTTTTTAAGACGTATTTTAAGATTAAGGCTTTGCTGGAAGGTTCTTTGGCGGTGGGGCGGATGTCAATTTCAAACATCATAAAGATAGCGGCGGCAAGAAAAAGCATAGAAACGAAAAGGCAGTCGTTGTAGCTGACGCCGAAGCCGAGGAGGTGTTGACTAATGAGGACACTGCCAACGAGGACGCCGACATCGCGGAATAAATATTCAACTAACTTACGACCACTGTAGACGCGGTTGCTCTTGGCGACGGTGGTGATAAGGGGATAGATACTGGTAAGGATAAGGTAGCTAGTGAGGATATCGACTAGCATGCAAAAATCGATCATGCCGAGGTTATCGGAATAATTGAGTTCCATGAAAATTAAGAGGTTGATAAACTTTACGCCGAGGACTGCGATCATGAAGGTTTTAAGATGGCGAGTTTTGAGGCGGAAACCGGCTAGGACGACGCCGACGATACTGATAAAAGTAGCGATGCCGGTAATGTTGCTGACGTCAGAGGCGGAAAAGCCATTGTCTTCGAGCCAAAGCTGACGGAAGTTTTCCCATAGACCAACGGAGATACTGAAAAAAGCGAGCATAATCAGGATCTTGCGGTGCTCACGAGCATTCCGCGAGCGAGGAGGGGCGAACTTCTTGCGGAGCAGAGATTTGAGGCGTGGAATAGAATAGTTTAGCATATTTTTAACCAATCAGATACTTCTTATTTTAGCATAAACATGAATGATTGGGAAGGTAGGGCGGTTTTGAGGATCTGATTTGTTATTTCATGGGCATACTCAGAGATTATTTTAGAGTTTGCTGGGCTCGGGGGTTGGAGTATTTAGAGATTTGGAGGGGTATTTTTGGGAATCTTTTTACTGAAGAAAAATCCCCGACTATGAATCGTCGAGGATGTGAGCCGGGTGGCTGCTGGTGTGTTACGCCTGATTCTCGTTGGGGAGAATAGGCGATATGGTGGCAGGATGATCGGGGCTTTCGGCCTGGATATCGGCGAGCAGGAACGCGATGTGATCCTCAATCTCGAGAAGCTCCTCAATAATCGAGTCCGCCATCGAGGGTGTCACCAAGTCGATCCGAAAACAAGGATCGTTCGCATATCGCCAGAGGTCAAACCGACTAATGACGAACCGCAGATGACCAGCTTTCGCATGGTCTAGAAGCTCTAGGTTGCTCAGTTCACGAACCCTAGCGAGGGCACCGATAACGATAGTGCGAGCCTTGGCGGTCCGAGTTTCAGGATGGGCTTTGGTGTCTTTGGTTGTAGGTTGGGTTTCGTGGGCTTTGGGGTCTTTGGCTTTTAGCTGGGTTTCGTGGTCTTTACTCATAATTCCCTCCTTCTGAATGTGCGGTTGACAAGGTACTTAGGTTTGGGCAGGAATCTTGCCGTCAAAATGCTCAGAGCTAGAGATTCTACCCCTGTCTTTTTATTGTAGCACAGAATGATTAAAAAGTCAATAGCGGAATGGTTCCGGAGTAGTAGAGTGGCTACTGGTTAAGCAAAAGTGGATAGCCCTAGTGGCAACCTCTAGGGCTGATTCTGGACGCCTGACGATCTCAGTCTATTCTAGTACAGCTTTGATACGACGAACGCCAGCAGAGGAGGATTCTTCCTTGGTGATCCTGAAATGCCCAAGTTCGCCGGTGTGGCTGACATGTGGGCCTCCACAAATCTCAATCGAGACGAGGCTGGTGTCCATAGTATCAGGGGTGTCTTCTGGGGTGCCGGTGCCGATTGCGTAGACCGTGACGCGGTCAGGATAGCGATCGCGGAAGCTGCCGTGAGCATGGAGTTTATCGAAGGCGAAATCTTTCTCGTATTCGGCGAAGACGACTTGGAGGTCAGCAGCAATCCAGGCGTTTACACGGTCCTCGACCTTCTTAAGCTCTTCGGGAGTGAGCTTGCGATCAATGTTGAAGTCGAAACGGAGACGCTCGGGGGTAAGGTTGCTGCCTTTTTGGTTGATGCTGGGGTCAATTTCCTGTTGCAAAGCGGCGAGAAGAAGGTGACAGGCGGTGTGGTATTTGATGGTTTGATTGCTGGTGTCGGAAAGGCCACCCTTAAACATGCCTTTCGAGGCGGTCTTGCTGCGTTCGCGTTGAGCATTCAGAGCACGCTCAAATTCGGCTTGATAGTCATCAGAGAGTTTCAAGTTCAGCTTATAAGCTTCCTCGATACTGAGCTCAAGCGGGAAGCCGTAGGTATCTTGGAGCTTGAAGAGTTCAGTACCAGTAAGGAGCTGGTCGGAGCCTAGTTTTTGGAGTTCTTTAACGCCCTTGGTGATGGTTTTGCGGAAGGCGTTTTCTTCCTTAGTGAGAACCTCAAGGACCTTGTTTCGGCAAGGCAAGATATCGTCGGGGAGGTCACGATAATTTTCTTCGATGACAGGGAGGATTTGGGCTAGGAAATCTTGGCCGATGCCAAGATCAAGAGCACGCAAGACGGCACGGCGAACGAGGCGACGTAGTGCATAGCCTTGGGCCTTGTTGCTAGGGGTAAGACCTTGAGCGGCTAAGAGGTAGGCCCCGCGAAGGTGGTCGGCAATAACCCTCATCTCATCGGTATTGTTATCGTAATCTTTATGAGACAATTCTTCAAGCTTCTCAACGATTGGGCGAAGAAGGGAGATCTTAAAGACATCGAAACTATCGATGCTGGCCGCAGTAATACGCTCAAGACCGCCGCCAAAGTCTACATTTTTATGTTCGAGTTCTTCAAAAGTGCCGTCTTCTTTACGCTTATATTGCATGAAAACTTGGTTGCCAATTTCCATGAAGCGAGCACCGTCGGACGCGGGATGGCTCTTGCCATATTTCTCGACATCTTGTTTATCTTCGCCGAAATCGTAAAATACCTCAGAGTCCGGGCCACAAGGATCGCCGAGCGGGGTAGTTTCAATACCACCGCCACGACTCCACCAGTTTTCTTTATCGTCATAGAAGAAGATTCGCTCGCCGGGCTTAATTCCTCGTTCATCACCGTGCTTCGCACTGCCAATCTCGACAATCTTGGCTTCGACGCCGGCTTTTTGGAAAACAGACTGCCAGATTTCGGCGGCCTCGGTATCTTTCGGGATACCATATTTCTCGTTGCCAATAAAGCAGGTGACATAGATTTTTTCAGGGTTTAGACCAACTTCTTTAGTCAAGAACTCAAAGAAGTTCTCAATTTGCTCCTTTTTAAAGTAGTCACCAAGCGACCAGTTGCCAAGCATTTCGAAGACTGTGGTATGGCGAGGGTCACCAACATCTTCAATATCCTGAAGACGCATACTGGGTTGAGAGTCGGTCAAACGAGTTCCTTCGGGATGAGGTTGACCGAGAAGATAAGGCAGAAGGGGTTGCATACCCGAGCCAGTAAACAGTGTAGTTGGGTCGTTGTCGAGAACAAGCGGAGCCGGTGGTATCACCTTGTGGCCGTGTTTAACTTGAAAGTCTAGGAATCTTTTACGAATTTCGTTTGCGTTCATAGAGATAATTATAGCATAGTATTAGGATATCCCCAGAGTTTTAGCATAGTATCAGCATAGAAAGCTAGTTTCTTAAGACTAAATCCCAAGCAATACTTTCCTATAATACCTAAACTTATCTAACCTAGTACGCCAGACAACGGATGGGGAAACCGAACAAACGATGGTCCGGGCCGTACGACGGGTGGATGCCGCTAGCATTGAAACCGAGGTCGTAACCTGTCAAACCAGCAGACCCATTGACGTAAACGGGCGAAGCCGTAGGAGACCAATGGTAGCCATGGAGGCCAAGATACCGGGCAGAGCCGTAGAGGCGAGAGACGTTCCCGCTACGGACGAAGTGGGATGAGGCCTTGATTATGCTTTAGTAATATAAAAAAGCACCGTGAAATATGGCTATGGATGTTCAATATGTTGTTGCGGAATACGTCTATCCTCTATTATCAAGTGCAAAAGCTGATGTTGTAAAGGTGGTGAGTTGGTACGATCCTCTTGACTTTTTACAGCTTGTGTGATACAATTAAAGTAAGATATAGGATGGTCATGGTCTTTTTACGGGGTATTTTTGTTATAATTTCGTTCTCTAGCTCTAATTAAACTTTTTGGGAAAATAGTAACCTTACAAAGTTAAACCACCCCCGAAGAGGTGGTGTGGAGATTAGAACTAGATGAGGCTAGTGGATGTGGCTCGCCAGATGTGCAGCTATAGAGGAGAGGCGATTGATGACCTCTAATGTATCGGGTGACATAGATTCAGCCTCCTCCGTAGTGATAGGTTCATTAAGTGCGGCATTCAGTTTACTCACAACCCGCGGAATCAGGTCGTGTGCAACATAATGACGGCGATCATCCACGGTAATATTGGGGTTGTTCGCCTTGATATGGTCCAGGCCATCACTACCCAGCCTCGTGCCAGGTAACGGTTTAATAGTGTTCAGAAGCTCGTCTGCACCAAAAAGATGACAAGGCGGAGTGTGGCCTAATCGGCTAAGTGTATCAGTCAGGAGACTGATGGTGGCGGGGCTACTCTGACACAACTCATGTCGGAGGATATAGTCGGGAGTAAGGTCGACACATTGGATAGCGTCGAGATAGTGTGGGCAAGTGTCGTTGAAACGCTGATGGAACTCTGAAAGTGTCGTCGGTGTCATCATAATTTTTTTCATTTTCCAAAAAAACTCTTTAAGCCTTACCATAGTCTTTTCTCCTTTTTTGAAAAGTTCTCTGCTACGAGCAGGCGGTAGTGTTACATAGTATGCTACTTGTTTGTAGTTTACCATAATCTTGCGTAAAAATCAATATATGATTTATTTTGCAATAATTCCACCACCGAGGCAAACTTCGTCAGAATAGAAAACGGCGGATTGGCCAGCAGCGGGGTGTTTGACTGGTTCGGAAAAGGTGACTTGGTTATTTTGGAATTTGGCGGGGAGGAGTGGAGCACGATGGCGAAGGCGAACTTTGAGATTGGAGGTTTGAGAAAGATCCCCTACGGTTAGTTCGTTACGCAAATGAAGATCACGTAGGGTGAGACTAATAGACCAGAGAGCGGGATGATTGAGGTTTTTAGAAACATAGACGATATTTTGGTCAAGATCCTTTTTTACGACATAATAAGGTAAACCGCCGCCAAGGTAAAGGCCGTGGCGTTGGCCGATGGTGTAGAAGATAGCCCCGTCATGATAGCCAAGAACAATGTCGGTTTCGGCTTCACGGATTTCGCCAGGCTTCGAATTAAGGTATTCACGCAGGAAATCTTTCATGCCGACTTCACCAACGAAGCAGACGCCCATGGATTCTTTTTTAGTGGCGACATCGAGGCCTTTTTGGGCAGCGATGGCCTTCACTTCAGGTTTTAGGAGGTTACCGACCGGAAAGAGCGTCTTAGCAGTGGCGGCATCGCTCATGCGATAAAGAAAATAGGTCTGATCTTTGTTTTCGTCTTTCGCCCTCAAGAGTGCTGTGTTCGTTAACTTCTCGCCTGAAATGCGAGCGTAATGACCAGTAGCAATATAGTCGGCACCGCACGCTATGGCTCGGTCATAGAAGAGTTTGAACTTGATTTGCTCGTTGCACATGATGTCGGGGTTGGGAGTATTGCCTTTTTTAAATTCATTGAGCATATAATCAACTACTTTTGACTTATAGTCTTGCTCGAAGTCCCAAACTTCAAAATCTAAGTCAAGCTGGACTGCCACTCGCTTTGCGTCGGCAAGATCCTCGGCCCACGGGCACTTCATGCCGGGCAGGTCTTTCGACCAGTTTTTCATATAGACGCCAGTAACATCGTAACCATGCTCCTTTAGCAGGATAGCTGAAACGGAAGAATCAACACCGCCAGACATGCCGAGAAAAACTTTAGACATTGGTGCCTCCTTGAAAAGCATGGTTGGAACCTTGGATGCTGTGCGTATGCTGAGAGATTCTGGCGTATTCGCTTTGGACAACTTCGACGATCTTTTGGGCGGCAATAGTAATTTGCTCTTCGGTGTTGGTCAAACCAAGCGAAATACGAAGAGAGCCAGCGATTTCTTCGTCCGAGAGGCCGATAGCGGCCAGGACATGAGACTTGGCTCCCTTATTAGCAGCACAAGCAGCACCAGTCGAAACAAAAATATCATCAGCCTCGAGCTTATAGATTAAGCGTTCGGCGTCGAGACCCGGGAAGCAAACGGGGACGAAGCTTACAAGTTGGTGCTTAAGGTTGCCTAGGAAAATTGTTTCGGGAAGGTTTTTGAGGGCTTGACGAAGGAGCTGGGCCATTTTAGTGTACTTTTTGCGACTGCCCGAGAGATGATCTTTAGCTTCGGTGATCGCCGTAGCAAAACCAATGACGCTGGGGACATTTTCGGTGCCGGAACGCAGGCCACGCTCTTGACCACCGCCGAGAGATAACGGCTGAACTGGTACGCCATGAGCGAGATATAGAGCACCAATACCTTTAGGGCCACCGCATTTTGCGGCGTTAAGGGTCAGAAGATCGACGCCGAGCCGGGCAACATTAAGGTCGAGCAGGCTGAGGGCTTGGGAGGCATCAGAATGGAGGAAGAGGGGGGTGGTGATTTCCCGTTCAAGGCGGGCTTGGCGAGTTTTTTGGATGAGGGCGGCGATGTCAGCGAGTGGCTGGATGGTGCCAAGCTCATTATTCGCAAGAGAGACAGAGACGAGAACAACGTCATCATTTAGTTTTTGGACAAGGTCATCTAAGTCGATGAGACCGTCGTGATGAACGGCGATGAGATCGCGAGAGTGAGCCTTGGCGACTTCGAGGACGGCGGCGTGCTCAGTGGTAAGAGTAAGACAACGAGAGTTTGGATATGATTGCAAAACAGTGAAGGCGAGGTTGATTGATTCGGTAGCACCAGCAGTGATAACAAGGTCAGTTCCCTTTGCTCCAATATAGCGGGCGATGGTATTTTTGGCACTTTCATAAGCCTCACGAATGTGTTTGGCGGGCAGATAAGGAGCGGAGGGATTAAAAAACTGTTCCGTGAAATACGGAAGCATAGCTTTCAGGGCGGCAGGATGCACCGGTGTCGCGGCGGCATGGTCAAGATAAATCATGGTTTTATTATACTATAATACTACGGTTTCGTCTATGCAGTCGGGCGGTCGGTGTCGGGTTGTAGGTAAAGATTGTGTTTAATGATGTTGAGATAGGCATGGGTGGCACGACGAAAGTTCTCTAGCTCATCGCCTTCAAGTTTAAAATACTTGCCTGCGGAGATTTTCTTGTAAATCCCGGACGGACGAACTTCATAGCGGATAGTCATCTGGCGAGCGTGATGTTTCGAGTCAATCCAGCCTTCGTGCCAAATCCAGATATTGTCGCGATCATGGAAGAACTCGCGGCGATGCCCAGCGGGGATGGGACCAAAAAGAGTGCGTCCGAGGCAAGACTCAGCGTTAATAAGATCTGAACGAGTTAGATGACGGCGGCCAAAACGAGAGTGTCGAGCAATGATGGCGAGCGGAGTTTGGGGTTTATTCCGGCGGCGAGAATGTTTTGGACTTATTGCGTCATGGGTCGATATCGTAGCGGGACCAGGGTTTTTAGCTGCGGATTTTAGAGCCGAGTCGCTAGAGCTGAGATAGCGTTCCGCAACGGCGGAGACGGAGGTGCGTCCAGGACGGAGGCGGATATGATCGCCATCATGAAGAACCTGGAGGGCGGAGGTTATTCCGGGGGCAGGAGTCGGAGCGGGAACTGAGGTGGAGCTAGATTGAGAGGCGACCTTTTGGGCGGCTTTCATGGTGGCACGACGAAGGATCCTCAACTTCAGAGGACGCACAATCCGCTGGAGGATTTTTCGGCGAGATGGAACATAGGCCTTCAAGGGGACGGATGAAGACTCTGGGCTAGAAGGCTCGGCTTTTAGCTCGGCGTCAAGAGCCGTGTCTACTAGGTCGGCGACTTCGGCAGAGACTTGGCAGAGGTCGTCGGGGGTGACGGGCTGGGAAGAATAGAGGTCAGACCGAGAATTGCGGACGATAGTGGCACGATGGATCTTGCGATGTTTTAGAGAGACGCACGGCATAGTTCAATCTCCTTAGCAATACTCATGATTTCACGATATAGCTCGAATGAGGCTGGGGTGGCACGATCGTCAAGGCTGGCATCAAAATGAGAAGTATTCGAGACGATTTGTTCAGATCTGGAAAAGATTCGTTGCATTTTGGGTGGTTTGCTCCATTATTTCAAGTTCTGCCACACCCATTTTGCCAGCGAGATAAGTTGCAACAAGTGCGACATATCCTGGTTGATTTATTGTACCACGGAACGGTACAGGGGTCAAGAAGGGAGCATCAGTTTCAAGCAGAATGTGATCAAGTGGCGGGAGTGGAGGCGTGGTATAGGTCGCAAGACCATTGACGCCGATATAGAATCCTTGGTCGAGGGCTTGTTTCAATTCTCGTTTGGAGCCAGTGAAACTATGGACTACGCCGTGAAGGGTAGGAAAATTAGCAAGGACGGCAAAAGCGTCGGCAAAGGCTTCGCGGATGTGAAGTGAGACCGGAAGATTGAGATTGAGGGCGAGCTGGAGCATTTGTTCGAAAAGTTTAATCTGGGCGGAGCGGTCGTAGGGAGCGTAGTGATAATCAAGGCCGATTTCACCGATGGCGACCGGCTTTTTAGGGCTGGTTAGAAGATTGTTCGTGGAAGGCAGTTGGTAGTTTTTACTAGCGAATTCGGGATGGATGCCAAAAGTCCAAAAAACATTTTCGTGACTTCGAGCAAAGTCGGCGGCAACTTTCGAGTCGTCAGGATCGGTACCGATACAAATGATCTTCTCGACGCCACGACTATGAGCAGCGTCGAGAAACTCCGACTGCTGTTCGGGAGTGAAAAAACCTTGATCGTGGAGATGGCAATGTGTGTCAATCAACATATTACGCACGAGCTTCACGCTTGCGTTTGACGGGGTCGAGTTGACGCTTGCGAAGGCGTAGTGACTTCGGGGTTACTTCTAGTAGCTCATCATCTAGTAAGAAGTCAATGCATTGCTCGAGGGAATATTGGGTATGGGGAGTGAGCTGGATAGCACCATCGCTTGCGTGGGTACGCATGTTGGTGAGCTGTTTTTCTTTACAAATATTAATATCCAGGTCATCCTTTTTATTCGAAAGACCAACAATCATGCCTTGGTAGACGGGAACTCCAGGCGGAATGAAAAGTATGCCACGAGCTTGAGCGGCGTCAAGAGCGTAAGCAGTGCTGGTACCGGCTTCAAAAGCAATAAGAGCACCGTTGCGTTCTGGCTTATATTTCCCTTCCACCGGTTTGTAACCATTAGGTAGACTCGACATAATTGCGGTACCTTTAGTCGCGGTGAGTAGATTGTTGCGGAGACCGATGAGGGCGGCAGTGGTGATTTCGTAGACAAAACGCGTACTGCCAGAGCTGGTTAGTTCCTGGCTCTTTAGCTCAGCTTTTCTAATACCGAGTTCTTGGGAAACCGCACCGACAAACTCGGGCGAAACCTCAATAGTTAGCTCCTCAATCGGTTCACATTTTTGGTGGTCAATCTCCTTATATACCACTTCCGGGCGACCCGTTTCAAGTTCATATCCTTCTCTCCTCATTGTTTCAATTAAAACGCTTAGATGTAATTCACCACGACCAGATACTTTATAACCAAGGCCATCAGGAACAATTTTCAGGGCGATATTCGTCTCGAGTTCGCGTTCCAGACGCTCGGCAATTTGGCGGGAGGTGGTGAACTCACCTTCTTGGCCCTTGAGCGGGCTAGTGTTAGGGCCGATGTAAATGCTGAGTGTCGGTGGCTCAAGTTCGATAACTGGAAGAGCTTCTGGCGTCCTACCGTCAGTACCGGAAGTCGCAATCGTATCGCCGATGTTGGCTTGCGTGATGCCAGAAATCGCCACGATGTCGCCCGCCGAGGCTTCTTGAACCTCTTCTCGGCCGAGACCTTTATAGACGAAGATTTTG
Source organism: uncultured Candidatus Saccharibacteria bacterium (assembly GCA_947425245.1). Taxonomy (GTDB): domain Bacteria; phylum Patescibacteriota; class Saccharimonadia; order Saccharimonadales; family Saccharimonadaceae; genus Nanosyncoccus. Next base: position 72,887 of record CANDYU010000003.1, read on the forward strand.
TCAATTTTGGCTTGGGAACGCACTAGCCGATCATCGCTTTGTGTGGCGGCTTCGCTTGATTCGTCAAGGGCGGGAGTGTGCAAGACTGTTACGGTTTCACCATGTTTAAGCTTGCCACGGAAAATCTTGCCGATGGCATATTTACCGAGATAATTATCGGCAGCGAGGGCAGCAACGAGAAGCTGAGCACCCTTATCGCTAGCCTCGTCAATCTTTGGGGCAGGGATTTCGTCAATGATTGCGTCGAAAATAGCATGGAGATCATCGTCGAGGTCAGTAGTCTTCCCGGCTTTGCCGTCACGGGCAATAGCGTAGTAAATTGGATAATTAAGCTGGCTTTCGTCGCTAGCAAGCTCGAGGAAAAGATCAGCGATTTCGCTTTCGACTTCGTCAATGCGAGCGGCCGGCTTGTCAATTTTGTTGATAATGACGACTGGCTTCAGCTTCAGATTAAGAGCTTTTTGGAGAACAAACTTAGTTTGGGGCATCGGGCCTTCTTGGGCATCGACAATTAGGAGGACGCCGTCAGCCATATTAAGAGTCCGCTCAACTTCACCGGAGAAATCGGCGTGGCCCGGGGTGTCGATGATGTTGATTTTGTAATCTTTATAGAAGACCGAAGTTTGTTTAGCGGTAATCGTAATTCCCCGCTCGTGTTCCTGGTCCATGGAGTCCATGATGAGGGTTTGGGACATTTCGGCCTGGTTGTCGCGGAAAGTATTCGATTGTTTCAAAAGACCGTCGACAAGGGTGGTTTTTCCGTGGTCGACATGTGCGATAATTGCAATATTACGAATTTTATCTACCATATCTTTCTATTTTAGCACAGATTAGTTAAAAAGTCAATGTTTTAAGGCTTAGTCATTAGAAAGCTTGGGGCCGGGATTGTTTCGCCTTGCGATGGCGGAGGATGAGCCAGATAATCATCAAAATAACCAAGAAGAGTAGGCCGCCGGCGAGCCAGATGGGACAGATAAAGACGATTTGTTCGAAGGTGTATTCCTGATCGAGGAAGGAGACGGTTTGTACAGCCTTAAAAACGCCGAGTTGGGGAGCACCAGTCCAGGTTAGACTGTTAGAGCGGGAGGTAGCAGGTAGGACGACTGGCGTAGCGAGGCCGGGAGTGTCACCGTTGGGATCTATGGTTTCCGGGCTGAGGACTTCGTTTCCGGTGAAGAAATCTTTGATACTTAAGGTATGACGGATGCGAAAATCCAGATTACCGTCATTTTTAACGGTAGCGGAAGCCGTGAAAGGTGAGCCGAGAAGGAGGCTGGGGAGAGAATGTTGCATAAGGACGCCGCCAATATGTTCCTCCCCGGCGACATGAGCATAGAGTAAACCGGCAACTTGGCTGACGACGCGGACGGTTGCGTTCTCGTCCGCACTGTCACGAGTTTCGACGATGATGGCAGCGTATTGGCCACCGCCGGGGACATCGTCGGGAACTGTTACATTAAAAAGAACGGTGATTTCTTCGTTAGGCTCGAGATGGAAGTTGGTTTCTGGGAAGGAAAGCCAGTTGTGGAGCTTCGTGTAAGAGTTTTCAGTGACGAAGTCGGGATCATAGCTTTCGTTCTTGACCTGGTAAGGGCGAGATAAGAGGTTAAAGTTGAAGGGCAAACGACCAATATTTTTTACCTTAAGGGTGCCAGTAAAAGTCATTCCTGGATAGAGATCGAGAGTCTGTTCGGCAGGGTTAATTTGGAGAACAATGTCTCCCGGCTCTACGGCTAGGACGTTGCTATTTAGAGAATAAAAAGCCTGCGTGACACCAGAAGCAATCACACAGGCAAACACAAACAGTAATCGTAAAACTTTCTTTAGCATCTTAATGCTATTATAGCACTTATTCTTTAACTGCGGCAGTAACTGTCACGTCAGTTGCATAAGTACCCTGGGGGACATTGGCGGTAACCGAGACACCGACTGGGAACTCGGTTGTAGTGCTTTCGTCATGGGGGCCGCCCTCAAAGAAGACCTCTGGGTTAGTGGTGATGGCGGAATAGACATCGTCGGGGTTAAGGGTCTCGCCGATTTTCTTGATTCCCCAGGCCGTACTGTCGTTGCTAACATTAGCACGAGATGGGATGACATAGATATCATCGGCCTGGTTGACGAGGTAAGGATTCTCGGCACTGAGGGAGATAGTGTAAGGTTTAGCACTGCGGACCGTAGCCTGAAGAGATCCTTCGCGGGGCATGTTGGGCATTACCTGGATGGCGGTGTCGCCGTTAGTACCGCTGAAGGCCACAGCGTCGAGCGAGAGAATATCATCAACATTGACATAGACAACGGTAGAGCCTTCGCCATTGGCACAGGTGCCTTGTTTGTTACATTCGTAACCGGGGGCGTATTTATCGCCATTGGTTGGGTAAGGGCCGTCCGTGGCGTAGCTGGTTAGTGGAATTAGGGCTACCGCTGCACCCATTAAAAGGCTGCTGGCAACCAAAAGTTTTTGGATTTTGCCTTCCATTTTTGTATTTCCTGTTTGGTTTTTATATTTACATGACTTTTGTGATTCTATTTTACATAGTGTTTATGATTTTTGCAAGAGTTTTTTTGGTGATTTTTGGGCTTATTGAGATAATTCGCGATTTGTTTGTTGTAATTTTTACAACATTTTGAGGACACCCCAATCTTTAATTGTAGCACAGATTATCATTTTTGTCAATGGACTAGTGGGGCTATTTGTGGTATGGTTCGTGGTTTTGGATACGGAAGGCACGGTAAATCTGCTCGAGGAGGATGACTCGCATGAGCTGGTGCGGAAATGTGAGGTCGGAAAAGCTTAGTTCTAGATCGGCACGATTTAGGACGCCGGGAGCTAAACCGAGAGAACCACCGATAATAAAAGTAAAATCACTGAGGCCGGAAAGGGAGAGCTGGGCAAGCTTGCCAGCGAATGTAACGGAGTCGAAGGTTTTACCTTGGATAGCCAGGGCGACGATGTAGGATGAGCCGGGAATAGCCTTCAGGATGCGTTCTGCTTCGCGGCCCATAATCTGTTCGGCGAGAGCAGGCGAGGCGTTGTCGGGAGTTGGCTCGTCGGGGATTTCGATAATATTCAGTTTGCAATAGCGAGAGAGGCGTTTAGAATATTCGGCGACCGCCTCACGCCAATAAGGCTCCTTGAGCTTGCCGACGGCAATAAGATTGATGTTCATAAAGATATTATACGGGCGGAGTGCGGGTAAGTCTAGAGACTGGGCGACGGGGCTGGGAGTTTAATATTTTGCTCGCTCTTAATCGAGAAGGCGGTACAATATTATTGTAAGAAGGAGAATGTGATGCAGTGGCAAGATTTCGAGATTGAATGTACTGATTATTTAAATCGAAAGTATGGAGTGACGGGCGAGGTTCGGTTTGTGCGGATGGGGAGTACTAATTCGACGGTGTCGGATATTCGGGTTGAGGTGAGGGGTGTGGAGAAGTTTTATGTTGAAGCGAAAATGGCGGCGTCACAGTGCGGGCAGTTTGTGCTGCATCCGGATGCACAAAAGCAAGAATTTGTCTTTTCGGAGAGGAATAGCTCAACGGAAACTCCGACATCGAGGAAAATTATTCAGCATATGAACGAAAACTTCGAGAAGTATGTCCGTGGTGGGGTGCTGGAGATGGATAAGCAGGTCTTTTATGATTGGGTGGAGGAGCATTATCGGGGGATGGGGGCGAGGTATGTGATTACAAGTCATGATGACCGCCACCTCATCTTTCCGGTAGAAAAATTACGGGAATACTTTGACATTGGCGGGAAGTATAGGGTGAAGCGGAGCGGCTCTAGGTCGCCGTCACGAAAGCAACAAGAGCAGGCGATTGATTTGCTTCGTAGGGCTAAGGCGGGGTTTTCGTATCGCGTGACTAGTGATGGCCTGATTGTGAAGGGGGACGATTTAAGGCAGGGAGAAAGGTTTGAGATTGACGATAATGTTTATTGGCTGACGGATTATGGGGATGGGTATAGAGTGAGGATTCTTTCCAAAACAGCTAATAGTAATGTGATATTCTCGATTTCCTTAAAGAAGAGAGTTCAAGGCCCCACGGATTTGTCGCGGTTTATTGCGGATTTAGGATAGGCTATTTTGTCACTCCAGCAGAGCGTAGGGCTAGGCCGATTTCGCGGGCAACATACTGGAGAACATCAACCACGACTGAGTTGCCGAATTGTTTGTAGGCTTGGCCCATGGAACTGCTGATTTGGTAGGTATCGGGGAAGCCCATGATTCTAGCACACTCGCGAGGATGTAGCCTTCTTGGTCGACCATTGACGAGGTAGCCACCAGTCTTAGCGAAGAATCCTCCGCCGTATGCGGATAAGGTAATGGCGATACCTTTAGTACTATAGATGCGTTCGCCCTGGCCGCCTTTGCCGATTGTGCCGATGCGTTTGGTATGATTCGTGTATTGGCCGTCGTCGTCTTGGAGTTTAAGGTCGTTTCGTTCCCTGTAGAGCGGCTTGATTCGCTCGTCGGAATCTGGAAGCAGAAAATCCTCGACATGGCGATGTAGGGGCATAGGCTTAGGATAGACGAAGTCCTTCACGGAAAGATCTTTACGAAAACAGACCATGTAGACGCGCTCACGCTTTTGGGGGATATTGTAGTCGGCAGCACTGAGTACTTGATAGTTAAAATCGTATCCCAGCTCTCGTATGGTATTCTCGACGACTTTAATAGTGTTGCCGCCGTCATGAGTAGCGAAGTTGCGTACGTTCTCCATAAAAACAACTTTAGGTTGCTTCACCTTAACGATGCGGGCGACGTCAAAAAATAGAGTCCCCCGACTGTCGTCGAAGCCCATGCGTTTGCCACTGATAGAGAAGGCCTGGCAAGGAAAGCCGGCACAGAGAATGTCGTGGTTTGGGATGGTAGTTTCGTCTACTTTCGTAATATCACCCTCAGGAATTTCGCCGAAATTAGCCTTGTAAACTTCTTGGGCTGGCTTATCCCATTCGTTTGAATAAACACACTTTGCACCCAGTGATTCTAGAGCCAGCCTAAAACCGCCTAAACCAGCGAATAGGTCGATGAAGGTCATATTCTTCAGGGTTTTGTCGTCCAGTCGAATCACAGCTACCTCGCTTTAAGTCTTTTGCTATCTTGTTTAGATTATAGCATACGGGGAAGGTGGATGCTTGGCGGATTAGATTAATGGATGAGCAGGTTGTCGCTCATGCTGGCGACAAAAATAGCCTCATCTGCCTCTGCAAACCAGAGTCTAATGGGCTATTCAAACAACAAAAAATCTACTTTGGTGCGCCTGACTAGACTCGAACTAGCACAGCTTAAAATCGCCACTACCACCTCAAGGTAGCGTGTCTACCAATTCCACCACAGGCGCATGGAACTGGTTTTATTATATCATACTTTTTTATTTTTGGTGATATTTTATGTAATAGCACCTGGGTTTTAGTGTTGTTCGATTTTTTACGCTTATCTAACCTAGTACGCCAGACAACGAATGGGGAAAGCGTGCCAACGATGGTCTGGGCCGTTCGACGGGCGGACGTCACTAGTATTGAAAGCGAGGTAGTAACTTGCCAAGCCAGCTGACCCGGAGTAGTAAACTGGGGAGCTTGTAGCTGACCAATCGCAGCTATCGAGGCCAAGATATCGGGCAGAGCCGTTGTAGCGATTGACGTTCCCGCTACGGACGAAACCATTCAATCACTTCGTCCGTAGCGGAATGGCTTATTCTATTCATGGCTCTGCTCGTCATATTGGGTATACTGTCGTCAAAAATTGGTGTACGAAATTATTTCTACACATATTTCTATTATAGCACAGATTATCAAAAAAGTCAAGCATTTTAGAGTTTTTCTGGCAAAATACTTGACTTTTGTACCTAAATATATTCTAAAGCGTGCTTAAGTTAAGCAGCTTTTTTCTTCAAAGTGAGGAAGCCGTTGCGTGGATTTTCATTCACAGTGCGATCTTCTGGGAGGTCACATGGAGTACCTTTACCACCTTCTTTAGTCTTTGTGAAGAAATAAATCGTCTGTGGCTTGCCGCCGCGTAAAGTAACTTCAGACTTATGCAAATAGTAGGTAACGCCTTTACTGTTAGTATGTTCGTAGGCCATGAGGTCCCTCCTTAAGTTATTATATCCCTATCTTATGCCAGTTTCCACCTAGCGTCAAGGGGATTATAGGTAAAAATAAGAATAACTATTTACGGCTTATTTGGCGGTCGGCAATCATGAGAGCGACTCGTAAAACACACCAAATTAAGATACGGGCGATAATAATGAGCAGGATGACTAGGCAGGCTAGGATTGCCCAGCCAGACCAGGTAGGGGCCCAGATTGGAGAGGAGAAATTGCGACGGTACAACTCGGTGGACGGAATGTCGGCCGTGAGATTTGCTTCAAGATTATCGGTGGCGGGATATTTGGCTAATTCGGAGGTCCAACATTCAAGGTAGCCGGGACTGTTCCAGCTCCAACCATTTTCGATAGCAAGGGGTCGACAGATAGCAGAAACTGCAGCATAAATATTGCCGTTCGGGTTTGAATCGTCGGCAAGCTGCGACTCAGCAGCCTCTATGGCAGCATTGGCGGCACGGAGGTATTGCTGCTCGAGATAAAAGGGGCCAGTACCGAAGATGATGGATTTTACGCCGTTGCTTTCGGCGGTATTAACGATAATATGACTAAAGACGAAGGACTGAAGGTTGCGGAGGCTGTCATTGAGGACATCTTCGTTGCCTTGAGCATCCGCCTCGAGTACGGCACTCCTGAGTTCGACCATGCGAAGATGATCGAGGCGAAGGAGCGTCGCGGTGACAAAGAGGAGCGGTATCAAAATCAGAATGAGCTGCCAGTTTTGTACAGCCTTGAAATGCCGCAAGAGGCCACGAATGTGATTTGATTTTTTACCACCCATTGCTATAATTATAGCATGAATATTTATATTTCTGGGATTTCGGGAACTGGTATGGGTCCGCTTGCTTTGATGGCAAAAAGTGCCGGAATGGAGGTTTTTGGGTCGGATTTGGCGGGCGGAGCCGTGACTGGTGAGCTGGCAGAGGCGGGGATTAAGGTGTATTTAGGGGAGCAGGACGGCGAGTTTCTAAAGGCAAGGGCGAAGGATGAGGGGATTGATTGGTTCGTCTACACATCAGCACTGCCCGAGGATCACCCGGAGTTGTTACTGGCGAAAAAATTAAAGCTTAAAACATCGAAACGGGATGAGTTTTTGAATTTCTTAATTAAAAAGATGAAGCTTAAGTTGGTAGCGGTGGCTGGGACACATGGCAAGACCACTACGACGGCAATGATTGTTTGGATTTTGAAGCAGCTGGGAGTGCCGATTTCTTATAGCGTAGGAACGACTTTACCTTTCGCCCCTGCTGGCGAGTATAATCCGAAGTCGGAGTTTTTTGTATATGAGGCTGATGAATACGATCGGAACTTTTTGTCGTTTAAGCCGTGGCTGGCGGTGATTCCGACCTTATCTTATGATCACCCCGATATTTATGCAGACGAGGAAGAATACCGTAAGGCATTTGAACAGTTTGAGAGCCAAAGTCGCGAGGTGCTGCATGGCGACGAGATTGCAGCGGAGATTGATTTGGCCGGAGAGGCTAGACGATATGATGCGACCTTGGCGATTGATGCGGTGAAAAAAATGTTACCGGAGCAGAAGAAATTGTCGAAGATTTTGCGAAATCGACATAAGCAGCTAGTGAAGATTATTAATGGATTCCCGGGGATTGGGCGAAGGTTTGAGCAAATTTCTGAAGGTTATTATTCTGACTACGCCCATCACCCTGAAGAAGTGCGAGCAACTGTGGAGATTGCCTTGGAGGAAGCAGACCGGCGCGGTCTGAAGGGCGTTGTTGTACTATATGAGCCACACCAGAATAGTCGCCAGGTTGGGTTGGCTGGGCAGTATGAAGATGTTTTTCGAGGCGTTACGAAGCTGTATTGGTTGCCAACCTATTTAACTAGGGAGAATACGTCCGTGAAGGTAATGCAGCCGAAGGATTTTATTGAGAAGTTGTCTAATAAGAAAGTGGCTGAGCCGGCAGAGTTGGACGAGAAACTGGCGGACGAGTTGCAAACTTGGCACGAGAAGGGCTACCTGGTACTGCTCATGTCGGCTGGGCCGGCTGATAAGTGGATGCGAAAGATGGTTTACGCAAAAAATCAGGAGTCAGCAGCAACTAGATTAGTACATGCTCCTCGTACGGCAGAAGATGGAAGCGAACGGCTGATGTAAGAGCGTGGGGAGCAGCGTTAGGACTGTAGGGCAGGGTTGGGCTTTGTTGTTTTAATCATTAAACTCGTCGCTAGGGATGCCTAAGGATTGGTCTGATAACGGGCTGGGGGAGAATGGATCGGCAAAATCTTCAAGGCGATCGATGACTTTTTGGAGTTCTTCTAGATACTTCTCTAGACTCTCACGGTCGATAGAACCGGAATCGGAAAAAGTAAAACTAGTCGAAGATTGTGGCTCATCTTTAGCTTCATCCTCGTCGGGAAGGAAGCCCGGCCGAGAACGATCGAGGTATATATCGCCCGAAATGCGATATATAGCGAGGCTTGCTGTAGTTGAAATGATAGTCAAGATAATTGATCCGACCCCTAATATGACAAGATTACGTCTTCCACTAATCATAATGTATCCTTAAGAAGCTTAACGGCAGCATATTGCTCATCAGCAAGATCGGATAGCTTCTCGGCTGTAGTATGCAAGATAGACCGCTTGTCTCTTACAGTGATCAGCTGATAATAAAAGGCTTCCGGCTCAACTTGACAATCAATACCAACCAGTACCTCCATTTCACGCATATAGTCAGTGTAAGCACTGCGAAAATTGCCCTGCTCAGTATTAAAATCGGATTGGATCGAGGAGAGGATGGTGCGGTTATTCTTAATAAGCCTTAGGTTTAGAGGGATAATAAATCGGTTAGCAATTGCTTCGTAAGTTGTGCCTAGATAAATCCTTGCACGCGAATCAACTCGTTGGAGTTGACCGAGGGTTTGTTTGATAGCTACGCAGTTCTGCGAGATAGCTTTACTTTGTTCATTGCTGATTCCCTCTACCTGTGAGTTAATAGCTACAATCAATAGCAGTGACGAAATAGTGGCACAACCCACTACTCGAAATAACATCTTAGCGATATAACCCACTGTGCTTCCTCCCGTCATAAATCATAGTCGGGATTCCTTTAACATGAATCTCATTCTCGACTATTTCTCCAACTTTACCCATAAGTTCATCGACCTCTATGCTAGTTGATAACTGCTTAATTTCAGAGATTTCTTTCACACTAGCTCCAAAATCACTAAGCCACTTCTGCAAAGTGTCCTCAGCTTCTTGATTAGACATCATGCCAAACTCTACTTGATGATTATTACCGCTACTGGCGTTCTCCGTGAAGAGACGGTCGATAATCTTTCTGGCGTAGTCAGTTTTTAGAAGATTAGCGGCATGGAAGTATCTTGCGATAAGGTCAGAATTATTAAACTTGTAGCCACCATCAGGAAGTTCGATAGGATAAATCATGAGGATCGTATTGTATTTATTGAAAAAGCCAGAGGATTTTTGGTTGCGATAACTTTTGAGACAAACAGTGCAGCCAGGGTCAAAAATGTCGAGTGCCATAGGACTGCCATCTTTGTATTCCTCTGTCGCTAAAGTGTAGGGTTCTACAAGGTAATCGCTGGCTTGCCAATTTTTAAATCGATCCGGGATATTGGCGAAAATCTCTCCCCATTCCGAGAACCAACGCCCAGTCCATTCAAGCGGGTTGGTGGGCTCCACGGAATCAATACCGCAAACTTCCGCTCCTAATGCACAACTAGCTGGCTGTGCAACATTACAAGTACCAAATACCCAAAGAGCGAGGAGGGCCTTGACGGCTTCAATTAGTGACCAAATCGTAATGAAAACGATGAGGATTGCACTAATTTTAATAGCCATACCTAGTGGCTTAACCCATTTTGGATGTCTAAGAACCACTTTACTAAGAAGCGAATTCTTCACGTCGTCTTTAAAGTTAGTCTCACATTTTTGAAGACGAACCTTCTTCCAGACGCAACTCCAGGCTTTTTTAAATATGGACCAGTATTTTCGCCCGATATCACGACGGAAGATACTTAAGAATGCAACAAAAATGCCGACGAGACAAAGGACAATAAATGCTGCAACACAAACCATGTATCTATTATAGCATAGTTAGTCTTCGATAATTTCGAGATGAGCCTCTTCGAGTTGCTTATCGTCTACCGACGATGGCGATCCCATCATTAAGTCGACACCTGAGCCGTTCTTCGGAAAAGCAACGACATCACGAATGCTATCGGCGTCGAGTAGCTCCATAAGCATGCGATCAAGCCCGAAGGCACAGCCGGCGTGAGGTGGAGCACCGAATTTAAAGGCATTGAGCATACCGCCAAATCTCTCGGCGACATACTCCTTACTATAACCGAGAGTACCAAATACCTCGTACATGATTTCTGGATTATAGTTACGAACAGCACCAGAACATGACTCTAAACCGTTGAGTACCATATCATATTGATCAGCTACTATGTCAAGCTTATTTTTGGTCTCACGAATTGACTGTAAGCCACCTTTAGGCATAGAGAATGGATTATGACCAAAATCTAGCCTGTTATTCTTCTCATCCCATTCGTAAAATGGAAAGTCTACAATCCAACAAAGAGCAACTTTCTGGCTATCTTTTAGACCTAGAGTGTCGGCAAATGCAATACGCATCTGGCCGAGGGCTTTATTAACTTTATTGCGTTCATCGGCACCGAAAAATACCGCATCGCCGTCTTTAGCACCGGTCAACTCTTGAATCTTGATCAGCTCTTCGTCTTTAAGAAACTTAGCGATTGGGCTACGAACATTGCCGCCTTCATACATAATGTAGGCGAGACCGCCAGCACCATTCTTGCGTGCAAGCTCCGTAAGCTCATCGATTTGCTTGCGGGTAAATTGTTCGCCGCCAGGAACGCAAATTGCCTTGACGCAGGGAGTTTGAAAAACCTTAAACTCACATCCCTTAAGCACGTCGGTCAGATCGATTAGTTCTAGACCATATCGCAAGTCCGGCTTATCGGTGCCATATTTCTCCATAGATTCACGGTAAGAAATGCGAGGGACTTCCTCGGAAAGTAATTCTTTACCGGCAAATTCGGTCACTAACTTCTTAATGAGCGGCTCTACGGTTTGACGCACCACTTCTCCATCGTCGACAAAAGACATTTCACAATCAAGCTGGTAAAAGTCACCATAGAGGCGATCGGCACGCGGATCTTCATCGCGGAAGCATGGGGCGATTTGATAATAACGCGGTACCCCACCAACCATCAAAAGCTGTTTAAACTGCTGCGGGGCCTGAGGTAAGGCATAGAACTCACCGGGATGAATCCGGGATGGAACAAGAAAATCACGGGCACCTTCAGGCGAAGAGTTTGCAAGAATCGGTGTAGTGATTTCAATAAAGTCGTGTTCGTCCATATATTGCCGGATAATACGATAATACTCAGCACGACGCTGAAGCATTTTTTGCATACTGGGACGACGTAAGTCGAGGTATCGATATTTAAGCCGTAAATCTTCTCCCGACATATCCCCTTCATCGTGAGTATTAACTGGCAAAGGATCTGACTTATTGATAAGATGAAGATTCTCAACAATGATTTCAATATCGCCAGTTTCAACGTTAGAATTTCTTAGTTCTGGAGCACGCTCTCGAACGGTGCCCTTGGCGGAGATAACAAATTCGTCACGTAAGCCTTCCGCGGCAGAAAAAGCATCTTTCGTGTCGGGAGTAATTACAAGTTGGATAATTCCCTGATGGTCACGTAGATCAATAAATATCAGCCCGCCATGATCACGGCGCGAGTTCACCCAGCCAGAGACTTCGACTTCTTTACCAATTTCAGTTTTTAGATTAGACGATAGGATTCTCATATTGATATATTATACCATACTTTCAGCAAGTTGAACGGATTAGGGGCATTAAAAGGCTCGAACTTATGGCGTGCGGTTCTTAGTAGCACGATTAACCGCCCAATATTCAATGTCGACGAAGCGGTCGGTAGGATAAACTAAACGATCGTCTTCAGAGAAACTGCGGACATTTTTATTAAAGAAATAGGTGAGGCTAGCTTGATAGATACCGATAGCAGGAGCATCGTTCACCCAGTGACGGAGGAAAGTTTCATATTTTGCAACACGCAAGGATTCATTCATGGTGCTACGTGCACCCAAAATAAGGTCATCTACGATAGCACTTTGATAGTTTGATAGATTAAGGCCGGAAGCAGAGGCCTGGGAGGAATAATAATATGGCAACAAATCTGGGTCGGCACCTAGTTCGATTTCATAAAGTAAAATGTCATAATTACGCGGACGAATAACATTAATTAAGAACTCTTGACCAGGATTATAAACAGATAACTCAACACTAAAACCTAGTTTTTCAAGTTCGGTTTCCCATTCATCAGCAAGGTCAGGAAAATAGCCAGTACTAATTGTTGCGAGCTGCAAAGTTTGACCAGCTAACCCTAGCTCCTCAATCTTAGCCCTGGCAGCTGCAAAGTCATATTCTGGAATGGCTGGGTAGTCGGTAAGCTCGATCTCAGACTTTAAGATTGGGTAATCTAAAGGTTCTTCACTATCAAGTACCGAACGGACTCGGCTCATGTCGATTCCCCGCTGAACTGCTTGACGTGCAGCCACATCCGATAAGAGCGGACTCGTAGTGTTTAAGAAGGCATAGATTCCGCTAGCGATTGTGGTTTGTTTTTCATAGACTAGATCAGAAGGCAAGGCATCGCCTTCCGTGGCGGACAATTCTGCAGTAGCAGTCACTTCTCCAGCTGAGAGAGCGGCGACGATATTGGAGGTGTTTGGATAGGTATGGATGGCGAAGCTATTAAGCATTGATTGCCCTTTGTAGTAATTCGGGTTCGAAGTAAGGTAAATAATTTTTTCACCATCATTCGTTAAGCTTTGTGTCGCGTTGAAAAGAAAAGCTCCTGAAGTGACTGGCGAGGTGCTAAATGAATGCTCAAGGAGCTTACCAGACGGAACATCAGCCAAAATATGAGAAGGTAAGATTGGAATATTAAGAGTTGCCGCAAAGTCAGCATAGGCTGACGGTAAGGTAAAGACCAGGCTTTCCTCGACTTTTTCGACATTGATGCCGGCAAAACTAGAGGAATAGATAGTGTTAATTGAAGAGTCTTTAGTCAGATTAATGCTATACAAAACATCATCAATCGTAATAGGATTACCATCAGACCATTTTAGGCCCGGTTTAAGTGTAACAGTCCAGACCTTGCCGGTTTCATCAGGAGTAATGGAGCCAGCCAAGCCCAATCCAACGTGACCAGAGTAATCAATAGTCGACAGTGTGGCAAACATTAGTTTAGAAAGAGCTTTTTCGCTGTTGGTAGTTGCAAAAAAGGGGTTGAGAGAATTAACGCCGCCAACCGTGGCTTCGATATAGCTTCCGCCATCTACGTAAGCCTGAACGGAGTATGATTGGTTATACCAAAAGGCTTGAGTGAGAGCTAGTGAGGTAATAATAACGATCAAAAGACCCCACTCTAAAATCAAGAGACGAACACGACGAGCATTCGGAAGACGACGGATAAGGTTTTCTTGGATATGTTCACGCCCACCTTCCTTGGCCTGCTCGGAAAAACGCTCCCATCTTCTTGCGATTTTTTGCCCACGCTTTTTGAAGTTCTGTTTCATAGATTAAAGATTATGCTGGTATTAATAAAAGACCGAGGATTGAGAGAATAAAAATAACAACGCAGACCACAGTAGCGTTAAACAAAGATCGCTCTAGGCCTCGACGAGTAGTATATAGCTCACCAGAACTACCGAAACCCGCCCCCAAAGAAGCTCCACGCTGTTGCAATAAAATCAAGAGGACTGATAAAATTGCTGAGACAAAAGTTAAACTCTGAAAAAATGTTCCCAATTCCATATTAATATGTATTATACGCTAGTAAATCTGAGAAATCAAGGTTTTAGCCAAGAATTAGATTTAAGCCGCCGTTGATGATACTCATAAGAAGGCTCGTAATGAATGCACCATAGAAACTCATCTCAACGCCAGGCAATAGATAGAAGGTTAAAATTACCATGCCAGTATTAATAATAATGGTCGAGATTCCCATAGTGAGAATCGCAAGTGGTAAAGCAAAGATCTTGATAAGCGGCTTCACGAAAGAGTTGATGAGAGAGAAGATAAGACCGGCAATAGCAAAAATAATCCAGCCATGCTCTAAAACAAAATTGCTAGCTTCGGCTCCAGCAATCTTGCCAGCTTCGCTTGAGAGAGCAGCATTAGCTAGGTCTTGGTTGAGATTACCAAACCAAGTAATACAAAAGTACATTCCAACACTGGTTGCTACCCAACGAAGTAGAAAAACGAAAATCTGTTTCTTAATCATGGCTTTATTTTATCATATTTATGTAGTATTCTGGCTATTTTAACATTTTCTTGCGTTTGAGAAGTGAGTGATAAGTAATTGCAAAGCGATGAGCCTCATCATCGATACGAGCTATTAATTTTGCAACATGTGAATCGGGCTTCAAATGCAAAACGCGGTACTCGTCTGTTTGAGGAAGAATGATTTTCACTTCTGCATTACGAGAATGATCACCAGACTTATCACGACCGATAACTGGGATATTTTTAGCTAATAATAAATCTCGGACAGCATTAACTTGATTGATGCCGCCGTCAAGGATAACTAAGTCAGGATAAGGCCATTCTTCGTGTTTTAAGCGACGCTCAATAATCTCGCGAAGATTAGCGGTGTCGTCATTTTTTTGAGAACGCAATTTAAACTTACGGTACTCTGAACGGTCGGAAGCACCATTGGTAAAAACCACCATAGATCCAACCACATTAGTGCCAGATTGATGAGAGATATCGTAACCCTCAATACGACGAGGTGGGCTGGGGAGATGGAGGCCCATTTGGAGATCGGAGAGAGCTTGGTCTGAAGAAATATCAAGAAACTCTTTGTCAGAAAAAACAATCTTCTTTTGCAGTTCACGGAGGCCGAAAAGCTGTTTGCGAAGCTCGGCAGCTTCTTCAAAGTTTTCGGCCTTGGCGGCTTCGTTCATTTGTTTTTCGAGTTCTTTAAGTAATTTGTGGCGACCACCTTCTAAATACAGTCGTAACTTGCGGAGATTCTTTTTGTACTCTTTCGACGTAGTTTTGCCAATTTCGACGCCAGGCGTTAAGCCAAGATCAGTATTCAAGGTCTTTTTACCATCATATGGTTTGTCATAATATGGAAAAACTCGACGTAGAATTCGGAGAGCCTTCTCGACTGCCGACTTGCCATAGAATGGCCCAACATAAGTTGCCTTGTCATCTTGCGGAGTACGAGTGAAACTGACATAGGGTACTTCTGAGTTTAAATCAATACGCACATAAGAGACAGTTTTATCGTCACGAAGCAGAATATTCCATTTTGGCATGTAGCGTTTAATCATCTCAGACTCAAGGAAGAGTGCGTCCATTTCTGTGTCAACAACAATCCAGTCGGTATCGGCAATTTCACGAACTAAAGCTTCGGTTTTCGGGTCTTTTTTTGTATGATGAAAATACTGACGAACGCGGTTTTTTAGAACGGCTGCTTTACCAACATAGATAATTTCTCCGTTAGCATTCTTATGAAAATATACACCTGGAGCGGCTGGGAGACCTTTCAGCTTCTGTAAAAGTTGGTCACGCATTTCGGCCGTAACCGTAGGATCAAGATCGTAAGATAGATTAGCAGGAGCGGACATGAGCGATCTGGTCTTGGATGATCTTTATTAATTCATCGGCGTTATGGTACTCACAGAATGAGCCTGTAACAGCCCGGAGCGAACCGGAAACTTTTGCCTGCGGCTGATAGACGCAGACGACCGGAACATTATCATCTTTAGCCCATCCTAGCTCAATCCCTAAACCAATAGCTGGGTAGCTAACTTCAGCAATAATCAAGTCAAGTTGACGGTAAAAATCTCGATCTTGTTGAATATCATAGCCTTCCTCGTGGGGCAATATAATGTCAGCTTGAGGAAGTGTAGCATCGTGTCTAATTGGAGCATAGAGCTCTGCTTGGTAATTATATTCTCGGGAGTGAGCAATGTAGATTTTCATGTATATATTATACTACAGAGCTACTTATCATATAGGCTGTTGGTCCAAGTTTCGATTTCAACATCTGTTGTGTTAGAACCATTATAGGTTTGGGCCTAGATTTGAAACTCGGTTGATTGATAATCTTGATAGAGACGAGCAGAAACAGCGGTAAACTTTATCACGCAGTAGTTTGGATCGGTATTATTCTCGTAGAAAATGGTGTCCATATGACGCCAAATTTCATCCTTGATAGCTTGATCGTAGATAATTTCACAAGTGCCAGAAAAAGCAACACCACGATAGAGAGCACGATCGTAGAAGTAGAGACCGGATTTTGGGTTAGACTGAAGAGATTGGACCTTTTGCGAAGCGGCATTAGTAGTAAGATAAAACTCTTGAAGACCTTGGCGTTTGCGAGGATTTAGCATAGTACGAGTGGTTGGAAAACCCTGCGGATTAATAAAGCTGAGAAAGCAGACCTCTTGGCGATCGATGAGGTTTTCAATATTTTTAATTAGGCTATCCGATTCCATGGCTTTATTATAACATGAATAATTAAGGACGGAATTGATATCGTTCTAAATCGACGCGACCATTCTCAACTATAATGCCATCGGATTCCAGTTTTTCTTGTTGCATCATGATACCGCCAAAAGCAAAACGCTCGGATAATTGCCCACGGCTATTAACGACTTTATAGCAAGGATAGCGATCCGCATCAGGATTGTTATGCAAGACATTACCCACGGCCCGAGCAGCACCCGGGCGTCCAATTGCCTCAGCGATTTGGGTGTAAGTGACTACTTTGCCTTTTGGAATAATAGTGAGATAATTAAGTACTTCTGGTGTCATAGTGGATTGAAAATTAATGATAGAAAATGCCCCTACTAAGCCGTAAGAGCATGAGAGCTGTCACCCTTGGCTTTAGATAATATCATAATATCTTTTCTGCTGGATGTTACGAATTACTGGTATAAGAGTTGGGCAAAAACTGCTTGGTAAATTGTTAAGTGGTGACCAAAGTAACTCACTACATTTTTCAGGCTCCATGATCCGAGGCGTGCCTTTCCATTGTTTGGTGGTAAAAAATAATTTCAGATATCCTTCGGCGGGAGCATCGACTAGCGTTAGAAAACTCAAGGTCTTCTAGTGCAACTTCGATCCCAATTTCTTCTTTTGCCCCCCGAACTACTGCCTGAGATGCATTCTCACCAGGTTCCAGATGTCCGCTAACGGATAGATCATATCGGTTATCCATGTAACCAGTATTTTGGCGTTTTTGCAACAAAACTTCAATTTCGCCGTTATCTTTTGTGCGAAATAGACAAAGCCATACAGCTGGTGTAACTTTATAACGCATTTTCTTTGTCACTACGACCTCCTTACTGGGTGGTACCTAGCTCTCATGATATATTATATCACAAATTGAGTTCCAAGCAAGACGAAAAGCCACCCGTTAGGGTGGCTTGCTCGTATAATTTGGCACCTTGCTAGTTTCCCGCTTGTGGCAGTATAATCGCCGCTACTGGGCTTGACTTCTGTGTTCGGAATGGGAACAGGTATTTCCCCAGTGCTATGGGCACCAAAGCAGTAGTGGGCAACTTTCTTAAAAAGAAAGTTTCCCAACGTTCAAAGAAATAGCTCTAATTTCTATCGAAAAACGCGGTTTCCGATAAAAATTGATTATCCATTGAGCGTCTTATTGATACCCATAAGGTGTATAATTGTAAAACGTCTTTCGGTGTAGCCTTGGAGTTACCAAAGGTCAAACACCGATTGCTAGTTAAGTATATCAAGTCATCCCAGTTCTTGTCAATATAAATCAACAGAAACTCGATGACTTGAGCATAAAAAGGCGATGGATCTTTTAGTATGCTTCGGCTCCACATGTTACCATGCTTCCACCTTGCACCTATCAACCAGATCTTCTTTCTGGGATCTCATAGGGAATTCTAATCTTGGAGTGGGCTTCGTGCTTAATATGCTTTCAGCACTTATCTCTTCCGAACATAGCTACTCGGCAATGCAGCAGGTGGCCACAACCGATA
>CANDYU010000004.1 GCA_947425245.1 uncultured Candidatus Saccharibacteria bacterium
CATTGGAGGGTTACCCAAGTGGCTGAAGGGGACGGTTTGCTAAATCGTTAGTCTGGGGAGACCTGGAGCGGGAGTTCGAATCTCCCACCCTCCGCCATTGTTGATAAACGTTCTCCTTCGAGACGTTTTTTTGTTTGTAAATTATTTTTATCGCTTTTAAATTGGAAGAATTAAATCGCTATCAAACAAATATAAAAACTTTTCGTATGTCTTTTACTCATTTAACATAATTGTTCTAACTTTGTATGATATGCTTTGCCAGCTATAAATAAAATAAGACCGCTAGGTCTTATTTTATTCGGTTCTAGCAATCTTATCTAACCTAGTACGCCAGACAACGGACGGGGAAACCGTAATAACGATTGCCCGGAGCATTAGCAGGTGAGACTCCACCATGATGAAGATTAAAACTATAGCCAGTTAGGCCAGGTGCACCACTCCAGTAAGCATTTGACGAGGTTGCAGACCAGTTGTAGCCATTGACGCCTAAGTGTGCTGCTGACTCCAAACTGTGATCAACTTCCCCGCTACGGACGAACTAGTATAGCCTATACGGGTTGGATTTAGAATTACCTCTGTTATTTTGGTTGATTCCTCGGTTAATTAAGCGATATTGGTTACTTCGTCCGTAGCGGGTATTGTGAGTATTTAGAAAGTGCGATCGATAACACGCTAAAGGCTAGAAAACTGTGGTATAATGTAATTATGGTATCTGACAACATGGACGTAATTACTTGGGATGCGGAGGAGTATATTGCTCGTGATAAGACGATGTGGTGGTATGTCGGTTTGGTGGTAGTTGGACTTCTGCTGTCGGGGATTGCGATTTGGTTTCAGGCGTGGACTTTTTTGGCGGTGATAGTTTTAAGTGTGGTGGCTCTGATAGTGTATTCGATGCGACCGCCCCGGATTTTACATTATACGCTAGATAACAATGGGTTGATGGAGGGGGAGAAGTTGTACGCGTATGATGATTTTCGAGCGTTTGGGATTCTGAATGAGTCGAATCATTTTGCAATTGTATTAATACCGAGGAAGCGATTTTCTGTAAAGGTAACGGTATTCTTCCCTCAATCGCGGGGTGAGAAGATTGTGGATGCTTTTGGGGCGAGGTTGCCGATGGAAGAAGTTAAACCGGATATGCTAGATAAGTTGATAAAGTTCTTGCGGATTTAAAATATGTGATATAATTGATAGTATACGTTATGTAATATAAGGTAAACAATAAAGAAGGTGGGTAATATGAACCAAAACCGTAAAGAAAACGATTTGCAGCGTGCAATCGACGAGATCACTCAGAAGGGTGGTAACAATCCAGGTCCAAAGCCTGCTGCACCAGTACCGCAGCCTCCTGCGGCCATGATGCCTCCGGTGTCTGCTCCAGCTGTTGCGGCTCCGGCGAATGGAGCGATGAGGCTGCCAACTAACCCGGCACCACAGATGGCTATGCCAGCGATGTCGATGGGTGGTGGATATGGTCGTCCAATGAGCTATGGTGCTGATATTTCCAAGGTCAAGGAAGCAGCTTTGAAAGAGTTGTTCCCTATCATGGATCGCGTAGAAGTTGAGCCGGAGAAGCGTTTCTTGCTATATCAGGAAATGTTGAATACGATGCGTGATAAGGCGGTGATTGCACCGGCTTATGAAGCGGCTCGTCAGATTCGTGATGATAAGGTAAGGGCTGATTCCTTACTGTATCTCATCAATAGTATTGACGAAATGTCACTCTAGATTTGAGTATTAAAAGCTACTCACTGGTTGGGTAGCTTTTTGTATGGTGTATAATTGTGTTGATGGCTTTCCGGAAGAGATCCTTAGGATTATGGAAGATGCCGCTAGGTTTTATCGTGATGGCGGCTGTCTTTTTGATGGTGGGGTTTGGAAGTTTCTTGTTTTTAAGGCCGAATGAATCTATTGCCACTACGCCAGGAGAGGAGACGATAGAGGAAGGTAGTGATGGAGAAAATGAGCCTGAATTGTCGATTGATGAAGGCATTTCGGGTTGGGAGGATTCGTTGTTACCCTTGCAACTTCCAGAGTTGAAGTAATCTTTCGAATCTTTGGTGTCTTTGACATTTAATTCCTTGCAAGAGGTGGTGGATGTTTGGGCGGCGACGTATGGATCAAATTTGGTGGCGGTGGAAACGTATGATGTAACGGCAGGTATGGTTGTGGCGGGTCATCGGGCGAATGCCCAGATGAGGCCGAGATCGATCTATAAGTTGTTTTACTTGTATGATGCATATGCTCAAGTAGATGCGGGTCAAGACAGCTTAGAGCAGGAACTAATCCCGGGGTATTCGCTTGGGACTTGTTTGGATTTAATGATAAGATACTCTAATAATTCTTGTGCGGAGGTTATGTTGGACGATCCGGCGAGATCGGCGAGGGTCGGACAGTTGATACAGCGTTTGGGTTTGTCTAGTACTTGGCCGGATGGGCTAAGAACATCAGCACATGATGTTTCGGTGCTCTTACAGTATTATTATAGACATCCAGAATGGTCAGAGGGGTCTTGGTGGAAGTTTAGAGATTCGGCTTTGAATCAGGCATATACATATCGTAAGGGGTTGCCAAGTGGCTTTTCAGTGGCGAAGGTCTATAATAAGACGGGATGGGGAGGGGCTAATTATAACGATGCGGCAATGGTGGAGTTTGGAAATGGGCAAAAGTATATCGTAGTGGTAATGACGGATGGTGTGGGATATACAGCGTTGACTGAACTGGGGAGAATGTTAGAAAAAATGATGCTGAAGTAAAGATTCTTGGCTGGGCTGGGGATGTTTTTTTGTGGTAAAACGCTTGACTTTTTGAGCGAAGTGTGATAGGATTATTAGTAATGATGATTGTTTTTACAATGGAACGTTAACTAATTTGAAGAGAGGGGTGTTATATATGGGAGTTGACGTAGCGACTGAGTATCGCTTTGACAAGGCGACATGGATTTTGGCAACAGCAATGGGTATGAGACCGCGTTTAACCTCGGTGGATGTGGTAGCGATGGAAGAGTTTGTTTTATTGTCGTTTTCCTGTTCGATTGCTGCCGGTTCAGCCGTATTAGTGACAAAGTCCTCTATAGATTTGTCGGATGTTGAGGACGAGGAAGAGGCTGTCATGGTATGGATGGCCGAAATTGCCACTATGTTTACAATGGCGGCGAGAAGCTTAGGATTATCGGAGAACTTTGAATACAGTTTTGCCAGAACTGATATAGATGGTCCTTGGTGCTTCGAGAAGGTGCCGGTAATGGATTTTGATGATGACGGACCTTTTGTGGTAACTGGATCTATACCCTCTGGGGAGCGGGTGACTGTCGTAGGGGAAACCTTTCCCGAATCTGGGGATCTCGAGGCTTGGAAGGCGTTGATTTGGCGTCTCGGAATAAAAGTCTTCGGATATAAATAATCTCTCTTGCCCCTAGACGAAAGTTCGGGGGTCTTTTTATTCTTATCAACTGCGGGGCCGGTTTGCAGCTGGAGGTAATATGATGAAAATGGGATTTATGGAAGTGCTATGTGGTATAATTATCAGACGAGATTGCAGGTGTGATTCGTACGATAATTTCAGATTATGGAGGGATAAGATGGAAACGATATTTTTGATTCCGGCGGAGGGTGACGGACCGGAAACTATGCAATGGTACATTAAGGCGTTAAGAGCGACTCGGGATGTAAAGGTGATAGTCTTCGATCATGCTGCTTTGGAGGGGAGTAATGATTGGAGCGGGCTCGGTCTTAAGGTGCATCGTGTGTTGGATTCGCTGGTGGCGGAGCACGGAGGTGAGTTGGTTGCGGCTGAAGTGCATGCACAGGGAGGATTTGGTGCATATGTGGCGGTGGCACTGCTTGAGCGGTTCCCCGGGCTGGTGAAAAGAGTGTTTTTTATTGGCGGAGCACCGTCGGATGCGATGACTTTGGTGGCGAAATGGTTTCATCGAAGTTTTTCGAGAGTTTGGTATTATTTGCCAGTTCCCTTTTTTGCGGATGATCCGAATCCGACTTCGGATCCGAGGATTGTGGCGATTAAGAAGTCGTCAACGGATTTTATGCGTAAGTACCCAAAACTTTATATGTGTCAGCTGGTTATGATGAGTTATTGGGGTCTACCTCAAGGATCAATTGCACCGTGTGAGGCGTATTTTGTGCCGAACGGGGATACGGTGCGACCTAAGTGGTGGGATAATACATATAATCATGAGAGGGCGGCGGAGATTTGGCAGAAGTATGGGGTAACAACGACGAGGAAGCCGGGCGGCAATTTTAGTTTTTATAGTATGATGCCGGCAGAAGAGCTCTTTAATGTAATGGATGAAGTGCGGTGGATTGATTTGTAGCTAGTCTCCTGTTCTTAGTCCTATCTTTGTTGTTAAGCGCTAGCGGATGCTGGGCGTTTGACAATCTAAAACCTCCGGATGGAAGACCGGAGGTTTTTTCTGGCTTTGTATGGGAAGGTATGATTTCCCATACAAATTAAAGGATATTGGGTATTAGTACATACCGCCCATGTCAGGGGAGGCAGCGGCTGCTTTTTCAGGGATATCGACAATGAGGGCACCCATGGTGATAGCTGTAGCGGCGATGCTGGTGGCACTTTGGACGGCTTCTTTGGTTACCTTGGCAGGATCAATGACGCCGGTTTTCTTGAGGTCGACGAGACCCTTGGTAGGATCCATGACATTAATTCCCTGACCAGGCTTAGCTTTTTCGACTTCGGCAAGGAGGGCTTGGGAGTTAAGACCGGCGTTCTCCATAATATGGACAAAGGGAGCTTGGAGGGCTTTTTTGACGATCTTGGCACCTTCGTTGTCGGCCTTTAGGTTCATGGCGAGATTGACGAGAGTGACACCACCACCAGTAACGATACCTTCGGCGAGAGCAGCTTTCGTGGCAGCAACGGCGTCATCGACACGGAACTTTTTCTCGTCGATTTCGGTTTCGGAAGCACCACCGACCTTAATAACGGCGACTTTGCCGAGTAAGGCAGCGGCACGCTTGTCGAGCTCTTCGCGTTCGTAGTCGGATTTGGCGAGCTTGGACTGAGACTTGATAAGGTCGATGCGGGATTCGACAGCCTTTTTGTCGCCGGCACCCTTGATGATGGTAGTTTCGTCTTTAGTAGCGATAACTTTACCACAAGTTCCGAGGACTTCCATGCCAACTTCTTCAAGCTTCATTCCCTTGTCGCTAGAGACGACTGTGGCGTCAGTGAGGATAGCGATATCTTCCATAATTTCTTTGCGGCGATCACCGAAGGATGGGGCTTTTAGAACGAGGGTGTTAAAGACGCCTTTGAGCTTGTTGAGAACGAGAACAGAGAGGGCTTCGCCTTCGACTTCTTCGGCGATGATGACGAGATCTTTACGACCGCTGCCAGCACATTGTTCGAGGATGGGTAAGAGTTCCTGGGCACTGCCGATTTTTTTGTCGGTAATGAGGATGAGAGGTTTATCGAAGACGGCTTCTTGGCGGTTGGTGTCAGTAATGAAGAATGGCGAAGAGAAGCCCTTGTCGTAAGTGAAGCCTTCGACGATTTCTTGTTCCATCTCGAGGCCTTGGCCCTGTTCGACAGTAACAACGCCGTCTTTGCCGATTTTGCTGATAACATCGGCAATAAGTTGACCGATTTCTGGGTCGCCGGCAGAGATGGAGGCTACTTCGGCAACTTTCTTATCATCGCCTTCGATCTTTTCGGAGGCTTTTTCGATGCCTTTGATGATTTCAGCACCAGCTTCTTCGATTCCTTTGCGGAGCTCCATAGGGTTCACGCCGGCGGCGATGAGCTTGTTGGCTTCGGCGAGGATGTTATAGGTTAAGACAGTAACGGTGGTGGTACCATCGCCGGCTACCTTGTTGAGCTTTTGAGCGGCGGATTTGATTAGTTTAGCACCGATTTGTTCGCCGAGATTTTCCTCGGTAGAGCCGAGATCGACAGCTTCGGCGACGGTGACGCCATCATGGGTGATGGTTGGGTTGCCGTAGGATTTTTCGATGACGACATTTTGGCCTTTAGGACCGAAAGTGACTTTAACGGCGTCATAGAGTTGTTTAGCACCGGTGAGGACTTTTTCGCGGGCTTCATTAGTGTAAAAGATTTTTTTAGCCATTTGTAATTCCTTGTTAAATAGTGATTATGATCGAGGTTAGAGAGTAGCGAGGACATCCTCTTCTTTTAAGATGATGTAATCTTTATCGTCTAACTTAATATCGGTAGTGGAATAGTTTTTATAAACGATTTTGTCGCCGGTTTTGACGATTTTTACATCGGGGCCAACAGATTCAACAACTGCGTAAGCAGGAGCTTCTTTCGCTTCGCCGAGCAGGATGCCGGATTTGGTGGTTTCCATAGGTTGTTCCTTGAGAGCAACAACACGATCTTGTAGTGGTTTTAACTGCATTTGTAACTCCTTTATGACTTAATGATAGCGTAGATGTTTAGCACTGTCAACGGTTAAGTGCTAAAAAGTTGGGATTGCTTGGTTTTGGGGTGATTGGTATAATGGGGAGTACTGTTGCCATTGCAACTGTTGCACATTAATGTGGTGTTTCTGAGAGGAGACTTTAACAATGACAAAGAAGGAGTTTCTAGAGAGGCTGAATGGGCTGGGTTTGAATCGATCGAGGTTTTGTATTATCTCGGGAGGTACGATGTTGATGTATGGACTACGTAGTGAGACGAATGACATTGATATCAAGATGGGAGTACAGTATTTTGAGGAGATTCGGAAGAAATTTCCGGTTAGAAAGTCGCCGAAGTTTGATTATTTGTATGAATTGACGGATGATGTCGAGGTGGCGGTGCAGGAGTTTGACCTGAAGGATACGGTAATGATCGACGGGTATTTAGTGGAGTCGTTAGAATTGCAGCTGGCATGGAAGCTGAAGAATGGTCGAGCAAAAGATGAGCCGGAAATTAAGCGGATTCAGAAATATTTACAAGAAAATAGGACAGGGTAGGATGCTTCCTCGGTCAATAGATCGGGGATTTTTCAATGAGTATGATATTACATTTGAAGTCTTATTTTTCAAAGTAGATTTATTGTTCAAAGTATTTTTGTAATTCAAAGTGAGTTGTGTAATTCAAAGTGGTATGATATACTCAAAGTAGGATAAAAGTTCAAAGGGATTAAAAAATGCCAAGGATAGAGGTAACAATGTCGGCGGGGTATCAGATTACGGTGCCGAGTGTGTTGAGGCAAGAGCTGAAGTTGGTACCAGGAGATAAGATGGTTTTTGATATGGATGGCGGGGTGGTTATGGTGGAAAAGGGGGAGACTCATGAGGAAAAGGTCAAGAGAGTTTTTGCTAATTTAGATAGATTGAAGGCTGAGCGTGAGAAGCGTATGACGCCTGAGCAAAGGAAGTTTGCTGAGAGGTCGGCTGGTTGGACAGTGAATCAGTATCATGAACATATTGATAATTTACCAGAAACTAAAGAATATCTTAAGGAGAAATATGGCGTTTAAGATTTGTGAATCGTTGGATACGAATATAATTTTAAGATTGATGCTGAGGGATGTTCCCGAGCAGTGTTTAAAGATTCAAGATTTGTTCATGAGGCAAGGGGTGACATATCATGTGGCGGATTTGGCGATTACGGAGGCAGTTTATGTGCTGCAAAGGTATTATGATCGGCGTGATATTGTCGATATGCTGTCGGGTATTTTTGAGCTGGGTGATTTGAACTATAATAGGAACTTATTTGAGCGAGTGTTTCCGATGTATCTAAACTGTCCGAAGCTGTCGTTTAATGATTGTTGCTTGGGGGGATATGCGGCCTTGAATGAGGTGGAGCCGCTTTGGACTTTTGATAAGGCATTAGCAAAGGAATCTGGGACGGCGAAGATGTTGGGGTGAGATTCGTAGTACTATAAAGATTTCGTAATTATTTTTATAGTACTAATAAAAAAGTTAAAGAATTTTTATAGTACTAGGCGGTGCTGGTTGACAACTATAAAAAAATTGATAAAATCTTTATAGTATGAATATAGTTGATGTTAATGTTCCGTATAACGATTTGCCGTTGTTACCGCCGGATGTTAATCTAAAGGACACGGAGTTGCTTTTGTTAACTTTAGATGTGGAACGGGCCATATCACAGCTTAGGACGAGGTTGACGCTTAGTAAACGGACGATTGCTAATACTTTGGATTTATTGTCACCATTGTTTGTGCCTGAGGCGGTTGCTAGTTCTGGGGTTGAGAATATTATTACGACTAATGATAGTGTGTATGTGGCGAAGCTAAAGGAGGAGCGAGACTTAACATCGTCGGAGAAGGAAACGATGCGTTATGCGGATGCATTAGTGGTGGGGGCACGCTTGATTAATAAGAAGGGGTTTTTGGCGACGAATGACTATCTGGCAATCCAAGGGATTTTGGAACCGAATAATAAGGGTATTCGGAATATTCCTGGTACTCAACTGAGAAATAGGATGGGCAAAGTTTATTATACTCCGCCGGCGGGTGAGCGATTGATTCGTGATAAATTGACAAATTTTGAGCAATACTATAATGAGAAGGCTCCGATGCATGAAGTTTATGCGAGGATGGCAATTTTGCATTATCAGCTGGAGGCGATACATCCCTTTTGGGATGGTAATGGTAGAACTGGGAGGATTTTGATGCCATTATATTTAACATTGCAGAGGGAGTTGCCTGTGCCGGTGTTATTTATCAGTCAATATATTTTAAATCATCGGGATGAGTATTATGAGAAATTGCGTGACGTGACGAATCGCGGGCGCTGGAAGGCGTGGATTAAGTATATTATGTCAGCGACCAAAGAACAGGCGGATTATACGACTGAAGTGTTGGATAAGATACAGAAGAATTTGAGTGAAGTGAAGAAGATGTTGAAGGAAAAGTATAAGAACATGTATTCTTCGGAGTTGGTGGACTTTTTGTTTTCTAGAGCGTACTTTACGGAGAAGCAGTTTGAGACGGAGTTGAAGGTGAGTTTTCCTACTGCACGTAAGTACTTGGCATGTTTGGAGGAAGAAGGCATTATAAAAAAAGGAATGCAGGCTGGAAGGAATCGTTATCTGTATGTCAATAAACGATATGCGAAGATTTTATTGAATGCATAGTACTATAAAGATTTCGTAATTATTTTTATAGTACTAATAAAAAAGTTAAAGAATGTTTATAGTACTGTATAATGGTGCTATGGGTTTAAAGAGGATTGTGGAGAAATTGCCGGGGTATAATAAGCTGGTTTTGCCGGTGCACTATTTGCAGGCAAGGCGAGCGGCGAAGAAAAACGGTTATCCGGCGAGGGGGTTACGGGTGATTGGAGTGACTGGGACGAATGGCAAGACGACGACTTGTTGGATGATTTGGAAGATGCTGAACGAGAATGGGCGGAAGGCGGGACTGCTGACGACGGTGGGGTGGGGAGGAGTGGGGATTGTTGATGGGGCTGTTTCTTCGGATGGGGTACATTCCGAGCGTGCTTTAGATGGACAGGTATTGCATCAGCAGATTGAGCATATGACGACAGAGCGGGTTGAGGTGCTTGATGAGCGAATCGCAAAAATACGAGATGCAGGGGCGGAGTTTTTGGTTTTAGAGGTGACATCGCATGCTTTGGCTCAGTATCGGACATGGGGGATACCGATTGAGATTGCGGTAATGACGAATGTGACGCACGAGCATTTGGATTATCATGGGACTTTTGAGAAGTACCGGGCGGCGAAAATGAAGCTGTTTCGGGGGGCGAAGTACGGGGTGGTGAATGCGGATGATTCTAGTGCGGATTGGTTTGAGAAGGCGGTTGGTGATGGAAAATATATCACATATGGTATAAAAAATGGGGATTTGCGAGCAGATGAAGTAAAAATGAGGGCTGATGGCGTGGAATATTCGTGTGGTGATATAAAGATTAGGACGCAGATTCCGGGGAGATTTAATGTTTATAATTCCCTGGCGGCGGTGGCAGTGGGGCAGAAGATTGGTTTGACGGACGAGGAGATTGAGCAAGGGATTTTTGCACTGGATGCGGTTGAAGGGAGGATGACGAGGGTTCGGAAGGGGCAGGATTTTGAAGTGATTGTCGATTATGCTCATACGCCGGACGCGTTGGAGAAGGTATTTGAGAGTGTTAAAGGTCAGGAGGGTCGGGTGATTGCGGTGCATGGTGGGGCGGGGAGGCGTGATGAGTCGACCAGGGCGTTGAGGGGGGAGATTTTGGGTATGAATGCGGACACGGTAATTATTACGGAAGACGATACGAGGGATGAGGATCCGAAGGAGATTGCACAGATGTTTGTTGATGGGGTGGTGAGGGCTGGGAAGGTTTTAGAGAAAGATTTGTTTGTAGAGTTAGATAGGCGAAGGGCGATTCGGAAGGCGGTACGGATGGCGAGGAAGGGGGATGTGGTTTTGATTCTTGGGAAGGGGCACGAGAAGACGATTTTGAGGGGAGATAAGGCGGAGCCGTTTGAGGATATTAGGGTTGTAGAAGAAGAGTTAGTGTAAGTATACCTCCAGAGTTTTAGTTACTTGTTTTCGGACCGGATGTCTTCGCATCCCGTCTTCACGGGTGCGAAGACATCCTACGCTCAACGCGACTAAAGTCGCTACCGGCTGGGCGTCACCTCAAGATAAAGAATGCGAAGCATTCTTTATCTATTCGGTTCCTACGGCTGGACGGTCGTAAGCTCCGAGAGTTCCTCTAACAAGCAACTAAAACTCTGGGGATATGCTTACACTATGATAAGTTGTATGGGTATCCTAATACTATGCTGTGGTGGGGGACAGAAAGTTGGTTTAAGACTAGTCCTAAGTAATAATCTCTCACAATGTATTAGACATTATCATTTCACCGCGTCGAAGGTGTGGTTGGGTTTTCTAGTCTTGATTATTCTAGGCTGACGCGGGTCTGAGTCTTCAGACGAAGAGAGCGTCACCAGACTAGAAAACCAACCACCCTTGCAGGTGAAATGATAATATCGAAACCTTATCTAACCTAGTACGCCAGACAACGGACGGGGAAACCATACCAACGATCATGCTGGCCGCCCGACGAGTAGACGCCACTAGCATCGAAAGTGAGGTAGTAACCTGCTAAACCAGTCGACCCATTGTTGTAAACGGGTGAAGCCGTAGCAGGCCAATCGTAGCCATTGCTGCCAAGATACCGGGCAGAGCTGTTGTTGCGATTGATATACCCGCTACGGACGAAGTGGAACTAATTGTAGTATGGTTGGTTTGGGTTATTTTGTGTTGGGAGCGGCGGGAGTTGGGGTGTCTGGATCGTAGTTTGCGATCCCCTCGGCGATGATGTTGGGGGCGATGTTGAGAGAAGTGGCGATGGCGGCGGCACAAGCCATATAAGAAACGGTTGGTTCGCCGGCGAGGAAGCTGGCGATACTAAATGAGTGGTTACCGAAGCTGAGTGAAGCTTCAGTTCCCTTCCGGTAAAGTTTTGAATAATCGATACGCAAGTTGGCGTCAGAGGAGGCACCGTAGGTGATAGTTTCGGTCTTGCCGCGGAAGTTGGAGAAGTCGGGGTAGTGCGGGTCGTCACGATTCAAGATAGCGACATCGGGATTCATGCTAAAGAGAGTAGACTTAGCATCAATGTAGGACTTCACTTCTGTTTCAGGGAGATTGTTGGTAACGCAATCGGTGATAGCGGCGACGTAAATTGGTAAGCCGTAAAAGGTTTCACGACTAAGGGAGGCGGCGGGGGCAGTGATGATAGCATAAGTGGCCTTGGCCTTCCAGGCGTCATTGAGGAACTTATGAAGAATGGAGGCTTTAATTTCATGGTCGGAGGCAAGAATGGCAGCAGGTTGGCTAGCGGAGCGAAGGATTTCGTGGACGAAATGGGCGACGGTAGTCTTTCCGGTCGAACCGGTTATGCAGATGAGTCGGAGGTCACGAGCGGGGTGACCGTAGTATGCAGCGAGCAGCTTGACTTTCGTGCGTTCTAAACGAGAACGTTTCGGTCCAGCGTTAAGTTTTTTCTTACCTTCCATAATAGGACTATTGTATCACAAAAGGTTTTGTGATACAATATAGGTGTTGCGAGTTCCGCAATGCTCATTTTCATTTCAAGTGGATACTCACGCTTTGGCGGGAATGTCCACATATGTGCTCGTAGCTCAGTTGGATAGAGCGTTGGCTTGCGGAGCCAAAGGTCGTAGGTTCGAATCCTATCGAGCATACCATAGAAAGACCATCATGCCTTTTGGTATGGTGGTTTTTCTATGGTGCGAGTTGGTGTACTAGGTTGGAAAGATGAGAAAGATTTGGTATAATAGGAATATGTTTGGGAGGTTGAAAGCAGATAAGGCAGAAAAGGACCTTGGGCGGAGTATTGATGGAATGAAGGGTTCGAGAACGGCGGATGGAGCGTCAACGGTTTTGGATGCTCATGTTTTGCCATGGAAGACAAGTGGGTTGAGCGATAATTATGAAGAGGAAGCGGAGCGAATTAAGGCGGAGCGTCAGCAGAATAGAATTATTAATTTCTTTAGCGTGGGGCAGCGTGAGCTGGTGACGCCAGAGGAGATTGTGGGACTTGGATCGAGGGCTTTGACGAATTTGAAGCGTGAGAGGGTGGAAGAACTGAAACGGAAGGTAATGGAAGACTCGAATCCGAAAACGAGCGTTGAGGAGAGGCGAAAGTTTTTGCGAAGGTTGGCTTCGGGGGAAATCACGACGGTGGATGAAACGGAGTTTTTGTTGCTGATTCGGGATCCTATTAATATAGAGGGGGTGGGGGCGACGAAGATGTTTGATAAGGTAGCGGCGGATCCGCGGCAGACGCAGATTTTGGCAGTGGCGGCGGGATATAATCTAAACAATTGGCAGAAGATTGATAAAGAAGCCTTAACGAAGATTTTGTCGTCGGTGCAAGCGAATGGGGATGATTATCGGACGCCGGTGGGGTTTGAAGGTTTGCGGAAATACTTCCTAAGAGGAATTAAGCCGAAAACGAATGAGAAAGTATATCGTAGGTATGTCCAGTCGATGAATGAGTTGGAGAAGACGATGTATGGGATGCGGTGGGAGTATTATAGGCAGTTTGAGAGTTTGCGACGCATGGCGGCGGAGGAATCCGTGGATACTGGGGAGCCGCAAGGGCGAATTGAGAGAGAGAAAGTGGAGCTAGTGCCGGTTTCTTCGGAGAAGAGTGCGGAGATGTTGGGGAAGGCGGTGATTGAGGGGAATTCTTGGAAGAATAGCGGGGTGGAACGGATGTTGGGGGCATATAATTTGTCGGAGGCGAAGCTGGGGCCGAAGTATGAGGTGATGGTGGGGGATGTAAAGGTTTGTGTGTCGGATTTGTTCCAATTGGGTAATGGTCAGATTGGGACGATGGCATATGTACTGTCGGCCGGAAATACGAAGGTGCGGACTTTTTATCGGAACATGATGCAGGGGTTGTGGCGTTATGCTCCGGATTATTTGCGAAAGGGGGATGGCGGGGTTGAGAAGTTTTTGATGGGGTATGGTGAAGAGTCAGTTTTGTTGCCGTTCGAGGTGCAGGAGATGTTGGTGAGTTTGGAGCAGGAGAAGGGGGTGCGGAATCTGGCGGCTGACGGAGTGGGGTTGATGGCGGAGTTTTTTGGGGCGGGGGCGGCTTATGGATATGACTCGATTCAGGAATATCAGACGGCATGGAACTATGCGAAGCTGAAGGGGGACTTTTATCGTGAAGTGTCGAGTGATCCGATTAATCATGATTTAGGGGCTAGTAGTACGGGTCAGAAGAAAGCTCCGTACACGTTAGGGATTGATTTTGAGCGGGCACCGGATTTTGATCGAAGAGGCAATAGGTTCGAGATACATATGATTGATGTGGGGTCGGTGGAGATTGAGGAGGTTTTGTCGCATGATGGGCAGATGAGGTGGTGGTTTTGCCGAGATAGCCGAGGTCGGGTTTGGGTTGAGCATGTCGAGGTTTTGTCGGCGGTGAACTCGTTGGGCCTGAGGCGGAATTGGGCGGCGATGGGAGATTTTACGACTGGACTGTATGAGCATACGACGAAGGCGGGGATTTATGGTGATCGAGATGATACAAAGGGGGCAAGGCAGTGTATGTGGAAGAATTATTTGAGTAATGTGCCGATTATTAGGGAATATAAAGAGTTAGGATAGTATTAGTATATCCCAGGGTTCTGGTGGGATATCTAAACTTATCTAACCTAGTACGCCAGACAACGGATGGGGAGAGCGAGCCAGCGGTTGGTGGGGCCATCGGACGGATTAACTCCACCGGGATAGAAATTAAGAAGATAACCCAATAAATTGGTTGACGTAGTATAGTCTGGAGAGGTTGTAGCAGTCCAGTTGTAGCCAGCGTAACCTAAGTAACGTATTAAGCCGGTACGAATATTGGTATACCCGCTACGGACGAACTAGTATAGCCTATACGGGTTGGATTTAGAATTACCTCTGTTATTTTGGTCGGGTTTTTGGTTAATTAAGCTAATAGTGGAGGTTGGGTAGAAAAATGGGATAGGATATGCTAGAATGGGAAGTGGAAGCGTGGCCGAGTGGTTGAAGGCGCACGACTCGAAATCGTGTATGCAGCAATGTATCGGAGGTTCGAATCCTCTCGCTTCCGCCAGAAAATAACAGGGGTCAAACGGCTTCTAATCATAAAAATAACACCCTCTTTGAGAGTGCTATTTTTGTGACTACTCCAAAATCTACTCCAACTCAGACGGAAATCCCTACTTTCTGGAGATATCCTCGGTATTGAAACATAGCCTCGGCTTGGTCGTTGTTGAATAATGTTATTGATTTATGGGGCAGTTTATGTGACTTGGGTGGGTAGCTATTGGGTTTTTTGGAGTTGGTTATGTTAAAATGCCCCAGCAGAGCTGGGGCAGGGACAACTAGGCTTCGTAAATGTCGAGAAGCTCAATCCAAAAAGCGAGATGGGGATTCTGCTCGAGAGCACGGAGATTATACCAGAACTGATCGTGATCGAACAAAAAGTTGATGGCTTGTTGGAGGCTCTTGAATATCGATAGGGCGAAGAATGCGTCTTCCCACTCGGTAGCACCGCTGAAGCTGATGAGGACTTCACCGAGTTCTGTCGTGATGGCCTGGTTGAGACCATTGGTGGAGACGGGATGATCGAGCTGTGACGGTGCTTGGTGGGAGGTGATCATCGCTTCATAAGGCACGCGGATAGCTCCGTAATAGTGGGTTAGATCGTGGCATTTGAGGCGACACCAATATTCTTGACCAAGCTCGGATAGGCTGTTAAGATGAGGCAGTTGCTGAAGGAGGTCGGTCGCGAAATGATTGGGCAGGCGAGAGGCCGAGTCGACGTGAGCCTGGAAGTCCTCGATAATGCGACAGAACTCGTCTGGAGTATCGCCGCCGGTATAGAAGCGGTGATTGGAGAACTTCAGCATATTGAGTTTTGTAGGGGCATAGTCACCGCCACCGATGTTGCTGCTAAGATCGAGGAGATAATATGGTTGCAATTTACTCATATCTCCATTGTTTTGGAGGTCGGCGTAATCGCGTAATTCAATGATGGCTCGCCAACCTGCGGGCAGAAGCTTGCGGTGCTTGCAGACTAACTGCTCGATTGAGCGTAGGATCTGGGTATTGAACTGTGGATCTTGGGTTGAATGGTAACGAATGATTCTCATGTTAATCCCTCCTAGTTGTGAGTTTTTAAGGTGCAGTAGTATTTTATAATTGATTCACTATTTTGTCAATTAGAGTAGATGATACTGGAGGAAAATGGAAGTTTTATCATGCGATGAAAAAATATTACATGATGAAGAGAGATTGATTTTCCGGGTTGGGCGTGGTATCTTAAAGAGATAACGAAGATAATTGCCAGGATATACACCGAAGGGACTGAATGGAGGTGATAAGGAAGGAGAGGAATGAGTAGCGTTTTTGCAAAGATTATTAGAGGTGAAATTCCCTGCTATAAGGTTTATGAGGATGAGAGAACCTTGGCGTTCTTAGACATTGCACCGGAAGCGGAAGGGCATACGCTGGTAATCCCAAAGGTGGAAGTGGATAAAGTCTATGACTTGACGGATGAGGACTACATGGCGGTGATGAAAACGGTGAAAAAGTTAGCGAAACACATGGAGGAAGTTCTAGGGGAGAGGATGCAGATCAAGATTGTGGGGATTGATGTACCGCATGCCCATGTACATATTTTGCCTGTGAATGAGAATTGGGCGGGCGAGAGATTTATGAAACCAACAGAGGAAGAGTTTAAGGCAATGCAGGAGAAACTGAAGCTGTAGCCTCAGACCAGGTTTAGGGTTCGATAAATTCACCAGGGGCGGGATTTTGGGCAGTGGATTCAGGCGAGTCGCTAGAGAGGGTGTGTTCAAAAGTTGGTGAGGCGGAATGGTCGGCAGCAGCGAGGGCGGATTCGATTTCCTCGGCCTTTTGTTCGTCATATTCCTTCGAGGTAATGTCAACGGAGTCTTCTAGGGTGCCGAGATGATCGGCGTCGTAGCCGGAGGTTGGAGTAGTGTCTTGAACGTAATGTGTTTGGGTCATGTTTTGGTCTCGTTTAGTTTAATATAGAAGTAAATTAGGCGATGAGATCGCTAGAGAGTGCGTCAGGAGAGAGTTCGGGTGAACCGTCGGAGGAAGGATGGTCGGGTTCGTCGCGGCCGTGGGTGGCGGCGAAGTGTTCATAGTGGTCGGCGAACCTGTTTTGGAGGAGGTTGGCACGATTGGCGTACTTGCTGGCGAGATATTGACGGTTTTCGCGTTGGTAGAGTTTAGAGAGATTGGTGTATTTTTTCTCCAAATGGTTAAAGATGTCGGTAGGTGACTTGTTGTCGTCCTCGTCAATGATGAAGCCATAATAGTCTTCGCCGATACTGATGAGTTCGGTGAGTTCTTGGCGTTCACCAGGCTGTTTAGACTTGTCGAGCTGGATCTCGAGGTAACTGAGGAAGTTACCGGCGATGCCGATTTCGAGATTACGATCGATAGAGGTTTCGGCAGATTCAGAAGCTAAGGTATCTTGGTCTTCGCCAAAATCGAGGTCAGGATCCTCGTTGGGGTTAGAGTTCTGATCCTCACCAGAAGTTGAGTTGTTAATAATCATGTTGGCAATATCATCAAAATCCGATTCGATGGTTTCGTTGGTAGGTTGGTCGGGTTCGTCGTCGACGAATGGAACTGCATCGGCAAGGGATGCCCAATCGGTTTCGGTGTATTCTTCGCTATCGAGGGGGTCGTGATTGTTGGGGTTGGACTGTTTGGGGAAACGGTTGATATTTGACATGTTTGTTTTTGTTGCCTTGTTTAATTATTTATCAGTCTAGCACACCATAAGCATTTTGTCAAGAGTGGTATGGGAGAGATGATTTTAGCATTGACTTTTTGGGCGATATCTAGTTCGTCCTGGTTGATGAGGATGGTGTAATTGTTGGGGTTGACACGGAAGCGGTCGGCTGGGCTGAGGGGCGATTCGGGGCAAGGGGTAAGATTGTCCCAAGAAGGGTCGGATTTTGGGGCTAAGGTATGAGAGATAGATGATTCGTGTTTCATATAGATTAGTATAGTTAACTTAGGGAGGAGTGTCGAGGTGGTGTGGTATAATAGAGAGAATTAGAGTTGGAGAAAGTGATGAAGTTTACGAAGAGCTATGAGCCGGGGGAGTTTGAACCGCAGATTTATGCGGGTTGGGAGAAGACTGGGGTGTTTTTGCCACGGGAAGTGGTGGCGAATTCTTTTGAGACAGAAACGCAGGATTGTTATTCGTTGGTGATGCCGCCACCGAACGCAAACGGGAACTTGCATATTGGGCATGGATTGACGATTGCAGTGGAAGATTCTCTGGCGAGGTATTATCGGCTTAGGGGGAAGTCGACTTGGTATATTCCAGGTGCGGATCATGCGGGGTTTGAGACTTGGGTGGTTTATGAGCGGGCTTTGGAAAAGGATGGGCATAGTCGGTTCGAGTATTCGCGAGATGAGCTATATGCGAGGGTGTGGAAGTTCGTCGAGGAACAACGGGGTAATATGGAGTTGCAGCTGAGGGCGTTAGGGGCGAGCTGTGCATGGCGGGACTTGACATTTACACTGGATGAGAATGTGGTCTCAAGAGTCTATAAGACTTTTGAGAAGATGTGGAACGACGGGATGATTTATCGAGGGGAGAAATTGGTGAACTTTTGCCCGAAGCATCAAACGGCGTTTGCGGATATTGAGGTTGAGCATGTTGACGAGGAAGGTGGGCTTTGGGAGATTGCTTATAAAGTAGCTTCGGTGCCGGAGGATATGGTTGACTCGTCATCGGATTTTTTGGCTCATGAACTTATTGTGTCGACGACGCGACCGGAGACGATTTTTGGCGATACGGCGGTGGCGGTGAATCCGAAAGATGAGCGATATCAGTGGATGATTGGTGGGCTGGTGGAGTTGCCATTAACGGGGAGGACAATTCCGATTATCGCGGATGAACATGCGGATCCGGAGTATGGAACGGGTGCGGTCAAGATTACGCCGGCACATGATTTTGATGATTTTGAGGTGGGGGAGAGGCATGGCCTAGAGCGGATTCGGGTGATTAGCGAGGATGGTAGGATGTTGGAGACGGCGGGGGAGGAGTTTGTCGGCCTGACGACGGAAGAAGCTCGTAAGAAGGTTCTGAAAGAACTCGAAGAGCAGGGCTTGCTCAGGGGCGAGAAGAAGATTACGCATGCGGTAGGTCGTTGCTATAAGTGTGGCACGAGATTGGAGCCGATGTTGAAGGCACAGTGGTTTATTGATGTTGAGCGGCTGGCGAAGGGGGCGATTGAGAAGCTGGAGGCGGAGAAGATTAAGTTTTATCCGGCTAACAAGAAGAAGGTTTTAATCGATTACCTGAAGGGGCTGAAGGATTGGAATATATCGCGGCAGATACCGTGGGGGATTCCAATTCCGATGTTCCATAAAGCTCCGGAGTCGGATGCACTGGATGCACCGGAATGGATTTTTGATACGAGGACGAATTTGGCGAAGATTGAGGTCGGGGGTGTAGCTTATTATCGGGATGAGGATACTTTCGATACGTGGTTTTCGAGTTCGCATTGGCCCATAGTATGTACAAATTGGTTGCCTGGCAAGGAAAATCCGTATTATCCGTTGAATGTGATGGAGACGGCGAGCGATATTTTGTTTGCTTGGGTGGCGAGGATGATTATGATGGGGGTGTATGTAACGGGAGAGGTGCCGTTTAGAGAAGTGTATTTGCATGGTTTAGTGCTGGATGCCCACGGAAAGAAGATGTCGAAATCGAAGGGCAACGTGATTAATCCGATGGAGCTGGTGACGAAGTATGGTTCGGATGCGTTTAGGCTGGGGATTTTGAGAGGACGAAGTGCGGGGATGAACCAGGCGTTTTCGGAGAATAGTGTCGTTTCGGGGCGGAATCTGTGTAATAAACTGTGGAACATCTCGAGGTTTATCCAGGGGATGGTGGACGAATCGAAGAGCGGGGGCGTGGTCGCGGCGGAGATGATTGAGGCGGAGGCTGGCTCGGAGATTGTTAATGAAGGTGCGGTACAGGCGGGGGTTGAGCTTCCCTACTCGACGGATAATATGGGGGAGGACTGGATTTGTCGGGAGATTATAAAATGTAAGGAAGAGATTGAGGATGATATGGCGGCATATCGATTCTCGGAGGCGGTTGAGACGCTTTATAATACGATTTGGGATAAGTATGCGGATTGGTTTATTGAGAACCAGAAGCTATATAAGAATGTTCCCTTGTTAAAGGTGACACTTGAGATGATTCTGAAGATGTTGCACCCGTTTGCACCATTTGTGACGGAGGCGATTTGGCAAAGTTTAAGCTGGACAGAGGGGCAGTTAATCGTCCAGAAATGGCCGTCAAGGCTCAAATTTGACGCTGTGAGTGCGGAGAACTTTGAGAGATTGGTCGATGTCGTGTCGGAGATTCGAAGGGTCTCAAATGAGCTGTCAGTGGCCTCTAACGGTAAAAGATGGACTGTGCTGTATGGCGATGATTCGTTGGTGGATGATAACCAATTGTTGATTGCGAGTTTGGCGAGGGTGCCGGCGGTGATTTCCTGCGAAGGGCAACCGAGAGGGATGAGGTTGGCATTGGCGAATCATGAGGTTTATCTTGATGTGCCGAAAGAAGTGGTGGCGGAATATCGCGAGAGGCTAGAGGAGAGGATTTTGGCGGTGGGGCGAGAGCTAGATGCTCTTAATCGAAGGATGATGAACTCGAATTATGTTGATAAGGCACCAGCAGAGTTGGTGAAGGAGACGAGGAAGGGGATTGAAGAGAAGGAGAGGGTGATTGAGGGGTTGAAGGCGGAGCTAGAAGTTATTGGGTAGTATCAGGATACCTCCCAGAGTTTTAGCATTATACATAATATATCTCTTTCACCTGCGAGGGTGGTTGGGTTTTCTAGTCTGGTGACGCTCTCTTCGTCTGAAGACTCAGACCCGCGTCAGCCTAGAATAATCAAGACTAGAAAACCCAACCACACCTTCGACGCGGTGAAAGAGATATATTATCTATATTCCTAAATATGTGGGGATATACTTACACTACGATAAGTTGTGGGATATCCTAATACCTAAACTTATCTAACCTAGTACGCCAGACAACGGATGGGGAAACCGTCCCAACGATGGTCCGGACCGGTCGACGGGCCGACGCCACTAGCATTGAAAGAGAGGTCGTAACCTGCTAAGCCAGCAGACCCAGCGGCGTAAACGGGCGAAGCCGTCGTAGACCAATCGTAGCCATGGAGGCCAAGATACCGGGCAGAGCCGCTGTAGCGATAGACGTACCCGCTACGGACGAGATAGATTTCAGGCTGAATTGGCAAGATAGTTATAAGTTGGGGGTTGGTTGAACTTTAAAAATGCCGTTGGCGAAGATTTCGGGAGCGGTGATTCCCTGGTCGAGAAGGTGTTGGATGATGGCACCGGCGATAGCTGAGAGAAGAATCTTGGCGGTTTCGGAGAGATGGTTAAGTTTGGCGATTTCGGTGGCTTCCATTTTTCCGAGGCTGTAAGTTGTATTGATGAGTTCGTCGAAGTGTTCGCTGGCAGCCCAAGTGATCTGGCCGGTGATGTTGCATACTTGGTAAGTGATTGTCGTCATAAGAGGATTATATCATTTTTCGGGGATTTTTTATTCTAACCTAGTACGCCAGACAACGGATGGGGAGAGCGTACCAACGGTCGCTGGGTCCGTTGGATGGAAAGTTGTTATGGTGGTTGTAGCTAAAATAAAGAGCTGTTGAGCCTGACGAAGCATTCTCGTAAACAGAGGCTGATGTTTTCGCCCAACTGTAGCCATTGACTCCAAGGAAGCGGTTTGAGCCGGTAACGAGATTGATATATCCGCTACGGACGAAGGGTGATTCTTTGTTGAGGTTGGCTATGAACTAGACTGAACCACGCTCTAACCTAGTACGCCAGACAACGGATGGGGAAACCGAGCCAACGATCGTACGGGCCGTGCGACGGGAGGACGCCACTAGTATGAAAATCGAGGAAGTAACCTGACAAATCAGCTGACCCATCGTTGTAAACGGGCGAAGCCGTAGTCGACCAACCGTAGCCAGCGAGGCTAAGATCCCGGGCAGAGCCGTTGTTGCGAGAGGCGTGCCCGCTACGGACGAAGTGATAGTTTTGGAGAGGACTGGACTTTTTGCTCTTATGTTAACCTAGTACGCCAGACAACGGATGGGGAAACCATGATGATAGGGGTTTGGACCAAGCGATGGATAAACTGAAGACCCTGCAAACCTAAGATAAAAAGCAGTCTCACGATCAATAACACTGGTGATGGTCCAGAAATTGCCATTTAAGCCTAGGTCTCGTTGCGATCCATTGGTTATCTGGGTCCAGCCGCTACGGACGAAGGATGATTCCCTGTTGAATAGCTATGAGGTTTGAAACCTTATCTAACCTAGTACGCCAGACAGCGGATGGGGAAACCGAGCCAACGAGCGTACGGGCCGTCCGCTGGACTGACATTGCTAGCACCGAAATAGAGGTTGTAATCTGTTAAGCCTGCCGATCCAGAATTGAAAACAGGGGAAGCTGTAGACGACCAATAATAACCATCGATACCAAGATATCGGGTGGAGCCATTATCTAAATTGATGTTTCCGCTACGGACGAATCGTAATTCCCCGTTAAACTTATCTAACCTAGTACGCCAGACAACGGATGGGGAAACCGTTCCAACGAGGGCCAGGACCACCAGCTGTATTAGTAGTATCAGCGTCAAAACCAAGGCGATAACCTGTATAACTAATTGTGTCATGATCAACCTGATAAGGGGCGGTAATAGCCCAATTGTAGCCACTGAGACCAAGATTGCGAAGTGTACCATAATCACGATCGGTATTCCCACTACGGACGAAGGATGATTCCCTGTTGATTATCTGAGCGGCAGTTCCCTTTTTGCGATAATCTTTTGTTGTAGCGGTTGCTTCTTTTTTGTAAGAAAAGCTCTTGTGTAATGAAAATGCTTGCGGTATAATAGAAGTACGGATTATTAGCAATTGGGCGGTGATTCGGAAGTATGTTTAGTTATTGGTTGATAAGCTGGTTTTAGAAAAAGACAACTTATCTGCTATTATAAAATACTTATGATTATTGGTCAAAGTTTTTCACATTTTTTTGTGTTAGGTTTCTGTGTGTTTCACCTCTGTTAATGAGGTGTTTTTGCAGTTTTGGGGTAATTTCGTCTTGAGGGGAAATGTGGTGAAATATGTCTAAAAATGGACAAAAAGGGTGATTTTATTTTGGTGCATGGTGACAGGGGTGGAGAGCGTGCTAGGCTTTAGCTGAAAAATCTCCCCGAGGGGAGATTTATAAGTGGTCAGGGTGTTGGGGAAGAAGTAATTGATGTTGGTTGGTGAATGGTAAAATGATGAAAGGTAAGTTGATAGTAGATTGGATGGGATGCTGAAGTTGGGCAGGGAATTAGTGAGAGCGGAAGAGCTTACGCTTGAGGCGGTTAAAGGAGCGGAGGATTAGATAGAGACGGTAGCGTAAGGAGTTAAGGGGAAGATCCCAGGTGCCGGAGTAGTTAACTTGGGATCCGCCGAAGGATTTTTTGTATTTTGTGAAGCCATACCAGGGGTGTGAAGGATTTTCGGAAGT
Source organism: uncultured Candidatus Saccharibacteria bacterium (assembly GCA_947425245.1). GTDB lineage: Bacteria > Patescibacteriota > Saccharimonadia > Saccharimonadales > Saccharimonadaceae > Nanosyncoccus. Next base: position 23,102 of record CANDYU010000004.1, read on the forward strand.
GGTAATACCCCAGAAATCGAAGATTTCATCGCCGTGGTTTTTGGCATCTAGAATCATCTGTACTAGAAGAACGGTGCCGGCGGCGAGTTTACGTTCGACATCGCTAGTTGCAGCATGGGCGTAAAAACGGGTGTGATCATAATCATAGATTAGGGAAGCGGCGAGGGGTTGAGAATCGAGTTCGGCGATATAGAGAGTGGCGAAGCCGGATTTGAGTTGATTCTTGAGATGAGACTCGTCTTGGGGATTAAAGTTATCCTTTTCGCCGATGGCTCGGAGAAGGGAACTAAGGATGGTAATCTCGGCGGGATCTTGAGTTTGGCGAATCTTGAGACCTTTGTTTTTATGGCTACGCCAGTATTGCACATTCGACTTCCGCATGTTTTTAAGGAGGTCGGTTTCGGGGATGGTTAGATTGAGAGTCCAGGTATGAGCAGGGTTTAAGTCATGGGATTTTTTCAAGTTGAGATACTTAAGGTCGGAGGGGGTGAACTCGTAAGTCGGCTCGATGCGGATGAAGAAGGCATTATGTTGTTTGGCAAGAGTGGAAAGGGAATCAAGGGCGGATTTTAAGAGTTCGGAGGGGGATTTGTCGGAGCTTTCCAGATTCAAGGATGGGCCGTATGGACAGTAGAGATAGTTGCCAACAGGAGTGGATTTCAGGATAACCAGGACCTCGAAATCTGGGGTTTTTAGGCGGAAAGTGGTAGAGTCTTCAAGTTGTTCGAATTTTTCCCAAGTAGTTGATTGGAGAAGATGCTGTTTCATATGATGATTATAGCATGTCTTGAGGGGCGATTGGGAGGATGATGAGGATATTGTGTCGGTGGAATGTGAAGGGGGTGTTTGAGAAGTTTGCTGAGTATGGGGTGATGATTGACGGGCAGCAGATTTGTGACTTTTTACTGATGATGTTATAATGAAATCATGAAGATTCTGGCGATTGAGAGTTCGTGTGACGAGACGGCGGCGGCGGTAGTAGAGGATGGGGTGCGGGTTCTGAGTAACGTAGTAGTGTCGCAGGTGGATGTTTTTGCGGAGTATGGTGGGGTGATACCAGAGGTGGCTGCAAGATCGCATCTTGAGGTAATTTTGCCGGTGGTGAAGAAAGCGATGAGTGAGGCTGGGTTGACTAAAGATGGAATTGATTGTATAGCTGTAACATATGCACCGGGGCTTTTAGGATCGCTGTTGATTGGGACGCTGACGGCGAGAATGTTGGCGATTTTATGGCAGAAACCGTTGTATGCAGTGCATCATTTAAAATCGCATATTTATGCAAATTGGCTGAGTGAGGAAGCGGAGCGACCAGAGTTTCCGTTGATAGCTTTGGTGGTGAGTGGGGGGCATACGCAGATTATTTACATGTCGGTTCATAATCGGTTTGAGATTGTCGGGATGACGAGGGACGATGCAGTGGGGGAGTGTTTTGATAAGGTGGCGAAGGTGTTGGGGTTGCCGTATCCAGGTGGGCCGTCTATTAGTAAGATTGCGTTGAGCTCACGAGCGATTGCGTCCAACTCGCGAATTTCTTCGTTAAGCTCTGCGGCTGCTCCCTCGCAGGTTTCTTTAGTGGATTCTGCGGTTTCGTTTGCGAGCTTGGGGAAGAATTATATTTTGCCACATCCGAATGTGGAGGGGTTGGACTTTTCGTTCTCGGGGTTGAAGACGGCGGTACTTCGGGCGGTGCAGGCGGAGCTTGGGGTGCCGATTAGTACGCCTTCTTTTGAATTGGCAGGGAAGTTGTCGGAGCAGCAGAAGGCGGATTTTGCGGCGGCGTTTCAGGAGACAGCATGCGAGATTTTAGTAGAGAAGTTAAAAATGGCAGTTGAACAGTATCCGGAGGTGAAATCGGTTGTGGTGGCAGGGGGAGTAAGTGCAAATGAAGTGTTAAGGAGAAAAGTGACGAGGTTGGGTGAAAAACTGGGGATTCGGGTGTTTTTCCCGGAGCTGCGGTTTGCGGGGGATAATGCGGCGATGGTGGGGGCGGCGGCGTACTATGAGGTGATGACGGGGGTAGAGCCGACTGATCCGTATAAGTTAAATATTGCACCAAGGACGCCAATTGGATAATTCTTGAAAAAGTAGTTGACAAAAGATCTAGAATGCAATAAAATGGGGTTACGTTCGAAACAAAAGGTTGTTTAGGGACCGGATTGCGGGGAGCGGTTTCTGGGGAATCAGGTTTCGACGTGTTGCTGTAGAAACAGAGATCTTTCAAAAGAAAGGAAGGTGATTATCCGTGCGGGGAGGATAAGTTTTGTGAATGAACCATAGTAGATTGAGATGCAAGCAAGGGCAAGATAACCATAACGTCGCTATGCTGACCTTGGGTCGACTCAGCCTAGATACGGGACTGTCGGTGGTGTATCGCATGGTACAGTTAAGGAAGCTAGGGGGTGGCTCCTGGTCAGTGTGGTGTTTGGTAAGACGATCGATTTGTAACTTTTCATTTATTTTTTCATTTATTATGACCTCCTATACTGTGTGTGGCCGTCGGTTTGTTTGACGGCCTTTTTTTTAATGGTTTGGGTTTTGGAAGGAGAATCGAGTCTTTAGCTGGCGAGTTTGACAAGAGTCTTGAGCGTGAGAACGACGTCGTTGATGGTGCTGCCGCGGGATAAATCAGAAACGGGGTAATTGAATCCTTGGAGGATGGGCCCGGCAACAGTGAAACCGGCGAGTTGTTCAAAGGATTTGTAGAGGAGGTTGCCGGAGTTGAGGTCGGGAGCAATGAGAACATTAGCTCGGCCGGCGACGGGGGAATGAGGTGCTTTCTTTTTGGCTACGGTAGGGTTAATGGCGGCGTCGAGTTGGAGTTCGCCGTCAATGAGGAAGTCGGAGCGACCGGATGAACGGAGTTCGGCGACGATTTCGTTGAAGGTGGTGATTATTTCGTCGCGTCCGCCACTGCCAAGGGTAGAGAAGGAGAGGAGGGCGAGGCGTGGGGTGTCGCTCAGGATTTTTTGGCTGCTGATGATGGTTTGGTGGATGATCTCGAGGAATTGGGTTTTTGTGGGGTGTTTGCAGGCGGCCATGTCGGCAAGAAGGAAGGTTTCGGTGTTGCCAGAGGGGGTTTGGCGTTCCATGACAGCGAGACCAGAGAAGGTTTTATAGGCGAGCGTAGTATCAGGCTTGTTGAAAGAGGAGTAGGTCGCCATGCCGAGGTGATCTCGGCAGGCAAGAATTACATCGCGAGAGGAATAGTCAATACCGGCGACCAGAGCGGCTGCGGCGTTAGAGCTAAGGGCGTCGCAGGCGGATTGGAGGTTGGTGGTGGGGATGGGGGTGATTGGGGCTACATCAGGGAGGGAATTGTAAAGGGCGAGAGCGGAGTTTATAATGGGGTTGTTTAGTTCGGGGAAGATGATGTTCATAAAGATAATTTTAGCATAGTATTAAGATATCTCATTATAATATAATCATACCCCCAGCTGGACGGTCGTAAGCTCCGAGAGTTCCTCTAACAAGCAACCAAAACTCTGGGAAGATACTTATACCAATCCTAGTTCTGGTGGGATATCTAAACTTATCTAACCTAGTACGCCAGACAACGGATGGGGAAACCGTACCAACGATTGTTCGGGCCGTTCGACGGGCTGACGCCACTAGCATCGAAACCGAGGCTGTAACCTGCCAAACTAGCAGACCCAGCGTCGTAAACGGGCGAAGCCGTAGTGGACCAATGGTAGCCAGCGATACCAAGACGCCGGGCAGAGCCGTAGTAGAGACCGACGTACCCGCTACGGACGAAGCTAAAACCGAAATCGAATATCGTATTTCAGGGCACTTTTCAGTTAATTAACCCAAAACCCGACCAAAATAACAGAGTTAATTTCAATTTGAACCCGTATAGCCTATACTACTTCGTCCGTAGCGGGTATATCAATCGTAGTAACGGCTCCGTGCAAGGAGCAGGCTTTTATAATCTATTATGGTCGTCAACCTCATCACCATATTTCCGCGATGGTACATCAGGACTAACAGCATTTAGCCTATCAACTGTCACATCTACCGTTAATACCGCCAACGGACCATACTCACGTTGGGACGCTTACCCCATCCGTTGTCTGGCGTACTAGGTTAGATAATAGAAGCTTGCTCTTTCGAGAATGAAACAGCTTCCTCAGTTGACGTACTAGGTTAGATAGTTTTGTTGTTGGGTTTATTGGTTGGCGTATTGGGCTAGATAAATATAGTATAATGAGGCTATGAAGGATTTTGAATATTTGTCAGAAAAGGAAGTGTACTTGGATGCGGCGTGTCAGAGTTTGCGGCCGAAATGTGTGGTGGAGGCGTTGAATGATTATTATTTTAGGCATAATTCTTGTGGGGAGAGGGTGAAATATGCGTGGGGTGAGGAAACGGATCGTTTGGTAGAAGGAGCGAGGGGGAAGATTCTAAAGCTGTTGAAGCTAAAGGAGAAAGAGTACTTTGTGAGCTTTACCTTGAACACGACTTATGGGATTAACCTGATCTTGAATGAGATTAAGCCGGAGTTGGTGACGAAAGTGGTGACATCGGAGATCGAGCATAATTCGCCGTTTTTGGCGACGATGGCGATGGCGAGACGGCTAGGGGTGCCAAGGCTGGTCTTGAGGCGAGAGGAGAGTGGGGCTCTGATGATAGAGGGGGAGCTGGGGGAGATTGCGAGAGATTTAGGGGGGATGGAGCCGGAGGTGGAGATGGATTTTCGGGGGGCGGTGGTGGTTGTGAACTGTGCGGCGAACTTCGATGGGCGGCAGTTGGTGAATCTGAAGGAAGTAGTAAAGCGGGTACATAAGGATGGGGGAATTATTATTATCGATGCGGCACAGGCGATGGCACATGCACATGAGATGTTGGAGAAGACGGAGGCGGATGCGATTTGTTTTTCGGCACATAAGATGTATGCACCGTCCTTGGGAGTGATTGTGGCACGGCGGGATTTGATTCCGAAGCTGGAGATGAACTTTTTGGGAGGGGGGATGGTGGACGATGTGCGGGCGACGGAATATGACTTGAGTGCCTTGGGGAATGCGGAGCATGTGCATACGATTTTTGAGGCGGGGTTGCAAGCTTGGGGGGAGATTGTGGGGCTGGGGGTGGCGGTGGATTGGTTGTCGAAACGGACGAAGGCGGATAAACAGAGGCTGGAGAAATGTACGCGAGAGCTGGATGGGTTTTTGCGGGCGAAGGAGAAAGTGCGGATGGTGGGGGATGAGGCGAATCCGACGATGAGTTTTTATGTCGAGGGGGTGGATTCGCATTTGCTGGGGAAGGCATTGGGGGCGTCGGGCGTGATGACGAGGACGGGATATTTTTGCGTGCATTATTATTTGGATAAGGTTTTAGGGTTGCCGCCGCTGGTGAGGTTTTCTTTGAGTTATGCGACGCGGGAGGAGGATGTTGAGAGGGTGAAGGAGGCGATGAAGAAGATTTAGTATCAGGATACCCCAGAGTTTTAGCATTATATATTATCTATGTTCCTATTCTTACTCTAACCTAGTACGCCAGACAACGGATGGAGAAACCGTACATGCGTCGACTCTGGTCATTTAGAGTTGTGCTGACGGCATCAAATAGTAGGTCGCTACCTGAAGCTAAGCCGGAATCGGTAAAAATGCTAGAAGATGCAGACCAGATATATCCATTAGTACCGTAATTACGAAGTGAACCATTACTGAGATAAATATTGCCGCTACGGACGAACTAGTACAACCTATACGGATTCAACTTGAAATCACCTCTGTTACTTTGGTCAGGTTTTTAATTAATTAAACAATATTGACCGCTTCGTCCGTAGCGGGAACATCAATTGCGACTACGGCTCTACTCGGTATATTGGCTTTGCTGGCTACAATTGGTCAGCTGCCTCCTCCTCAGTTTACGGCTCTGGATCAACCGGTTTGACAGGTTACTACCTCGATTTCAATGCTAATGACGTCTACCCGTCAAACGGCCCGGTCAATCGTTGGGTCGGTTTCCCTATCCGTTGTCTGGCGTACTAGGTTAGATGTGATTAGACAAATGGTATTGCTTTTTAAGAAGCTTGTGATATTATGGGGTTATAAGGGTTATTAGTATGCAAGACCAAAATCAAAACACAAAACCAATAAATCCGGTAGTGGGCAGTGCGAGCGTGGCTGGTGCGATGCCGACACCACCAGTGCCGCCAGCATCATTGGCATCGACGCCACCGACACCGGCTGGACGGCTGGCAGGCATGCAGAAGAAGGAAGATGCTCCAACGATTAATAAATCGCAGGATGTGTTTTTGCGGAAAATTACAGATAAAATAAAATCTTCGGATAATATCTTAGTGGCTTTGTCGCGAGATCCGTCAGTGGATGAGTTGGCGGCGGCGATTGGATTGACTTTGTTTTTGGATGGTATACAGAAACATACAACGGCAATTTATTCGGGGCAAACACCGGATGCTTTGCAGTTCTTGCAACCGGAGGGGACTTTTGAATCTTCGACTGAAGGGTTGAGGGATTTTATCATAGCTTTAAACCGGGATAAGGCGGATAGTTTACGCTATAAATTGGAGGGGGATTTTGTACGAGTATACATCACCCCATACAAGACACAGATTAGTGAGGAAGACCTGGAGTTTTCTTATGGGGATTATAACGTGAACTTGGTTTTGGCGATTGGGGTGCCGTCGGCGGGGGATTTGGATGCAGCGTTGTCGGAGCATGGGCGGATTATGCATGATGCGACGACGGTGGATATTACGGTCGATGTGCCGGGGAAGTTTGCGGAGATTGAATGGAGCAATCCGGATGCAAGTTCGGTGTCGGAGATGGTAACGAAGCTGATTTTTGCGGTACAGGGTTCGGAAGCGAATATGGATAAGGATGTAGCGACAGCCCTATTGACGGGAATTGTGGCGGCGACGGGGAGGTTTTCGAATGATAAGACGAACTCGGAGACGATGCAGCTGGCTTCGAAGCTGATGGCGATGGGGGCGGATCAGCAGCTAATTTCGATGCATTTGACGGATGATAGCTATAGCCAGGGATATGGACAGATGGGGTATATGCAGCCGGTGGCGATGCCGGTGCAGGAACCGGTAGTGGAGACGGTGACACCAGAGCAAGTGGCAGCGGTGTCGGCGGAGTTTACGAATCAGGTTGAGGATATTGCGAAGGATCGGGTGGAGGATCCGATGGCGGTAGTGGTGCAGCCTGATGTGGTGCGGGATACGGTGCCGGATATGTTGAAAACGGGAGAAGGGACGGGGATTGCAGATTCGGCAAGAGCAGCGGTAAACGCAGCGATGGCGGCAGCGACGGAAAATATTGCGGCGTCGGGGGCGAATGGAGTGGGGTTTGGTGATATGACTGGTACGCAAGCGGTGTCGGCAGAGACGAAACTCCAACAAGAAGTGCAGAAAGTGGCGGGGGTGACGAATGAAATGAATCCGTCAAATACGACGGTGGGTGAGGCACCGGTTTTAGCGACGGGAAATCGAGATTATTCGCAGATGATGGCACAAGCTTTGGCGGGGACGGAGGGGGTACAGGCTGAGAAGCCAGCAGTGGTTGAGCAGAATAATGTGCAGCCGACGGTTGGCCAGAGGGTGAATGCTCCGGCTGGCACTCAGGTAGCGACGATGGCGGTGCCACAAGAGGAGAAGCTGGAAGCGGAGCCGGTGGCGAATCCTAGTATAGTTTTGCCGCCGCCACCAGCACCAAACCCGGTGATGAATGGAGATATGATGCCGCCGGTTTTACCTCAAGTGCAAGCACCAGCACCGGGTGAGTTTAGAATACCAGGGATGTAAGGTGGTGATGAAAGTGATGTTTCGTGGTATGCTTAGAGCATGAAAGAAAGTTCTAGGCAAGACGAAGGGATTTTGTTGATTGACAAGCCGGTGGGGGTGAGTTCTTTTGGGGTGGTGGCGAGAGTGCGGCGGAAATTGTCGGAAGAGGCGGGGTATGTCGAGGTAAAGGGGAAGGATGGAACCTTGCGTCGGAAGTTGAAGAAAGTGAAGGTGGGGCATACGGGAACACTAGATCCGTTTGCGACGGGGTTATTGATTCTTTTGGTCGGGAAAGGAACGAAGCGGGCGGGCGAGTTCTTAAAATTGGATAAGGAATATATTGCAACGATTCGGCTAGGCATGGTGTCGACGACGGGTGATCCGGAGGGGGAGATTACGGAATGGGACCGAGAACAAGGGGTGGAGGGGGCGGTTGAGCAAAAAACCGAACACGGTTCGTGCCAAAAACCGAACGCAATCCCGAACAAAGAGGCTGTGGAAAAGTGTGTGGAAAAGTTTGTTGGGGAAAACTGGCAGACAGTGCCGGCGTTTTCGGCGGTGAAGATTAATGGGCAGCGGGCATATGAGTTGGCACGGGAGGGGAAGCAGGTGGAGATGCCGCGGAGGAAGGTGACGATTTATGAGATTGAGATTTTACGGTATGAATGGCCGGAGTTAACGATTCGGTGTAAGGTTTCGAGTGGAACATATATTAGGACGCTAGGGGAAGATATCGGGAAGGCTTTAGGGGTTGGGGGTTATTTGACAGCACTAAGGCGGACGCAGGTGGGGGAGTATCGGGTGGAAGAGGCGGAGGAGATGGAAGTTAGTGCCGATAGAGACTTAGATCGGGGTCGATGAACATTAGTATGGTATTTTTTTAAAAAAAGCAAGCATGTGCTTGTTTTGGTAATTAATAGTTTGGATTAGGGGTTGTGGAGAATTAAGAGGTGTGCTATAATCGGGAGTATATGATAAGTAGAGAGAATAAACAGAAGGCGATGGAAAAGCTCGCTCGCAGTGAGAAGGATGTGGGTTCTCCAGAGGTGCAGGTTTCTATTTTGACATCTCGGATTAAGGAAGTGACCGAGCATGTGAAACAGAATAAGCACGATTTTATGGCGAAGCGTGGTTTGATGCAAATGGTTGGTCAACGCAAGAAACTGTTGAAGTATCTTGAACGAACGAACTTCGATTTGTACAAGAAGACAATCGCAGAGCTTGGTCTACGCAAGTAGGGATGCTAGAATAAAGGGAAGAGCTGGGAGACTGGCTCTTTTTTTGTGGGTGGCGTGATGGACGTGTTTGGTTTTAGGAGCGGAGCGGGATAGAAAATATCCCCCTTCTCGGAAGAAGAGGGATGGGGAGGTTAATTTGTTACTGGGGGGGGGTGACATTATCGGGGTTTACAACGAGGAGCCAGCGGTATTCGGTCTCTTCGTGTTTTCGCTTGGGACACGGTTTCCATAGCGGGGAATTAGCTTTAAGCTCTCGCTTAGCCGGAAATTCTAAACGACTGCCCCAGTAGTTGGGGGGTTCGTTGTGCTTGGTGGCTTCCTGATAGGTAAAATCGATATATCGCTGCAAGCTGTTTTGAATGAGCTTGAGGCAGTAGCTGATCAGGATGCTACTGTCAGCCGGATTGACCTGGTCTTGCAATACAAACATATCGGCTCCCGCAATGTAGAGTAGAGCGTGTTTGCTCAATTCTTTGCGAATCTGTTTTAGGCGGGATTTGCTAGCATTCGGCTCGAGATCACGAGGTCGCTGACGACTATAAACTACCGGAACGTCGCTGATGTTAAAATGGATCGCTTGTTCCCCGTTATTGTTTTGAAAGAGATAGGCCATACAGACACTGAACTCCTTACTGTGATTATTGCAGGCGGTGAGTGCTTTGGCGTCGTCTATTGTATGATAGCCAAACATAAACGATTCTTTGTAGTAATTCAAGAGTCGCTCAATGTCGCTGTCGTCAGCGAACTGAGGGCGAACGGCGGGGAGACCGTGGATAGTTAGCTCTTGGGGCCCGCTGATAACCACTTCTGGTTTGGTGCGGTCCCGGATAACCTTGCCGATGGTAGTCCCGAAGTCCTCGATAGTAAAGTCGGGGATTTTGGACTTGGGAGCTCCCGAGCCGGAAAGGACTAGCGAGAGACGGGCAGTGTTTGCCGGCCTGTTGTGTAACTGTTTCATAATAAAAACCTCCTAAGGTTCAATGTAGCCAAATATGGTATTTGGCCCATTTGTCTATTTTATAACAGATTATTATTTATGTCAATGTTTAGCATAGGTATTTCAGGCGGGATTAAGGTTTGGATGGGCGAGAAAGCGGAGAATCGTGATATAATAGAGAAGGGAAGAAAGTTTAATAATAGGAAGACAGCAGAAATTGGCCTTGGAACTCGGAGTTCCAAGGCGGATTTCTGGAGTTTTCCTAGGAAGGAAAAGATGGAAATTATTAATCCAAGTGGAAAGCAGATGGTAAAGGTCGAGACGGAGTTGATGGGGAAGAAGCTGAGTCTCGAGGTGAATAGAGTGGGTTTTCGGTCGACGGCGAGTGTCTTAGTGACTTATGGTGATACGGTGGTATTGGGATCGGTGGTGGTGGGGAAGAAACCGGTTGTGCAGGATTTTTTCCCGTTAAGCGTAGATTACGAAGAGAAGTTTTATGCGGCAGGAAAGATATCGGGATCGAAGTTTATTAAGCGAGAGGGGAAGCCGGCGGATGAGGCGGTGCTGGTCGGGAGGTTGATTGATCGGCCGATTCGACCGCTGTTCCCGAAGGGGTATCGACAGGAAGTGCAGGTAGTGACGACGGTTTTGTCGATGGATCCGAGTTTTCGGCCGGATATGGTGGCGATGTTGGCGGCGTCGAGTGCTTTGATGCTGTCGGGAACGCCATTTGACGGTCCAGTGGCGGGGCTAAGGATTGGGCGGATTAACGGGGAGTTTAAGGCATTTCTGTCGCCGGAAGAGCGTGAGCAGAGTATGCTGGATCTCGTCGTGGCGTGTAAAGATGGTAAAGTGATGATGGTGGAAGCGGGGGCGAACGAAGTGCCGGAGGTGATGATTATTGAGGCGATGTATTGGGCGGTGAAGAATGTGCAGCCGATGTTGGATTTGCAGAGGGAACTAGTAGAGAAGATACAACCAGAGATGCAGGAATATGAGTTGGTGTTGCCGGACGAGAGTATTCAAGAACGGGTTGACCGATGGTGTGAAGGGAAGCTTGGTGGTCAAGTGCGGGGGAATGTCTTGGAGAGGCAGAAGATTGTTGATCAGTTGCGAGATGAGATGAACGCGGAATTGGCACTGGAGTTAGGGGAAGGGGAGACGGAAGAAGAGAAGATTGCTGATTATACGGAGAGGTTGCAGGCGGAGTATGAGCAGGCATTTGAGCTTGCAGTACACCATGAGGTGCGGAGGGGGATTATTGAAGATGGGGTGCGACCGGATGGACGAAAACTGACAGAGGTGAGGCCGTTATCATCGCAGGTGGGGATTTTGCCAAGGACACATGGATCGTCGTTGTTTACGAGGGGATTGACGCAGGCGATGAATATTGTAACACTGGCACCGTTGTCGTTTGCACAGGTGGTGGATACGATGGAGGTGACAGATGGGAAGCGGCGTTACATGCATCATTATAACGCCCCTTCTTATACGGTGGGGGAGCCAGGGAGGATTGGTTCGCCAGGACGACGGGAAATTGGACATGGATATTTAGCGGAGCGAGCACTGCTGCCGATGTTGCCGAGCGAAGAGGATTTTCCGTATGCGATTAGGAGCGTGACGGAGATTATGAGTCAGAATGGTAGTACGAGCATGGCGGCGACTTGTTCGAGTTGTATGGCTTTGATGGACGCAGGGGTGCCGTTGAAGCGACCGGTGTCGGGGGTGGCGATGGGGTTGATGTTGGATGTTCCGAAGGGGGAGGAAGTGAAGCCGGAAGACACGGACAAGGCTTATGTTTTGACGGATTTGATGGACGCGGAGGATTTCGCGGGAGATATGGACTTTAAGGTGACTGGCACGACAGAGGGGATTACGGCGTTGCAGATGGATATGAAGGTGCATGGTTTGCCGGTGGAGATCCTAGAGAAGGCGATTGAGCAGTCGCATGAGGGGAGGATGTTTATCTTGGACCATATGCTGAGTGTTATTCCGGAGCCGAGAAAAGAGATTTCGGTATATGCACCGAGGATTGAGAAGCTGATGGTGAATCCGGATAAGATTGGAGCGATCATCGGTAAAGGTGGGGAGACGATTAATAAGATTACTTCTGAGACGGGGGCGATGGTGGATATTGATGATTCGGGGCTAGTGACAGTGTCGGGTGAAAATGAGGCCATCGAAAAGGCGGTGAACTGGATTCGGGGGCTGGTCGAGGAGCCGGAGGTGGGGAAGATTTATGAGGGAACGGTGGCGACGATCAAAGATTTTGGAGCTTTTGTGACGATTTTGCCGGGGATTGATGGGATGCTACATGTTAGCCAGATTTCTGATAAGCGAACTCAGAATGTGAGCGATGTACTTAAGGTTGGACAGAAGGTGCGAGTGAAGTTAGTGGCGATTGATGAGCGGGGAAGGTTGTCGCTGAGTATGAGGGGGTTGTAGGATTAAGATATCCCACCAGAATTAGTATAAGCATATCCCCAGAGTTTTAGTTACTTGTTTTCGGACCGGATGTCTTCGCATCCCGTCTTCACGGGTGCGAAGCATCCTACGCTCTCGGCAGCAGCCTCCGAGAGTTCCTCTAACAAGCAACTAAAACTCTGGGGATATACTAATACTACACTGTTGGTGGGGGGAATAGGAAGCTAGTTTCTTAAGGCCCAGTCGCTAGCCCGTCTTCACGGGTGTCTCCTTCTCCCAAGCGAGCTTCGCTTGGGGTTTAGTCTTAAGTAACTAGCTTCCTAAACTTATCTAACCTAGTACGCCAGACAACGGATGGGGAAGCCGAGATAACGATTAGTGGGGCCATCGGATGGACCAACACTGTTTGTGAAGAAATGGAAAAGGTAGCTTGATGGAGCGGTGACTCCAGTACCATAAGTTGGAGAAGCAGTACTTGCCCAGTTGTAACCGTCTCTGCCAAGATAGCGTATAGAATTATTAGCAAGATAGAGATACCCGCTACGGACGGGTTTTGGTTTACTAACAAGGAAATCTGCGGATTTTATAGGGGTGATTTTGGGTTGAACCCGTATAGTCTATACTAGTTGAGGTAAAATGTATGACGAGATTTCATGCGTATCTAACCTAGTACACCAGACAACGGATGGGGAAGCCGTTCCAACGATAGTTTGTGCCGTCCGATGGATCTACGCTAGAAGCATCAAGGTTGAGATATAAACTCGCTAGGCCAGTCGCCCCAGCACTAGTAGTATTTGGGGTTGCAGTGGCGGACCAACCATAACCATTGAATCCGAGTCGGCGTGCTGAACTGCGGTCCTCACTGATAGCACCGCTACGGACGAAGTTTTTACGCTTATCTAGCCTAGTACGCCAGACAACGGATGGGGAAACCGTACCAACGACCGTCTGGACCGTTCGACGGATTGACGCCACTAGCATAGAAATCGAGGAAGTAACACGTCAAACCAGCAGACCCATTGCCGTAGACGGGCGAAGCCGTAGCTGACCAATTGTGGCCAACGATGCCAAGAGCCCGGGCAGAGCCGTAGTAGCGACCGACGTACCCGCTACGGACGAAGTGGATCAGGAAATTACATTTTTTGATGCGAAAAAGCAGATGGGCTGATTTGTTGTGGTGGGATTTGCTGGAGTTTATGGTATGAATATGGTTGACTTGTGATAGAAAATCTGGTGAAGTCCTAGTTGTTATTTTTGTAATTTATGGTAAGGGATTTAATAATAGGGCAGAAGAGGTGAAACTTAGTATTGACAATTGTTGGTAACTGTTCTATACTTTAGGGAATGATGGCAGAATTGAGCCATGCACATTAAGATTTAAAACTATCTAGAAAATAGGAAAAGATTGCAGGATAAGACGATGTCGAGTTAATGATTTGTGAGACCGGGGTGGTATTTAGTTGGCAATTCTGGATAAGGCTAAGTTTACTAGGATAACTTAGTGGAATTGGCGTTATCCAGAATAGGGTGACAAAAATATACAGGAGGTTAGCAATATGAAAACAATGGAATGGATGGCAAATGCAGGACAGAATCAGGTAGTAAAGCCGGGCATTACGAGGATGATCATGAAGCAGAAGTTTGTGACAGGGGCACGGGGTATTGAATCTCGGATTTGGTGGCCAGAAAACAGCTCAGCTGGAAAGCGTGTGATGATTCCTGTGAGTAAGATTGTGGTGGCAGTAACGAAGCTCTATAGGGAGACGAAGAGGGTGTCACGGTCGGCTGTGAACGAGATTATGTTGGCGGTTGCTCAGTGGGGACTGGGCGAGAGTCAGGTCCTGATAGGGAAGTGTGATGTAGTGACAGGGTGGTTTGATGTTGCTGAGAGTCAGGCTTTGCTTGGGAATGGTAAGCATATGCTGGTTGAGAGGAAATGGTCGACTCAGAATGGGCAGTTTGATATCTATCCGGTGATTGGCACGTCAGGTGTGGTGCTCTATGCAGAACAGCGACGGGTTGTCCGTGAACATGACCGAAACGGTGCTGATTGGGGTGTTGATTTCATGGTTTTGGATTTGGACAAGATATTGTCTGTGGTGGCGATCGATGTCTTGAGAGAGGCGTATAATCAGGTCGTTCAATCTGCGTTGGGGGTGTGCTAATTTCTAGTAGTTTTTGGTCAGCCCAACTTCGGTTGGGCTGTTTTTGTGTTTAGTTGTAAGCTCGGGGGTCGACATTTTGAAAAAAATCATATACAATGCTTAATATGGTAAATCGGAGGTCAATGTCGAAAAAGACGTCAAAAAAGCGAACTAGTTCAAGTGCGAGGAGTCGTGCTCGATCTAAGGAGGTGGCACCGGAGCATGAGTTGCCGGGTGGTTTTTGGCGACAAGTTTTAGCGGTGTTGATGCTGGTTTTAGCGGTAGTATTTATCTTTAATTGGTTGGGGGATGGTGGTCCGGTTTTACAGATGATTGATGAGGGGATTTATTATGGTATCGGGGGTGCGGAGTTTTTGATTCCGGCGATTCTGGTGTGGTTGGCAGTAAAGATTTTTAGGAGTGAAGACAACCGGATTCCGGCGGTGATGTGGGTGACTTCTTTGTTGATGCTGGTTTGGGTCGCGGGGCTAACTGGGGTGTCGAGTTATGGAACAGCTGAGGCGAATGGGGGGGTAGTAGGGACGGCTTTGAATGATGCGATGTTCCAGATTGGTAATGCGGGGGTGGCGATATTCATATATGTGGTGCTGATTTTTGTGACGACGATGTTCATCTTGCAGATGAATCCGGTAACGGTGTTCCGAGCGATTGGGCGAATGTTTAACACTAGTGCGAAGGAAGAGAAGAAAGCGGCGAAGCTGGCAGTGAAGGAGAAGAAGGCTGCAAAGGGGAAGGCGGTTGAAGAATCGGGTGAGAGGGATGGTCGAATTAAGGTGAATAAGGGGGTAGCGATCGACGAGGAAGAGGCGGAAAATGAGAAGCCGCTGGTGCCGTTGAAAGCAAAGCTAGGGATGATGGGGAAGCTAGGACGAGGTGCGGAGAAGGAAGAAGCTAGGGGTAAAGTAGAGAAGGTAGCAGCAGTGCCGGGCAAGGTGGTTTCGGAGACTGATAGAGCTTTGGTGGCGGTGAGTGATCCGAATTGGAAAATGCCGGCCTTAAGCCTACTGGAGAAGAAACAATCGCCAGCGAATCCGGGTGATATCCAACAGAATGCCCATATTATCAAGACGACTTTGTCGGAGTTTGGTATTGACGTGGAGATGGAAGGGGCGAATGTGGGTCCGAGGGTGACGCAATATACGATGCGGCCGCCAGCGGGGGTGAACTTGTCAAAGATTTTGGCGAGGGATAAGGAGTTAGCTTTGAATTTGGCGGTCGATAAGATTAGGATTGAGGCTCCGATTCCGGGAACGAGATTGGTAGGGGTGGAATTGCCGAACGAGAGGTCGGCGGATGTGCGGCTGAGGAGTGTTCTGGAGAGTCAAGAGTGGAAAAAGGCGACGGAGCCGTTGACTTTTGCGGTAGGTAAGGATATTTCTGGTAAGTCAGTGGTGGCGAACCTGGCGAAGATGCCACACCTTTTGATTGCAGGTACGACTGGTTCTGGTAAATCGGTGATGACGAATACTTTGATTTCTTCGCTGTTATACCGGAATGCTCCGAGCGATATGAAATTAATTATTGTGGATCCAAAGCAGGTTGAGATGGCACAGTATGATGGGATTCCGCACCTGTTAACACCGATTATTACACAGGTGGAGAAAGCATTGTCGGCTTTGAAATGGGCGGTGAATGAGATGGAGAAACGCTATACGATTATGGCGGAAGAGCGAGTGAAAAACATTGTCGACTATAATGCGAAAATGGCGAAGAAAGCAGAAGAGGCGGCGAAGGCACAAGGCGAGGCAGGCGGGGAAGGGGAAGAGATAAAAGTGCAGGGGGAGCAGATGCCGTATATTGTGATTTTGATTGATGAGATGGCAGACTTGATGATGATGGCAGGGAAGGATCTGGAGTTGCCGATTGTAAGGATTGCACAGAAGGGGCGGGCAGCGGGAATCCATCTTGTGTTGGCAACGCAAAGGCCGGAAGTTAAGGTGATTACTGGTTTGATTAAAGCGAATATTCCGGGTAAGATTGCGTTTGCGGTGGGTAGCCAGGTTGACTCGCGAGTGATGTTGGATGCGACGGGGGCAGAGAAGCTGCTTGGGAAGGGCGATATGTTGATGTTGACGACAGAGATGATGGGGAAGCCGCGAAGGATTCAGGGGGCGTGGGCGAGTGATGAGGACGTGACGAAGGTGACGGATTTCTTGAGGGCGCAGAGAGCTCCTGAATACAATAATGAGGTGGTAGCACAACAGGTGCAAATTAAGGGGGTGAGTATGGGGGGTGAAGAGGGGATGTTGGGTCTGGGACGGAAATATGATCCGAATGATCCGGTCGTACGGAAGGCAATTGAGATTACCTTGAAACAGGGGAAGTTCTCGACTGCGAGCTTGCAGACATGGTTGGGGAAGGGGCATGGGTTTGTGTCGGGTCTGGCAATCTGGCTGGAGGAAATTGGGGTGATTGGGCCGGCGAATGGGCATAAGCCACGGGATGTCTTAATCAGCTCTATGGAGGAGTTTGAGCAGCTGGCGAATGCTGGGGAAGTATGATGCGGCTCCGGTGTATGCATGAAGGGCAGTAATGAAGAATTACGAGGGAACGAGCAGTAGTGCGGCTGAAAGGGATGGGGTGGATTGGTCGATTTTGGAGACTAGTGGGGATTTTGATTGGAAGGAAAGTAATCAAGAGAAAAATGAGCGAGCTCCGTCAGTTTTACGAAAGCTGGGGCGGAAAGTCTTGGGCGTACTGAACTTTTGGCACAGTCAAAAAGCGGAGACGCGGGTTTTGAATGAGAATGAGAGAGTGCAGGAGGTGCTAGAAGGAGAGCTGAATGCTAGATTGACAAGAGTAGAGGAGATTCGGAGGCAGGCAGAAGCAGGGAATCCTGAGGTAGAAAGGCGAATGGGGGGGGGTGACAATACGGGGCAGGAGGTTGAGATTTTTGATTTAAAGGGGTATCCCTTTGCAATGCTAAGCCATGATTTGGAGTATCAAGGTCGGACAGAAAAGGAGTTTGGGGCGAAAAATGCGGTAGATTTGATTGTAGAAAGGCCGGCATTATGGATGAGGGCGAAGGCAGATGTACTCAATGAGAACAAAGGGGCGGAGCGGGGTTTGAGTGCGGTGACTTTGTCGACGTCTTATATTAATTCCGGGAGCAATATCGAGACGAGGATGGGGACGGCAGAAGACGGAGAATATCCGGAGTTGTGTTATGGTTTTGATCATGTGGAGCCGAATTCTTTGTTGGATTTAGCGGAGGCGGATGTGGGGCTATTGAGTGATCAAGAAGAAACATTGGTTAATGAACGCCGGATGAACTTTTTTGAGGATGCGGAAGGTAACAATAGGACTGGGGGCTATAATGAAGTGGCAATTAAGCGATATGGTCGAGATGGGATGGCTCGAAGGCCGGATTATATCATTGCTGAGAATGGTCAAATTACGGATGAGATGATGAATCATGCGGCGTTTTTTGGAGTGCCGATTATGAATATTGAAAGAGCTTTTTATGATCGTAAATTTGCCGAGAAGGTAAAAACGGTGTTGCAAGAAGTGAATGTGGGTAGTAAGTTTGAGGAGATTGAGAAGGCAATTGGTACGATTGGTAGTTTGGCGGGTTATGTAGGGCTGATGAAGCCGATGATGATGTATGGAGATGGGAAAGAAGGGGATTGGTGGCAGAGGCGAGAGAAGAAGGTGATGGACGAAGCTATATTGCTAGAAGAGGCGGAGAAGCGGGCGTTGTTGGTTTTGTTATGGGCAGAAAAAGAGAGACGGATAGTGTTTTTTGGGCAGCAACTTGATTTTGAGACTGAGAAGTTTCAAGGTGAGACGGATCAAGGTGAGAAGTATGAGTTACAATCGGGAGTGCTGAGAGAGTTGACGGTGAGTGCAGAAAGCGGCAAGACGCGGAAGAAGATTGCTAAAGATGGAGAGTGGAAATGGGAGGATATCTGGATGGTTGAGGTTGATATGGTGATGAAGGATGGTGGGCGACGAGTTCGGACGCGAGTGTATCGGGACGAGGGGGAAGAAGGGGAGGCTTTTAGGGAGCTGGCTCCGAAAGTCGTAGGGTATTTGCAGGCACGGTGGCAGAATGAAGAGAGAGCGGCAGATATGTGAGCAGCTATGAATGATGTATGTTAGGATATCCATTTTGAAAACTTGAAGAATGCACAGATTAATAGCTCGTTGAATACGGTGAAAGAAAATACAGCACCACAGCTTGATAACACTACAACTGTGATTCAGAATTACGATGTTACTTTGAAGAATGATGGGGATTCGATTACCTATACATTCGATGTAAAGAATAATGGAGATATTGATGCGAAGATTACGGCGATTGTGATGAATACAGGTGCGAACTTAACTTGTAATTCGACGAGCGGTTCAGCAGCTGATCAAGCAACCCGGAATACGAAGACTTGTGCGAACTTGAACTACACATTGACTTATGTGGATGGCACGGCGGTGCAAGTGAATGATAAATTGGCGGCTGGGGCTTCGAAGACGATGAAACTAAAATTGGAGTATAAGTTGCAGCCAAATCAAACTGATTCGGATCTTCCGGACGATGATGTGGCGGTGAGCGATTTAGGGGTTACGATTACTTATGGTCAGGACAGCTAGGATATAGTCGGTCTGGCAAAAATGAAGCTGAGCACACGCAAAATTGTTGGGATTGAGACGGGGGTGGGACGAGGTTTGATGTGAACTCGGATCTGAGTAGGTGGGACAGTACGAACTATTCGAATCCGGCGAACTATTATTATCGAGGTGATAATGATTTAGGTAGGGATTCGTTGGGGAGTCTGTATAGCTACAAAGCGGCAAGTAATGTTTGTCCGGTAGGGTGGAGATTGCCGATTGGTGGAAAGGGTGGAGATTATTACAACTTGTTGGGAGATTATACATCGGGAACGACGACGGCGGTAAATGCGACGAAGAAGTATTTACAGAGTCCGTATTTCTTCGTATATGGCGGATGGGTAGATGGCGAAGACGGTATGGTATATAGCGGTACAAGGGCGAACTATCGGTCGGCACGGATGACGGGCGATTCGACAGTGTATACATTGGACTTGTCGGTGGGTGATAAAGTGATGAAGTCGATTGCGACGGATGATTTTCACTGGGGAGAGTCGGTGAGGTGCGTATATGGTGAGCCGGCGACTGAGCCAGAGGATATATATACAGTGGATACGATGCAGGAGCTAACGCCGACATTGTGTGCGAATACGACATTGGCGGATAGGCAGACTCTTCGGCTGTTGACGGATTCGAGGGACGGGCATAGGTATTGGGTGTCGAAGTTATCGAAAGATGGGAATTGTTGGATGGTGCAGAACTTGGACTATGACGGTGGTGGGACAAGGTTTGATAAGAACAGTGACTTCTCGAAATGGGATACGGTTGGTTTTCCGGAACAGTATTATTATCGTGGGGACTGGGAGGATGGCTTGAGTTCATATGGGACTTTGTATACTTGGCAGTCGGCACAGAATGTTTGTCCGGTAACTTGGCGGTTGCCGACTGGTGGACCAAGCAGTGAGGAAACGGCTTTGTGGAGTGGGATAGCGAATAGTTTGGCCGGGGTGAATAAACTAGTAGCGGCACCGTTCTATTTCGTAAAAAGTGGATTCTTTGAGGCGGGGGATGGTCCAGTGTCAGAGGAGGTTGAGGAGTATTGGTGGTCGAGTACGCCGGGGCCACTAGGCGGATATGCGATGGCGATTAATACGAAAGGTCGGCAGTATATACGGTCGAGTAGCGATGAGGGCAACACGGGAGGAGGAAGCTATTGGGGCGAGTCGGTGCGATGTATGATGTCGGGAAATTGACGATTAGGGAGCGATGTGGTAGACTAGAAGAGTATATTAACTCAGCGAGCAGGTGTTTGTGAAGAGCATAGGAGCCGTGCTTGCTTTAACCAAAGGAGTTGTAATGAAAAATTACGAACTTACGGTTCTGGTTCATCCTGATTTGGAGATGAACTTAGAGCCAGCCATCGCTAAGGTCAAGGATTTGATCGAGAAGAATGGCGGAAAAATTACTAAAGAATCGAATGATGGCAAGAAGCGATTGTCCTATTCTATCGGCGGTCAGGATTTTGCCGTGTACTATTATTTCGAGATGGAGTTGCCGGCGGAAGCTCCAGCAAAGATTGAATCGACACTAAACATTACGGACGAGGTTCTGCGTCATCTCTTGGTGAAGGTTGATGAGCGTAAGTTGAAGTATGAAGCAAAGCAGGCGGAACGCCGTGCTCATGGCGAGGAAACTAATACTGAAGCTTCAGAGACTGAAGAGGAGAAATAATGCGAGGATTTAGTAAAGCTATTGTTGCTGGTAATGTAACTCGTGATCCAGAGATGCGGGCGACGGGTAGTGGTTCGCAAGTTTGTAGTTTCGCGATTGCAGTGAACCGTTCTTATAGAGATAGCAGCGGTAACCAGCAAGACCAGGTGTCATACTTGGACTGCGTAGCTTGGGGGAAATCTGCAGAAGTGATTTGTCAATATGTTCACAAGGGTTCGGCATTATTAGTTTCTGGGCGTTTGGAACAAAGGAGCTGGGAAGATAAGAACTCTGGCCAAAGGCGTTCTCGGACGGAAATCGTAGTTGATGATTTCTCGTTCGTTGGTGGGAACGGCAATGGTGGGGGAGGATCCGGTAGTTATAGTGGTGGTTCGAAGAGCTCAAGTAGCTCTGCTGCCAAAGAAGATGATTTTGGCAGCGATGTCGTACCGGACGATGTGCCGGATGATCAGATAAACTTGGACGAGATTCCATTCTAAGGGTGGCTAAGGAAAGGAGAGAATAAAATGAGAAAAGTAAAAGTTAACCCAAATTTGTATTTTGATTATCGCGATGTGAAAACTTTGCAGCGGTATATTGACCCGTATGGTCGGATTGAACCAGTGTCGAAGACTGGCTTGACGGCTAAGCAACAAAGGCAGCTTGCGGTGGCGATTAAGCGAGCAAGGCATTTGGCTTTGTTGCCGTTTGTGGCTAGCAACTAGGAGAATTGCTATCTGGGCATAACGCGGAGGCGGTATTGTAGGTACAGCCTCTTCGTGTTGCTCGGGTCTGGCATGTGCTTTGTTTAATAGCCTTACGCTAGGGGTGGGGAATATATTATTGAATAATGGAAAGGGTAAACTGTAAAATATGTATGGTCCAACCGATTTGAAGAAAAACGTGCTGATTACGTTAGATGGGCAACCATATAAGGTGGTGGAATATTCGCAGAAGGTGATGGGGCGGGGTGGTTCGATTGTGAATGTGAAGGTAAAAAACTTGATTACTGGAGCACTTTTGCCGAAGACTTTTAAAGGTCAAGAGAAGATTGAGCCGGCAGAAGTCGAGACGCGGAAGGTACAATATCTCTATAAGGATGATGAAAAATTTTATTTCATGGATCCGGAGACTTTTGAGCAATATGAATTGTCGGCGGAGATGGTGGGTGATTCAAAGGACTTCATGCGAGACGGCGACGAGATGGAGATTCAGTTCTATAATGGGACGCCGATTAACTTGGTCTTGCCGAAGAATATTTGGCTTAAAGTGACCTATACGGAGACTGCTGTTAAGGGTGATACGACGAGTTCAGTGCAGAAGGATGCGACTTTGGAGACGGGAGTGGTTATTAAGGTGCCAGCTTTTATTAAGACGAATGATGTCGTATCGGTTGATACAGAGACTTATGTGTATAGGGAGAGACAAAAGTAGGGTTTAGTATTAGGATACCTCCAGAGTTTAGTATAGTGTGAGTATATCCCCAGAGTTTTAGTTACTTGTTTTCGGACCGGATGTCTTCGCATCCCGTCTTCACGGGTGCGAAGCATCCTACGCTCTCGGCAGCAGCCTCCGAGAGTTCCTCTAACAAGCAACTAAAACTCTGGGGATATACTAATACTACACTGTTGGTGGGGGGAATAGGAAGCTAGTTTCTTAAGGCCCAGTCGCTAGCCCGTCTTCACGGGTGTCTCCTTCTCCCAAGCGAGCTTCGCTTGGGGTTTAGTCTTAAGTAACTAGCTTCCTAAACTTATCTAACCTAGTACGCCAGACAACGGATGGGGAAACCGGCCCAACGATTGCTCGGGCCGTCCGACGGGTTGACGCCACTAGCATAAAAATCGAGGAGGTAACCAGTTAATCCAGCTAATCCATCACTATAAACTGAGGAAGAAGTAGCTGACCAACCGTAGCCGTCTCTGCCAAGATACCGGGCAAAGCCGACGCTGCGATTGATGAGCCCGCTACGGACGAAATTTGGCTTGAAAATCGGGGATATTTTGGTTAATTAATCAGAAAATTAGCAGAAATAACAGGGGTAATTTAGGTTTGAACTAGTATAAGCTATACGGGTTGGAGGTTGTATTTATAGGATTGGTTTGGTATGATGGGGGTACTGATTAAAATTGGAGGTAGGGTGGATAAGCAAGTGATGATTTACGAAACGGGCGGGAAGAATGTGCGGTTTGAGCTAGAAGAGGGAGCTGAGACGCTGTGGATGACGCGGATGCAGATGGCTGAGTTGTTTGATGTGACGCCGCAAAACATTGCACTGCATCTGAAGAATATTTTTACGGATGGCGAATTGGAGCGAGAGCGAACCAGTAAGGAACTTTTACTGGTTCAGAATGAGGGTGGACGCGAAGTGTCGCGACGGACAAAAGCATACAACCTAGACGCCATTATTTCGGTGGGATATCGGGTGAATTCGCGGAGGGCGACGGATTTTCGGATTTGGGCAACGAAGATTTTGAAAAATTATGTGGTTGATGGGGTGGCGGTTAATGAACGACGACTGGCGGAGCTGTCGCAGGAAAAGTTAGAAGAAGCGAAGGGGGTTTTAGGGGTGATACAGAAATTGATGACCCAGAAAGAGCTGATGGAGGATGAAACTAAAGGCGTTTCGGAGATTATTGCACAGTATGCGAAGACGTTTCGGACACTGAGGGAATATGACGAAGGATTTGTAAGGCTGCGAGATGAGACGAAGGCACGGAAGGTGCTGGAGGCGGGGGAGTGTGTAGTGATGATTGACCAGCTACGGGAAGCGGTGCAAGCGGGAGAGATGTTCGGCAAGTTGAGAGGGGATCAATTCGAGGGGATTTTGAGGACGATTTATCAGAGTTTCGACGGGGAAGAGGTATATTCGACGGTGGGCGAGAAGGCGGCGAATTTGCTGTATTTTATCGTGAAGGATCATCCATTTTTTGACGGGAATAAGCGGATTGCGGCGTTACTATTTATAGTATTTCTGATGTTGAATGAGTATGGATTGACGGAAGATGGCGGGGTGAAGATTACGGATCGGGCGTTGGTGGCTTTGACGCTGATGATTGCGGAAAGTGAGCCGAAGGAGAAGGGGTTGATCACGGCGGTGGTGTGCCGGATTTTGGAATAGGGATACAGGGGCGAAAGAGTGATATAATGGGGGCATGATGAAGGTAAAGCGAGATTTGAGTTGGCTGGGGTCGCTAAGTTTGAGCACGGGGAAGCGACCGACTTTGACGGCGATGGAGTTTTTGATGGAGCGGTTGGGGCATCCGGAGAGGCAGATGCGATTTGTGCATGTTGCAGGGACGAATGGCAAGGGGAGCGTGACGGAGATGATGGCGAAGATTTTGGAGAAGGCTGGGTATAAGACAGGGAAGTTTTTGTCGCCACATCTAATACGGTTTAACGAGCGAATTCAGATCAATGGGCAGGAAATTACGGATGGAGAGATTGAAGAGATTTTGACGGAGTTGGAACCGGTGATTGATGAGTATGAGGCAAAGTTTGGGGTGGACATTACATTGTTTGAGATTGAGACGACGATGGCGTTGATGTATTACCTGCGGAAGAAGTGTGACATTGTCGTGTTAGAAGTGGGACTAGGGGGGAAGTTTGATTGTACGAATATTGTGGTAGCGGATGTGTCGATCATTGTTTCGATTGGGTATGACCACATGAATATATTGGGGGAGAGTCTGGCGGAGATTGCGGCACAGAAAGCAGGAATTATTAAGGCTGGAGGGAAGGTGGTAAGCGGAAAGTTGCCGGAAGAAGCGGAGGAGGTGGTGCGAGCTAGATGCGAGGAGGTGGGGGCGGAATGGCGTGAGGTGGGGGTGTGTAAATATGAAATTATTGCGAGCGGGGTGCGAGCATCGGATAAGGAGTTGGGGGAGATAGAAGTGTCGCTAAAAGGCAGGAAGCAGGCGGAGAACGCGGCGATTTGTTTTGAGACGGTGCGGTTTTTGCGAGAAGCAGGGCTAGAGATTGGCAATGATGCGGTTCGAGAGGGAATGAGCGGAGTGGTGCACCGGGGGAGGTTTGAGATGATGTGCAGGGAACCGATAGTAGTGTTTGATGGGGCACATAATTTGCCGGCGGTGGAGAACTTTTGGGAGAATGTCCAAGATTATTATCCGGAGGGGGAGAAAGTGCTGGTCGTATCGATACTAAAGAAAAAGGATTGTCGGGGGATTTTGAGGGTTCTGCTAAGGGAGGGGGTGGAATATGTGTTTACGACGGGGAATGATTCGGAGATTTATACGGCAGGGGAGGAGCTAGTGAAATTAGCGAAGGAAATTAAGCCGGAAGGACGATACCGAGCGGCAGATTTAAGAGAAGTGCTAGGAAAAATAAAGGCGGGGAAGGAAGCTAAGGGGAAGACGGTGTTTGTGGTGGGGAGCTTTTATGTGTATGGGGACGTGGTGGAGGTGTTTAGTGCAGAATAGACGAGAGGAGGGGGGAAAATCGGAAGTAGTGGGGCGAGCGGAGCTGAAATTGAAAGAAGCGGTGGAGGCTTTTGGCTATGATTTTCGGGGGAAGACGGTGCTAGATATTGGTTCATCGACGGGAGGGTTTACGGAGTTGGCACTGAGGAGGGGAGCGGTGAAGGTGATAGCAATAGAAAAGGGGACGAAGCAGATGAAGGCACCGTTGAGGTTTGACCAGCGAGTCGAGCTGCACGAAAAAACGGACTTCCTTACGGTTAATAAGACGGAAAAAGAGGGTTTTCGACAGGGGCCGAACGAGGGGCAACCCGTATATACTATACGGGTTGGGGAGTGGATTGACCTGGATACAGTCGGGACGGTAGTGGCGGATGTAAGTTTTATTAGCTTGCGAAAAATCTTGGAACATGCGAAGAAAATTGTGCCGAAGGGGGCGGATTATTTAGTGATGCTAAAACCACAGTTTGAGGCGAGGGCGGAACAGTTGAATCGGGGAGTGGTGAAGAATGAACGGATGAGAAGGGAAATTATCCGGGAGTTTGAGGGATGGCTGGTGAAGGAGGGGTTCGTGATTTTAAAGAAGCGAGACAATGAGACAGTGGGGAGGCGAGGGAAGAACCAAGAAAGGTTCTACTGGTTAAAGGTCTGTTAGAGGTGGTATGAGCGGGGGAGTTCAAAATAGGCTACAGTTTTTGGAGCTGTAGCCTAAAGGCCATATATGATTATTTTAACGTGAGCGGGAAAACTTGTCAAGTTCATGAAGCAAAGAAAAAACTGGTTGATTTTTTGTAAGTAGGTGCGTATAATAATAGCATGAGCTTAATCCATGGTGTGGGCGATTTCTTCGCGTTAGATATTGGGACAACTGCAATTCGTCTTGTCCAGTTGTCTGGTGATGCTAATCATGGTTGGAGTTTGCAGAAGTTTGCTTACGTGCCGATTGATCGGAGAGTTTTAGAAGATGGTTCGAAAGCGGGAGTGCGGCAGTTGGGGGAGACGATTTTAGGGGCGATGAAGCAGGCGGGAATTACGACGAAGAATGTGGCAGTAGGCATGCCGGCGGGAAAGACTTTTACGACGATTGTGAGGGTGGATAACCAGCCGGAAGCGGAGTTGATGAATACGATTAAATATCAGTTGGATAAATATATTCCGATGCCGATTGATGAGGCGACGGTGGATTATGTTTCGCTTGGGGTGTCGCCGAATGATGCGATGAAGGCGGAGGTTTTGATTTCTTCGACGGCGGTGGAATTTGCGGAAGCACGGATGGAGCTGATTGAGTCTTATGGGTTGAATGTGGTAGCACAAGAGCCGGAATCTTTGGCGATGGCGAGGGCTTTGATGCCGATTGGAACGCAAGATGGAAGACTAATTATTGATCTTGGGGAGAGGAGTACGGATTTAGTTATGATGTATCGAGGAGTGCCGAGGTTGGTGCGTTCGATTCCGGGCGGTTTTGCGTTGTTTATCCGGACTGTTACATCAGCTTTGAATGTGAAGGAAGATCAGGCAAGGCAGTTTATTTTGAAATTTGGGCTGGCACAAGATAAGGTTGAGGGGCAGGTGTTTAAGGCGTTGGATTCAACTTTGGAAAGTTTTGCGTCGGAACTGTTGAAGAGTATTCGATTTTTCCAGTCGGAGTATATGAATGCACCAGTAGGCGGGATTATCTTGTCGGGATTTGCGGGGATGATTCCGTTTATCGCTGAATATATTGAGGCGAAGACGAATGTACCAACGATGCAAGGGAACCCGTGGCAGTTGGTAAGGGTGTCGCCGGAGCAGCAACAGGTTTTGATGCCAGTGGCGAGTGAGTTTGCGGTGGCGATTGGGCTAGCGGAAAGGAGTAATGACTAATGAAAGACTTGTTGGGAAAGTTGAAGGCTCAGTTTGATGAGCTGGTGGCGAAGCTGACGGGTAAACAGGTGACTCCAGAGATTCCGCTGATTACGACGGTAGCGAAGGAATATGAGATTAATTTGGTGCCGGAAGTGAAGTTGAAGATGATTAAGGCCCAGAAGGTGCGGAACTTGGTGCTGTTTATTTGTATCGTGGTATCGGCGGTGAGCGTCGGTGCGGTGGTGGTATTATTTAGTATTAAGAGCGGTCAGGATATCGCTATGACGGTGCAGGATAATCGTTTGGAGAAGATGTCGCTGAAGTTAGGGGAGTACGATGAGCTCGGGAACTTGGTTGCGATTCAGTCGCAGCTGGAGAAGATGGGTGAGCTAGGCAAAGTGAAGACGGTGCCGTCAAGAGTGTTCGGAGCGTTGGGGGCGATGTTGCCGACTGGTGGGGATTCGGTGAGATTCTCGGAGCTACGGATTGATCTCGAGACGGGAGTGTTGAGGTTGGAAGCACAAGCGGATGCTCAAGTTGCACCGTTGATTGATTATCGGGTTTTGGAGGCGTTTAAGAAGGGGGCGTCGCTCGCGACTTATGATTATGGGCAGTATGTAGATGCGATGGGGAATGGGATTCCTTCGTGGTGTATTAGGGAGTCGGACGGGAATGGTGCGGCTTATAAGGTGGGGGAGAGTTATTATGCTTGGTGGGATTTGACTTTAGAAGGTTGTGCGGGAAGAGTAGTATCAAAAGATGATACTAGTGTGGATTTGACAGAGGAAGAGGAGGCAGCGTTGCCGAAGTTGTTCTATAACGAAGATTCTGAGACGGAGGTGAATGAGCAATTCCTAACACCGGAAGAGATGGTGGAAATGGGGGTGAGGTTTGAGACCTCGGCGGATGGTCAGGTTTTGCCTAGGATACGGGATTTGAACCTTTTGGGGATTGAACGGCGAACCGAGGAAGACGGCAGTATTTCATATGTTAAGACGACGGTTCTGAGGGCGAAAATCTGGCGAACTCCGCAGTTTACGGTTTGGCATAATGCTGGATTTATGGACTTGAACGGGGTGATTACGGGGGTTCAGCATTTTAATAGTGAATGTATTACTTACACTGGGGTGATGCAAGGTGGAGATGTAGCACGCTGGGCATCTTCGAATAGTTGTATGTTGGCACCGGATGGACTGGAGGTAACATCGTCATCAAATGCGAGGGATGAAAGTGATAACTTGGTTTTGAAGTTTTCGGCGACGATGGCATTAAACGAGGAGTTTCTGTTGTTTAGAAATAAACATATGATGGCGTTAGGTCCGATGGGGCAGAATGTGACGGATTCGTATGTGCAGATTGGTGGGATGTTCACGCAGGCGGCACGGGAGTGTGCTGAGGGTGATACAGAATGTTTGACGAATGCAAATAACGCAGGAGGAAGTAACTAATGGCGGGAGTGAATCAGCCAGCGGACGAAAAGCGAAGGAAGATCTCGAAAGCACAGCAGATTACGATGCTGGAAGTTTTAGGAGCTTCGCTAGTGTTTGGAGCGTGTCTTGTGGTGTCGATTTTCTTGATTAAATATATCAAGTTTAATACAACGATTATTACGGAAAAGAACCAGGCGATTGATAATTATGATGTGACGCTGCGGAATGTCGGGGTTTGTATTGATCGGGATCGGAGTGGACGATTGGATGATACAGAACTGGACGCTTGTGATCCGAATGAGATTCCGTTGGATAATGTGGGCGGGAGCTTGAGGTATAAGATTTTGATGGAAATGGCTAATAATAGCGATTTGGAGCTGGTGGCACGGCAGAGGAATGAGAATTGTTTTGATGAGTCGGGAGAGAGGATTGATTTTGGGAAGCTTTACGGTGAGGCGACGGATGATGATGAGCGACAGAGATATTTGCAGTCGTTGAAGATTTGTTCGGCTCTTCGGGTAATTCCGGATGCTTTGCCGGCGAATCGGAATACTGAGGCTTTGATGGCGAGTTTGAACGAGATTTTCTTGCAGACAGGGTGGGAGCCAGAAAGGTTGTCGCCGCAGGATGGGGTGTTAGGGGCATCCGAGGTGGAAGGGGTTTATACAATTCCAGTATCACTGAGAATGGAAGCACCAGACGAAGTTGTTATGAGAGCGTTGGACAAGATTGAGAAATCGGTTAGGCAGTTTGATATTACTGCGATGTCGGTGGAGTGGACTACTTCGGGGTTAAGCTTGACGGCGACTGCGAATGCGTTTTATCTGGCGGAGCCGGATGAATTGGAGATTACGAAGACGCTGGCAGCATCAAAGAAAGCAAGGAGTAACGAATGAAACAATCAGATATAATTTCTTTGATTTTGATTGCAGGGATTGGAACTTTGGCGGCGTTTTTTGCTTGTAATGCGATTTTGGGGGATCCGGATAAGGCGACAACGGAGTTTACGACGATCAATAAGGTAATTACGAAGGATTTGGCAGATCCGGATCCGGAGATTTTTAATGCGTATGCGATTAACCCAACAATTGAGGTTTATGTTGGGGGATGTGAAGATATTGATCAGAACGGGATTCTTGATATGGCGGAGTTGATTGCGTGCGGTCGGGAAGATGCTCCGGAGGAAGGAGATGAAGGGGGGGAGGGGGAAGGTACAGAAGAAGGGGAAGATAGTGGCACTGTTGACTAAAGACGGTCAGGATCGGGTGATCCGGCTGTTGGTGGATGAGGGGCTGGTTGCTGCGGAGGATGTGGCGAGCGTGCAGGCTGAGGTAGCTCAAACGAAGCAGCCGTTGGTAGCAACCTTAGTAGCGAAGGGGTTGATTTCTAATGAGATGGTGGCACATGCGACGGCGATGGTGATGGGGGTGCCGTATGTAGATCTCAAGAACGTTGAAATGGATCAAGAAGTGTTGGCGTTGTTACCGTTGGAAGTTGCTCAGCGGTCGATGGTGGTGCCGGTGGGGGAGAGTAATGGTCAGATTGTGGTAGCGATGCTGGATGTGGGGAATGTACAGTCAGTGGACTATTTGTCGACTTTGACAGGTCGGCCGGTGCGGGCAGTGATGTCTTCGGGGGATGGGATTCAGGCGGTACTTCGACAGTATAAAGGTGATTTTACGGGGGTGAAGCAAGCAGTTAAGGTTACTAATCAAGAAGTTGCACAGCAAGCGTCGAGCAATGTAAAAACAATTACTCAGGATTCGCCGATTTCTAAGGCGTTGACGAGTATTTTGGACTATGCTGTAAAATCGAAGGCTTCGGATGTACATATTGAGCCTTTGGAGAATAGCTTGGTGATTCGTTGTCGGGTGGATGGGGTGCTTCGACGGGTGATGGAATTACCGAAGGCGATTGAGCCGGCCTTGGTCTCGAGGATTAAGATTTTGTCGAACTTGAAGATTGATGAGCATCGGATTCCACAGGATGGGCAGTTTGCGGTGATGGTGGGGGATCGAGAAGTCGACCTACGTATTGCGATTTCTCCGGTGGTTTGGGGGGAGCAGGTGGTGATTCGGTTGTTGGATAAGACTGGTACGAGTATGGACATTGAGGGGATGGGGATGACTGGGCGAGCTCTAAGGATGGTGTTAAAGGGAATTATGCGGCCGAATGGGATGATTTTGACTTCTGGGCCGACGGGGTCGGGGAAGAGTACGACGCTGTATGCATTGATTAAGAAGATTAAGAGCGAAAAGATTAATATCGTGACACTGGAAGATCCGGTTGAGTATAAAATGGATGGGGTGAACCAGATTCAGGTTAATGTGGACGCTGGGTTGACATTTGCGTCGGGGCTGAGGAGTATTCTCCGCCAGGACCCGGATGTGGTGATGGTGGGGGAGATTCGGGATGCGGAGACGGCGAACTTGGCGGTGCAGGCAAGCTTGACGGGGCATTTGGTGTTTTCGACGCTGCATACGAATTCGGCGGCGGGGATTTTGCCGAGGTTGCTGGATATGGGGATTGAGCCGTTTTTGTTGGCATCGACACTGAATACGGTGATTGGGCAGCGGCTGGTGCGTCGGGTAGCGGAGAAGCGGACGGTTTATCAGAGTAATGAAATGCAGACGACGCAAATTAAGGAAATCGTGGGTGATATCTTGCCAAAGACGGCGGAGGATGTAGCAGCGGTGAGTGATGATTTGGGGTATGCGGGATTACCGTTAGCGGATCAGAGTTCGTATACACTAGCGAAGGGGATTGATGATCAGGCGTCGCCGGGTGGATATACTGGACGAGCAGGGCTGTATGAGGCGATTGAAGTGGATGAGGATATTCAGAAGCTGATTGTTGCACATGCGACTTCTGCGGAGGTGATGAGAGTGGCAAAGGAAAAAGGGACGATTACTATGAGGCAGGATGGTACTCTGAAGGCGTTGTCGGGGATTACGACGATGGATGAGGTGAATAGGGTTGCCAGTGATTTGGCATAGTATTGGTATATCCCCAGAGTTCTGGCATTATATATAATATCTCTTTCACCTGCGAGGGTGGTTGGGTTTTCTAGTCTGGTGACGCTCTCTTCGTCTAAAGACTCAGACCCGCGTCAGCCTAGAATAATCAAGACTAGAAAACCCAACCACACCTTCGACGCAGGTGAAAGAGATATATTATCTATATTACTATTCTTACTCTAACCTAGTACGCCAGACAACGGATGGGAAAAGCGTACCAACGAGTAACTGGGCTATTGTCGGGAATAATATCGTTAAAAGTAAGGAAAAAGCGAAAACCAGACGGAGCATTTGCTCCATCATCGGTAACTGAAGATGCTGTTTTTGACCAAAGGAAGCCGCGTTCGCCAACAAAACGCATAGAGTTAAGGCCAAACCATATATACCCGCTACGGACGAAGTATATCAAGGTATTTTGGACTGCTTGCGAAACAATTTCTAGTTAATTAACCCAAAAGCTTATCAAAGTATCAGAGGTAATTTCAAGTTGAACCCGTATAGTCTATACTAGTTGAGGTCAAATGTATGACGAGATTTCATACGTATCTAACCTAGTACGCCAGACAACGGATGGGGAAACCATTCCAGCGATTGTATGGACCGGCCGACGGGCCAATACCGCTATCATAAAGAGCAAAGCTATAGCTTGCTAAACCGGTTGATCCAGAGCTATAAACTGGTGAAGTAACAGTGGCCCAATAATAGCCATTGACGCCTAAGTGTGCTGCTGACCCCAAACTGTGATCAATGTCCCCGCTACGGACGAAGGGCGGTGGTACAACCTGTAAAACGCTTGTAGACCTGTCTATCCATATCCATCCGGTATGTGAAGATAACAGCGATAATGATGTGCATATCTTCTCCGGTGTGGTTGCAGCAAATCTTACGCTCACCTACAACCAGAGTGATATGCTAACTGTACAATTTACAATTTATGCTCAGCCGACTGATGAAGGTTACGGCATCGTTGGTGCTGGATATCTCACTCAGGAAACTCTGTATGGCCCAACTACAGGAACCTATAAACCAGTTCCCACAACTACAGAGTAATAACGAAGCCACCTCAATGTGGGGTGGCTTTTAGTGTTATGCGTGCCACTGTGGTCACATTAATTCTAGCCGTATTGACCATGATAAGGTCGAAATACGTGTTTCCTACTTGCACCTAAAATATAAGCACGTCGTATTGTTGAATCAATACTAAAGACAAAGCCTCTCGCTTGCCCCCTGAAGGAGGCATAATATAGAGGTCCCTTATCAAAATTACATTTACTGATGATTCCTTTGTCTTGTTTAGGATTTAACGGTTCCATTTTTAGGCAAAGGTTACATCTTAATGGATTTTCCGCCCATAGTAAAGCTTTCATAAAATCACCTATTTTGTCTATGAGGATAGTATCTGTGTATGCTTCGTCAATCGGCCAATGTTTTTCTTTATATAATGAGAAATCGACCAAAAAACCACGACATTTAGTAGGTTCAACATTGGCAGAGTTCTTCTTGTTCGGTTTCTTAGCCACCATATCCTATAGGGTCGCTGCAGCCATTAAGAGATTTTTTGATATGACAGTTTTATCACCCTTGCCATTGGCATAGGTCTGATCCCAGGCAGAGCCTTTTTCGTGTGTTTTACTAACCAAAGACCACGCTGAGTGACCTGCACTTTTTTCGAGAAACTTATCTAAAAAGGCAGATCGTTCTTCATCGATCTCGCCAAAATCACTCATATCTATATCAAAATCAGTAATAAAATATGCACCACATTGCTTAAATGCGTCATACACCTCGCGTACAACAGGTCCATATTGCCAAGCTTCGATGTCGTCATCAAAGAGAGGGTCTCCGTTATGGGACTGTATATACCCAACCTGAGCAAAGTACAGAAGTTTCTGGAGTTTAAGGTTCGTAAGATCATTGTTGCCAGAGAACTCTTCGTTACCTGCACCGAGAGAGTTAAACTTTTTACTAGGTAAGCAGCTACTGCTTTTGCACTTGCCATATCAAACCCTTCAACTATTACTTTTATGTTATTTTAACATGAAACTGCTAATATGTAAATAGCATTATTTTCTGATGGGCTAACCTTCTTGTCTTTCATAATTACCATCATTATATCATGTTTTCTGCTCTACTGGCTCGTACAAACTTTATGATAGCTGACAGAATACACTATAAATTAAGATAGCAGTAAAAATGAATTCAACAAAAGCCATCCAACAAAGGAATTCAAAGGATGTCATTTTGCCGACATGCTTTTTGCTCATGTTTCTATTATATCATAAAGTATCTAAACATCAAGGAGATAAATAATGGCTAGTAGTTCAAGCAATGAATACATCGGATCTCGCTGGTAAAACTGTATCCGAAGTTATCGAGAAAAAGCAGGAAATAATAATACTTATGGTATAATGGGGTCATGGATAATAGTGGGACTCAAAATACAAATATGATGGGCGGAAATAACCAGGGGACACCTTTTGCTCCGGTGGATTTGCCGGATTTAAATAGTATTCCGACGCCATCGATGATGCCGCCGATGGGAAACTTGGTGGCGGGGTATGATAATTCGGCGAATGGTATGCAACCTGGTGCGGCGGGGTATGGGGTTGCTGGAGTGTCGGCTGGAGCTGCGGCTGGGACGAGTAATGGTACCGGGGCGGATGACTTAATGGCAAGAGCAGGGTTTGGTGTTGCTCAGCAGGATATGCAAGGCATCGCTGGCGGGCAGGTAACTTCGGGTGCTGCTAGGCCTGAAGTTGATGAACTAGGATTGTTAAATGCTCGGATGAAGGGGGCGGGGACTCCAGAGTTGGCAGCGGCGGAGGCGGCGAAGATTGCGGAGTTGCAAGCACAGAGGCTGGCACAGCCAATGAAGGGGGGCGATAAGGTGGCGGGCGTGAGTGGAGCTGGTGCTGCGGTGACAGGGAAGCCAGTAGCGGCGAAACTGGCGGAACAGGGTGGGGTAAGTAAGGCTGCTGGGCAGACGGAGACCGGAAGAACGACGGAGGCTAAGCCGACGGCTCAGGCTAAACCAGTAACTCAGGCTAAACCGGTAGCTCAAGCTAAGCCAGCGGCTCAAGCAAAAGCGACAGTGGGAATTAAACCGGCTCAAACGGAGATGAAGAAGACAGCAGCGAAAGATGGCGAAGCGGCGTCGTCGAGCTTGCCAGAGCAGAAGGTGACGACGGGGGATCGGGTGGCGATTGAATCTTTGCTAGAGGAATGTATCCGACATGGGGCGTCTGATTTGCACATCCAGACTGGTTTGCCGCCGATTTTGAGGATTGATGGGGCACTGAGGCCGATGACGATGTATCCAGTACTGACTAATGAGTTGGTGCAGGAGTTGGTGTTTGCGACGCTTGATGAAGACCAGAAGAAGATTTTGATAAAAGATAAAGAGTTTGATTATTCGTTTGCCTTTGGAGATTTGGGACGTTTTCGTGTTAATGCGTTTCATGAAAAAGGGAATATGGCGGCGGCATTCCGGTTAATTCCGAATGTGATCAAGACGGTCGAGGAGCTAGGATTGCCGGGCGTGGTGTCGAGTATGGCAGATCATCCGAATGGATTGGTATTGGTGACTGGCCCGACCGGTTCGGGTAAGTCGACGACATTGGCGGCTTTGATTAATAAGATTAATACAGAAAAAGCGGAACATATTATTACTATTGAGGATCCGATTGAGTTTACGCATACTTCGAAGCGGAGTGTGGTGGCACAGCGAGAGGTGCATTACGATACCTTTAGTTTTGCGGCGGCACTTCGGAGTATCCTGCGTGAAGATCCGGACGTGGTGTTAATCGGTGAGATGCGTGATCTAGAAACGATTCAGGCGGCAATTACAGTGGCGGAGACTGGACACTTGGTGTTTGCTACATTACATACGAATTCGGCGGCACAGAGTGTAGACCGTATGGTAGATGTCTTCCCGGCTCATCAACAGCCGCAGATTCGGGCACAGTTGGCGAATATCCTAGTAGGTATTTGTTCACAGAGGTTGGTGCCGGCGATTGATGGTGGTCGAGTTTGTGTGGCAGAGATTATGTTATTGAATGCGGCGGTGAAGTCGATTATTCGGGAAGGAAAGACTCATCAGTTAGACATGACAATTCAGACTGGTGCGGAACAAGGGATGCAGACGATGGATCGGGAGCTGGCGAAATATGTGAAGGCGGGGGTGATTAGCTATGATGTAGCTCGAGAATATACGGTTGATACGACGGAGTTTGATCGATTAGCAAGAGGATAGGCCGTGAAGAGATATACATATAAAGCGAAAGACAAGAAAACCGGGAAAGTAGTAAGCGGTACGGTGCAAGCGGATAATGAACGTGCGGCAGGTAGGATTTTGTTGGATCAGGGGTATGTGCCACAGAAGATTAATGAGGATGTGGTTGAAGGTTTTTGGGCGAAATTAGCGAACAAGGTTTCGACGAAGCAACGAATTATCTTTACGAGGCAGTTTGCGACTTTGATTGGGGCGGGGTTGCCGCTGTCGACTAGTTTAAGGATGGTGGCGGAACAGACTGAGGATAAACCGACGAAGGCGGTGATTGAGGATGTTTTGGCTCAGGTTGAGGGTGGTAAAACTTTGCATGAGGCTTTCGCGAAGCACCCTGATGTTTTTAATAAGGTCTATCTCTCGATTATTGCGGCGGGTGAGGCATCAGGTACATTGGATGTTTCGTTGAAGCGGTTGGCGATGCAGCAAGAAAAAGATGCAAATATGATCTCGAAGATTCGGGGGGCGATGGTGTATCCGGCGATTGTCTTGGTGGTGATTGTCTTGGTGGTGATTTTCATGATGGTGGCGGTTGTGCCGCAAGTTGATAGCCTATATAAAGATATGGGTGAAGAGTTGCCAGTCCTGACGAAGGTGATGGTAGGAATCTCCGACTTTATCATGTTTTGGTGGTGGCTGATTCTGATTTTGGTGGGGGTAGGGGTATGGTTCTTCTTGCAGTTTAGGAAGACCGATGTTGGGCAGAAGTGGCTGGCGTCGTTTAAATTGAACGTACCGCTGTTTAAGGGGTTGTTCCTGAGGCTTTATAACGCAAGGTTTGCTCGGACGGCACAGATGCTGTTGTCGGCGGGGGTGCCGATGTTGGATGCGATCAAGATTTCAACTGATGCAGTAAATAATATAATTTTGGAAGATCAGTTGAACCAGGCGGCAACGATGGTACGGAGTGGTAAGCCGCTGAGTGTATCTTTGAAGGGGCGTGATTATATTTTACCGTTGGTACCACAGATGGCAGCGACGGGTGAGCAGTCGGGTAAGATTGATGAGATGCTGGGGAAGGCGGCACAGGTTTATGAGGATGAGCTGGACGAGAGGATTGCGGCGATTTCGACGATGATTGAGCCGATTTTGATGGTGGTATTAGCGATTGTAGCGGGGGGGATTGTGGCGGCGATTCTGTTCCCGATTTACTCCTTAGTGTCGAACATAGGGGTGTAAAATATATTGATTATGGTAAAAATGTGGTATAATGATGGTAAAATAAAGCCGTTAACGAAATATAAAAGAAAGGAAATAAAAAGTGGCGAATATGAAGAAAAATATGCGTACACGAAAGAAGGTTGAGCCGATTGAACGCGGCGGCTTCACGATTATTGAGGTTGTGTTGGTGCTTGCGATTGCGGGTTTGATTTTCTTGATGGTCTTTATTGCTTTGCCGGCTTTGCAGAGGTCGCAGCGGGATACTCAAAGGCGGGAGAATTTGGGTGCGGTTACTAAGGCTATTACGAACTATCAGACGAACAACAATGGAAAGTTGCCGGGGAATGGTGGTGTAAGTCCGTATGATGAGGAAACGAAGAAGAATGAGACGAAGCTTGATACATGGTGTACGTCTGCTACTCCGTCGGATTCTATGGATAGCAAGAATAGTACGGCAGGCTGTTTGATTAAGCGGTATATTGCCGGGACGAATGATGAATATAATACCTTCTCTGATCCGGATGGTTATACATATGGTCTGAAGATCCAGAATTATAATGAGACTGCAGTTAACACAGTGAGAGGCTTGTCGACGATGGATCATACGATTTATGTCTTTAGGCACGCACGTTGTGGTGATAATGAGACTGCGGTTGAGTCGAAGAATGCACGTGACTATGTAGTTATGTACCTGATGGAGGGGAGTGGTATGTATTGTCAGGATAATGGCTAAAGTTTAGTGCATAGGATTGAAAAGAGCGGTGAAAGGCCGCTCTTTTCGCTTAATAGGTATTAAGGAGAGAAATGTAGAAAATCTTATGATATTCTTGGAATTAAATCCATAAAAAATATGGTTTTTTATACATTTTATGTGGAACTATGATATAATGGTAATGTATGATTGAAAGATATTTAGAGAAAGTTATAGGACAGAGGACTGGAAGCGGGAAGGCTATTGTGATTTTTGGGGCGCGACAGGTGGGTAAGACGACGCTTCTAAAAGCAATTTTTGGGAATAATGAGGCTTTATGGTTGAATGGAGATGAGGAGGAAGTGCGAATAGCGTTTGAGAATATGTCGGCGGCGTCGTTTGCGGCAGTGATTGCGGGACGGAAAATACTAGTAATAGATGAGGCGCAGCGGATTACTGACATAGGTTTGAAATTGAAATTACTGCAGGATAATTATGGGCATAAGATACAGATTGTAGCGACTGGAAGCTCATCGTTTGATTTGGCAAATAAGGTGAATGAACCCTTGACGGGGAGAAAATGGGAATATCGAATGTATCCATTATCATTTGCGGAAATGGTAGCGAATCATGGGTTAGTAGAGGAGCGAGCAAATTTGGAGAATCGCTTGCTTTATGGGTATTATCCGGACGTGGTGATGCATCCAGAGAGTGCGAGAGAAAGACTGAATCAGTTGGTAAGTGATAATTTATATAAAGACATTTTGAGCTTAGATGGGATTAATAAGCCGACCAAGTTGGAAAAGTTGTTGCAGGCTTTGGCGTTTCAAATTGGTTCGCAAGTGAGTATTAATGAGTTGTCGAACTTAGTAGATTTGGATAACCGAACGGTCGAGAAATATTTATCTTTATTGGAGCAGTCCTTGGTAATTTTCCGACTGCCAAGTTTTTCGAGGAATTTGCGGCATGAATTGTCGGCGTCGAATAAATATTATTTTTATGATGTGGGCGTGAGGAATGCGGTAATTGACGATTTTCGGACGATGGGGCTAAGGCAGGATATAGGGCATTTGTTTGAAAACTTTATAATCGCAGAGTTACAGAAGTCTTTAGAGAAAAGAAGGCAGTATTTTTGGCGGACGAGCCAGCAGCAGGAGGTGGACTATTTAATGGAGAGCGATGGCGAGATTATGGCTTTGGAGGTAAAATGGAATGATAAACGAGCGGCTCGGCTACCAAAAACGTTTGTGGAGAATTATAAGCCGTCAGAAGTAAACTATGTAAATAGAGAAAATTACCATGAGATTTTATTGAAGTATCAGACTAAGGTGTAGATGCTTGAGGCTTAAGGAGAGAAATGTAGAAAATCTTATGATATTCTTGGAATTAAATCCATAAAAAATATGGTTTTTCGTACATTTTGTGAGGATAAGCGATTTGGAAATTAGGGGGCTGTGTGGTATGATAAGAGAGTTATGGTTGATACGTTGCTGATTAGTTTGATTTTAGTAATGATGTTTATACTTGGGGCAGTGTTTGGTTCTTTTGCGTGTTGTCAGGCGTGGCGGTGGCGATATCATGTGTTGCATAAAAAAGAGCTGGGGCAGTGGTCGGTTTGTTTGCATTGCAAAAAGAGGATTAAATGGTATGATAATATTCCAATTGTGTCATGGCTGGTGCTGCGGGGAAAATGTCGGTATTGCCATAAGAAGATTGGGCTGGCGGACTTTTTGTCGGAGATAAGTCTGGCGATAGCGTTTTTCATGTTGTCTTGGGCGTACTTAGTGCCGATTTTGGAAAATTGGAATATTTTGGCATTGAAGCCGGAGCTTCTAGCATTGCAATTAGGGGTGTTTATTGTAACATTAATGTTGCTCGTAGTATTGATGGTGCTTGCGGTTTATGATGCGAAGTGGGGGGAATTGCCGACGGTGTTGTTGATCTTGGCGATTGTTATTGGGGCTATAGTGTGGGTTTTGAAGATGTATGAGCTAAGCTTGACTGATGATGGTGATGTAATTGGTGGGTTGTGGAATAGTTTTGGGGCGGTGATGATTTTGGCGGGAACTTGTTTTGTGATTTATAAGGCATCGAAAGAAAAGTTGATGGGGAGTGGGGATTGGTTGCTGGCTTTGGCATTGGCGTTGCCGCTCGCAAGTTGGTGGTTGGCGTTATGGACAATTTTCTTGGCGAATTTGTTGGGGGATGTGATTGTCTTGCCGACGGCGTTGAAATCGGGGAATAAAAAGGTGCACTTTGGGCCGTTTTTAGTGGCGGCTTTTGTGATTGTGCTGGTTTTAGGGAATTGTTTGCCGTTGTTGCTTAAGGCGTTGTAGTATATTGTATATAATGCTAAATATGTAGGGATATCCTAATGTTGTGCTGCGGTGAAATGATAATATATAGTCTTATCTAACCTAGTACGCCAGACAACGGATGGGGCGACCATCTGATCGTAGGTTTAAGCCGGCTGATGGATCGAGAGTGGAATGGTAAAAAGCTAAATAATTGCTTCTGAGGGAGCTAGTGTTAATAAGGGTAGTAGCTGACCAGTTGTAGCCGTAATCGCCGAGGTCTCTCGCAAAATCTCCGGTCGAGAAGATAAGACCGCTACGGACGAAGTAGTGGACTTGGATCTTATAGATCCAGTTTAGTGAGATTTTGGCTTAATTAACGAGAAAAATGTCGAGATTAACAGGGATAAAATCGATTTGAACCCGTATAGGCTATACGGGTTCGTCCGTAGCGGCAATATTCGTTTAGATAGCGGCTCGGTTCATTATCTTGGACTTATTAGTTATGGTTGGTCAAGTACGGCAGCACCAGTCTATATAGATCGACCAGGAGTTTTAGCGGCTTATCGGATCGATGCAGCCATTGATAGAGTTAATCTCTCGTATGGTCCGGATTATCGTTGGCGTACTCTCCCCATCCGTTGTCTGGCGTACCAGGTTATGCTTGTGTTATAATATAGGCATGACGAATGATAAAGATATGGTAGAGGGTAATAGCCAGGTGGAAGAGAGGCCGAAGATTTATGTGTCGGAATTGATTGGTGATTTTGTGGAGCATCTTGAGGTGGAGAGGGGAAGGTCGAAGAAGACGGCGGAAAATTATGAACGATATTTGTTGCGGTTTTGGGAAATTGCGGGGGAGATAACGGAGAAGGATGGAGATTTAGAGCCGGCTGACATCACAAAGGAGGTACTGAGGAAGTTTCGGTTGAAACTGAATCGGGTGGAGGACGGGAGAGGCGAAGGATTGGAGACAATTACGCAGGCATATCATCTAATTGCCTTGAGAGGGTTTTTGAAGTATTTGGCTCAGCGGGGGATTGAATCCTTGGATCCGTCGCTAGTAGAACTGCCACATGTGGTAAGGAAGCAGGTAACGTTTTTGCACTATGATGAGGTGGAGGCGTTGCTGGGGGAGATTGATACGGGTACGGAGACTGGGTTGCGGGACCGGGCGATTATTGAGTTATTATTCTCGGGAGGATTACGGGTGTCGGAACTGACGAAGTTGAATCGGGACTCGATTAATCTTTCGCGGAGAGAGTTTATCGTACGGGGGAAGGGAAATAAAGATCGGCCGATTTTTATTTCGGAAGCGGCGGCGGATTGGGTTGAGCAATATCTTAATGCTCGGACTGATACCTTGGTGCCACTGTTTTTAAACAATAGCCGGAATTTGCAAAGCTTGGATACGAGCGGAGATTATCGGAGATTGACGCCGAGATCGGTGGAGAGGATTGTGCAGAAGTATGCGAAATTGGCGGGGATTACGAAGCATGTGTCGCCACATACCCTGCGGCATAGTTTTGCGACTGACCTATTAATGAATGGAGCAGACTTGCGGTCGGTACAGGCGATGTTGGGACATTCGGATATCTCGACAACGCAGATTTATACGCATGTGACGGATTCACACTTAAAAGAAGTACACGAAAAGTTTCATTCGGAGACGGAGGGGTAAACAGTTAACCTTGACTTTTGGGGGGAAGTTTACTATAATAATGTGGCGTGTTGGAAGTTTTGACACGTAGGTAACTGCTCGTTATGCGGGCGAAACGGATGGCTCCGAAAAATCGGGCCATTGAGCACATTAATAATTTAAGGAGGTTCTAAAATGCGGAAACGACAGAAATGGGTGATCTCGATGGTGACGACGGTTGCGTTGTTAGTTTCGAATGTCGGGACAGCAATGGCAACTGAGCAGGTTGGGTCGAATACCCGAGCTGCAGTGGAGCAAGTGACGACCAAGGAGGTGACCGAAGAGCAAATTGCGACTGATTCTAACGCAGAACCGGATAGGCCTACGACAGGATCAAGCGAAGTAGCAGAACCAAACAAGGTTGCGACAGAATCGAATGCAACTAAGCCGGTTCATAAGCATGACTGGTTGGAAGACTGGTATGGAGATGAGCAACACCACTGGCATGAGTGTTGGGTGGAAGATTGCCCGATTACGGAAGATAGCAAAAAGAAGGGCTATGCTGAACATCAGTTTGATGATGAGGGAATATGCACGGAGTGTGGATATTCTGATTTAGCTAGTCAGATTATGTTGTTGTCGGAAACAGCAATACCGACCTATCAGGAAGTCTATGAGACGATGATGGCATTACAGGACGAATATCCGGAAGGGATGCCGTGGACGAATTTTACACCTTATGGAAACGATGGGCCGCTGGGTGATTCGTATGCTTGGCATGGTGGTTCGATCTATGGTGCGAGCCGTGGCGTGGGGTGTATGGCGTTTGCCTTTATCTTGAGCGATGCGGCGTTTGGCAACTTGCGAGCAAGAGCGACGACGGATGTAGTGTTTGAAGATGTCAAAGTTGGCGATATCTTGCGCGTAAGAGGAAATAGCCATAGTGTAATCGTTCTGCAGAAGAGTGCTGGCGGAGTGGTAATTGCTGAAGCAAATTATAACAAGTCGGTGCACTGGGGACGAGTGATGAGCGTTGCGGAAGTAGAAGCGGCGGATTTTGTCATCACGAGGTATCCAGAAGGATACGACGAGGATGAGACCTTGGACGAGGAGATTGTTGATGAGGGTGATGCGGGAAGTGTACATTGGACATTGACCAACACTGGAACTTTGACGATTTCTGGATCAGGGGAGATTCCGGACTATTCGGCGGGCGATGCCCCATGGGGTATCAATTACTATACTATAGTAATTGATGATAATGTTACTAGGATTGGTGACTGTGCATTTTACGATAGTCAGGCTTTAGCGGTGTACATTCCGGATACAGTAACGGAAATTGGAATGAACGCTTTTTATGGCTCTGAGCTGATCTCGGTAACGATTCCGGAAAGTGTCAAAATGATCGACTATGGTGCGTTCAGAAACTGTGCTAATTTAGTGTCGATTTCGGTAGCTGAGGGTGTCGAGACGATCGGTGATAACGCATTCCGGGCTTGCATAGCTTTGGAGTATGTAGACTTCCCGTCGACGATTAAGTCGGTTGGTGCTGGAGCGTTTATGGATTGTCAGTATGTCACTCGGATAAGATTTGCACCGAGTAACCATGTGGTTAGTATGGGTGATAACGCTTTTACT
This sequence comes from uncultured Candidatus Saccharibacteria bacterium, assembly GCA_947425245.1. GTDB lineage: Bacteria > Patescibacteriota > Saccharimonadia > Saccharimonadales > Saccharimonadaceae > Nanosyncoccus. The sequence continues at coordinate 66,304 of CANDYU010000004.1, forward strand.
AATTGCTGGCGACTTTATGATGTAACATTGCCGGAGACGCTGGAAAAGATCTCGAACGGCATGTTTGAGAGCTGCAACCTGCTGTATTACCTGTATATTCCGGCGGGAGTATCATCGATCTGCGATACCGAAGCTATTCCGATTGCTTCGCCGTTTAAGAGTTCGGCGATTGGTAAGATTGACTTCGGTGGAAGTCAGGCTGATTGGGCGGACAAAGGTGGTGGAGTTGCATTGATGTATGCTGGATTAAATGCTAGCATTGTGACATTTAATGTGGCGTATGATAATCCGTTTGAAGCAGACCCGAATGATCCGGGAGATTTAATTCCGGATGATGAAGAGCCGGAGAAACCGCCGATTGATCCAGACGAAGGAGAGACTGATCCTACCGATCCTGTAGATCCAAGTGAGGGGGAGACCGACTCTTCGGAGCCTGGTGAAAATGAAACTGCTCCTTCTAAACCGGGTGAAGGTGAGACTGACCCAATAGATCCGAGTGAAGAGGAAACTAGCCCTTCGGAACCAGGAGAGAGTGAAACTGATCCTGATGAAGGCGAGGAAGAGACGAAGCCTGCGACACCTTCAACGCCGGGTGGCGGCAACGAGGACGTAACGCAGCCAACGCAACCATCACAGCCGGATGACGGTGGAGATGAGACGCAGCCTTCGCAACCAGATGATAGTAAAGGCGATGACGATGAGACTGGCCCTGAGAATGGCGGAAATGAAACTACGCCTGGTGGGGGCGAGGAGAATCCGGGAGTGCCTGGTGGGGGCGAAACTGGTTCGGGTTCAAGTTCTGGAAGCAACTCTGGTGATAATACTGGATCGAGTAATGGTTCCGGTTCGGGAGCTGAAGAAAAGCCGGATGGTGGTTCGTCGGGTGGCGGATATGATGTCAATGGGCCGACGGATGATCCGACTGATAGTAACACATCAAGCGGAATAACGACATCTGGCGGTGGCTCAAGAGGATCGGGCAACAATAGTAGTAATAGTTCGGTGGTGACTAGTACGCGAAGGAATGCGGACGGGTCGAAGACGACGACTACGACGCAGCCGGACGGAACAAAGGTAGCGATTACTACGGACGCAGCCGGTAAAATGGCAGTTGATGTAACATTGCCGGCTACGGTTGTCGCAAATGCTCAGCAGAAGAACGAAGCGGTTGCTTTGCCGATGGCGACAGTGTCTGTATCTCAAGATGTTGCGGATGCTCCAGTGATTACCGTACGGACAGGTAGTGAAGAGCCAGTAAAGGTGGCGATTCCAGTGAGTCCGGTCGGTATGGGGACAGTGGCAATGCTGATGAATGACGATGGAACGATGGAAGTTATCGCCTCTTCGGCGTTAACTGAGACTGCGGTGGTTTTGTCGTTGTCGGATGGTGCACAGGTGAAGATTGTGGATAACACAAAGGCCTTTACGGATGTTCCGGCTGAAGCTTGGTTTGCGAATGCTGCTACATTTGTATCGGCGAGAAACCTGTTCGACGAAATGAACGAAGGAGTGTTTGCTCCAGAGGGCTCGATGACGTATGCTATGTTGACGACTGCTTTGTCGCGTTTGGATGGCGTGAAGCCGGAAGATAATGCGGCTTGGTTAGAGCAGGCTGCAGCGTGGTCAGGTGCGTTAGCTGGCGGGGCCATGGTGGATCCGAATGGAAGCTTTTCTGGCGAAGAGCTGGTGGGTATGATTTGGGCCTATGCTGGGTCGCCAGTAGTGGTTGATGCTACGAATGTGGGTCCTAATGTTGATCAGGCGATGGCTTGGGCAGCAAGGAAAGGTATAGTCGATGCGGCTTGGGATCCGAGAGGACAAGTGAGCCGTGCGGAAGCGGCCTATATGATAATGAATCTTCTTAATAACTCCGTGAAGTAAAAGCGGAGTTGAATTAGACCGTCTACTTTAAAGTAGACGGTTTTTCTAGTATTAGCATATCTCCAGAGTTTTAGCATTATACATAATATATCTCTTTCACCTGCGAGGGTGGTTGGTTTTCTAGTCTGGTGACGCTCTCTTCGTCTAAAGACTCAGACCCGCGTCAGCCTAGAATAATCAAGACTAGAAAACCCAACCACACCTTCGACGCAGGTGAAAGAGATATATTATCTATATTACTATTCTTACTCTAACCTAGTACGCCAGACAACGGATGGGGTAAGCATACCAACGATTGTATGGGCCATTCGACGGGCTGACACCGCTAGTATAGAAATCGAGGCTGTAACCTGCCAAACTAGCAGACCCATCATTGTAAACGGGCGAAGCCGTAGTAGACCAATAGTAGCCACCGACGCCAAGATTCCGGGCAGAGTCGCTGCTGCGATTGACATATCCGCTACGGACGATTCTAATTGACATCTTTGCCGATTTTTAGCTTATCTAACCTAGTACGCTAGGCAACGGATGGGGGAACTAGCCCAACGATGGCCCGGCCCGTTTGACGGGTAGACGTCACTAGCATCGAAATAGAAGTTGTAACCTGTCGAATCGGCCAATCCAGAGCTAAAAACTGGGGAGGAGGTAGTTGACCGACTGTAGCCATCTAAGCTAAGACCCCGAGTAGAGCCGTAGCCGCGAGAAACATACCCGCTACGGACGAGAGGAGATTAAGTAAACGCGGCGGAGAGAATAGTGCCTTAGCGGGTGTATTTTTCGTTAAGATCGGAGTAATCGTACAATTCGTTGTCTTTAAACCAGAGGGCGATTTCGCGTTTGGCTTCTTCTTTATTGCCACTAGCGTGGACGAGATTAGGAACGCCCATGCCTTTAGCGTCAGAATAACCGAAGCTCATGTGTGAATAATCGCCACGGATAGTACCCATCTCGGCGGATTTTGGTTCGGTTGGGCCAACGATTTTGCGGACTAGCGGTACGGCTTCGACGCCTTCGAGGACCATGGCGATGACTGGACCAGTCATCATGTAATTCAGATTATAACGGAAAGCCTGTTCGCCACGGCGGGTAATCATTTGGCCGATCTCTTCGTAGTGAGCACGATAATGGTCTTCATCGGGCATGACCATTTTAAGACCAACGATTTTGAGACCAACGCGTTCAAAACGGGTGATAATTTCACCAACGATACCACGCTGGATTGAGTCCGGCTTAAGGACGACAAGGCTACGCTCAACTAAATCTTTTTCTTTTCCCATAAAAACTCCTTATTTTGGATTTATTTTAGCATAAAAATGGGCGATTGGATAGATGGTATGGCTTATCTAACCTAGTACGCCAGACAACGAATGGGGAAACCGCTCCAACGACCGTCCGGGCCGCCTGACGGGTTGACGCCACTAGCATTGAAACCGAGGTTGTAACCTGTCAAACCAGCAGACCCATTGTTGTAAACGGGCGAAGCCGTAGCTGACCAACTGTGGCCATCGACGCCAAGAACCCGGGCAGAGCTGTTGTTGCGATTGATATACCCGCTACGGACGAAGTTTGGTTAATTAGTGATAGAATCTGCGGATTTTACAGAGGTGATTTTTAATCGAACCCGTATAGCCTATACTAGTTCGTCCGTAGCGGGTATACCTCTCCGAGTGGCGGCTCTGCCCGAAGTTTTAGCAATGCAGGCTACTATTGGAGTAGTACTGCCACGCCCAATCATAATAGTGGAGCAACTTTATACTCTAGCTATCAACTTGGTATCGGTAGCGGTAGCGTTCGCCCATCGACTGGCCCCGATCGCCGGTCTGATGCTCTCCCCATTCGTTGTCTGGCGTACTAGGTTAGATAAAGACAGAATGTGGTATAATAGCATTATGGCCTGGTAGCTCAATGGATAGAGCGGTTCCGTCCTAAGGAAATGGTTGTGGGTTCAACTCCCTCCCAGGTCACCACGATAATTTGGTTGACATGTATTGGAGACTAGCGGTCTTCTTTTTTGTTCTAAATACTCCGGTAGGACCTAACGGATAGGGAAACCGACCCAACGATTGACCGGGCCGTTTGACGGGTAGACGTCATTAGCATTGAAATCGAGGTAGTAACCTGTCAAACCGGTTGATCCAGAGCCGTAAACTGAGGAGGAGGCAGCTGACCAATTGTAGCCAGCAAAGCCAATATACCGAGTAGAGCCGTAGTCGCAATTGATGTTCCCGCTACGGACGAAGCGGTCAATATTGTTTAATTAATTAAAAACCTGACCAAAGTAACAGAGGTGATTTCAAGTTGAATCCGTATAGGTTGTACTAGTTCGTCCGTAGCGGAGATATTTATTCAGCGTATGGATCGGTACGTTATCTTGGTCTTGCTGGGTATGGTTGGTCTATGGTTGCCTCGGCTGCTTATAGCAGTGGTACAATGGGTATGGCTGGGTATTATCTTGACTTTGATACGGATTGGGCATTCTCTTCGCATGGACCGAACTATCGTTGGGTAGCTTTCCCCATCCGTTGTCTGGCGTACTAGGTTAGATAAAAGTCTGAAGAGGTGAGGTTTTGCTCGGAAAACTAAAAGTGGATTGACGCTCCGGAAGGTGGTATAATAGGGGAAATGAGTTTGTTTAAAGAAAAGCCAAAGACGGAACGAGAAAAAGTTGAAGAACGGCGAGAGGAAGTTTTAGCACAGGGTCGGAAGTTTAAGTATCCGATGCAGTATGCGAAGCATAAGTTGATTATCAATACGGTGATTGTGGCTTTGGTGGCGATTGCTTTGATGGTGGTTGCGGGGTGGGTGATGCTGTATAAGATACAGGACACGGAGGATATGCTGTATCGGGTGACACAGGTGATTCCGGTGCCGGTGGCGGAAGTTGATGGTGAAAAGGTACGATATAGTGATTATTTAATGATTTTTCGGAGTAATTTGGTCACTTCGGAGCAGCAAGGGGGAGTTTTGGAGGATGGTGAGGATACGAGTGTACTAGAAGATGTATATAAGCGGGCGGCATTAGAATCGGCGATAGAATATGCGTATGCTTTGAAATTGGGGAGGGAATTGGGTGTTTCGGTGACAAACGAGGAAATTGATGGGGCGTTTGATGAACATCGTAGGGTGGGCGGTGTTGAGCGGAGCGAAGAGAGTTTCTTGAAGATTGTGAGCGATAACTTTGGAATGAATAAGACCGAATATCGTCGGATGTTGTATTTAACCTTGATGAAAGCGAAAGTGTCGCAGGCGATTGATGCTCCGGCACGAGAGGTGGCTGATCAGATAGAGCAGTTGTTGGCGGAGAATGGGGGGGATATGGCAGCGGTGGCGGAGGTCTTGGGCGGGAGTGTGGCGTATGAGGAGACTGGGCAGCTGGTTGATAATATGAATGTGGATGGCGGGCGTTCAAATATGGCGATGACGATGGAAGTAGGAGCGATTAGCAGTCGGTTCTTGTCGAGTAATGGTGATGGATATTATTTTGTGAAGCTGATTGAGAAGACGGATTCTCAGGTGAACTATGCATCGTTGAAGATTCTGTTGACGGAGTTTGACTTAAGGATGGCGGATCTGTATGAGGAAGGGAGGGTGGAGCTGTATATTAAATTAGAGGATGAAAATCAGGCTGCAGGATAGATTTGTGGTATAATGGGGGAATAAGCGGGTGTCGTATAACGGCTATTATGTATCCTTCCCAAGGATGAGACGAGAGTTCGACTCTCTCCACCCGCACCAGGGATAGTATTAGGAGCCGAAAGTGACTCTTTTTTTGTTTTGCTATCGGATTCTTGAGATTGTCCTAGCAGAGCGATTCGTTTGATTGCTTCTTTTTAGTTATTTTATCAAAATCACTACTGTTAAAGCTGTATTAAAGTTGTATCCTTCTCATTTTAGATTATACTATTTGCATAACTGATGTGTGAGGTAGTTTATTAGCTTGAATATTAGTAATCTTCGTAATAGTTTTTGATTTTGTCAAGGAGATTGGCCGCTATGATATGATCCCATTCTTGTTTATAGATTGACTCGGTGTAGGGTTTGTCGAGATAATGGCTTTGGAACTCGGTACGGCGTTTGATGAGGATGGGGTGGTTGGTCCAGAGATTGAAATTGCCATCTTGGTTGAGGCGGTTCATGATGTATTGATAGCAACGCTCGAAATGTTGGGGGAAAGTGTGGTATTCTGGGTAGTTTTTGATTGAGGTGGCCAGCTGTCGTTTAGCGAGGACTGTAATGTCGAAATCCCGATCGGAGTCGGAGAGGATTTTGCCATAGAAGTTGCGAGGAGGCTCTTTACGGGATCCGCGATGGTCCTCGATTGCCTCTTTCATAATGTTGAGTTGTTCGGATGAGAAAAATTGCTTGAGGTTTTGGTCGTTGATGAGTACCTGACCGGATGTATATTCATGATTGTCTCTACCGATATCGAGCCCAACATCATGATAGGAGGCCATAACATATGACATGTTGGGGTCGAGATTGTAGGATTCAGCGAGCATGAGGCAGTTTTGTATGACATTGTTGATATGTAAAATGCCATGCGAATAGTATTTGTCGTATTTAGGGAAGATTTGGGATTCGATATAGTGCTTGAGGGCTGGATTGATATGCATGGTAAAATTATATTATAGTTACGAGGGTTTGAAAAGGGAAAACGGAGTTTGATGATGTTTATGGTAATGTGGTATAATGGTAGGGAATTATAAAAGATGGTCGTATCATTTTAAAATAGGAGGCAAGATGGCCACAAAGTCATCAACGAAGAAGACTTCGACTACTGCAAATAAGTCAACGAAAACAAATAGTAAGACGAAAACTGGTGCAGCGAAAACAAGTTCGTCGAGGGGTAAAAAAGGCGGGTTGGATTTGCCGATTATTCGGAGAGCGAAGAGTGCGAGCTGGTTAGCGGTTTTGGAATCAATCGTGATTGGTGCGTTGGGCGTGTTGCTATTGCTTGATCCGGAAGGCATGACGAAGACGATTTTTTATGTTGTAGGGATTTTCTTGATGATTAAGGGTGTTTATAAAATCATTAATTTCTTTGCGATGCATGGGAAGTATGATTTTTATAACAACGATTTGCTTTATGGGATTATCGCATTGGTGTTTGGGGTGATTGCGGTAGTGCTTTGGGAGTCCTTGGGGCGGGTCATCGGAATCGTTGTAGGGGCTTGGATGATTTATGGGGCCCTGGTCAGGATGAATGTGGCGATTAAAATGCACGCTTCAGGGGTTAAGGAATGGTTCTATGTGCTGATTTTGTCGATGATTATGATGGCATTGGGTATTTATATGGTAGTGAGTATCGGTGCGGTTCTGGCGATTGTCGGATGGGTGATGATTGCTGGGGCTGTGGTTGGAATTATTGATGATATATTCTTCATCAAGAATCTTGATGCGGTTGCACGATAGGATTTAGCATTAAGATATCCCACCAGAATTAGTATAAGTATACCCCCAGAGTTTTAGTTACTTGTTTTCGGACCGGATGTCTTCGCATCCCGTCTTCACGGGTGCGAAG
>CANDYU010000005.1 GCA_947425245.1 uncultured Candidatus Saccharibacteria bacterium
ATAATCAAGACTAGAAAACCCAACCACACCTTCGACGCGGTGAAATGATAATATCCATGATAATATCCAATACATTGTAAGAGATTATTGATTAGAGTTTAGTTTTAAGTAACTAGTTTCCTATGCTTTGGTAGTGGCTTTTATGGAAAAGTACTTTTGGCATGATGGGAAGGATAGTAGCCTAACTAGTTTTGATTGGTATTAATATATAATCATATGCTACATGAATATGACATTTGAGCTTTATGATAGTCGCCAAAGGATTATATAGTAGGAATATTTTGTTCTACAGAGAGTCACTTTTCTTATCTAACCTAGTACGCCAGACAACGAATGGGGAAAGCGAGCCAGCGGTGGATTGGGCCGTTTGATGACAGGGGGTCATTAATATTAAAGGAGATGTAGTAACCCGATAAACCAGTTGATCCAGAGTGATAAACGGGAGAAGCACTAGAGGACCAGCCGCAACCGTTAACTCCAAGAAATCGACTGGAACTGTGGTCGAGATTGACGAGCCCGCTACGGACGAGAGTACTTTAAACTGTATGTTATTTTGTGAAGCTCAGAAAAATAGCTACCATTTACATAATGATAGCTATTTGATATTATGCCATACCGTAGCAAGATTTAAATCTCGAGATCGTCAAGGTCAGCTAACTCAGCACGAGTTTTCTCAGCGAGTTCATTTTCGGATTCACCACCGTCGAGAGGAGCTTTATCTTCCATTTCGTCGGCGTTTAGATCTTCGACCGCCTCGGCGTCTTCACGGCTTTCATAGCTACGATGGCCACGACCGCCGTCAATGTCATCGGTGTTAACTACTTTAAGATTGTAGCGGGCACCGTTCTTGGTTCCCAAAACACGCAACAGAGTACGGATGCTCTGAGCAGTAGCACCACGTTTACCAATGACCCGGCCGACATCTTCAGGGTCGACGCTGAGTGACAAAAGTACTCCGCGCTCGTCAATTTCGCGATCGACAATAACTTTATCTGGATTATTGACGAGAGTTTTTACGATATATTCTACAAATTGTTGGTCAATGGTTGCCATAAGGTCTCCAGTTTATTATGTACTATGTGTTTATTATATCACAAGCACTTCAAAAACAACAAGTTTTGCTATAAAATCTTACCCGGAAGTTAAAAATGGAGGAAGTAAGCATTGACTTTTTGGAGAACCTGTGCTATACTGAAAAGGTAAGGCGTAAAACAGCTTATATTAATTTTTTGATGGGCTAAAACACCTTAGGTATCTATAAAATCGGTCTCATAATAGGAGGGAATTATGATAAGAAGAACTTTGAAGATGGTCGTGATGACTTCTGCGGTAGTTATTTTAAGCCTGCGAACTGCACCGGTCATGGCTGGGGATTCCTTTTGGGACGATCTCAAGGCGACCGGCAAGGAGCTCTATCAGGACGCCAAGGAAAAGGCTCCCGAAGTCTATGATTCGGCAAGGGAGAAGATAGGCAATGCTTACGGTTATGCCGCCGATAAGGCCCCTGAGGTTTATGAAGGAGTTAAAGAAAAGGCGTGTGAGGCAGCAGAGACAGTTAAAGCCTTTCGACAGGATTCCGAAGATGAATTCAGAGAGTGGCTCGATGAGCAGATTGGCGTCAGTAATAGTGTTGAGCTGACTGACGGGCTTGAGGCTTCCTGTACAGAGACATCGAGCGAACATGAAGAGAGTCGAGCTTCTACTGTCGTTGTAGTTGAAATAACCACGGAAACTACATTAGGAGAGACGCCGGCGAAATCTACGGAAAAGACCATAGAGGAGCCAACTAGTGCAACACAAGGCAGGCACTCCGAAAGGGCATTACTAACGATGTTGACCTGCATGTTGGCTATCATGGTAGTCGTAGGTTGGGCATTAGTGGATAGACACAGACGTCCATAAGTATATAAACCCTTGGTGAAGGCCAAGGGTTGTTTTATTGTCCAACATAATCCTCCCCCCTCTTTTCAGAGGGGGGAGGAAGGTTTACGCTGTTGTGGTTTCTGCTGCATCACCAGCATCGCTTGCCGGTTCTTCTTTTGGCTGATTTTTACGCAACTTATCGGCGTGTTTAGCTTTGGCGTGCTTAGCTGGGGCTTCCTTGTACCATTTTGGCAAGGTAATTCCCTCTTTTTTCAAGACGAAGGCAACACGGCTGGAGGGCTGAGAACCATTCTTAAGGTAGAACTCAACCTTTTCACGGTCGAGAACCACCTTCTTGGTTTCTGGGTTGTAATTGCCGACCTCGGCTACAACACTACCCGACAGAGGGTGGCGCTGTGATTCTTGGACGACTATCCGGTACACGGGGGCGTGTACGTGGCCATTACGCTGCATACGAATCGCAAGCATATTTTCTCCTTTAAGTTATTTTTTGATTATAACAAAGATTGAACAGATTGTAAAGGATGACTTATGACTCCTTCTTTTGTGCTTTAAGATATACTTTTACTCCTTCAGCAGCAGCATTTCCTTCGGCTTCCTGTTTAGAGTGTCCAGTACCGGTACCCTTAAGCTGTTTACCTACATAGACGCCAACCGTAAAAATCTTGTCATGATCAGGGCCCTCCTCGCCTATAACGCGATAGCTAGGAGTGCAACTATCGCTGTGCTGAGCCAATTCTTGGAGATAAGATTTCGGGTCGCGCCAACTACCATCCTCAAGAATCTTGTCAATTTTCACCAGAATCCATTTAGTAATAAACTCGCGAGCAGTCTCGTACCCTTGATCAAGGTAAATTGCACCGATGACTGCCTCAAAGCAGTCGGCAAGAATTACGGCATGAGCACGATCAGAGCCATGTTTTTCACCTTTAGAAAGCCGGACGAGCGGGCCATAGCCTAGTTCTTCGCCGGAAGCACCGATGCTCTCGGTCCGAACTAACGCAGATCGCCAGGCCGTCATGATCCCCTCTGGTTCGTCGTAAGTACGATACAAAAAGTCAGAAGTGACCAGCTCGAGTACAGCGTCGCCCAGAAATTCAAGACGCTCGTTATGCTCCTTGACGCTGGTCTTATGTTCGTTAACATAACTGCGATGAGTAAGAGCGGTAATTAAAAGATTAATATCATGAAATTCAAAACCAAGCTTTTCACGAGCAAAACTTTGATATTCATCGATTTGGCTGGGATTCACTTAACCTCCTTATAAACCTTGCCGTATTTTGTTTTTAGCGAGTAGCATAAGCTTCTCAATATCTTCATATTCAATAGCATTGATGGCATCGTTAAACTTAAACCACTTAATGCCTTTCATCCATTGTTCTTTGGTGGGGATTTCCGCGTTGTCCATGGCTCGAACGAGATAAATCTGAGTGGTCATTAAGACTAGCTTATCAATACGGCGGTACTGAAAATGGATTTTTCCCAACCAAGTTAAGACCTGGATATGGAATAGACCAGCCTCTTCGCCAATCTCACGAATGGCGGTCTGTTTAGCAGTCTCGCCGGGCTCAATGTGACCTTTAGGAATGGTCCAGCGTCCCTTTGAATCCTGGATGAGGAGGATTTCAATATCTTGACCTGAGCGATCCATCCGAAAAACGATTCCGCCAGCAGTCGGTTCGCGCACAACTTCTTGGATGGCTGGTTTTTTAAAGACACGAGTGGTGAAGCGTGAGAGCGGATTAGTTTTTTCGCGTTCCGACTTAAGCGGTAGGGCTTCAGGGATCTTACGACATTCTGGCAAATCGAGCTTTGGATTTTGAGATGTACCCAAAGCTATATTAGAATAATCAGCTCGATTCGACAGAAGCTTATTCGCAGTTTTACTTGGTCGCTGTCGTTTAGTGGATTTATTGTGCTTGGATTTCCCCTCCGGATGCAACTGCAGCTTCTGCGTCGCCTGCTGACGACGGTTTTGCTTTTTCTTCATTTATTTTCTCCTCGGGAGATGTTTCTTCATTATAAATTTGGCGATAGGCTGTACCTAGGACGCCATTCACGAACTTAGATGAGTTGTCAGAACCAAAAGCCTTAGCAAGCTCAACCGCCTCATTGATAGCGACTTTCGGCGGTACAGTATCGGCACAAGATTCTAATTCATAAAGACCAATACGCAAGATGTTGCGGTCGATTGCAGCAATGGTACTAAGTGGCCACTCGGGTGCCCAAGGTTGTAGCTCGGCATCCAATTCAGTAAATTTACCAGAAACGGCACGTGCTAAGCCATAGACAAATTCAGTATCACCTAATGCCTTAGAATACGGCTCAATATTCTTGGCGACAATCGTATCAATGTCGACCGTTGGATCTCCAGCCTTAGAGCGGAATTCATATTCATACAAACTCTGCAAGACGATTATTCTACCTAAGTGCCGGTTACTAGCCATATACCTTCCCTTTTATTTAGATTTTTTAGCGTTAGTGACTTTAGTGGTGGTTGTTTTCTTCGCGGTGCGTGATTTTGCAGCCTGCTTTTTTGCTTTGACCGTCTCGGTCGAAGCTGGCTTAGTGGTTTTAACTTTAAGATTTGGGGTTTGTTTAGCAGTTTCAAAAGCCTTGACTGGAGAAGTACGGTTTACCGCACGGGCCAATTTCAAACGTAGATGGCTACGGCGAAGTCCAGTCTTACGAGGGCTACTCTGTTTTTTAGGTTCAGGCATAATGCTCCTTGTTAATATAAGATTCTCAGTTGATTTTATCACATTTTATTCTCTATCGCAAGAGTATTTTACAAAGAAAGAGCTCCTCGTTACCGGGGAGCTAATATCTAATCTAGCGGCTGCTTGCTGTAGACTAGATGGAATTTGTCGGCGAGATGAAAAAGCAGGGCGTCAGTCGTATAACGAACCTCCTTGCCATCTGGGCCCGTTTCGACGCGAGCATAGGCCGGGCCTAGATAGCCCGCGTTTGTGCTATAATTATACATCGCATCCGGATCACTCCACTCATATCTATCTTTCACCTCAATCGAGTATATGTGATCTCTACTAACCACGATACCCTGGCCAACTTCAAGCTGACTGCAAAGCCACAGATCAGTGCTTGAGAACGGCACATCAGCATTGGGATGATTGTGGATAAGAATCTCCCCTTCTACCTGTTTTAGCTGCTGGAATTGCTCATCCTCCAGCAATGCATAATCCTTCTGCTGGCTCGTTTGTTCGAAGAGCTTTTGGCCATCAGCCGTAAACACTACGATGATCTCGTAGGGCTCGTAGCGGAGGTTTTCGATCACCTCTGCGATAGTTTCGCCGTGATTACCAGACGAGCTTGGAGTCTGACACGAAGCAACAGCAGGAATCGTCGCTTGCGGGTCGCCGTCCAGCGAGTCTTCAGTTTCCAGAGTAATTGCGGGCCTTGAGTTGCTACCTTGACCAACGTCTTCGGTAGAGTTCTCAGCCATCCCAAGAGCCGGAACCTCGACCTCCGTCGATATTTCTGACGTACTAGGCGTGTCCGGTAAAAACAATGCTATCCCAACAAGCATTCCAGAAACAATAATCAATGCAGCAATCCAACACCGGATTGCTATCTTCTCTATTTTGCTGCCCATCTTTTTCACCTTCCTCTCTTTTTTCTTAAACTGCAACGCCACAGGGGCAGTATCTGTTTCTATATTACCATTATTTTTAATATTGGTCAAGTAGAAAAATACTAAAAACATGGCAACATATAATGATGCCAGTTAAAAGGGTGCAGCATATAGCTACACCCAAATCTTAAGCTTTCCGTTGTTGATGCACTAAACGACGATATTGATCAGTTTGGCATTCTTAGGGATGATGACCTTACGAATCTCATGATCCTGGATAAATCTTTGGACATTGGGGTCGGACAGAGCCAATTCCTGAAGCTTTGATTCGTCGGTTAAGTCTTCAGTGCTAACCATGAGGCGACCACGGAGCTTGCCGTTAACCTGAACGACAACCTCAACCTGATCCGATATGAGATATGCCTCGTTCCAAACTGGCCACACATCACCAGAAGCCATCTTTTCGAGCATTTCAGAAGCTAGGTGAGGAGCAAATGGCTTGAGAAGTTTAGCCAAAACAATGACATCTTCATGACTTACGCCAACCTTATAAAGCTCATTGACATACTCCATAAGTGCGGCGACGGCGGTGTTGAAACTGCAGCGATGAATATCTTCGGTAACTTTCTTAATCGTGGCATGACGCAAGGTGATGGTCGTATCGGCAGAAGCAGACGAGACATCTTGGCCAAAACAGAGATTCCAACAACGATTCAGGAAGCGATATACGCCGCCAATCGCTTTAGTATCCCAGGCTGCATCTTGATCGTACGGACCAATAAACATCTCGTAAGTACGGAGAGTGTCAGCTCCATAGCCGCTTTCGATAACTTCGAGCGGATCGATAACATTGCCCTTGGATTTCGACATTTTCTTGCCGTCCGGGGCGTTAATATAGCCATTATAGAGCAGCTTTTTAATCGGCTCTCGGAAAGGTAAATAGCCCTGGTCGGCGAAGAACTTACACCAAAAGCGGATATAGAGTAGGTGAGCAACAGCATGGTCGCCGCCAACATAAACATCGGTAGGTGCCCAGTATTTAATGGCTTCGGGATCCCAAGCCGCCTTTTCGTCGTGCGGGCTAGTATATCGCCAGAGATACCAGCTCGAACAAGCATAACCGTCAAGCGTGTCAGTCTCGCGAGTCATTTCTTCGCCATCGATTGTCACCTTGAGCCAGTCTTCGGCCTTGGCAAGTGGTGAACGCCCAGAATCGTCAGGCTGATAATCGACCACTTCTGGATGCATGACCGGAAGCTGATCCTCGGGAATTGGGTGTACATTACCAGCTTTATCGTAGGCGACTGGAATTGGACAGCCCCAATAGCGTTGACGAGAGATCAGCCAGTCACGCATCTTATAGGTAACTTTAGGCTGGCCAACGCCGATTTGTTCGAGCCAAGCAACAACCTGTTCGCGAGCATCTTCGGTACGGATACCATTGAATTGTTCCGAATTGATTAACTCGCCCTCGCCATGATAACAACGCGAGTCATCGTTGCTATTTTCAGGCTTTTCAACCACTGCAACGACCGGTAAATCAAACTTCTCAGCAAAGGCAAAATCACGCTCGTCATGAGCCGGAACCGCCATAATAGCACCGGTGCCATAGCCCATCAAGACATAGTCGGAAACCCAAATCGGAATCTTCTTCCCGGTGGCCGGATTGATTGCGTAGCTACCGGTAAAGACACCGGTCTTTTCCTTGTTTTCTTGGCGTTCGATTTCGGATTTCTTGAGAGCATCAACACAGTATTGAGAGACCTGCTCGCGAGTATCGTCGTTGACAAGATATTTAGTCATTGGATGTTCGGGGGCGAGCACAAGGAAGGTGGCACCAAAAATCGTATCAGGACGAGTAGTAAAGACGGTAATATTACTCATGTTGAAGCTACCACCATCTTGTTCGAGAGAACCACTCGCACGCCCGTCTTTACGGGGTGCCCATTCTGCTCGCTCGGCTTTCGCTCGCTTTATTCTCTCTCTCAAGACGCTGTCAACTTCAATATCGGGTTTGTTGCTGTATAATTGCTGAATACGGCTAAATCCGAGCTGAATCTCATTCCGCATTCGTTCATCCCCCATCAATAGCTCATCATGCGTCAACCATAAGGTATCTTGCGTAGCTTTCTCTTCTTCAGATACTTCGTCGCGTTCAGTGTTTTTTAGTGTGCAATAAACTTGGGTTGCCTCAACCTCGCGATTGACATCCTTATGCTCAGCATAGAAACTTGCCCGATATTGACCCAACATAGCCTCAAAATTGAGATTCTTGTAGCCAGTTTCTTCTAAGACCTCGCGGCGAGCGGCAGACTCTGGGTTTTCGTCAGCCTCAATGCCACCAATAACCGGCGAGACGCAAGCCATCTTTTTATAGCTGATAACTAAATACTTGTCGGTTTTCGGATCGTAAACAAAGGCCTGAACCGTACGACGCCTGGTATCCTTCTTCCCCTCGCGAGGCGGTTCGCCTACAAACCTCGGACCACCATCAATCTCAAACCTGATCTCAGCACCAACCGAGCGACCGATCCAGTTCTTTTGCATGGTCTTAATTTTCTCGGGCCATTCGACTTCGTCCAGGGTATCTAGCAACTCATCAGCATACTCGGTAATTTTGAAGAACCATTGTTTCATCTTCTTCTTTTCGACCTCATGACCACAACGCCAGCAATGGCCATTCTCAACTTGTTCGTTAGCAAGAACAGTCTTATCAACTGGACACCACCACTGGTAGGACTCTTTTTGATAGGCTAAGCCAGCCTTGTAGAGTTGCAAGAAGCACCACTGCGTCCACTTATAATATTCTGGGTCGGAGGTGTTAATCTCGCGACTCCAATCTATGGCATAGCCGAGTTTTTTGGCTTGGTTGCGGAAGTTTTGGATATTAGTGGCAGTAGCTACCTGAGGCGAAATGCCAGTCTTGATAGCGTAGTTCTCGGCCGGCAAACCGAAAGTATCATAGCCAAAAGGACGCAAGACATTAAGCTCTTGTTGCGTATAGAAACGAGTGAGAACATCGACAATGGTGAAGTTACGGACATGCCCAACATGCAAGCCAGCTCCGGAGGGATAAGGAAACATTTCGGCAAGGTACTTCTTCGGCTGCTGGGCGTTAATAGGACCAGTTTTAAACGCTGCGGTTTCATCCCAGATTTTTTGCCATTTTTGTTCGATTTTCAGTGGGTCGTATCTATCCATAGGTAAAATTATAGCACTAAAGGCCCGAAAATACTATCTTGAGAGAATGTATTTTATAATGCTTGACTTTTTTGCTAATGTGTGCTACAATGAAATTATAGGCCTGGGAATATGGGCCTTAGGTTTGGCTTGCCACGGAAAGGGGTGATAGATGTGGAAGGCTATAATAACGGAATTGTAAGAGTAGATCAGTGTGGTTCGACATTTTATACGGTCTGCTTTTCACCGGCAATCTGTAATGTTTCGCAAGCGTCGGAACATTACGCAGAAGTAATGGATGTCTGCTCGCAGGAAGTACAGGCATCACACGGTGCTGTAATCTTTGATTTCAAGCATCTTGATTATGGCGTTTTGCCCGTACTTTATAATCCGCAGATTCAGACTGCGGACTACCAGATCGAAGATTCCTTAAAGTCCATTGCGGATGTCATTGCGAAAAGCAGGATGTATTGATATGCTGATGGACAGGAACGCTTGAGCCGTGCCGATGAATGGTGCGGCATTTTTATGCTATAATGCTAGTCAGAAAGTGAGGTGAAATGAGAGGTGAACGATTAGACAACCAGCAGTATGTAGAGACGACGAGACAACAACGCGAGACGATGCGTGAGGTGGGGAGAAAGGCACTTTTGTCAAAGGGGATGGAGCGGATGACGCAGTCGAGAGAGGTGCGGATGGAGGATTTTCAGGATGTGTACCCACCGGAAAAGCTAGCGTCCGACTATCACTATCTCGATACGGCGAAGCAGCACATGGAGACGCGGAATGAACAGGGGCTGGCGATGCTGTTTGAGCAGATGTTCATTGATGGTATCACGGCTGGAGCGTGGTTGGGAAATGTTGAGGTGACGAAGGCAGGGATACAGACCAACTTCACGGTTGATGCTCGCGGTGCGGCAGCTTATGATGATATACGACATAAGGTTGATGCGTTTGCCACTTTGGATTTTAAAGAGCCGATTGTCGATGAGGACTACGATACAGAAACCAGCCGGGTGGTTTTGGGTTTTGATGTGACACTGAATGCGGACCGGGAGAAGGTTCTCGAAAAGCTGACTAAGGCATATAACGACAAGGCTGAGCTGCCGTTTGGGTTTACGCACCTTGATTATTATGAGAATCGGCACGAGCGTAAAGGGGTGGTAATGCTGCCGCGTTATGTGATTGGCATTAGCGGATATGATGTGCGGGCAATTAAGGAGTCGACGCAAGTAAAACCGGGAACGGAGATGTTGAACTTTAACCTGAACTCTGGCCAAAATCTAATCAACCGGTTTAAGGTCTTGTCGGAGATACGGGCGGAAAATGAGTTGTATCAGGCGATGCTGCCGGATGATTTGGATTCGGAGAGCTCGCAAGAGGCAAATGCGAGCCTTTTTGCAGTTGATCAGTGTCTGCACGGGGCATTGTTGAAATGTACGAAGGCGATAATGACATCAAAGTGTTTGCCACGGGCGATTCTGGAACAAGTAGAGGCGGCGACTCAATCGGGATACGAAGGAAAAGCTCGAGGGACGATTGAGGATTATCTCTTGGGACGGAGCAGGCGAGCATTTCTTGAGGAGGCAGCTCAGGCAAAGCGAAATAGCAAATCTGTGCCGGGCGGCGAAGATACATTCGTGCGGATTATGGAGTGTTGCCGGAGCCTAACTGAGGCGGCGTATGCGGGTGAGTTGGAGGAGTATCGCGGGGTCGGACAGCATAACCGGGGCATTGTTTTAAGAAATGAGGCTGGAGCTTAGAAAATGAAGCTCTGTTTAGTACTTCACAATATTCGGTCGACATACAATGTGGGGGCGATTTTGCGGACAGCGGAGGGGCTGGGGGTTCGGGAGGTAGTCTATTCGGGATATACGCCAAGATATGCCGATGCAAGACTGTTGCCACATCTTCGAGAGAAGTTGAATCGACAAATTGCGAAGGCGGCCCTGGGGGCGGAAGAAATCTTGGCTCAACAATCGGTCGGAGAAATTACTGGCTGGCTGGAGGAAAAAAGGCGGGAGGGCTGGACGGTGGTTGGTCTGGAGAATAATCTATCGGGCGAAGAGCTAGGGAGACGAGTGACCATGAGCGGGACGCGTGCCAAAACGAGGTTGGGCGACCGGTCGAAACTGGTTTTAGTGCTAGGCGAAGAGGTGGGTGGTATTCCGCTGGAAATACGCGAGTGGATGGATTATTTTTTAGAGATCACGATGCGAGGCCAGAAGGAATCGTTTAATGTGTCGGTGGCAGCCGGGATGGCGATGTGGTGGCTGATGGATGAAAGCCATGAAAAAGACCCGGAATGAACCGGGTCTAGGAAGGAGGCGTCAGGAATTACCTGGGCTGGTCGCAAGGAACGAGATAATCAATCCTCGGCCGGCGAACTCGCCGAGCTTTTACTGGATTCGTGTTATTGTCGCGGCGAAGATGCATAAGATTTTCTATCAGGTCACTAAGCTCACTCTCCGCACAGTGCCGCAAGATATTCCGACAAAGCTCCAGATCCTCTTGTGTGTAGTTGAAGCTAATAACATACACAAACGGCTGATTGGTCGAGCCATCGGCCGGATCAGAATGCTCTATGTCGACCGAGTTTAGATTTGGCCGCATAGCCCAGCCTGCGTCGCTGAACGCCTGGGCTAGCTGCTCAAACTGAGCTTTGACCTCCTCGCGATGAGCGATAATCTCCCGTACTGCCGGCTCAGCCTGTTTGATTCCCTGGTCGAGCTCCTTGCCGAGTCGCCAGCGTAATGCCCAGAAATCGGGATAGCGAGACGACTGAAGCGGAAAAATCCAGGTGTCCAAAGTCATGCAACTTGGATCCTCACCCCAAGAGGTATGGAGTCGCTCAGCCCCGAGCTCCGCTGCTTCTGCCGCAGTGTAGGGAGAGTGTTCCGCGTCATACCAAATGGTGACCACGACATGAGACGCCTGCTTTGGGTTTGTGGAAATCCAGTCTGCCTCACCTGCCGGTCCAGACTCCCGATCTGGGTCGTCAACATAGATCCCAAAGTTAAAGTCCAGGCTCGAAGTCGATGGATAACGGCCTAAATCAAGACCGATTATCTTAACCATCTCTTGTAGCTCTGGCAGCCAATAGTTCTCCATCGACTCCAAATCCGAGAGATATGTCAGGAGGGGGTCTCCATACTGATTCATGGAGAGTTCCATGGGGACAACCGTGGTCAGGAAATGTAGACCTCGCCCATCAACGACCGGGAAACGCAGAGTTTCGCCGCGTACTATGGCGTAATTCTCTCCCACCTCTCGCATTACTTCTGTTACCGAAAAATTCGCTCTCATTTCTATTCCTCCTTTAAGGTAGTAGGCTTGTTCTAGGTGTTTTTTGCATCCAAAACAAACCCCCATAATTCTATCTTATCACACTTCCTTAAAAAAATCAATAGTTAGAGAGCTTTTGGCCTAGCTAATCAACTGGTCCTCAGGCTTGAGCGGCTCGATACCGGACTCAGCACTAGAGAAACCATCGTAATAATTGGTTTTGATAGGCGGATGGCCGATTTTGTTGGCGGCTTTCACGATTTCGTCAAGATCATCGGTGAGCTTATAGATTTTAAGGTCACTCTTAGAGACAAGGCCGAGCGGAAGCATTTTTGATTGATAGAACTTGTCAAGCGGCTTCCAGAAACTCTTGCCATAGAAGAAAACTGGCATTTTTGGCATCTTCCCCTCTTGCATGAGGATAGTAATCTCTGAGAGCTCATCCATAGTACCGAGACCGCCCGGGAAAAAGACGTAGACCTTAGCTGACATAGCAAGCATAACCTTGCGAGCAAAGAAGTATTGAAATTGCAAAGTATCGGTGAGGTAAGGGTTAGGAAATTGCTCGTGTCGCAAGGTAATGTTGAGACCAATACTGCGACCGCCGTACTCAAAAGCCCCTTGGTTGGCAGCCTCCATAATTCCAGGTCCACCACCAGTAATGACAGCATGGCCGTTTTGGGCGAGGAGTTGACCGAGTTCGCGAGCTTTTTTGCAATATTTGTTGTCCTGAGGCAAGCGAGCTGAGCCAAAAATCGTCACACCTTGGGGGTAGGTGCGGACGATTTTGAGGCCACGAACGAGGTCGTTGGCATAAGCCTTAGCACGGTGGACATCAGCGGCTTCGAGTTGTTGTAAAATATTATCGTCTAGCATAAGTTCCTTTCTAGTCTAGTTTGATATCGGTAACGGTTTGGATAGGCATGGGGTGGAGTGGTTCGGTGCCGTTTAGGATGCCGGCCTTGGGGCCGTAACTACGAATCACGCTGGCGGCATTTGCAGAGGCGAACTGTAAGGCTTCCTCAAAACTGTCACCGCTAGCTAGGCTGGCCAGAAAACCCGAACCAAAAGCATCACCAACACCAGTACCATCACGAGCCTTGACCTGTTCGTAAACGCTCAGGCGATAAATCGCAGAATGGTCAGTGGCGATTGCCCCCATCTCGCCGTCGGTGATAATGACGGTAGGACAGTAGCGAGCAAGCCGCACTAGTAGCTCGGTCAACAGAACACCAGGGACAATTTTCGCGGCTTCTTGTTTATTGACGAGTAACACATCGACATCATCCAACAATCCAATGAGCTTAGGAATCTCGGCCATTTCGTCGAGCCCAGGATTAAACATGACTTTTGCACCGACAAGATGAGCCTGTTCGAAGAAGCGAAGAAGGGTACGCATGTCGCCGCCCAGGCTGCTAGCGTAAAGCCAATCGGGCGAAATTGCCAAAAGCGAATCAGGAGAAAGCTGACTAAACCGTCGCTTAGTTCCCCGGAAAGATAGTGTAGTATGTTGAGTAGTTTTAGCGTCGAGAAGAATAACTGAGCAGGCAGTGCCGCTGCGGTCAAATTCAAGATAGCTGCTAGCAATGTTCTCGCGGTCAAGGCAGGAGGTTACCGCCTCACCAGAAATATCGCGAGAGATAGAACTAATAAGGATCGATTCGTGCCCATAGCGAGCGAAGGTGGTAGCGGAGTTGGTGCCACCGCCGCCGACAGCGAAGTGAACGCGATCAATATCGACCTGGGAGCCGATGACGAGATGGCTAAAAATAGAGCTGCCAGCGATATCAGCTCCAACAAAATCGTCGCGGTCGATAAGGTAGATATCTTGGGTCGCAAGACCGAGCGAAGCAATCCGAGCCATCTAGACCAAAACGCCCTTTTTCTCAGATTCAACGATGAGGGATTGGTACATAGCACTGGGGTCGCCGGCACTAGTAATCGCACTGCCGACATTAATAACGTTGATACCGGCGTGAGCAAGGGCTCGGACATTGCTGAGATTGGCTCCGCCGTCCCAACCAAGTTCAATACCGGGTTTAATCGCCTGGAGTAGGGGGATTTTTTCGGTTTGCATCATGTCGATGGTGCCGCCCTGGCTGCCGAGAGTGCCAGCAAAAATCATGGCGTGTTCGCACAGCTCGATGAGAGACTTCACACGACCGGGGAAAGTAGTTTTAATCAAGGCGATTCCTGGCTTAATGCCGGCCTCCACAAGCTGAGAAAAGATAGCAGCAAGATCGTCATCCACCTCGGCATGTAAGATACAGAGGCGAGGCTTCAGCTCGAGAATTTCTGCTAGGTGTTCACTGGGCCGAGCACTCATAAGATGGAGGTCAAGAGCAACCCCTTCCGGCTTCTCCATACTAGCAATAGTCGGGATTGGAACGGTGACGCTAGGAGCGAAGCTGCCGTCGGAAACATCGAGCTGGATGCGTTTGGTAAAGCTGCCAAATTTCGTAAGGTTGGCCTGAAAAACTTCGGAACTATCAGTAGTAATCGTAGGAACGATGATGGCCATTATTCCTCCTCGAGTTTACGCATGCGACGCTGATGACGCTCGTCATCCAAAATCTTGGCATGACAAAAGGCTTTGACGATTTTCTCCATTTCTTCGACACTGAGCTCATCGGCCGGCATGCAGACGATATTGGCCCAATCATGTTCGCGCCCAGAGACAGCATCTTCGGGAGTCTTCACGCGGACGGCACGAGCACCCTTAATACGGTTCGCCTGGATACAGACGCCTTGGCCAGAACCGCACATTAAGACACCGAAGCTATGTTCGTCACCGCTCACGGCTTTTGCCACAGCTTTTGCGGGGTCATTAAAATCGTCTCCTTCGTTATATTCCTCGTACCCTAGGTCCTCGACGATGACATTTTCGTGGCAATCTTTAATCAGCTCAAACAGGGCTTCTTTCTTCTCAAAGCCACGGTGGTCAGCCCCCATGTAAATATGATATTCGTGCATTTTATAGTTCCCTTCCGAAGTCAACTGATAATTCAACGAGGCGGTTAGAGTATCCCCATTCGTTGTCATACCAGACGATCACTTTAATGAGATTTCCACCCACGACATCCGTCAGAGGCAGGTCGACAATCGAAGAATGGGAATTGCCGCGGAAGTCAGAGCTGACGAGCTGATCGTGGGTAACGTCGAGAATCCCCTCGTAATACGGCTCGCGAGAAGCCTTTTCAAGCACCTCGTTGATCTCTTCCTTCGTCACTTCGCGTTTCACGACGGCGGTAATATCAGCTAGAGAAACCACAAGGCTCGGAACTCGCACACTGAGGCCATTGAAACGATCTTCCAGGCTAGGAATAGTCAAGGCAGCAGCTTTTGAAGCCCCGGTGGTAGTCGGGACGATATTAACCGCAGCTGCACGAGCTTCGCGAACGTCCTTCGCGACATCATCGACTAACTTCTGGGAAGCGGTATAGGAATGAACGGTAGTCATCATAGCTTTTTCGATACCAAAGTTATCTTCCAAGACCTTCATGACAGGAGCGATACAGTTCGTCGTGCAGCTAGCACAGGAGAGGATCTCGTCATCCGCCGTCACTACTTCTTCGTTAACACCAAGGACAACGGTTTTCGCTCCAGGGCCCTTCGCGGGGGCGGAGATAATAACCTTGCGGGCACCAGCTTTAATATGAGCACGGGCGTCGGCGGGATTGGTGAAGCGACCCGTACACTCCATCACGGCATCAATCTTAAGCTTATCCCAAGGGAGACGCATCGGTTCCGGCTCGTTAAGGAAGAGTATTTTCACACCATCGACGATAATATGACGATCGTCATAACTAACTTCGTGATCATAAACGCCATAGGCTGAGTCGTATTTAAGAAGATGTGCGAAGGTACTAGGCTCGCCTAGACTATTAATCGCAACAATTTCGGCATCGCGGCGTTCAAAAGCGATCTTGAAAGCACAACGCCCAATCCTGCCGAAGCCGTTGATTGCTAATCTTACCATGTTTTTGCCTCCTGAAATCTACTTTGTTTCATTATAACATAAGATTTATAAAATATGAGAAGATTCTGAATATTTGAGGCGGTGCAATGCGTGGAGAATTATGGTTACGGCTATTGACTTTTTCAAGAATGTGTGCTATAATTAAGATAAGCATAATAGTGTGCTAGTATTTTAGTGAAGAGATGATGTTTCACATCAGAAGAAGGGTTTTGATGAAAGGAGTATGTAAGGAAGTGCTACCGACAGTGGGAGCCGCCGCTGAAGCGGAAGAGACGAGTCACTGGCATTAGCAACTCGCCCTAGCTTTTAGGCCGGGGCTTTTTCTTGTGAAGATAAAAAGAGCCCCCGAAGGAGCTCAGTAGTACTCAACACGCAGGTATTTTCAGGCAATTTCAAGTATTTATAGCCTAGCTAATCGCTAGCGGGGTGGCTGGCGGGATAAACTATGAGGGCCGTAGTCTCGGTATCGTCAGGATTTTGAGATTTGGCGGCTTTCTTGACCTTACTACTAGCGAAGCGGCTCTTGATGTATTCCTGAGCCTTTGGAAGTAGCGAGAACTCGCCAGCGATGTAGGCCAAGATAACCGAGCCAAGCCATAAGGCACCAAGCAGGAAGCCAAAGCACGAGTGGGGTTCTGAGCTGGCCGAAGTGGCTGCATTAGGTTTTTCACTAGATTCCCTAGATCGTGTGGCCTGCTCGGCCCGTATAACCTGATTAGACTGAACGAGATGGCATGCAAAGACCATAAAGGCTAGAGCCACTGCCCCGATAAATATCAACGTATGGAACCCGTCGTCATAGTGGGCTTCACTGATCTTTAGGTTATAACCAATTTTATGCATGGCACATAAAAAGGCCAGGCTGATAGTGCTGGACGCAGCCACATATTTAGTTTCTATCACAAATGATAGAAGTATTATATAGACTAGTAGCAGTATTAAATAGCTGACGCGGCCTTCTGGCTGGGTAATGAACTTTGTCAGGTTGCCGACCAAATAGTGACGCCAGATGACGGCTACGGCATTGATGGTTACTATGAGGTAAAAGGCACCCGTGATGAGCTTTACTCTAAGATAGCGATGGCTCTCTTTACCATAAGACTCTCGGCATTTCGAGAGTCCGAGACGACCGACTAAAAAAAGAAGTACCACGACGGTCAGTACAATCTGTGAATTAAGGGTTTTAAGCTCGGAGGCTTTTCTGGATATTAGGGCTTAGAGTTTTAGTTTTGAGGCTTGGGTTAATTTGAGATCTGGGTCGTTTTGATTTTGGGTTGATTTAGACCTCAGCAACACAAAACCTCCCATGCGGGAGGTTTGCACTGACATGAGTCTTCAACTCTCTAGGCACGAGCGAAGTGAGCAAAGGCACGGTTAGCCTCAGCCATACGGTGACAATCTTCCTTCTTCTTAAAGGCGGCACCAGTTTCGTTATATGCATCAACAATCTCGAGCTCGAGGCGTTTAGCATAAGGCATGCCCTGACGAGCACGAGCGGCTTGTACGAGCCAAGAGAAAGCGAAATGTTGTTGGCGATGGCCGGAAATCGGGAATGGAATCTGGTAGTTCGCACCACCGACACGGCGAGATTTCACCTCGAAATCTGGACTAACATTAGCTAAAGCCTTCTCAAACACAGCAACGGGATCTTCGGAGCCGAGTTTTTTAGCGGCACCTTCGAGAGCAGCGTAAACTGCACGCTCGGCAGCTTGCTTCTTGCCATCAAGCATAGACTTATTAATCAGACGCTGAACCAACATGGACTGATACTTACGGTCTGGATTGGTCTTGCGTTGGAGAGATTTAGTAACTTTGCGTGGCATAGATTATTCTCCCTTCTTTGCACCGTATTTAGAACGGCCCTGTTTACGACCCTGGACACCTTGGAGATCAAGGGTGCCACGGACGATGTGATAACGAACACCCGGAAGATCAGGCACACGACCACCACGGACAAGCACAACAGCGTGTTCCTGGAGATTATGACCTTCCCCGCCGATGTAGGCCCAAACTTCTTGACCATTAGTCAAGCGAACACGAGCTACCTTGCGGAGAGCGGAGTTCGGTTTCTTTGGGGTCTTTGTGGTAACCTTTAGACAGACGCCGCGCTTCAACGGGGCGGCCTGGTCATAACGCTTGGTTTTTAGCGTGTTAACGATAGAGCCAAGTGCAGGAGCCTTCGATTTCTTGGCGGCTTTCTGGCGTGGCTTACGAATCAACTGATTGATAGTTGGCACAATAAACTTCCTATTAACTTAATTTGATAATTGGTTTTTAATCTACAGCAATTGATCAAAAACCTGAAACTCTTGGGTTTATTATACTCCGATGAGCGAAAAAAGCAAGAGGTTGAGAGTAAAATTGACAAAGAACGGCAATTCTGTGATTTTGCTATTGACTTTTTTGATGAACCGTGGTATAATTGTATATAGACTGCCAAAAGACCCGACATATGCCGGGTCTTTTCACGAAAATACTGCTGTTATTCCTCAGCCTTGGCGGATTTCTTCGTGGTTTTGGAGGCTTTCACAGTCTTCGCGGCCTTTTTCTCCGCGGCCGGTTTTGAACTTTTAGTGGTTTTAGCGGGTTTCTTAGCCGTAGTCTTCGGTTCTTTCTTGGCTGGTTGGTTCATGATAGCATCACCACCGTTAGCAGCGACCAAGAAATCCATCGTTTTGTCAATAATCATGCGATTTTTAATATCTTGGCGAACTTCAGGCTTCTTAAGATTAGCCATGGCTTCTTTAGATTTCTTATAGACATCTTTTAGCTCGGCAATCTTCGCCTCGACCTCTTCGTCGGTGGCGGAGATTTTTTGGTCACGGGCCAGGATTTGCAGGGCTAGCGAAGCTTTAACTCGAGCTTCAGCAAGTTCAGAAGCGGCTTTCTCCCACTCTTCGAAGTTTTGGCCGGCATGCTCGAGATACTGCTCGAGGCTCATATTATAGGCAGCGGCATTGCGTACGACATCATCACGAATGAAGCGAAGCTGATCCTGGATCAGGATTTCCGGGGCGGAGATCTTGGACTTCTCGACTAACTCCTTAACGAGATCATCGCGGTATTTCTCGGTCAGACGATGACGATTTTGGGTCTCGAGATTTTTCTTAATGTCGGCACGGAGATCATCCATAGTTTGGAAATCGCCACACTTTTTCGCCAATTCATCGTTCTCTTCTGGTTTAACGACCTCGTTGACCTGCTTAAGAAGAACTTCGAAGACGGTTTTCTCGCCAGCGAGAGATTTTTCCGGATAGTTTTTCGGGAAAGTGAGCTCAAGCTCAAACTTGTCACCAGACGAATGGCCAACAATCCCCTCTTCAAAGCCAGGAATAAACTGGCCAGAGCCGAGAAGGAGATGATGATCTTTAGCACTGCCACCAGGAAATTCGACACCATCTTTTTTGCCAACGAAGTCAATGATTACTTCGTCGCCATCCTTAGCGGCACGCTGAACCACTTTTTTCTCCGCATAGGCATTCAAGATATTGTCAATAATGTCTTGAATATCCTGTTTAGAAGCCTCGGGGCTTTCCATCTTGGTTTTTAGATTTTTAAAATCACCGAGCTTCACTTCGGGGAGGATTTCGGCGGTGACAGTGTATTCAGCGGTGTCGTCAGGGACGTACTTCGTAACATTGGCACCGGTAATAGCAAGAGGTGTAATTTTTACGGCGTTAAAAACATCTTGCATATTAGTACGAATAGCTAAATCAATAGTCTCGCTGGCGATATCATTAGGATTAAGATTCTTTTCAACGAGGGAGAGAGGAGCTTTGCCCTTGCGAAAACCTTGAACCTTGAGATGTTTTGATAAGTTCTCAATTGCACCAGATCGGGCTTTCTTAAGGTCAGCAGCGTCAAGAGTTACCTTGATTTCCACCTTTGTATCAGATATTTTCTTCGTTGTAGTCTTCATGCAGTCAATTGTATCATAGAACTGAGGAAAAATTAAGGTGTAATAATTCCCTTCTTCTCTTCGGTGCGAAGGTGACGAATAGTATCACGTAGCTCGGTGCCCATCTTGACACCGGGATTAAGAATGTTGTTAGGATCGAAGGCGGTCTTAATGTCAAGATAGAGTTCACGCTCGGCAGGAGTGAGGGATTGGGAAGTGGGGAGGGCTTTAATGCGACCCTCGGGGCTGCCACCAGTGAGCGACCCTTCACATTCTGTGACTAGCTGACTATATTGCCTGAGGAAGTTTACGACTTTGCGACGCCCTTCAAAATTCGCATAGTCAATCTCTGGGCGAACATTATAATTCGAGGTTGAATAGGAGCCAAAAATCGACAGATCGAGACTAAGGATCTCCTCAATCTGTTTTAATCCGGCAATAAAATCGGCAAGCCGATATCGTGGGATATAGACATCGTCGGCCACGGCTAGGCGTTCACCTCCTCCGCAATCGTTAAGGAAGCTAAGCATGGCCGAATCAAACTCTTGGAAGTGGCTTGCGTTATTCGTGGTTTCTTCTATTGAAAAAATGCCGGGTGGTAAGACGTTTTTACAATGCTGGATTTTTCGAGCAGCACGAAAACGACGATCGTCGAAGCCAGCCATGGCAATCCAGCCTTCGGTGAGGCGATGGTGGCGGAAGGCTTGTGGGAGGTTACCAAACTCTGCGGCCTGCTGAATAATGCGGGCATCATAGATTTTCAGGAAACGAGGTTCAAGCTCACAGGCAAAGTTTAAAAAACGAAGAAAACCCTTGAAGTCAGGTATAGCAACCATAAAACGCCGAGTAGGCGGAGGCAACAAGTCAATTCGCAGGATAATATCCGTAATAAACCCGAGTGTGCCCTGAGACGCAAACATGAGTGGCAAGAGGTTTACGGTATGGGACTCACGCACCTTGGTGATGTTGGCGTATCCGGCTAAATCAAATGGGCGGGTGCTACGATCCAGAACCGTATCGGCGTGCTGATCAAGGATTTGTTCAATTTTGCGGTAAATTGCACATTCGAAGGAGCCCGCATCGAGTTTATTGTCCAACGTGCGAAGATTGTACGGTGCAAGTTGCACGATGTCGCCACTAGAAAGAACAACCTCGGCTCGCTCAACATAATGGAAAATGCCACCATGCTTCCCGGAAGCATCATCATTGGGACAATTCGCGATGAGGCTGCCCATTGTAATATGCGGGTCGTAGTCAATGGGCAGACAGAGACCTTGCAGACCGAGTGCGGCATTTAGGGTGCCGAGCGTAACACCTGGCTGGACTCGAACCAACCGACCACGAACATCAATTTCTTCGATATGATTCATACGTTCGGTAGAGATGACTAAGCCATCACCAATTGATGCACCGGTTTTACCGGTGCCGGTGCCACGGATGGTAAGCGGCAGGCGAAGATCACGGATGGCGAGTTGATTGGCGAAACGAACTAATTTACAGACATCCTCGGCGGTTTCCGGAAGAGCAACCATCTTAGGAACCGCCCGTAAGACTGAGCGATCCGTGGCATATGTTTCACAAATCGATGGACGATCAAAAACGTTGCCAACGATGTGCTGATTCAGATAATTAGCAAGTTTACTCACCTTCCCACCATATTTAACTTAGTTAATTATAGCATAAGCTAAAATTGCTTGATAGTCTTGACTTTTTAAAGAAAGTGTGGTACAATGAGAGGATGAGGTCTTTTTCTTTTCATGAACGAGTTCCTAAGAAATGTTGGGTAGGGGACCAGCAGAAAGTTTGTTATGCTTCGCGTGAGGAGGCGGAGGCGGCAGCACTGGTTGCACAACATGACTATGGGGCACCAGAGTTGACAGTATATCATTGTGAATACGGCGATCATTGGCATCTAAGCTCTCATCGTTAGGGTGTTTAAAGAACTGTTGAATCTTGCTAAGCATATGTTCGTAAGGCCAGTAGCCAGTGTTAGGTGCTTTTGGAATGTAGCCTAGATTAGAGCTGGAGGACTGAATATTATCAGTTGTCACTTGGTTGGGAAGGCTAGTAGAGGGATTGGGATATTCAGTGTCAGATCCTTGAGATGGTTCAGTTGGCTGGGGCCCTTGATTATTTCCTGAATTATCAGGGTTTGAACCGGGATGATTTTCATTGTCTGGGTCGGTTTTATCGGGCTTGTCCGAATTATTGGGATTATTGTCGTCAGGATTATTACCGGGGGTTTCACTGGAGTTGTCATCAGGAGACTCTGGCAGTGTCGGTGGAGTTCCTTGAGTGTCATTATCCTCCTTGTTATCGCCATCATTGTCTTGGTCGTACCAGTTGTCGGTATTGAGGTCCTGACTGGGCTGGCCAATTTCAAATTCTCCATTAGGTTTTAGGGTGACACTGGCGGAAAGGCCGCGTTCGCTACCTTCCGATGTACCAGTTTTTGAATAAGCAGTAAGCGTTAGGTTACTATTTGCAGTGATGTCTTTAACTCTAATATACGGACGGCTACTCGGTTCTTCAAAGCCCATAATTGTACCGTTTAACGACACGAGCACGCCCAAACCGTCCGTTTCATAGTCAACGCGATAATATTCCCCCTTACTGACGAATTCGACATTGGTAATTTTAACCTGAGCTAGTTCGAGGAGATTCTCCATCACGTCAATCTTAGCGGACATAGTACTAAATCGGCCCTCCTCATCAGTTACTTTAACCTGGATATAGCCACTGAGAGGATTAGTATAACCATGCGAGATAATCGGTCCAGCGTCCTGCGTTTCAAAGATTCCATCGCAGTCTAAATCCCAGTCGTAGCGGACAATCTTAGAGAGGCCAATGGTTGTTGAATCTGAGGCGTCAAAGTAAAAGTCTTGATTGATGAAGCCGCTATAATTCTCTAAGGCCAGCTTCGCGATTGGTCGGCCGGCAATCTCCGAAAGATATAAATCAGGTTCGTCGATAAGGTAATATACTTTACCATTGGTCCTGTCACTAAGTTCTT
Organism: uncultured Candidatus Saccharibacteria bacterium; assembly: GCA_947425245.1. Classification (GTDB taxonomy): domain Bacteria; phylum Patescibacteriota; class Saccharimonadia; order Saccharimonadales; family Saccharimonadaceae; genus Nanosyncoccus. Next base: position 22,832 of record CANDYU010000005.1, read on the forward strand.
GATATTCAGCTATATATTGAGGATGCATGACCAAAGTATATACATTCACTGGGTCGATAGATAAACTGAGTTTAACGATATCCTCCAATTGAGCTTTATTACCATCGAGATTTTCTAGATTGGGACTAGCAGTAATAACTGCAACTGATTTTGTGGCACCAATTTGCCAGTCGACAGAACGCATAGCAAAGTCTAATGCCGAGAAAACCGGTTCCCCAAAGACATGGTGACCGCCATCTAGTACTTGGGTAGCCTTTGTTAGGCTTTCCGCAAACTCTCTAGCATCACAGCTGAAGTCACAGATCATTTTGATATTGTCTTCCTTGGGATACTTATAGGTGAAAAGGGCTACCCTTCCGCCCAGACTACGGATTCTGTAAGCAAGCTGCTGAGCTTGATCGCGATAGAGCGAAGCGTACTTTAGCATACTTCCGCTGACGTCAAAGAGAATGATTAAGTCGTGGGTTGAGGCGACGGTAGATGGGTCGGAAGTTGGCAATTTAGGAAAAGTAGCTCGAATCTTATTAGAAATTACTTCGGCCGCGTTTTTATATAGGCCATTTCTGACATATGAGGTATGGTCATCGACACTGACGCCAGAACTACACATTATGTCACGATCATTACACCAAACTCCAAGCTTACCAGTATAACCAGTAGGTTGATAGGGATTTCTGCCACCCAAAATACCTTTGTAGGCATGACAGTCGGATACATAAGCACGGTAATCTGACAAGTTTTTACCAGAGCAAGCATCTGGCATGCGACCTTGTCCTTCCGGAAAGTAAGCCTTCGGGTCGCCGAAGTTGGCAACATAAATGATTTTCTTGGGGTCGATTTTAGATAGCGACATCGTGTTCACCATAGCCCCCTGAGAGTAGCCGCCTAGGACATACTTGGTTTGAGGACAAAGGCTAGAGTAATGATTAATATAAGCTATCAACTCATTAGAACCTTCGACAACGCTAGCACCAAACTGAAAGGCTGATCCTGCACTGACATATGCTCCGATTAAGTTACCTATGCCTGCCCATGACCCGGCCACAGCTACGGCGGGATACTGGTATTCAGAATTAGAGTCACTGCCAAGCTCAAAGTAGCTATACCGCAAGTCTAAACCATAGAGCATGTAGTCTAAACTGTATTGCCAGGCTTCATAGCTAGAATCGTTAAGGCTTTCACCCGACCCACGGGCAAAAATAATTTTTACTTCATCACATTTTTGATCGTTTTGGTCGGCATATGCGGCAATACCGGGGCACAGACTCGTACTAATAATTAGGCAGGTAGCAAAAAGTATGCGGGACAACTTTATCATATTTCTCCTAGATTTACGCTTTATTTAATTATGCTCAGAGTATAACAAAATTATTTTTAAAATTACAACCATAAGCATGATTAAAAAGCCTAAATGGCAAAAACTCGCCAGAACGGCGAGTTAACTTTGTTATGTTTAAACGATTGACTACCAGACAATTTCAGCTAAGCCATGTTCGGCAAGAAACTCGTTGGCTCGACGAAAGTGACCATTGCCGAAAAATCCGCTGCTAGCAGATAGGGGCGAAGGGTGAGGAGATTCGAGAACTAGATGTTTATCCTGACTAATAAGCGATTTCTTACTACGAGCATCGCGGCCCCATAGCAGGAAGACAAGATGATCACATCGATCATTTAGGTACTTAACAGTTGCTTCGGTAAAGATTTCCCAGCCTTTGCCTCGATGCGATCCGGCCTTGTGTGCCTCGACGGTCAACACATTATTCAGGAGAAGCACCCCCTGCTTCTGCCAGCAAGCTAGATCCCCTCCTTGGTTTTTGTGACTACCATACTCGCTGTCAATTTCTTTATATATGTTTACCAGGGACGGCGGAATAGGTTGCGAGTTTGGCACGGAAAAGGCAAGCCCATGGGCAGCACCGGGAGTATGATAAGGATCTTGACCAAGAATGACAACTTTGACGGCACCTAGGTCGGCCGTAAAAGCACGGAAGACCTGTCCTTTAGCTGGAAAGACCGTTTTGGTAGCATAAGCTTCATGCAAAAACTCACTTAACGTCTTAAAGTAGGGTTGCTGAAACTCAGACTCCAAAAACGGTTTCCAGCTTTCGTGCATACTACTCCTTTGCGTCTACCCGGTCAGCTTTATGAGGTTTTAACTTCACAAATAGACAACTAATCATTAATCCTAGACCAAGAAGTAGACCTAAGAACCCAGTCGCAATATTAAGGTATGGCACCAGTGATAAGGCAGCCAGAATTAGTATACCGACAATAGCCTCAACAAAAATGTTACCTTTTGCCTTGCAAAGTTTTTCAATTAGAAGATGGCCTAGCCAAAGACCTGCAAAACCTTGCGATAAGTAGATTATAATACCATAAATTAATAGAGCAATAATGCCGAGAGGTGCAGCTACGAAGGTTAAGAAGGCAAAAAGTGCAATAAATGGCACAGCAATTAAAACACCCAAACCAATCGCAAGATTCATCCCGAACCGATCAATGGCAACTTCGCGATCAATCTTACTATGCAAACGCGGGGATAATACACAAATTATAGCTATCGCCAAGAACAAGCTAGCTGATCCGATAATTTTGGCGTACGTAGCGGCAACAAACAGAGCCATGTCATCTGCTTCAGCAACATGGAAGACGTCAATTTTGCCATATTTTACTTCATCAAGACCGCTGACAGCCGCGTCGTCATTATAAGTTAAGGTGCCAACAATCTCAACCTGACCAATAAACTTGATCACACTAGCGTCCAGATTGGTATTTCCGTAGATTTTAGCGTCTTTGAAAATCACTGTATCAGCGGTTGCGGAGAAGTCGCCAGCAACATCGGTCTCAAGTTTAACTTCGTTACCCATGGCATAGACGTCACGACCGAGCTTAGCGTCACTAGTCAAAGTAATCATATTGCCCGCCAGGAAAGCGTCACGACTAGTTTCGGCGGAATAATCAATAACGTTACCGAAAACAAAACTATACTCGGATTCTGACCGGAGATTTAGCATGTTTCCAGCAACAAGCATGAGACCAGACACGGCCTCATCCTTGGTAGAAATGTTATTACCAGCAATAAGTATGTTCTGGCCAGCTTTTAGAGAAAGGCCTTGATTATTATCGTCGACCTCCATGGTAAAAGTTGGCGGGATATCTCGCACGGGCTCTGTGCTATTTTCGTTTTCGTTAATCGGCATTATACCAGTATCGCCCGTTGTAGTACTACGAGGTTCAATACTTGTTGCTAATACTGGTACTACTAGGGTGCTCGCAATTCCCAATACAAGTAAGAAGCTTGCAACGCTAATTCCAAGCCATCTAACTATTTTTTCCATTTTTCCTCCACTTATTTCTTGTGTACAAGTATAGTGCTATTTAATCTTCGTATCAATATCTATGTCGGATATTTCATATTTTCGATGTTCAGCAAGATAACGTAGTAGCCTTGTCGCTATCCATCCAACCAGAGCCAAGATAAAGAAGTAGGCTACGCCAAAGGTCGAGAAGCTAGGTTCTGATTCCGTAAAAAGATCGAGAATAGCAGCACCGGCACTCATGGATGTAACAATGGTTAGACTGTTGATGCTGCTAGAAGTGACATCTTCCTTAATACCATTAAAGAGCTTTTGGGCTGACGTAACATAGGATCTTGTCATATCCCAAAGGTCTTTAATGTATTCGAGCGTGTCTCGTAAAGTCTCGTAGCGGAAACCAGAAATCGCTAGAAACTCTTCTAGATCCTTGTCTTGTCGGGCAATCCGTTCGCGAGTTGAGATGTAGGTCGACATCTGGCGGATACGGCCATCAATTAGCGTAACAGTCTTAGCATAGGATTCGAGCTTCGTAGAAAACTTTACAACATCGCGACCACGAACCTTTGAGCGATCTTTAACATAGTCAATTTTCTCCCAAATAATACGATGGAGATTCAAGTAACGATGGAGCTGACCTTTAAACTCTCGGATAAATACTTGCTCTTCGATATAACGCTCAATGTTTACCTTATTGGTCTTTTTGTTATTAATGAAATAATATTTATCGCCACGGATTACACTATAGTTTTTATTATCAAACTCAAAGTACTTTTGACGTTCAGTGCGAGAGAGAAGCTCAGCAATATCCTCCCTAGTTGCATTATTACAGACGACGAAGTACGGGAAAATATTTTCGATATTAGCAAGCTCCTTAGGCACTGGGGCCCCAAGACTAAAGAGATAGTTGATAGCCGGAGAGAGTTTCTTTTCGTAATAATCCTTCAGGCGATCAATGTCAGTAAACAAGGTTTCCTCACTAACAGCTTCGCTGCTAACCGTAATGAGACCATCTTCAAATATTTTAATTTTTAAATGCTCACTAGTGATGAAAGAAATAAACTCTTCGCCGGATACGCCGTATTCGATACTGCCGATTGATAAATCTTTACGGAGCTCGGCGAGTTTTTTCTTATTAAGCTTGAGCTGTGACTCGCCATTTCGTAAGAAGTCGTACATCTCAGAGAGCTGGAGCATGGTTCGCTGGAACCACCCACCGATGTAAATACTATTAATCTTCATGCCTTCCCTTTTCTTTTTAGTTAAATATCCTTAGCGAAGAACTTGGCGTCAACCACCTCAAAGCCATACTTCTTATATAGAGCATGGGCAGCGGTGCGGAAGTTTTTCGACCAAAGTTCAACCGTATTAACCCCGCGATCTTGGCAAATTCGAAAAATCTCGTCAAGTAACTTCGTGCCGAGGTGATGGCGACGCATAATAGGCTTAACGCAGACATGATTAAGAATCGCAAACTTGCCCAGTTTCTTGTAGATTGTTGGGACAATCGTAATTTTAGCATGAGCCACAAGTTCATCACCGATGTAGCCATTTAGATAAATCTGGTTGTTGTCAGATTTACATTCATCCCAAACTACTTGTGCATATTCTAGGGGAGTATCTTCCTCAAAGCAAAGGTTGGTAAGCTTAATAATATCTTCTAAATCTACATCAGTGGCAGGACGAAAATCTACTTTTGTTACCTCCATAATCTCCCTATCTACTTAATATAATTACCATCTTCATCGAAAGTCAAGTTCTCATCTTGACCGTATGCACTACCATAGGCTTTTATCATGGCGATAATCCAGTCAACTATAACCCAAACCCAAACTGCAAAGGTTCCGATTCCGAGAGGAATCCATCCCAACAAACTCAGTAATAGCTTAAAAATACCGAGGCCGGTTTGACCACGCATGAAGCGATCTACTCCTAAGCCTCCTACCAAAAAACAAGCGACCCAAACAAAAAGGTGCTTATTGATTGATTTCTCTCCCTCGGCTGCTTCGTCATAGCTCTTCTTAATAATAAAGTCATCACCATCACGAAAGACCTCAACCTTGTCGCCGACTTTCGGGTTAGCAAACTGTAAGGTAGCGATTGGTGCGGTAATTACCTTGCCGTCGTCTTCGCCGATTTTAACCTCAGCACCATTAATGCTTAAAATTTCTGCCATTGATTCACCTCGTTATACTTGATTTATCATTAGTATACTAAAGTTTCTCAACTTTGCCAATAATCTCAACTATTTTCTTACGGCTATGATTACCAGTTTTAATATTAATGCAAATTTTTGGCACACGAAAGAACTCAGATAAGGTTTTAATTAGAGCGTCATTGGCAGCCCCGTCGACTGGCCTCTCCCTGAGGAAGACCGTAGCCTCTAGGAATCGGTGGCGATCGGTAGTCTGCCGCGAATCGCTTGATCCCAAAACAACCAGTGGACCTTTTTTCGAGTTAGGTTTAACTGTTACTGTCAGTAGCATGGTATTAAGTCGAGGATGAGTGACGCAGACTAGCTAATAGCTGTTGGTATAACTGATGTGCGGTTGTCACCATAAGCTCATCCTCGCTAATAATCTCCGCCTTAACCTGGTCTGCCGTCTCTTCAATATTTTCCTCTATAGCATAGCCGCTCCAAGCAACCAACAGGGCGGGCAAAACAAGACACTCAACGACATGAAAGAGTACATGGCCAATCATCAAAACAGCCCCAAGAACCCCGAGACGCTTAAATCTAAACTTATCGAAGTGCCCTTTAATCCCGCAATGACAATGGTGTTTCATAACAGGTATTATATCATAGTTTTTAGATTATCGAGGTTAAAGCCTTGAGTATCAATGTTTTGGTGGCCAAGATCAAAACGCATCTGGGGATTTTGAGTAGCTATCTCCTTGCGTGGATAGTTTTCAATCCTAATGTCATCAACCGTAAAATCAAAGAAGTCTTTTTTGTCAGGATTGAGATAGACACTTGGCTGGCAGTCGAATGGTTGACGAGCAATCAATTCTTTAGCGAGATTAACATGACGATCATAGATTTGAATGTTCTGGACAAACCAAGAAAAACGGCCTGGGGTATAGCCACAATGGCGAGCAATGAGATGCAGAAAAACAAGATACTGAACTTGATTAATGCAACCGGCCGCCATAAAGTCACTGGAGCGTTGATAGAGGCACATGTCTAGGTAGTCAACACCATCATTGCCGTGTCGAACATTCCAGGCAGTCTGATAAGCACAGGGCTTGAGTCCATGTTTATCTTCAAAATCATCATATTGCCACATATTAATAATATGACGACGACCATCCGGGTTGTTTTCAATATCATTAATCAGCTTACGAACCAAGTCGTGTCGACGGATAGTTTCGCCGTAAGCGGCACCAATCGTACGATCTCCGATGTCCCACTCATCCCACCAAGTGACGCCATATTTATCTTTAAGAATGTTTAAGTCGTTTGACATGTCTTGGTAAATCCAGAGTAGTTCACCGATGGCAGACTTAACGGCGATCGGCCGCAAGGTAATTAACGGACTTTCACCTTTAGTTAGATCGTAAGTCGTCATGACATGATTAATGCTAAGAGTATGGGCCGGCTCGCCGTCAGCGTAAGTTGAGCTAGGATAACGATCGAGACAGCCTTCTTCTAAAATACGACCTATCAGTTCTTTAGTATATGCGTCGCCTTTAGTGCCACAGGGTAACTTTAGGCTAGACCGAGCTTCCGCAGGGCCCGCTTTTTGCGACGTCCATTCCATTACGCCTACTGCATTCTCGGTATCTTCTCGCTGTGTTTTCTGGATAGTTTTCCAGACCGGTATGCAACCCAGGAGATACTGCGTTTTGGTTCTAGTTCTATTCATCAAGATATTACCTCCTCTTAGATATCTTATTGGCCTGAAAATACCCAATAAATGAATGCTCCAACCGTGGCCGCTAACATGACCGAAATTATCCAAAGGAGCACATTGCAAAAGCCGGAGAACCAGCGACGAAACTTATGCTTATCATAATCCTTAATTGCTACTCTAAGCTCTTCAGCAACAACGGCATCCTCACGCAATCCTCGACGAAGAACCTCGGTGACGGCGTCAATCGCTAGAACCTGCGTCGACATACATCCGGCGAAAGTGCGAGCAAACCGTTCATTGCTTTTAGTACGTTTTTCAATGCGGGTTAGTCGTTGTTCTAGTTCGGCTAGACGATTTTCTTTTTTGACAAGAGCCTTGTTCAGCTCGGCAATTTCGCGATTAGTGTCTGTTTCTGTTGTACTATTGGGCGAATTAGGATCGCTTTTACTCATCGGGGCCTCCACTCTCCGTTAATATTGTGCCTTGCCCAAGGACTCTTTCCCTTTTTGTTTCCCACTCGTGCTTTACGTTAAGTATAGCATAAATAGTTACGCAATCACATAATAATCATTGTATTTTTTACAACATCTTGGCAAACAGGTCTTTAATGCGAATTAGTTTTGTTTCAGTTGATAATACTACTGATTATGCCATGTTCGAATTCGTTAAGCATCCAGGTTCACCAACTCGTAATCTCGTGAGCCAAGGCCAATTTTTGCGGCGTGTTCGAGAATATGGAGGCCGCGTTGCTGATTAACTCGTTCCATAAAACGTTCGTGGCCAGAGTCATCAGAATAGTTAATTTGATCGATACAAGCCTGGTCTACTGCGACCGGATCAAGAGAGGCAAGGATGCCAATGTCTGGCATACAAGGTGTTTCTGGGTGGCTCGAACAATCACAATCACGTGAAAGATTATTCATAACATCGATATAGACTATACGCGGATTTCCGCCTTCAAGTTTAGTGTTCATATAGTCCGAAACTGCCTTGGCTGCCTCAGCCATTGCTTCAAGAAAGTCATCCTGGATGGCGGCTAAATCAAGATCGGCGGGCGGATTTGGACTCCAGCAAGCCATGAGCTTTTCAGGCTGACGAGTACGACCGACAGTATGGATGTAAGCCTTACCTTCCGACGAAGCAAAACCAATCGATTGGTTCTTTAGAACGCCGCCAAAGCCACCCATTTGATGACCTTTGAAATGAGATAAGTTAATTATAGTATCGTACTTCTCAATTCCCTTACCAACTGGGTCGACGTCGAGTTTTTCGCCGCCATGGACTGGAAGGTCAATATCACCATCAGCATCTAGAATCTCAACTTCAGCAATATCAGTAAATCCGTGTGCCTGAGCAGTTTCAAGGCTGTCTGCCGTCCGGCCGCGTTTGCCGCCATAGGCCGTGTTGCATTCCACAATAGTGCCATCAACCAAATGGACGAGATCTTTAATGAGTTCTGGCTTGAGGTAGTTATGACCACCGGGCTCACCAGTAGAAATTTTTACTGCGACCCTACCATGGGGCCTGCTACCAAGGGCTTGATAAATCTTAACTAGTGATTCTGGTGTGATTTGTTTGGTGAAATAGACTTTTGGTTTAGTCATATCGCTCCTTATTTAGTTTTACAGCTTGATAGATGATTTGATTAATTTCGTTGAGGTCTTTGCCATATATTATATATTTCTGGTTTGGCTTCTGGATGATCTCTCGTAGGTTATACTCCGTAGGCTCGATGATAATGCCGCCGCTATCAAGGAGCATTTGGCGAGCGTTTGTGGTGTTGTTCCAATTTTTAATCGGCAAAATATTCATTAGTGCATCAGACAGAATGATATTGTAAGGGCTGTCATCTACAAAAGCGAAGGCGTGCTGGCGAATATGCTTTTTATTAGCACTGCCAGTAATTACATTGAGCGTCAAACGATCTTCTGACAAATTTGGTAGGATTTTACGCAGCTGCTGCCGTTTCTGCTGAGCAATAGCTTCAGAGTATGAATTTGAATTAACAAAAACCCGAGCTCCCAGCTCTTCTGGCTTTAAGAGATCTTGGATTCCATAATAAAAGTTCATGTCGTGAAAAGTTTGCGGGTCGCGGAAGCCGGCCAGGATGTCTCTTTTTTCTTGTTTACTAAGTAACGGATTAGTATTAAAGTTAAAGTCAGTCTCTTTTTCAATGGGGATTTTCAGCTTAGCAAAAACACGGTCAACCAGCGGCCAAAGAACATCATCGACATCATAGATTATCTCAGGAGATGCGAATGAAGGTCGATCGGTGGAACCGATACCTCCTTGTCGAATGCCAGTTGCAGAGTCGTAATCGGCAATCAGAAACTTCTGAAAGACCAACTGGGCGATGCGATCACCTTTTTTAATGTGGATTTCGTGGTCCGTAATATTGAGAAGTAGCACATGAAGGTGTCCGTCGTTGTCGGGGTTATTATAGTAATCAGAATCAATAACACCAACACCGTTTGCTAAGATAAAGCCCTTGCCAGGGTTTGAGCTACGGTTAAAAAGCAGGTAACATTCGTCCGGTTGACAGTAAGCCTTTAGCCCGGTAGGCACAATAACGGGAGATTTGCCTTTTGAGCCAGGTAGCAAGGTGACATCCTCAGCAGCAGCTATGTCGTAACCAGCCGCATGTAAGGTTTGTCTTTGGGGCAAAACAATGTCGCAATCTTCCCAACCCTTCGCAACTTTAAAACCACGCAAGCGAAACATGCCTAATCTTGAACCTCCAATTATTTGTTCCTATTGTAGCACATTCTAAGCATCTTCGTCATCGGCGAATTGCGAATTGTAGAGCTCGGAATAGAAACCGTTGGCGGCTAGGAGCGTATCATGGGTACCATGTTCAACGATATTCCCTTCCTTCATAACCAAAATAAGATCAGAGTTACGAATAGTAGAGAGGCGGTGAGCAATAACGAAGGCGGTACGTCCGTGCGTCAATTTATTAAAGGCATCTTGGATGATCTGCTCAGTCCTAGTGTCAACATTGGAAGTCGCCTCGTCAAGAATCATCATTGGCGGGTTGGCGACCATCGCCCGTGCAATCGTTAGAAGCTGCTTTTCACCGGCGGAAATATTGTCGGAGTCTTCCGAGATAACTGTGTTGTAGCCCTGTGGCAATGACTCGATGAAATGATGGATACTGCTAGCATCAGTGGCACGAACAATATCCTCGTGAGTGGCATGATGGTTACCGTATTTGAGATTTTCTTCGATAGTGCCAGAGAACAGCCAAGTATCTTGCAGAACCATACCGAAGAGTTTACGAACGTCAGAACGTTTCATTTCGCGGGTTGGAATATTATCGATTGAAATATAGCCAGTATCAGGATCATAAAAACGCATGAGGAGGTTAATAATGGTGGTCTTGCCAGCACCGGTCGGACCGACAATAGCCACTTGCATGCCTGGCTTGATTTTGACAGAGAAGTCTCGAATAATTGGTCGCACCTTGTCATACGAGAAGTTCACTTCGTGAAATTCGACTGCCCCGCTAATATTAGCGATAGTTTGGGATGGCTCTGGGTCAGCTGATTCTTCAGTTTCATCAAGGAACTCATAGATACGCTCGGCAGCAGCAAGAGTTTGCTGGATATTGGAGGCAATTTGAGAGACCTCGGTAACTGGGCGGTTGAATTGGCTAACATACTGCAAGAATGCCTGAACGCTACCAATCAATAATTTTCCATCTATCGCCATACGGCCACCGACTATACAAATTGCTACATAACTCAAGTTGGTACAGATATTAGTAATTGGAAAAGCAAGAGATGAATAGAATTGTGCCCGCCAAGATGCATCGTAGAGGTGCCGGTTTGTACGGCTGAACTTTTCGACGGCAGTGGGTTCATAGGAGTTGGCCTTGATGATAGCTTGCCCAGAATAATCTTCTTCAATAGTACTATTAAGATTACCCAAAGTTGCCTGTTGACTACGGAAGAAGTTTTGGGCTTTTTTAGCAACGAGAGAGACGAATAGAAGTGAGAATGGTACGGCAATTAGAGCAATCAATGAAAGGTTGAAGGAAATCGTCATCATCATAATAAGAATGCCGATAATTGTTGCAATGCTTGTCATCACGCGAGATAACACATCGGCTAGAGTATTTGAGACCATACTAACGTCATTTGACATACGAGACAGAGTGTCACCAAATTGGTGCTTATCGAAATAAGAAATTGGTAGTCGAGAGATTTTATCGAGAATTTCAGAACGCATTTTCCTCGCATAGTGAGCCGAGACAATTGAGAGGATGACACCTTCGAGATAATTAAGAATAGCCGAAAGAATAAATAGACCGATAAGTATGAGGGCGAGTTCTCCAAGCTTCCCCCAACTAAGGGCGGCACTGAGTGCTTCTGGCTCAGGGAGCTGACCGCCGGCCTGCGTTATGGCAGCACCATAATCTGCCACAGCGGTATCGGTCATCTCACCAAGGATTTTAGGTCCAAAAATCGAGCAGACAGTTGAGCCGATAGCCAGAATAATGGCAAAGATAATTGGCACCATCCAGGGTTTCAAGGAGCCAAGAAAACGCTTTAGTGCAAGACTAAACTTTTTTGGCTTATTGCCACCAGTCATCATTCTAGGCATGCTTCACCTCCTTCTTAGATTGTTTTTTACTTTGAGCCAATTCGGACTGGAACTCCGCATCAGAGAGTTGCGACTTGGCAATTTCGCGATACACCTCACAGCCTCGCAACAACTCATAGTGATTACCTTTACCCACCACTTCGCCCTCGCTCAGGACTACAATTTGTTCGGCGTCCTTAATGGTGCTAATACGTTGAGCAACAATAAGTGTAACGGCATTTTTAGTAATTGGCTTGAGTGCTTCTCGCAGTTTAGCATCAGTCTTCATGTCGAGTGCCGAGAATGAATCGTCAAAGATATAAATATCAGGGTCCTTAGCGATTGCACGAGCAATTGAGAGGCGTTGGCGTTGACCACCGGACACATTGGTGCCACCTTGTGAAATATGTGATTCATATTTTTTGTCGAGTTTTTCAATAAACTCTTCTGACTGGGAAACACGGGCCGCTAGCTTCATTTGCTCTTCACTCGCTTCGGGAGCACCAAACAGGATATTACTCTTAATCGTGCCGGAGAATAGGACGCCACGCTGTGGGACATAACCAATCCGTCGCATGAGGTCGTTTTTAGCATAGTCTTGAATCTTAATATTATTAATTTTAATTTCGCCGCTAGTTGCCTCATAGAAACGTGGTACAAGATTGATGAGGGTCGATTTGCCAGACCCAGTGGAACCGATAAAGGCCGTAGTTTTGCCCGCTTCGGCCACGAACGAGACATCGTGTAGGACTTTTTCCTCGGCACCACGATAGCCAAAATCAACATGAGAGAATTCGACGGATGGCTCTAGGTTTGGCTTACCGATAGTTTCGTTACGCCAGATAATCTTTGACTTTGTATTGAAAACTTCGTTAATACGCTTGGCGGAGACATTGGCTCGGGGCAGAATAACGAAGAGCATCGTCAAGAAGAGGAAGGACATGACAACCTGAATAGCATATTGCATGAATGCCATCATATTTCCCAGGTAGGTAATATCTTTGCTAATTAAGCTAATGCCGATCCAGGTACAAAGTAGGGTCGTGCCATTAAACACTAAGCTGATGAGTGGACTTTGAAGGGATAATATAACATCCACCCAGACGTTTAGTTTAGTATTCTCATTATTGGTTTTCTCAAACTTGCGTTTCTCTAAAGACTCATTATTGAAGGCACGAATCACCCTGAGGCCAGTAAGGCTCTCACGGGTAAGAAGGGTAATACGGTCAGCGAGCTTCTGGATAATCGTGAACTTTGGCATCACAATTGCCATGATTAATATCGTCAGAAAAAGAATAACACCAACAGCAAGAGCAATAATCCAGGTCATGTCCGGAGCAGTAGCGATAGCTTGACCGACAGCAAGAACACAAGTGAGTGGAGCACGCAGGGCCATAGTGAGACACATGACAACAGCAGATTGCACCTGGTTGATATCGTTCGTAGTGCGAGTGATGAGGGAGGCGGTTGAAAACTGATCGATATCAGCTGTGCTAAGATTAAGAGCGTGTGCAAATAGATCTTTTCTCACATCTCGTGCAAAAGCTGTACCAATGCGAGCAGAGAGGAAGTTTGCAGTAAAAGCACAGATTGAAGAAAAGACCGCAAGCCCAATCATCCAAGAGCCAGTTCGCCAGATATAATCGAGGTCCGATTTCATGATACCATTATTGATAATGTCGGCCATGAGAGATGGTAGTTGGAGCGAGGTCCAAACTTGCAGACCGATTAAAACAAGCAGGAGAACGACTTGCCAAAGGTATGACTTGAGATATTTGAAGAGTTTAAACATTGTACTAATGTACCGCGATTTTTTAGCAATGTCAAGCACTGACTGCCAACTACAAGCTTCTTTACGGAAAAATTAAGGTTTTAGGGCTGGCTTCCGTCGGTAGAATACAGTTAATGCGTTGTTGACTTTTTGAAAAATCTGTGCTATAATGTAATAATAAGGGGGATTTTTGTACCTTAAATATTCTTTGGAGGTGGCGTATGATGACGCAAAGGACAGAAAAGAGGACGGGATTTTTGAATGCTATTTTGAATTGTCTCGGCATTGGAGACAGGCTGCGAGATCCTGATCCGATGAACTCGAGGGTGACAGGTGTACTGATAGCCATGACGGCTACCCTTAGCGTGGTACTGATCGTGAGTAACTTGGCAGCACTAAAGATTTGGACGTTAGCCTCGATACCTGTAGACGCGGGGATTTTATTGTTCCCTATTTCCTATATTGTGGGTGACCTGCTCGTCAATATCTATGGCCTAAAAGTCGCGAATCTGGTGGCGGCATGGTCTGCTTTACTGGCGGTGATGTCGACCGGGGTCCTATGGGTTGCGAAGACGATTTTACCAGGTTATCCTGGTGCGGACAACATGGCATTCATGGTCGTACAGGCTACACTAGGAAGGATTTTCTTAGCCAGCGTGGCGGGCTTTCTGCTTAGCCAGATTTTGAACAATCGTGTTTTTGTGTTGATGCGTTTGCGTTCTGAGCAAGTGGATAACTTTAGACGCCGGGCCATTATTTCCTCAGCCGTAGCAAGAATTGCAGATGTGGCGGTATTTGAGATCTTGGCATTTTTAGGCAAGCTCTCGCTGGGCGAATTCTTAACACAAGCCTTGTTCGCATATTTTGCCGGTGTCGTAATTGAGCTTGCTGTGAGCGGGCTGACTACGCGGCTCGCAGAGAAGCTGGACCGAGCGTTAAACTATAGTGACGGCCATGATTTGAGCCACCAACCACATTAATTTCACTCCCCTGTCGGGGAGTTTTGTTTTATTGCTCGATTTCAAAATCAGCCGAAAGAGCAAGATGGTCAGATACTAGATCAGGGTGAACTATAAAATGGTCAACTTTGATGGCCGAATTCGTCAGGATGTGATCGCAGGGGACCACGCCGTCATATTTGAGACCAGAGAGCGTAGTTTTAACCCGATGCTCGTCGGTTAAGTCGTGCAAGAAGTCAAGCGGACGCATGGCAGGCGATTCATGGATAATATTAAGGTCTCCGCACATGATGAGCGGGGCATGTTCGGAGAGGGGGCGGACGATTTTGGCAACTTTTTCAAAGGCTCGAACCGTATCATCGTCGCCAATTGGATCAGGACGCCAGAAACCGTGATGATTAACTATAGTGAGGCCATTTTCGAGTGTAGCGATTTGGATATTGAGATTGTTGCGTATGGTTTGCCCCAGAATAATGTGGTCGCGATATTGGTCATTGATAAACTCGCTACTAGTAGAAGCAAAAGGATATCGGCTAAGGATGAGATTCCCTTCCTCAAAAGTGCCAGTCGCGATATCGCTGCTCCAGTTCGGCGAGAAGAAGATATGTTCAAGGCGGGAGGCTTTAATGATTTGTGAGAGATCGAAGCAGAGTCGCGAGAGGTGAGTTTCTTGATTCTCTGAGGCAAAAACCTCTTGCATGCAAATGATATCGAAATTATTCTCTATAAGAAAACGACGTAGGTTACCCTCAATTTTTCCCATCCAAACGTTAAGCTGTAGAATCTTCATACCTTATGAGTATAACATAGATATGATATAATATAATGTAAGTATGAAGTTTCGGGTTGAAAAGAGGTTAGAGAATGGCTTGGGGCGTGCTGGGGTGATTGAGACAGCACACGGTGAGATTAAGACGCCGGCTTTCATGGCGGTCGGGACAAATGGTTATGTGCGTTTTTTGTCGGCACAGGACTTGGAAGACTGTGGGGTGCAGGCGATGCTATCTAATGGATATCACTTGCGTCGTCGGTCGGGCCAAATTGCAGCAGCGGGAGGACTAGCTGAATGGCAGCCACGAGATCAGGAGGTTGCTGGCTCGATAAGGATAGATGGGCTTTCGGCTGAGGCATGGCAGGGTCCAACTTTGACTGATTCGGGCGGGTTTCAGGTGATGTCTCTGGGGTCTGGGCTCGGCAAAGTAGTCGCCATGGATAGAGTGGATGAAGTTAAAAACACGGCACACAAAGAGCGGCTAGCACGGGTTAGTGAGAAGGGTGTGGATTTTATCGATCCGTTTGATGGTCAGCCAGATTTTGTTGGCCCAGAAGAGTCGATGCAAATCCAATGTCGAATTGGGGCAGATATTCATATGGCTTTCGATGAGTTGACCTCGCTAGCGGATACGTACGAATATAATATTGAGGCGATGGAGCGGACGGAGAGGTGGGCAAGAAGAAGTTTGGCCGAACATATCAAACACCGTGATGATTTGGGTTACCGACAAAACCTCTACGGAGTTTTACAAGGTGGAAGATGGGAAGACTTACGAAGGAAAACTGCCCAAAACTTAGCAAAGATGCAAATCGACGGTATTGGCTTTGATGGTTTCGGGCTGGGAGGAGCGTTTTTGAAGGAAGATTTAGGGGAGATTTTACGCTGGTGTAACGAAGAGTTGCCACTTAAGAAGCCGAGGCATCTTTTAGGACTGTCGCATCCGGACGATGTTTTAATTGGGGCTGAGATGGGAGCGGACACTTTTGATTGCGTTGCTCCGACTCGAGAAGCACGACACGGAAAAATCTATACGCGTGACGGAGACATTAACTTACGAAAGTTTACAGGAGCGGGAGAGTTTCTTGATCGAGATTGCGACTGTCCAACCTGTCGAGCGGGATGGACCAGGGGCAGCCTGCGTGCTTTGTGGCGGTCGGGCGAGATTGAGAAGAAACAGAAATATTACCGCTTAGCTTCGGCTCATAATTTGAGGTTTATTGTAAGATTGACGGAAGAGATTCGAAAAGCAATGCTGCAAGATGATTTTAAACGATATAAGGAGAACTTTTTAGCTAGGTATTATGGGGGTTGTGAGTAGGATAGTAGCATGCTAGAATGGAATTATTGAAGGAGGCCAATGAGCAAGACGATTGAAGTAGATACTAAAACTTTCGTACGTTTCTGGTTGGTGATTTTAGGGTTTGGTGCCGCCGGGTTATTGGTTTGGAAAGCTTGGGCTTCGTTGGTAATTATTGGTATTGCCCTGTTCCTAACAATTGCGATTCGCCCACTAGCACAAAGAATTAATCGTTTGACAAAAAATGACCACTCGGCGTCCTCTTCGATTATTGCTTACATCCTGGTGATTGGGGCGCTAGGGGTGATTTTCGCAGTAGTCGGTCCAGTCGTAATTGACCAAACAACACAGTTCGTACAACAGCTACCTTCGACTTTTGAACACACTCTAGGAGGATGGGACGGCATTAATGACTTTGGGCATGCTTTAGGCATAGATAATTTACAGGATGAGATTGTAAAGTCAATTCAAGAGTTTTCGAGTGGTTTCGTAAAAAACTTTGGTAATACTTTAGTAGTGAGTGTAAGTACGATTGCTCAAATAATTACAAATGTAATATTAACGATAGTCTTGACCCTATTTTTCTCTCTTGAAGGGCCGAGTATTGTCGAGGCGTGCTGGAATATCTTGGAAGATAAAGGTAAGAGCCACGACAAGACAGTGCAGGCAGTTAAGCATCTAATGCAGAGAATGGTAGATGTTGTTTCGACCTATGTTTCGCACCAAGTTATGATAGCTTTTTTGGATGGCCTAGTAGTGACCATTATGGTTCTATTGTTAGCTTTTATGTTTGGATTCTCGGGAGGATTGGCCTTACCGATGGGGCTAGTGGCGATGGTTTTCTACTTAATACCAATGTTCGGCCCAATTATTAGTTGTGGGTTGATTACATTAATACTGCTGTTTAGCTCACCAGTGGCGGCTATCGTGTTCTTGGTACTATATATAATATATGCACAGATTGAGAATAATGTGATTGCACCAAAAGTACAAGGCAATGCATTAAATTTGCCGGCAACTATGGTGCTGGTGGCAATTATTATCGGGATGAATGTGTTTGGGTTGATTGGAGCGATTATCGCTATCCCAATCGCTGGTTGCATCAAGGTGATTTTCGAGGAACTGCCTACACTTCGCGAGGCAAGCCGTTGCACCGAGTCTTAAAGTGTGATAGAATAGTGGAGTATTGAGCCGTCGCCAAGTGGTAAGGCACTGGGTTTTGGTCCCAGCATTCGCAGGTTCGAATCCTGCCGGCTCAGCCAAGTTTGAATTGCATTTCTAAAAGAAATTTTGCATTATAAAAGCCCTTTTAGGGCTTTTATATTTATTGGTACCGAGAATAGGAAGCTAGTTTCCTATTCTTACTCTAACCTAGTACGCCAGACAACGGATGGGGAAACCGAGCCAACGATTGAGCGGGCCGTCCGACGGGTTGACGCCACTAGCATTGAAATTGAGGTTGTAACCTGTCAAACCAGCAGACCCATTGTTGTAAACGGGCGAAGCCGTAGTAGGCCAATTGAAGCCACCGATACCAAGATCCCGGGCAGAGCCGTAGCCTAGATAGACGTACCCGCTACGGACGAAGTGAAGAAGGTAAATCGATAAGATAACAAAATTAATGATATAATAAAGTTAATGATATAATAAAGTTAATGATATAATAAAGTTAATGATATGGAAAAGCTAGCGAGGGAGGTAGAGAGAAGTGGATATCATAGAGCTTCATGACATAAGAAAGCAGTATGGTGATAGGATAGTTTTTCAGGATGTCAACTTAACAATTCCGGTCGGGTCATTCGTAGTAGTACGCGGCGAGAGTGGTGCCGGTAAGTCTACGCTACTTAATTTGATTAGTGGACTGGAGATACCTAATAGTGGGAAGATTGTAGTTGATGGTAAGGATATTAGCGAGCTAGCCAAAATAGAACGTACCGACTTTTATCGACATGAGGTCGGTATTATTTTTCAGGGCTCATACCTTCAACCACAGTTTACGCTTATGGAGAATATTACTTTACCAGGAGTGTTTGCGGGTATGCCCGAAGCCGAACGAAACGCAAAAGCTCAGCAGCTAGCACAGATGCTAGGAATCACCGAGAGTTTGAGTCATTTGCCTAGTGAGGTTTCAGGGGGACAGGCTGAGCGAGCCTGCATTGCTAGAGCTTTACTAATGGATCCAAAAATAATCTTAGCTGACGAACCGACTAGTAATCTTGATGAAGAAAATGCAATTATAGTGTTAAAAATCCTTAATGCGATTCGTCAGCAAATGGGCATTACGATTATTGTCGCGAGTCACAGTCGAGATGTATCAAGGTTTGCGACACAAATTCTATTCGTTAAGAATAAGTTAGTAAATAGTGAAGTGGTTGAGCTGGCATTGGCGGCGTCAGAAGGAGAAGTTAATGACAATCAAGGAGCTATTTAAACTATCACATCGCGAGCTAATAGCTTATCGCACCCGGAGTTGGGCGACGGTAATTACGATAGGAGTGTTATTTGGGCTACTGCTTGCTGTAATAGTGATTGTGCAAGGACTAGAGAATGCCGCTCTTCGATACGCAGGAAATGCAACCAATGGCGTGATTTATTTAGTTAGTAGTTATAAGAATAACTCTGTAGTTCTTGAGCGTATTGGGGAGTTTGGTGGAGAAATCATTACTCTAGCAGATGATCAGAAAGCAGGGCTTAACGAAGAAATACTGAGTGTGGCTATTGTTGCTAGGTTTTCAAGTCTAAGTAGGGCTTATGAGTATTACAGTAAATCAGACGCAAAACAACTTCATTATAGTTCTGAGAATTATCAAATAGTTGAGCTTTTTGGTAATCAAATTAGCGTATATAGATATTTTTGCGAAAAAAATAAGGATTTTATACGACCAATTACTGTTGCACTAATGATAGTATCGGTTTTTATTTTAGCCTTTACTATGGCACACCTGATTACTAGTAGTACTAAAACTTTTGTGCTTTATCGTTCAATTGGAGCGTCAAAGAGTCAATTGTTGCTGATTTATTTTGGGTATTTATTGGAGCTGTGCATAAGAGCGGCAGGTTTTGCAATATTGTTGGCTTTAATTCTAGCTGGAGTCGCTACAACGGTGGGATGGAACTATCTGTCGGATCAATTTACCACAACTTTTCCAGATTCACCCGCATATTGGCCAGTATTGATTGGTGCGAATTGGCGATGCGTATGGGTGATTATTGGCATGTTTAGCGTCACTCCAATATCCTTTTTACTTTGTTTAGATCAATTCTCAAATCGCAAACTGGCTCAAAAACTAAAAGGAGATTAGCATGAAGATAAGAGATGCTTTACGAATTAGTCTAAAGAATATCCGTGTACATAGAAAACGGAACTTGCTAGTTGCGGTTGTAATGGGAGTGATTTTTGGACTAATTTTTGCGATTCATTTATGGTTCCAGGGGCTTGAGAATACCTATGTCGACTTTGCGGGTCGAGCAACGGATGGTAAAGTAATTGTCAGGGCAACCAATGATCAGAACGAGGTGGCAGTAGAACAGGAAGCGATTCTGGCAACACGGCAAGAAATAATAGAAGACATTGAGACATATGGCGGCGAGGTAATGAGCGGGGCGGAGGAACTTGGAATGTTTGGAAGTGTTGTTTTATCGGAAGAGATAATGGCGGGAGCAATTGAAGTTGATCCGGCGAAGGTGCCAGAGGGCTACATGCCAATCTTAGCGTCGCAGCTACTAGGTGAGCAGTTACTTGAAAGGAATTTTTCGACAGACGGCAGGAAGCTGACTCAAAAGCAGAGTGACTATAGCCAATATCGCGATGAACTAATTGGTAAAGCATTTACCGATAAGACAGGTGCGAAATATTTTGTGGTGGGGCTTACGTCAGGAAACTTTGGCGTTCGAAACTTATCATTTAAGCTATTAGAGAAGGATAACGATAATTTACTAAATCCAGTGCTGGAGTTAGTTGCGACTCCGAATGGTATGCCGGTTATTATAGATAACGGAAAAAGAGAGAGCTGGATGGTGGGCAAACAACAGAATGATTCACTCATCGATAGACTTGATGATTTACAGCAAAATACTGAGGTAGTGTTCGCGGCATTTCCAGACGACAAAAGTGTCTATGAATACTTCAGGAACGGCAAGGGTAGCTTCATAAATGTTGATTTTTCAGGAAGAACTTACGCAGTAAGTATCGTTGCAGGAATGTCCCCAGAAGTACAGTATCTTATGCGAGGCATCAAGATAGTCATTTGGGGTATTACAATAGCCTTGGGGTTAGTGGCGGCAGTGGTGGTAATTTTTACAAGTATTCGGCTAATCGATCAAGACAGGAAAAATATTGCTTTATATTATAGTTTAGGTTCAACAACTGGGCAGATACGAGCAATTTATCTGTGTTACTTCTTAGAACTGATGATTGGGGCGGCGGTACTGGCATTTGGTTTAGCAAGCCTGTTAGTGTTGATTTTTAGTTTTGCAAATCAGGAGCTATTGACTATCCAAGCTGAACTAGGATTTAATCTGGTAGATATCATAGGAGTAGTTTGGTACGGAATTAATGTTGATATATTTATGGTTATGATGTTTATGCTACTGATGGCACCGGTATGCATTATAGTTAATGAAGCACGTTTACGAAGGGAATGAGAGGTATAGAACTACTTAAAATAGACGACGAAGAACTTCGTTCCCTCTCCAACCTGAGAGCTGACTGACACTTGACCATTTCCGGCTTCGATAACTGTTTTAGCGAATGCGAGTCCAATACCAACACCGGACGAGCTGGAGTTTTGGGCTTTATAGAACCGTTCGAAGATATGTTTTAAATCGGTTGGAGTAATACCTTCTCCATGGTCCGAGATGATAATTTTGAGAAAGAGCGGACAATCTTCGACGAAAATATTAACAGTGCCCCCACTAGGGCTATGCTCAATGCAATTTTTCACAATATTAGTAAGTGCTTCAGTCTGCCAACGAATATCAAGATTAATTTCAGAAGTTAGATTACCCGCTACTTGAAGAACAATATCATGAACGTCAGCTAGAACTGCTATATTTTGCTGAATGTTATACAGAAGCTGTTCAACTTTGATGGTTTGATTATTTAGTTGGATTGAGCCATTGTCAAACTTAGCTAAGTTAAGTAGGGTAGTAACTAAAGTCGACATGATTTCGATTTGGTGGCTAATGGAACGTAAAAAATCTTGGCGGATTTCAGGCGGCATATCAGGGTCGTCATAGATATTATCGATCATAATTCTGGAAGAAGTAAGCGGAGTACGAAGCTGATGAGATATATCAGCTAGAGCATCCTCGAGACCTTGTTTCTTGGCATGATTCTGCTCGGCAGCCTCCTTAAGAGTGACTGTAATTTTATACAATTCATTAGTTAATAATGAAAGCTCATCCTCCCTATTTTCATCAAGTCGTAAATTGTAAATATGGTTATTGAGATCCTGAAGATAGTTTACTAGACGTTTAACATGCCTTTGCCGAAGCCAGTCAACAAGCCAAAAATATGCAGCCACTACGATTGCAAAGCCAACTACGGTAACCAGAGAAATAAGGAACATTCCTCGCCAAAAGTATAGTGTACTAGAGAGAACAAGCTCATTAGGCAGATATCCATAGCGACGCAGGAAGTCTTCACCGGCTTCGATCCTGTCACTGTTCGCTTGTTGCTGATTATTTTGAAGTGTACGCAACAAATCCTGACGATTGATTTCAGGATCAGACTCAAGAAGAAGACCAATTAGGCCGGAAATCTCCTGTCGAGACATTCTTTCGTAGTGTGATCCGACAAGCATAGTGGCACTATATGCTATTGCACCAACAACTAGCAAACCTATCACGAGAGGTAAAACAATTCGTAGGAGACGTCGTTTCATGCCGTTCCCGCCGAAGATGAAGGCCGATTATCACGAATGCGATAGCCGAGATTTTTAACTGTTTCAATCAAGTCAGGATCGCCCAACTTTTCACGAAGACGCTTGAGGTAAACCGAAACGGTATTATTATTAACGACGCTACCAGAAGCATCCCATATTTCGTCAATAAACTGTTCGCGAGTAATAACTTGTCCTGGATTACGAAGAAGTCGGACCAATAACTTGTACTCTAAGGCCGTAAGACTGATAATGCGTCCATCAACCGTCACGGTATTTGTATCAAGATCTACTGTAATATGCTCAGTTTTCAGCTCGGTTGAGACTTTGTGGTGGCGTTTGAGAATATTGTTAATGCGAAGAAGCAGCTCACGATTCCGAAACGGTTTCACTATGTAATCATCAGCTCCCAGTTCGAGGCCGCGTATGACATTGTTTTCGTCATCGAGAGCTGTAAGGAAGATGATGGGAAGTTCTGGATAGCAAGACTTAATGTGACTAGCTACGGTATAGCCATCGCGGTCGGGCAACGAGATATCGAGAAGAACTAAATCATAATGCCGCTCGTTTAGTTTTTCTTCTGCCTCGGTTGCTCGACCGGCGAGAAAAGCCTGGTAATTCTCCCGCTCAAGCAAATACTGGAGGCCTTTGGCGGTCAAGGGATTATCTTCGACAAGGAGAATACGTAGTTTCATGACTAATATTATAGCTAAATATTGTCAGATCGGATAGTTTCGATGATATTTTGTTTTTCAGTCTGTTTTACAGAGTAACGCATGATGACGCCGATCAGTAGTCCAACTGCTACAATAGAGATTACCAAAGCTGGCCACGGGATGCGATAGCCAAAGTCAATTGCTTCGGCAAAGCTGTTATAGATACCATATGATAGGAGTAAGCCTAGTGGTAAACCGATGAGGAGTGCTTTACCAACATACATTAAGCTCTCTAGACGTACCATGCGATTAAACTCTTGGCTGGTCATACCTACCGACTTAAGCATAGCGAATTCTTTGGACCTTAGGGCAATATTGGTAGTAATGGTATTGAAGATATTTGTTACACCAATTAAAGTAACAACGATAATGAATCCGTAGAGGAAGATCGACATTAAGAGAATAAGGCGTCGCGATTGAGCCATAGCCTCTTTCACGTCTTGGTAATACATCTTATCGTAGGTACCACTCGCATCTAAATCGTCAAGATATTCCATAATAGGGGCCATATTATCGATATTATTAGCAAAGAACTCAGTGATATTGTCGGGGTCCTTGGTGAGTTCTGACAGATAGTAGTTTTCCGAGACAAAGATGTATGTCGAAAACTGTCGCTCGAAGCCTATTGGGGCCTGATCAGTAATCTTGGTGATATTAACCTTAACTTTAGTAATGTCATCTTCATCGTAGCCTTGTGAGACAATAACACTACCGTCATCCAGGGTGATATCCTTATAGTGCCACTCGATGACCTCTACCTCAAGATCATCGCCGTCTTTAAGATCGGGATACATGGGTTTAATTTCGTAGGATCCTTTTTCAGTCTGGGACATGCTACGATCGATCAAGACGGCAACTTTATTATAATCGGCATTATGGATACCGAGCGACTCGGCGTAAGTTTTAAAATACTCTTCCTCCACAAAGGCAACATTGATAATACGCGTGGAACCCTGGATATAATAAGCAGAATCTTTGAGATTAAACTTTTTAGTTAAATCTCGATAAAGATCAACTGTACCTCGTGAAACAATTAAATCGAAACTGCCTTGCTCATACTGTAGATCAATTGTATGTTGACCATAATCCAGGAAAGTATAGAGACCGATGAAAGTGGCGACCGAAATTACGATTGAGATAACTGTGGTTCGGTACTTTTTACGGCTACGTTTGAGATTTTTATAGGCAATGACACCACCAATCCCGAAGGCGCCATTAATGTAGCGTGGGGTGTGAAGTTTTTTAGATTTGATTTTAATATCTTGGTTGCCACGAATAGCAACGATAGGCGAGAGGCGTGAAGCACGAATGGCGGGAAAAAGACTGGAGAAGAAAGTTGTAATAAGACTGAGGCCGATTGCGAAAGCAAAGATCCACCATGGCATTGCAACAGGTACGCTTGCTGCCATCATGTCGCCCATTAA
The DNA here is from genome assembly GCA_947425245.1 of uncultured Candidatus Saccharibacteria bacterium. Taxonomy (GTDB): domain Bacteria; phylum Patescibacteriota; class Saccharimonadia; order Saccharimonadales; family Saccharimonadaceae; genus Nanosyncoccus. Next base: position 47,408 of record CANDYU010000005.1, read on the forward strand.
GAGATTCATGATGCCGACTAGAACAATGACTGCCAAGGCTCCAATTAACAGACCGAACGGGATACCGATCAGGGCGATTACCAGGCCTTCGAAGACCACACTTTGGCGGATCTGGCGAGGAGTAGCTCCGATGCTGCTCAACATACCAAATTGGCGAGATCGTTCTGTAGCGGAAATACTAAAGCTATTGCGAATAGCAAAGACGCTGGTGACAATAATGATAATAATTACAATAACTGCAAGGCTGATAATAGCAGCAAGGGCCGCATCTCCCATTACTCCGGCTTCGTAGCGAAGAAGACCAGAGTTCGTACGATAATTAACATGTTGATCACCAGACAAGGCATCGAGAATTTGCTCGCGATAAACTTCATACTGGCTCGGTTTATCATAACGAACATAAACATTATACGCTTCAGTATTGCCGGCGGGAAGTTCGTCAATCTTCTCGTAAAAACTCGCTGGGTATGGCATATGTTGATAGAGTTTGTAAGTCTCCAAAGCCTCCTCACCAATATTGTCGGGCAGATTTTTCGCCGTTATAGGCTTGGAATAGAATAAACTATCGATATGAACATTTTCTTCAAGATATTGTAGACGATCGGCTGGAACATTCTCGTACATTTCATGATAATCGCCGGTTTGAGCCTTCTCGAAATCAATCATCATCTGGCGGAAGCTAGTCACAATACCGATCACGGCGAGGATCAGGGCTGATGACAAAATCACTCCAACAATCGTGACGATAGTGCGACGTTTATTCTGACGCAAGTTTTCGAGAGTAAGTTTTTTAAGAACTTGCATAGATTAGATCCTCTCGTCTTTAATGATTTTACCATCTTCAAAAGTAATAACCCGATCGGCCTGACGGGCAATCTCGAGATCATGGGTAATAATGATAATGGTTTGGTGATATTTTTTGTTAGAGAGTTTCAGTAAGGATACGATTTCGTCGCCAGCTTTAGAATCAAGATTTCCAGTCGGCTCGTCAGCCAGAATGAGAGCCGGATCATTAATCAAAGCACGACCAATAGAAACTCGTTGTTGCTGACCACCGGATAGCTCGTTGGGCAGGTGAGTAACACGATCTTCCAAACCGAGAGTCTTGATTAGCTCGTTAAGACGGCTTTTGCTGACGGTTTTACCATCCAAGTCGCAAGGCAATGTAATATTTTCCTTAACATTAAGGATCGGAATCAGGTTATAGAATTGATAAATAATGCCGATTTGACGGCGGCGAAAAATCGCTAAGGCATCATTCGATAGGCTATAAATGTCCTTCTCATCAATCCGTACGGTACCCGAAGTCGGACGATCTACGCCACCTAAAAGATGAAGCAGGGTTGATTTGCCTGATCCACTAGCACCGACGATAGCAACAAACTCGCCTTCATCAACCGAAAAGCTGATATCGTCCACTGCTCGAACCTCATTTTCGCCCTTACCATATATTTTAGTTAAATGGTCAACTTCTAGAATCTTCATATTAACCTCTAAAATTAGTTTAGTAGTTCTGGTTTCCCAGTTATACTAATTTTAATGGAATAAAGTGACAGGTGTGTGACAACTATGACTTTGTGTCGTGGAGGCGTTTGGCAGATTTATTATCTTTCAGGTCACCAATTTTAACTTCCGTAGAAGTTGTTTTCTGGGGAGCAGGAGAAGCCTTAGACGGAGTCTTGGGTGATTTTTTGGAAGCAGATGGAGACTTTTGACCAGACCTCTTAGATGAAGTTTTCGGGCGAGACGAAGGCTGAGCTTTATTTTTAGACTTCGGCTTAGCAGCTGTAGAGGACTGCACGCTTGGCTTCGAAGCTGGCTCTGGGGTTGGCTCTTCAGTAACAGCATCTTCAACGCTAATAGTCTTTTCATCTAGCGGTTGCTCATCAACAGCCTCTTCGATGACGATGGTCTTAATTTTAGGCAAGACGATGTGTTCTCCAAGTCGACCGCTGATTGTAAAATCCAGGACTAGGCAAAGATAGCCAAAAATAAGAATAAGGACAGCTGCGATTCCAAAATACCAAAGCATAGTATCAAGACCAATGGTTTGGTAGTCTAAGAAGGGATAGACGAAACGACCGGCGTTAGTGGCGGAAGATAATTGGATACCCACTAAACTAGCGGCGACCAACGCGACGGGCAGGGCTAACCAATACCATGGATCAATCGAACGCCAGAATCCTTTCTCGGAGAAGAGGAGCCAATCGAAAAGAAAGAGGAGCGGCAAGATAAAGTCAACGAGAGTTCCAATCAAACCGCCGGAACCCGGCAGGTCAACATCATGCGACAGGCAGACAAAATATAGAGTCAAAAGCGAAAACCCAACAACAATCAAGGCCCCCTGCAAAGTCGGACTGATTGCTCGGGAGAACTGGCGTTGGACCGAGAAATAAGTCGCTACGCCGCTACAAAAGAAATAAATAGCCGCAATTAGGGCAACCCAAGTTGGAAAAAGCCGATAGGCTGTGTTGCCATAGTCATGAAAAATGAAGAAGACGGCTAGTCCGGAAATTGCCGCTATAATTAAGCGGTAGCAAGTGGCGAAAATCCGGTTGGGGATATACATGAGTTTATTTTAACGCTGATTGCGAAAATTGGCAATTGCCGCGGCGAGTGCTTCGTGACCTAAGACTGAACAGTGAAACTTATGCTGGGGAAGGCCACCAAGGAACTTGGTAATCTCGACGGGGCCGACTTGGAGTGCTTCATCCAGGGTTTTACCTTTGACAAGCTCGGAAAGTGCTGAGGTGGAAGCGATAGCGCTAGCACAGCCATAGGTCTTCCATTTAACATCCGCAATACGGCCATCCGCAATCTGTAAGAACATTCTCATTTGGTCGCCGCAAACCGGATTACCAACCGTCCCCTCGGCGTCATAAGGATATTTAGACTCATCCCCCATAAGGAAATTGCGGGGAGATAAAAAATGCTCTTTGACGATTTCTGAGTATACCCAACTAGGGCCAGAATAGGTGCTAGGTGATGAGTTGGACGGGGTAGACTGGTTTGAAGCACAACTACTATTGACTTTTTGTGTATTCTGTGCTACAATGAAATTATGGGGTTCATTTGAACGCTTACCTTGGTTTTTCATGGGATTCTCCTAATTTTATGGTACTCATACCTTGCAGTCTGGCAATGATTTTTGGTAAAACCGACATAACTCGGTCTATATCAGCAGGGGTAGTTTCTAGTCCGAACGAGAAGCGAATACTGCTATGGGCGATTTCGGCGTCGTGATGAAGGGCCATGAGGACATGGCTCGGTTCAAGGTCGCCCGAAGCACAGGCTGAGCCGGTCGAAACGATAACATCGTCAGCATCTAGATAAAGCTGGATTGATTCCCCTTCGGCAGCCCGAAAACTCATGTTTAGGATATTGGGCAAGCAGCCATGATCAGGACTATTGCAACTGCTGTACGGGATGGTTTGGAGGATGCGGGACTTGAGCTGATCGCGTAGGGTGGCAACTTCGACCCATTTTTTACAGCTCCAGTTGTCCCAGCACCATTGTGCTGCAGCACCAAAACCAGCAATGGCAGCAGTATTGGTCGTGCCGGCACGGCGAAGATGTTCTTGATGTCCGCCGATAATCAATGGCTTGAATGGGACGCCCTGACGGACATAGAGTGCACCGATACCGATTGGTCCACCAATCTTATGGGCAGAAATAGTCAGATAGTCAACACCGAGAGCCTGAACATCAATCTTAATTTTCCCAAGAGCCTGGGTCGCATCACTATGTAAGTAAACTGGTTTATCGCTAGCTTGAAGAGCACGGGAGAACTCAGAGACCGGCTGGATAGTGCCGATTTCATTGTTAGCCAGCATAATTGAAAAAAGGTTTACTCCAAGCTGGGAGGCGTGGCTAATCTCGCCCATATCGACTCTACCAAATTGATCAACTGGTAGCTCGATAACTTCACTGGCCCTAGCCCTGGACGACTCTAGGACTGACGGGTGTTCGATGCTCGAGACGGCGATTTTTTGGCCACGGAAAGTTTCAGTGACGGTATTGTTGGATTCGCTGCCACCGGAGGTAAAAATAATTTCCTCCGGGCTGGCATTGATGAGTTTCGCTACGGCAGACCTAGCGTCTTCGACGATATTTTGAGCGGCGTGGCCGGGCGAGTGAAGCGAGGAGGCGTTGCCAAAGGTACCATCTAATACTTCGAGCATGGCAGTGCGAGCCACGGGCAATAAGGGCGAGGTGGCGGCATGGTCAAGATAGGTAACTGAAGGTTTCATTGAGCCTCAATCCATTGTTCGAGGCGACTAATCATGGCGGACTCTGAAAGCTCGGTAACTTGTTTAGGTGCTTTTACGGGATGTGATTTGCATGTCTTAGTATTCATGGCTTCCTTTTGGTATATTCTACAATTTGGTATTTAGTACCGTCCGATTCGCCGGTTCGCAGGACGGTTTTTTGATATTTACTATGATCAAACGAGGGGAAAAAGGTGTCGGCTGGTTTTTTGCCGTCAACCTCGGTGAGGTAGAGGCGGTCGGCTTGACTCATGAACATCTGATAGAGTGAGGCTCCGCCGATGATGAAGACTTCCGTATCTTGTTGCGAAAGGTAGTTTTCGAGATCTGTTTGATTAGTAAAACTGAGGATGTTCTGATCAGTAATAGGCAGACGCGACAGGACAATATTTTGACGCTTGGGAAGCGGCCGGCCAATGCTGCGGTAAGTGGCTCCTCCCATGACGACTGGGTGTCCCATAGTGGTCTTCCGGAAAAACTGCATGTCTTCGGGAATGTGCCAGAGAAGCTGTCCGGATTTTCCTAGGCCACCGTCTTTGCTGATACAGGCAATTAGCGTTAGGACTCTCATGATTTTTCTCCTTTGATTGAATGTTGCTGTTTATCAAGATGTGCGATCGTCTTCAGATTAGCACGCAAGAAGTTCGTGAGATCCTCGGGATTATTAGCTTCGGGATGACGCAAGACATGACCAAGCATTTTTTGTAGGGCTAGATCTATTGCACTACCTTCGAGTTGCACAACATCACCACGCCTGGTCGTGTTAACTTTACGTACGTCATCACTACTAAGGGCTAGGTCAGACAGTCGGTATGGTCGAGTGGTAGTAATGTCTTGATAAATTACTTGGCATTGACGGATTTTTGCCGCGGCCGGCGTAGCTAATTCTGGGTTCTGGGCGGCCTTATCGGCAAGTTTTAAAGCAATCAACTCTTCAAACAAGCTAGCGTCGATATCCGGATTCTTCTCGATAACTTCGCCTGCCATTATTCTTGCCTCAGGATTTTTCCGGTACCTTTTTCAAGATACAGGAGTCTTTGATTACGGGAGCCGCGGAATTTCATCGTTAAATCGCGTTCAGCGAGGATAAATGGCCCATCAATTAGAGCGTCGAGACATTTAACAAATTCCCACTTCGCTCCGCCGATCTCCTTAAGCTGCTCATATGTATAGCCGCTGAAACTCCAGACATTCCAGCCAAGTTTCTGACGGCACCAATCGGCTATTTCTTTACAGGCTTCGGGCTGTTCAAAGGGTTCGCCGCCACAAAAGGTGATGCCGGTTTGACCTCTAAACTCTCTGAGCTTCTTTTTAATGTCTTCGAGATCAACGAGGAAGCCGCCATCAAAGCTCCAGGTTTCAGGATTTTGGCAACCCGGGCAGTGCCGGGCACACCCTTGCGTCCAGAGGACAGCACGCAGACCATCACCATTTACAATGCTGTCGCGTTCGAGTGGCCCGGAGAGTCTAATTTCTGCCACGTACTACTTCTTTCCGGTCATGTTTTTAGCTTTTTTCTTAGCGGTTTCACGCTCTGCTTTTTCTTCCACGCTATAGACGCCAGACTTGTTACAAGCTACACCATGCTTAACACGATCATGCTCCTCGGCTTTCTTGCCATCATTCCAACGGTCAAGTGTACCAACAAGATAGCCAGTAATACGGCGTAATCGCTCGAACGGAACGTCATCTTCTTCACGACCACAGGCTGGGCAGCGATGTCCGGAGATAATACCAGAATAGCCACAGACTGGATCACGATCAACAGGATGATTGACGGAGCCATAGCCAATGCCACATTCTTTCATCTTACGGATAACTGCTTCAAAGGCCTCGATGTTCTGAGTTGGGTCGCCATCAAGCTCGATATAAGTGATGTGACCAGCGTTACAAAGTGCGTGATATGGGGCTTCGATTTCAATCTTTTCGAAGGCACCGATAGGATAATAAACTGGAACATGAAAACTATTAGTATAGTAGTCGCGGTCGTTAATGTTTTTAATTTCGCCGTATTCTTTACGGTCGATTTTAGTGAAGCGACCAGCAAGACCTTCAGCAGGAGTTGCAAGAAGGGTAAAGTTGAGCTTATATTTCTTGCTATATTCATCGCAGCGTTCACGCATATGGCTGATAATGTCAAGTCCGAGCTCACGAGAAGTTTCGTCTTCACCATGGTGTTTGCCAGTCATGGCTACGAGACACTCAGCCAAGCCGATAAAACCGATGCTGAGAGTACCATGTTTAATAACGTCACGCAAGGTGTCGCTCATTTTTAGCTTTTCACTACCAAACCAGTTCCCTTCGCCCATGAGGAATGGGAAGTTGCGAACATGTTGATTGGCTTGGAACTCATAACGTTCTAATAGCTCACCAGCAACAAGATCCATTTTTTCGTCTAGGTCTTTGTAAAAGCCAGACCAGTCAGCCTCTTTACGCTCACCGAGAGCTATGCCGTGTTTAATGCCAAGACGGACTAGATTAATCGTAGTAAAGCTGAGGTTGCCACGACCAGTCGAGATGCCGTCACTTTCCGGGAAGATACTACCGAAAACGCGAGTGCGGCAGCCCATGGTGGCAATTTCAGTGCGATAATCGCCTGGCTTGTAGCTCTTGAGGTTAAATGGAGCATCAATAAAGACGAAATTTGGGAAGAGGCGTTTGGCGGAAACTTCCATGCTGCGTTTAAAGAGGTCATAGTTAGGATCTTCAGGATTGTAGTTAATACCCTCTTTTACTTTAAAGATGGAGATTGGGAAGATAGGAGTTTCGCCATGACCAAGTCCGGCATCAGTAGCGTCTAACAAAGCACGAATCACAAGGCGGCCAGCTGAAGTAGTGTCAGTACCAAAGTTAATACTAGTGAATGGGACCTGTGCACCAGCCCGACTATGCATCGTGTTAAGATTATGGATGAAGCCTTCCATAGCTTGGTAAGTCTGGCGTTCGGTTTCCTCGTTGGCACTCTCAATGACTTCGGCAGGGATTTTTAATTTCTTGAGTCCGGCTTCGTCGCCGTAAGCTAAATCCTCAGGAATCGTCACTTTGAGATTCTTACCCACAAACTTCTCATATTCTTTAATGCTGCGTTTTAAAGCCTTGTGGAAAGTTTTATTAACACCGGGAGCCATGGCGTAGTCAAAGTTTGGGATACTCTGACCACCATGCTGTTCGTTTTGGTTGGCTTGTAAAATGATCGCTGCGAGCGCACCGTAACTGCCGATACTATTCGGCGTACGGAGATGCCCATGTCCAGTATTAAATCCACCATCAGCGAAGAGCCGCAGCGGGTCGGTTTGACAGCAAGTCAGCGTTCCGGTCGCATAGAAATCAAGGTCGTGGATGTGAATGTCACCGCTATCATGAGCTTTGGCATATTCAGGACGCATAAGAATAGTTTTCGCAAAAATCTTAGCACCTTCAGCACCGAACTGGAGCATTTTTCCCATTGCGGAGTTACCATCGACATTGGCGTTGCTACGCTTAACATCAGAGTCGTCGGCAGCATCAGCAATCGCGATGGTTTTATAAATGCTCATGAGGTTGCTTTTAGCTTCGCGGATGCGATTGCGTTCTTGGCGATAAGTAATGTACTCCTTAGCGGTCTTTTTAAAAGCAGACTCCATCAGAACTCGCTCGGCAATATCTTGAATCTGCTCCACATTAGGAGTGCGTTGGGTAATTTCTTCTTCAGCACGCTTGAGGACCTTTTCAGAAATTTGTTTCGCACGATCGCGTTTAAACTCTTCAGTTACTAGACCGGCCTTGGCGATAGCCTCAGTGATTTTTTCGGGATCAAAATCGACAATTTTGCCGTCTCGTTTAACAATTTTTTTGAACATAAAAAATATACCTCCTCTTTGTACCTTTTTGGCATTTTTGTTTTATGACGCTACATATAGTGTCTAAACTTATTTTAAGACACTAGATATAGCGTGTCAATATAAATAGTGTTGTAAAAATCACAACATAAACATAAGAATAATTACTACTTGGAAAGCTTCTTGTAAGTCTCGATAATGGTCAATGGTAACACGAAAGCAACCAAAGAAACGATCAATAAAGCAGGGAGCGGGACTGACACGGTATCAACTAGCGGCATAAGCGGCCCGAATAGTGCAGAAACCTGCAATAAAATCGCTACGATCATAGCATAGTGGAAAATATGGTGGCGAACCTTGAGACGACTAAAGGCAGATTCATAGACGCCACGAGCCGAAAAAGCACCGCTCCACTGCATCACGACTAAGGCTGTAAAGGCCAGCGTATTGGCTTCGGCGGCAGAATCTAGGACTAGGCGAGCAATGAAATAAGTACCTAAGGTAATCGTAGTCATAGTGATTGCAATAATAATCATGCGGACTATGAGGCGAGTCGGAAGAATAGCGGCGTCTTTGTGCTCGGGTTTCTCGCGAAGAATCCGCTGTTCGGCCGGTTCAAGTCCAAGCGGAATGACAAGGAGTGAGTCGGTGACGAGATTTACCCAAAGAATCTGGATTGGAGTAAGCATCTGGTCACCAAGCAACAGAAGAGCACCAATCATAGTAAGAGCCTCACCGGCATTGGTGGCTAACAGATAACTTAACATCCGGCGAATATTGGCTAAGACGGTGCGACTTTCGTGAATAGCCTCGGTAATATTCTTAAAATTATTATCAAGCAAGACAATATCGCCAGCATCCTGCACAATACTAGGGCTGTCGCCCATGGCAATACCAACATGAGCACCAACCAAAGCTGGCACATCGTTGACGCCGTCGCCAGTCATGGCACAGATTTCACTTTCCTTAATAGCAGCAAGAATGCGAAACTTGTCTTCTGGTGTTACCCTAGCAAAGACGGTGGTAGTTTTAACCAGCTCAGAAAGATCCTCATCATTAATATTACCGAGCTTGGAACAATCTAGAACTTCGGAGACGTCTTTAGCTAGACCAAGCTCGCGTCCGATAGCATAGGCTGTGCCGGCATGGTCACCAGTGACCATTTTGGTTTTAACGCCCATGCGACTATTTTGTTTGATCGCCCGGGCTGCTTCAGGTCGCAGAGCATCAGCAATCGCGATAAAGCCTTCAAAGCTGAAAGCATCATCTTTAGTAAGACGATAGAGTTCGTTAATTTCGTGATTCAGCTTACCGCTAGCGATGGCGACGACTTTATAGCCCTTTCCGGCCAATTCGTTCAGCCGACATTCGGCCTCTTCACGAGCCGCTTTCGATAGACGCGAACGATTAAGCACGGTTTCTGGTGCACCCTTGATGCTAAGCAATAGTTCATTTTTAGATCCACGATAGAGGTTGCCGGAGAGTTTGAGGCTTTGATCGAAGGCATAGGATTTGATTGGTTCAAGGCGAGAAGTGGAGATTTGTTGAGACTGAAGATAGTTCAAGATACAGATATCGAGCGGATCGACCGATGAAGCGTCAGCACTAGCACTAACCAGGCTGGATTCGGAGAGTGCAGCCTCGGCAAGGTGCTTCATGAAGGTTCTATGAGTTCCGGGAGTCCAAATCTCGCGGAGCTCTAAACGATTTTCAGTAAGAGTGCCAGTTTTATCGCTAGCTATTGTGGTGACGATACCAATCGACTCAATCGCCTTAAGCTCTTTAATGAGGGCCTGCTTGCGAGCCATGCGTTTAGCACAGAGTGCAAGAATAATCGAAATAGCAATTGGCAGACCTTCTGGCACAGCGGAGACAATCATGGCAAGCGTAAACTTCAAGGCATCGAGCAAGTTAATTCCGTCAATCAGTTGGACAATGAGGACGAGAGCAGCAAAAATAACAACGACGACAGCGATTTTAATCACAAGGCGATTAATCTTCTCGGCAATAGGACTTGATTCTTCGACGGAGGAGGCGAGCGAGGCGATGCGACCATACTCGGTATCATTGCCAGTTTCGGTAACCACAAACTTACCGGTACCAGTTAAAACAAAAGCCCCAGAGAATACCATGTTACGCTGTTCGTAGACTTTGCGGGGACCGGAAATCGCCCGGGCATCTTTCGCAATGGCGTCAGATTCGCCAGTCAGCATAGCCTCATCGGAAAGTAGGCCAGATTCATTCACGATGCGACCATCGGCAGGGATACGATCTCCTTCACGCAGAATTACAATATCGCCAGGCACTAGGTCGGTAGCTTCGATAGATTGCTCATCACCATCGCGGATGACCACTACGGCATGCTCGGTACTACTACTGAGAGCTCGCAAGATGCGATCAGTAGAAAAACGCTGTACATAATATACAATGGCATCAGCGAGAATAATTACAGCAATTGCAACCGCTTCAATCCAGTCTTGCTGGATAAGCGAGAGAATCAAGGCGACCACTAGGATAACCATAAAAACATCGATGAATGGCTCGAGGAGCTTACGCCAGAGCGGGGTTTCTTTTACCTTGAGCTGATTTTTACCATAAATGGCTTGGCGTTTTATCACTTCTTTGTTACTTAGACCACGGTCGGCCGTAACGGCAAAATGAGATAGAACATCTTTAACTGTCTGATTATAAAAATTAGCCATGAGGTTAGTATAAAGGTATTGCTAGTTTTTGTCTACCGACCGTACGCTAAGCCGGGGAGTTCTTTGACGTCATTTGTACGACGAAATTAAGAACATCCTGCCAGACTTCCTGCTTCCCGGTTTCGTTGAGGATTTCGTGACGCATGCCAGGGTAGAGTTTGCTCTTGACGTCATGATAGCCACGCTCACGCATAAAATTGACCGCTTGAGCAAAATCGTGATGACTGATAATACAGGGGTCGTTAGCTCCGGCAATGAAGAAAATTGGGGCGTCTGGATTATGCATTTGCCAGCCTGACTTGCGGTAGGCTTGCTGAGCTAAACCAAAGAGCACGACGAAGCCATTCAATGTAAAAATAAAACCGTCTCGAGAGTCAGCATCATAGGCTTCAACAACGGCAGGATCGCTGACAACCCAAGAATTAAGGGTTGGGTAGTGTTTAGTGAAGTCGACTTGGTCGCCGTTTTGGCGGGCTAAAGCGGCAGATCGCTTGTTGTAACCGGAAAAAGCTAGGTGATTGACGAGTTGACTACGATGGTGACCGCCACGGAAGATCTGTAAAAAGCGGGCGAGATTCTTACCAAGACCCGCCCCAAAGCGTTTACTGGGCGAGCCACAAACTACCAACTGATCAACATCGGAATCGTATTTTTGCATATAGCATCGTACGACGAGCGAACCCATACTATGACCAAATAAAGTGAGCGGTAGCTGAGGGAACTCGGCCTTGAGGTATTCTGTTACTTGATGAACATCGTCGATAATTCCCTGGATGCCGTTTTGATAGAAATATCCTAGGTCATTAGGGTCTTTCACGCTGGCACCATGACCGCGATGGTCATGAATCGCCACGATGTAGCCGTGCTCAGCACAATAATCCATAAACTCATGGTAACGCTCTTTGTGTTCCGCCATGCCGTGTACCAGCTGGAGAATGCCTTTGGGGTGCTCGGGGACGCGGAGACTAAGGCTCAGATTAAGACCATCATGTTGGCTTTCTAGCGTGGTTTCAAGCTTTTTTATCATAGTTTCCTTTCTGCGAAGTATTATCTTTTATTATAGCTATAAGTAGCAAAATAGCATAGATTCAATTCTTATCATTGACTTTTTGAAAAATCTGTGCTATAATGTAATAATAAGGGAGATTTTTGTACCTTAAATATTTATATTTGGAGGTGGCGTATTAATGATAATGACGCAAAAGGCAGAAAAACGAATGAAGCAGGGCTATGCCATAACAAGATTTTGGCCTATGACAAGCCCAATGAAGGCTGAGAGCGAGCTGCTAGCTATAGCGACTGGTTGGGCGGGATATGAGATTCCTGACATAAAAGAATTGGTCTTCCTGGGGAAGGCGAATCTAGCAGTGATTTATCAAAACCACATGACGACTTCTCGCGAACTAAGGAAGCATCGCAGGAAGCTGAAAGAAACCGTAGAACGACTAAAGGACACTTCGGCGTTACGCTTGAAGGCTCGAATGAAGTCATATACTATGTGCGACTTCGTAGGCGAAGACTACGGTAAGTTAGCTCCGGGGGAAATCGAAGACCTAAGTCTTAAGCAGATTCAAGAACGGCAAAGTCGCAATGCTCGGAAGATAAGGCGGGGATGTCGGTTTGGGCCATTTGTGTCAAAATGGTGTGTTCGGTCACCGCATTGCCGAACGCTGAAAAGTAACGGCGGCAAGGGCTGCGAGATGTGTGGCTACTGCAAGGAAGGCTCAGAACGACCGATATGCATCTTTGCAACCATACAGGGCGGAGAGATGCTGAGGAACTGTATCGCCCGATTGGATACCGACCTGAGTTATCTCGACGTCGCAATCCAGAAGATTGACGAGTTTTTGAAACGCCTCAGGATAGCACGAAAGAAAGCCGAGGCAAAACGGTCGGTATTTGCGATTTGGCGACAATGCAACCATTTTAGAGTGGGCGATCGAGTAGTAGTGGCAGAGACGAGTCAACCAAGATCGTCGGCACAGCTGGCAACTGTGAAGGCTTTCCAACAGCTCGTGTCGACTGCTCAGGATGGGTTGCGGATTGCTGTGATAGTGCAGACGGATGACGGGGAGAAATTGACAATTCCAAGTCGTAGTCCAGAAATAATGCTCGAGGAGGAGTATTACTACTTCTTGAAGCACCGAAATTATGCGAAGCTATGGGCACTCGCATAGTAGATCTCCTAATCCCTCGCTTGGCGGGGGATTTTTAAATGTCTGACGCTAACTCTAGCCTAGTGCACCCAAGTATTAATTATTAATGCTAACAAACACTAAATTAGCCCTGCTAACAGGGGCTAGTTTTGTATCAAATATAGTATTCGACGTTGGTGCCCGAGACTGGACTTGAACCAGCACACCTTGCGGTATATGCTCCTAAGGCATACGTGTATACCAATTTCACCACTCGGGCGGATTATTTTTGATTATAGCACAGAAAAAAAGCACCGACAAGATGTCGATGCTAGAAGGGCTAAGGACGATAGTACGTATTGTAGATTTCATCTAGGACGCTCCAGTTAGCCGGCGACGTGCAAAACCGGAAGGTGACGATACAGGCATATTCTCGTCCGCCTGGCAATTGCCCGTCTAGGGCGTCGTAGCCTATAGGTATGCCTTGCGGACGAAATAGATGGTCGCTGAGTTTGCTCTCATTAACCTTACCAGCACTAAGAATCTTAGCACTACCTGGTACGTATTTTATCTTGAGAGTCTTGTCAGAAAAGACCTCTGAATAGGCACTGACCACCTGAGGAGCATCATTGACGCCATCATTATAAGCAATGGTGGCACCAATATAGTCGTAGAGAAGAAAATAGCCGCCGACTGAACGACTGGGGGTCTGCGACGTATATTTTTTAGGTAAATCTACGGCGATCCGAACATTAGTAGCAATTCCCTGGTCTTCACCGATATCGTCGACTACCATATCGTTACAACAATAGATAGTCACTTCATACTCATGGCCTGGCTCTAGGCTGACACCAAGATAATCGGACTCTTTAGAGTTGATGTCCTTAACTTCTATGAATGTAATCTCATTAAAGTCAGGATTGTCAGTGATAGAGTTCAGTACAGGGAGCTTTGGCGGGGTAGACAATGTATAGGTTTCATGCCGAGTCGACATATGATACGGAATTGCATTCCTCCACCAGCACCAATAGTGGGCAAAACAACACGCAAAAGTAGTGAGGAATACTATTATTGACGCATCGAAGCATCTCCTAAAGTATGATTTTTTCTCGGGGTTGGCAGACGACAATAAACTTTTCTTCATGGTAATACCCTCCTTATAATGTGCAATAACTGTTCTATATAGTATCATGCCTTCCCGGATACGTCAATCTATGCGTAAACAGCAATGCCAGCAGCAGCATAATGTCGTACTGACACCAAGGTGAGGCTAGGCAGCTCGGGAGGATTCAGATAACTCGGAAAGGATAAGACGATTCGACCGCCCCGATATAAAAGCTGAGGCAAGACTGTTAGCTTTTCGGGTTGAAAGTGATCGTAAGGAGGATCGGCTAAAATTAGGTCAAAATATGATTGAAACTCGGGGCGGATACTAAACTTTTGGAGAGGTTCGGAAAAGATTTGTGCCTCAGAAAGAAGTTGTGGTCGGAACCGAGATAGCTTAACGAGATTATCTTGGATAACGCGAGCTACCTTTAGTTGACACTCGACAAAAAACACTTCTTTAGCTCCACGGCTCAGGGCTTCAAGACCTAAGGCTCCTGAACCAGCAAAAACATCCAACACCGTAGCACCATGCAATAAATCACCAATCATATTAAACATGGCAAGTTTTTCTCGTGAACCCATGGGGTGAGTATGAGGAGAGTTGGGGGAAGCGATAGTTTGACCCTTAAGACTACCAGAGATAATTCTGAGTGAAGATTTGGAAGAAGTTTTAGGCATGGCCTGCCTCGCTAATCGCGGAGTGCCAAGCTCGCGTTATGGTGCGAATGATTTCCGGTAGTAAGACATTCTTAGTGAAGAGAGCTTGTTCCGTAGTCCAGCCCTGGCGGCGGAATCGCTGATAGACCCCCGCGAGTTGCAACTTATCGACGGCATGATAGAAGATCGAATCAAGATTATGTTCACGAAAATCACCAGCATTCATCCGAGGGACAAAAGAGCTAGGTGGAAGTAAGGCAACAATAACGGCAACACCATATTCGTAGGCAACATGCTTCGACATATGGCCGCCCGCTCCCCAGTAAAGCCAGTTATTTCGCATTGTTTCCGGCAAGCTACGTCCATGCATAATACCTTTGATTGGTTCGCCAAAAATCTTGACGAACTCTTTATTCGGCATAAGTTCATCTTTAGCTTCGGATAGCGGGAAGTGATGAGCTGGAGTTAGACCATCGGTAATCATGTGAGCCAACCAAGCCGCCTCAAAGGCGGCCCTAATGTCGTTATGTGTTTTTAGAGCTCGGACTAGGTTAACATAGTGATTCGTGATTTGTTTGAAAAGTTTTTCGCCATAATCGCCATCAAACATGTGTGATGGATCATCATTATCAGGGCTCTTACGTTTTAGGCCATCAGGACCACGCATGCCTTCAAAATAAATAATATCTCGACCGGAAGGAAAGAATTGACCATTCGGAATAAAAGGAGACAGGAGACGACGAGCGGCACAGTCCAGCTGTTGATGGGTGCCAGCGAGGCGGCCGTCAAACCGAGAGTTCTTAACTAAAGCAGTGGTAGAATACATATGTCTTAATATTATAACACATTAAGCCACAATACGCTGCGAGCTAATTTAGGGTGGTGAGTTGCTGATATTTGCGGATACGCTGAGCGAGCTCAGGATAGTTTTGCAGTTCCTCGGGGTGAGTGGCAAACTCTCCGGCGTGGTTACTGGCTTGAGAAATTAGTTCAGTATCGGTCAAATTAGCGACCTGGAGGTTCAACTCACCATGCTGCTGGGAGCCATAGATTTCGCCTGGACCACGGATTTTTAAGTCAACTTCAGCAAGATGAAAACCATCAGTAGATTTTTCCATTTCACGCAAACGACGCGACGGTTTCCCTTCGCCAGTAGTAAGCAAAAAACAGCTGGCTGGCTGATCACCGCGGCCAACGCGACCACGCAGTTGATGGAGCTGAGCGAGACCATAGTTTTCGGCATCTTGAATGACAATCATATTAGCATTCGGGACATTAACGCCAACTTCAACAACTGTGGTGGAAACTAAAATCTGGATTTTATTATTGGCGAAATCAGCCATAATAGCATCTTTTTCATCAGGTTTCATCTTACCATGCAACAACCCAACTTGATAATTCGGGAAGAGCTCAGTGAGCTTTTTGGCTTGCTTTTTAACTGGCGTGGCAGTATTGGAGTTCTTCTCTTCGATAACTTGACAAATCCAATAAATTTGTTGCCCCTTAGCAAGTAACTCTCGCATCTTCGGATAGAGGTCGTCATGTTGATTCGTTTCGGAGAGAATTTTAGTTTCAATAGGCTGACGACCAGGAGGCAGCTCGTTTAGGAGTGAGACATCAAGATCGCCGAAGAGGGTGAGTTGAAGAGAACGCGGGATCGGCGTAGCAGTCATGGATAGCAGGTGTGGAGCAGTATTGTCGGGCGATTTAAGAAGAAGCTTGTGGCGTTGACCAACACCAAAGCGATGTTGTTCGTCGATGATACAAAAGGCTAAAGAATGAAAGTTTGTATCGTCAGTAAGAAGAGCGTGTGTACCAACTACGAAGTCAATCTCGCCAGACTGGATAGCTTTTTTTAGCTGCCACTTACCCCGGGTCGCTCCAGTCAGAAGTGCAATGCGAGGGATTTTGACGAGGTGAGTTCGCAGACCAGAAAATAGCTTGCCTAGACTTTCAAAATGTTGCGTGGCCAGAATAGCAGTAGGGGCAAGCAGGGCGGTTTGATGACCATTTTTCGTTGCCTCAGTAGCAGCTAAAGCGGCAACAATAGTTTTACCGGAGCCAACATCGCCTTGCAGTAGACGATTCATTGGCGTAGATCGCCCCATGTCTTGGAGAATCTCCCAGGTTGCACGACGCTGTGCTCCAGTGAGATGAAAGGGTAGGTTTCGGACGATACTCTTAGTGAAATTAGCATCAAACTGAAGTGGAATCGATCGAAGACGCTGATTTTCTTGTTTGTTAAGCTTGGCGGCCAAAATAAGCTCGAAAAGTTCTTCATAGGCTAGATATTTTCTGGCTCGCTCGGCATCTTCAGGCTGCTCGGGAAAGTGAGAATTAAATAGAGCCTCAGCTCGTGCTCCGGGAGTAACAAAGTCCGAACACCCATCCGTAAATGGCAGGAGGTCAGGAATCTCGGAAAACTTTGGCTTTAAACCTTCTAGGAGTTTATGGAAAGTTTGAGGCTTGATAGCACTTTTGGCGGAGTAGATAGGCTGAAAACTAGCCGTAGCATCAGTTTCAACATCTTGAACTAAGGTTGCCGAAGGAGATGTAAGTTGGTAACGCCCGCCCTTTAATTCGTATTTGCCGGTAAAGTAATATTCGCGATTCTCATCGAACTGTTTGGCTCGGTAAGGTTGATTAAACCAAAGCGTCCGGATAGCACCGGTTTCATCGCGAATAACGCCCTGAGTAATCGTGAGGCGTTTACGACTAGTGCGAATAACGTGAAGGTCACTAATCTTGCCGCGGACTACGACCTTGCCGGGGTGAAGGTCTTCAATAGTGGTTGTGGTCTGGTAGTTTTCGTACAGCCGCGGTAAACAGTAGATCAGATCGCCGACCGTGCACAAATTCACTTTACGTAAGGCTGCCGCAGTCTTTGGCCCAACACCTTTAACCTCTTCGATTGGCATAGATAAGTCCATAGCGATATTATAACATAAGTACATCCCCAGAGGTAAATAGCAGAGATAACTTTAAGTTGAACCCATATAGCCTATACTAGTTCGTCCGTAGCGGGTACGTCCATCGCCACGACGGCTCTGCCCGGTATCTTGGCGTCGATGGCTACCATTGGTCTACTACGGCTTCGCCCGTTTACAGCAATGGGTCTGCTGGTTTGACAGGTTACAACCTCTATTTCTATGCTAGTGGCGTCAACCCGTCGGACGGCCCGCTCAATCGTTGGCTCGGTTTCCCCATCCGTTGTCCACGCTCCTGACGTCGCTGACAGAAGCTCGCTCTCTCGGAAATAAAAATGTAAACATTTTTACTTCTCTCGAGAGCTCCTCAGTTGGCGTACTAGGCTAGATAAGTGTGTTATAATATGTAACATACCATGGCGATGTTTAAGTTCTCAATTATTACATTATTTCCAGAGGCTTTGAAGCCCTATTTGGATAGCTCAATGCTTTTTAAGGCACAAGAACGAGGTATTATTGAGATAAATTACGTTAACTTGCGAGATTTTGGTCTTGGTCCGCACAAATCCGTAGACGACACGCCGTATGGTGGTGGGGATGGTATGCTTCTACGCCCAGAACCAGCTTTTGCCGCCATTGAAAGTGTTAAAAGTCAGGATCCTGATGCAGAGGTGATTCTGCCAACACCTGATGGAATGACATGGAATCAGGCATTAGTACGACAGTTTGCTGGAGTGAGTAGTACAGGCGTGTCGTCGGACGATCAGGGGGATGGCAAAAATGAGACAAAAGGCTCCTCCGATTGCCAATTACGACATTTGATTATTTTTTGCCCCCATTACGAAGGGTATGATGAGCGGATTTTAAGTATCGTAGATTACCAAGTTTCTCTGGGGAATTATGTCTTGACAGGCGGTGAGTTGCCAGCTTTAATCATTATCGATTCGGTTACGCGGCTCTTGCCTGGAGTTTTGGGCGGCAAGACATCCGCCATAATCGAGAGTTTTTCCGACGGAGATAACCTAGAGTTCCCGCAATATACAAAACCGGCTGAGTTCCGAGGCATGACTGTGCCAGAGGTGTTATTGTCGGGACATCATGGAAAGATAGCTGGATGGAGGGCAGAGCAAAGTCGGTTAAAAACCGAAAAACGTTCGGGAAGATAAAAGCTCCCCTTGCGAGGAGCAGTCCAGCCTACTGGACATTGGCTGGTTGGTTTGCGACGATCGCGATAGGCTTTTTTAGTATCTTGGCTATTATCATCGCGATTGTGCCCACAAGAGCAACTGTCATGGCTAACCGTAGTCGGCTACCCATGGTATCATTGATACGCATGGCAGTTAACACGTCTTCTGAAGTGATGAACTGCCCCTCAGACTCAAGCAGAGCTCTGATGCTGGATGTATTACTGGGTCTGAGCTTTGAGCTGGGTTGCACCCGCACGCGAAACTGCACAAAAACGTTCGCTTCCGGGGCATAGTTTCCTAGCTCATCTAGCACCAAAGTGGTGGTTGCCCGCATGTTGCGGACGTTATCTGGATAGCTGGTGCCGCTCGGATGCACTGTGTTCCAGATTCGTAGGCTACCCATCTGATATTCAAAAATCTCAGACGGCATACCGATGGTCATGGCAAACTCTGGCACGTGAACACCGGCTTGATTCAGGTACTGCACCTGAATATTATATATTTCCCCGGAATGCATGGCTATGGGCTGGTCGTAATCTATTTCCGTCCAGTCCTCTGTGCCATCCAAGTTGATTTTACAACTCAGGTAGTTTAAATTGGGATCCTCCTGACTCGAGGTTTCTTGGGCCAGCGTGGCACATCGAATGAACAGAGCCTGCTGAAACAGCAGTGCTCCCACAACAATACAAACCATAGCGATCAATGATTTCTTCATTTGTCGCCCTCCTTTTTCATAAAATACTAAGTGTTCAGCTTCTTCTTTCATCATAGCACAGATTTCTTAAAAAGTCAATTGTTTTACGATAATTTTTGATTATGAGCCAGTATATTCCCTCAATTTAACTCGGTATATCAGGGGTTGAGACTTCCGGGTCATCATTTAGATGCCTGATTGAACTGCTGGTTTTATCTAACCTAGTACGCCAGACAACGGATGGGGTAAGCGTCCCAACGATTGTAAGGGCCACTTGACAGGTGAAGGTTGCTAGTGCCGAAGCTGAGGTCGTAACCTGTTAAGTTGGTCGTTCCATTGGAATTGACGGGTGATGCGGTAGTGGCCCAAGTGTAGCCATCAAGGCCTAGAGCCCGTACTGAGCTGAGACCACGTACGGTATGCCCGCTACGGACGAACCCGTATAGACTATACGGGTTGGATTTAGAATTACCTCTGTTATTTTGGTTGATTTTTCGGTTAATTGAGCGATATTGATTACTTCGTCCGTAGCGGGTACGTCCATCGCCACGACGGCTCTGCCCGGTATCTTGGCG
>CANDYU010000006.1 GCA_947425245.1 uncultured Candidatus Saccharibacteria bacterium
TAGGGAGCGGAATTGATACTATTGGTGGTCTAGTAGATAGCTATAATCAATATGAAGTTGCTCGGTTGAACAGGCTGTGTACTGCGGAGGAGCTGAATTGGCTACCGTACCGAGTCGTACGGTCAGTGCCTAGAACCGTCGGCTTTGCCGGCGTTTCCTGTTTTCTGACCATATTTGGCAATACGGGCAGCAACGGCTTTCTTGGCACGTTCGCGACGTTGCTCTGGGGTAAGTTTTGATGCAGAGGCCTTGCCGGCTGCTTTGCCGATTTTCGAACGATTCATCCAGTCGTGGAGACGAATAGAAATTAGACCAGCTAATTCAATAGCTGCATCCCACTCATCTTCAGGTAAGACTAAGGGATAATCAAAGTGCATTGTTGCATTCTTCAAGCGAAGATTCGTAGGTTCAACTAACTCGATGCTCCAGCCATCTTCTTGGTGAAATAATGCAATCTGACTTCCGCAACTCCTGAACATGTCAAATCCAAATCCTTTACACATTTTCACAAAGTGATTTGTGAGTACTTTAATTTGTTCGTCGTTTAACATGATATAAGCTCCTGAAACTTCTGTGGCTCATTCTCCTTTAGATATGCAATTACATCAAGCCAGTTGTTCCCGCAGCCTATCAAAGTTTGACTTACCTTGAGCTCACCTCCATCGTTTAGTGCAAGCCAAAGATGTTTTCTGCGTAGCTTATCCGCGAAATATTTGCTGTCAGATACGTTTAGAAATCTTAGTGACATATTTTCCTTCTCTCTTGGGCAGGCTAGACGAGGGTTCGACTATTGACTTTCCTTAATTATTTGCTATAATGCGAAGTAGAAGATTACTTCTTGCTGGTGGTAGTCTTCTTTTTTAGTTTGATGGTAATCTTTATTTTTGCTTGCTTAGTTTTCTACAGTCGCCCATTGGCGATTCACAGTTCTGGTTGAACGACAAAAATTACGACTTAAATCGTGATTTTTTGATGGTGGACCACAGTGCAGGAAGTTAGAACTGCTATTGAAGATGAACTACTGAATGGTAATCCAATATATTTTGCTTATGATAGAAGTAGTTTTATTTATAGAATAAATTAGTGCAGAGTGAGAACCATTATATTCCATCCTATGAAGTCTTCAGCACCAAAATGTTAAACAATGTTAAGTTTAGCTTCTAGACAATACCCAACTTTTCAAAAAATATCCTATGCCGTATTTGTGCATCTTTTAGAAGTTTTTCCCAAGTAATAAATTCAATATGCAAGTTCATATTTATGCGATTATCAAACCAGCCCTGGTTGTCTGGTAATACTTTCATATCTTTCACGTCTAAAAGCCACTCGCGTATTTCTTTATTTGCATCAGCAATCACATACCCATAAAATGGTGTGTTTTCACTTACTGAAATTTCACGACCCTCTGGCGTCTTGATTTTGCCATCACGAAATTGTTTTACATATCGCACGATTTGTTCAATTGGATCATCATCTGCCTTATGAATAAAATCTACTCTGCCTGGTCTTTTAAATTCGAAAATACTGACTGGATTTTGAGCTTCATTTGCACTACGGTATGATACTGGATAGTGAAAGGCCGCTATATCAGGTCTGTCTTTAGATTCTGTAAAGGCTCGCTTATCGGAACATAAGTATGATGTAAAATTCAATTTCTCATCGATAATCCAAAGATTATGTTCGGAATAGTCTGTATCAAATGAATCTCTATTTTTTGGAAAAATAATATCGTGCAAAACGCCTTCCTTCTCATATTTCTCTTCCGTATCCCATTGTAGAGCCTTTTCAAAAGCTTTAATACCATTTGGCGCGAGGCAATATATTCTGCAAGATTGCTTTTGTCTGTTTCTGCAAGTTTATCTACTAATTCTTCGACCTGATCTTTCATCGAAAAGTTCTTATCTGGGAGATCGAAGTTAAAAAGATTATCGACACTTTCTCGTCTTGCTTTATCTTGCCTAAATTTAGCGAGATGTAATTCATTTTCGATTTCTTCATTCGACAGATTCATCTTCAGTTGGTCTATATCTAGATATTGAACATACGGCTTATACCAAACATTTTTTTCGGCATACGCTTCTATATTTTGTTTTTTTGCTTCAAGACGTGTTTTTACCTCGTGGTCTAATAGTCGTTTTGCTTCCATGGCCGTTCGTGCCTCAATCTCATTTTTTCCAATTTCAAACACCATGTCCGCTTCATCACCAAAATTGAATTCCGTCCGTTCATTATTGACATTCCTATCAAGGTAGTCGCCGTAAACATAAAAGCGAACTATGTATTTAGAGTCTTGGCCACTAGAATTAGTAGATATAAAATCAGTAGCGAATTCTGGAATATAATTCTCTATCTTACTTCCTGTCACCACTTTGCTATTGGCTGTCAGCAGTATCTTGCTCTTTTGGGTATGCACTCTTCTAAGTTCAAACATTTGATAGTGAAATTTTTGACCTTTAATAACAAAATCGCCATTATCTTTTTTACATATATCGTAGAGATCATCTTCACCAATTAGAGTGTCCAGACATACACTCTTGTCTTCATCATAGATGGTAATCTTAGGCATTTCTAAATCACTATTAACGTAGTAGTTCAGAATTTTTTCCAATATACGATGCGCAAAGATCCCTATCTCATCATTAAAAGCCGTTTTACCTACATAATTTGCTAATGTTAACGTTGTGCCAGTTAAATATAGATCATCGCCTGCAATATGACCATTTTCTTCGTTCTCTATAATGTCGTATTTTCTTCCGAAACGAAAGTTTCTGCTATAATAGCTTCCCTCATCTGAATAGATGCTTTCAATGGAAACGTCACGAAAATACTTAATATAAAACATACGACCAAGCCCCTTGCCGCCTTCCGAACTTTTGAATTGGCTATACAACGTGTTGAAAGAATTGCGATTATCTTCTGTGAACCCTATTCCATTATCCTCGATAACAATCTTTCTTATCGGAGCGTTTTGACCGTCAATTAACGTAACATCACGTTCTATCCGCACGTCTATCTGACCAGTGATGCTACCGTCCAAGTTACGAACAGCATCTATTGCATTAGTTATCGCTTCAACTAAAGCGGTATAGACTGTGGACCTTTTTCCGAAGTCCTCAAGGTATTTCTCAAGATATATCCTAGGTGTCGGACTTTTGACTTTCTCGTTCATCTTATTCCTAGTATATCATAATATGTTGTCTCTTGGGCTTAGCTATAGTTTTGTTTTCAAACTAATACCCCCTCCCCCATATTTTGATGACCACCCTGGAACTCCTACTTTCAAACTATGCCGAAAGATTTAGCTTTTGCTAGGTCTTATTTTCTGATATAATATAAGTATTAACAACAAGGAGGTAAAAGCAATGCCAGTGAAGATAGTCTCGCTATTTTCCGGTGCGGGAGGCTTAGACCTCGGATTTGAGAAAGCTGGTTTTTCCACGATTTGGGCAAACGAGTTTGATAAAAAAATCTGGGCAACCTTTGAGCATAATTTTCCGCACACTAAATTAGACCACAGAAGTATTACCGATGTATCGGTGGAAGAAATTCCAGACTGTGATGGAATGATTGGCGGACCACCGTGCCAAAGCTGGAGTGAGGCTGGCGCTGGTCGTGGGATTAAGGATAAACGTGGTCAACTTTTTTATGATTATATTCGCATTATCCAAACTAAGCAACCGAAGTTCTTTTTAGTAGAGAACGTGTCAGGCATACTCAGTGCAAGGCATCGTGAAGCATTCACTGGCTTCCTGAAAGCATTTGAAGGCTGTGGCTACACAATCAATTGGAAATTAGTCAACGCTAATGATTACGGAGTGCCAGAAGACCGTGAGCGCGTTATTATTATTGGTTATCGTAACGATTTAGGTAAGAAGTTTGAGTTTCCTAAACCGGAAGAGCATAAACCGACTCTGCGTGAAGCGATTGGCGATTTGCCGGAAGCTTTACCGGCTCTTACTACAAACAAAACTAACGGTGAGACG
The DNA here is from genome assembly GCA_947425245.1 of uncultured Candidatus Saccharibacteria bacterium. Lineage (GTDB taxonomy): Bacteria > Patescibacteriota > Saccharimonadia > Saccharimonadales > Saccharimonadaceae > Nanosyncoccus. Next base: position 3,984 of record CANDYU010000006.1, read on the forward strand.
ACGCCATTAAATAACGAATACCTAACTGGCGGATTCTCTTCGATTTATATGTCACGTAATCGTGTCCGTTCTTGGAATGAGCCATCGTTTACGATCCAAGCCGGCGGTCGGCAAGCCCCGATTCATCCAAAGGCTCCTCGTATGGTAAAGATTGAGCCAAACAAACAAATTTTTGCTCCTGGTCACGAAGACGAGTATCGTCGCTTAAGTGTGAGAGAATGTGCACGCATTCAAACTTTCCCCGATGATTTTAAATTTATTTATGTTGATGTTGCAGATGGGTATAAAATGATTGGCAATGCTGTTCCTGTGAATCTAGCAAAGGCGATAGCTCTAAAAATCAAGGAGGACTTATTCAGTGAATAATGCAAATAACAACACCTATGGTCGTGCCTACGAATATGCTTGTCTTACTCAACTAGCAAAGTCGGTAGCCACGACGCACTCAGTTGAAATCCTTAAGGATAATCATTTTGCAGCGACAGAACGTTCGTGGAATGAGATTGATGACGAACTACGTGACAAATTAACCAGAAGTGGTAAAGCTGCAGCAGAAACTATTTTAACCCTAGAAAAGATGATTATTGCTGATGGTGGTGATCCTACGATTTTGTCAATACAGCCCGATCAAGCTGGTGGGAAGGGCGATGTTCGGGATATTCTAATCAGAAGAAAAGACCGACGTTGGGAAGTTGGTCTAAGTATAAAACATAATAATTTTGCCGTGAAACATAGCAGGCTAGCAAAGACTTTAGATTTTGGTGATAAATGGTTCGGAGTGAAATGCTCGCAAGAATACTGGAGTGAAGTTAGCCCGATTTTCTCTTATCTTGATGAGGAACATTATAAGAAAACTGAGTGGAAACATCTGCCAAACAAAGAGATGGACGTTTATGTCCCTCTACTAAAAGCCTTCTTAGCGGAGCTTGAGCGTGCCTACGCGCATGACCAGACTATACCGCAAAAACTTGTGGAGTATCTTCTGGGTCGATACGACTTCTATAAAGTAATTAGTCTAGATAGTGAACGATTGACAAGAATTCAACCAGTAAATCTACACGGCACGCTTAATAAACCAGATGGAGCAAATAAGCCGACTCTCGTAATACCAGTATCTGCTTTACCGACTCGCATCATTGCGGCGGGAATGCGTCCTGGGAGTAGTAACACTGCTGAACTCTTCTTAGACAAAGGTTGGCAATTTAGCTTCAGAATTCATAATGCTTCAACTATTATAGAATCTAGCCTAAAGTTCGATATTAAATTTGAAGGATTGCCAGTCACAATTGTCTCTATCAATGCTCCGTGGGAGGAAGATAAGTGCTAGAAAGACTCCTAGACATTATCGGTAAAGTCTTAGATAAGTTCTTTGTTCCGACAATTATTTCTTTGGTAGTCTCGATAGGGATTTATTCAGTCACTCAGGACGACTTTTGGTTACTTATTAAATTGAGCAAAGAGCTTTATATCTGCTTGCTAACGCTAGTAATTCTACTTGCTATTTTGACGGCTAAAACAGCCGGTAAAATGATTATGAGATTTTTGAATAATTTAGTCGAGCAGCAGGATAATGAAGACGCGACATTTGAGCGACTACTCGGTCTGATGGATGCGCTGGAGCCAAAGGATCAAACAAAAATTAGATATTTTGTTGAAAACAATAACAAACAACTCATTCTACTAGGAACATCTGCACAATATCGCTATTCTAATAGTTTTCTACTAAACTATTGTGACATGCAAGATTTTATTGCTAATGAAGAAACCAAAGGGAGACCTGTAAACGAATATGATTTATCGCCCTGCAAAGGAGATTTCTCTAATGGTTATGCTGGGGTCCGAGTTAAGCTGAAGGATAGCTACAACGGCTTTAAACGGCTTAAAGAAAAAACTGGTAAAATCAGTAGATTCGATTAAGAATATCTTGTAGTTTTCCCACATTTTCTTAAACATTCAGGGTTTCTGCCTAGGAAAACTCTTTTTGCTGATTTGCAGCATAAGTATAGGAAATGCTGGGGTTGAGTGTGGTTTTTGCTAGGTTGGCATTTGGTGAGTTTGGGTTTTGCCAAAAACACTTTCTGTCTTTGGTGATATAGTGTGAATATCATGGCACGACCTAGCAAATACACTCCCGAACTCGTAAGACACATCAAGCAATACATCTCCGATGGACTGACCGTGCGTGATGCTTGCTATGGAGTTGGAATTAGTGAAGATACCTTTTGTCGTTGGCGTAGAGAAAAGCCTGAGTTTGCTAAGCTAGTGCAGGAAGCAACCGAAGCTCAATGTTGGAGTAGTGCTGGTTTGGCACGCACCAGCGAATACCGACGCTATCAGAGGCGACTAAAACACTCTCAGGCACAACTGGAAAACCAAAAAGGCTCAGATACCCGCCTCTGCACGGAAAGTGCCCTTATAGCAGCTCTAAAAGCCCCACAGAGCAATTCTAACAATAGTGACTTAACTTCATCTGGTCTTGGTGCTAGGCTGGAAACTAGAACTAGCCCACCAACTAATGATTTTGGTGAGCTAGTGTGTTGTAAGCCATACTATAATTCAGAGACTAACAAAGTAGAGTGGGTAGAGCGAGAGATGTATAGAAGGCCGATACTCCATCGTTGTAGCTTGGAGAAGTGGCAAGCGCTAGTGAGCCATGAGCGAGCATAACCAAAACGAGAAGAACCCACAAATTACCAAACAAAGCCAAAAGTCTAAGCCACCGAAGATTGTAGCTATAACCCAAAGCACGATAGCAAGTGCAAATGTAGTAATTATCCAAAACACAGCCAATACAACCCACTTGCCTACCTTTTGCGAAGTTGTAGGCTTTTTGCGTGGGGTAGACGAGTGCTCGGCACTCATCCGTCCCATCTCGTAATACCACCAAGGGCTAAAAGGATTGCTCGACATATTTTGTTAACCTTGTTGTGGTGGCTCGGAAGTCGTTAATTGTTCTAGCTGACCTAAGAAGTATTTCTCTATGAAATCCCATCTGCTCACATCGTCTTTTAGGGTTGCGAAGAAGTAGCTCATTAGCTCACACGATTCTTTATGCTTTTTGCCGACAACTGATACAGTTTTACTAACATAATTTGGATTATCGATGATTTTCTTGATAGCTGATGGATCGTTCACGCGAATAAAGAACTCTGGATTGGTTCCCGCCATAACTTTACAATTTGCCATTTCCAGCAATTCCAATAATTGTGCAACAATAATATCGGTGGATGCTGTGTTGCCGGCATATCTTACAGTATGATTTGATTCTGGATCACTCAAGAAGATATTAGCTACACCGCGCAACCTTTTGATTCGAGTTTCATAAGTAGAATTTTTGATGTAGTATTTTCCAGTATTTCCAAAGTAATTTGCAAAACCATAAGAGAGTGCGCCGGTCATATTGCGTAACTCCACTCTTTCTAATAATCTGATTACTGATCCTGCTACTGCTTCGGCTTGGTATTTCTTTTTAACACACCTCTTCTCGAGTATACGAGAGGATAGCTCTTCTACGCCAAAATGCTTATTTTCTTGATGTAGATCATCGAAAATCTCCTGAATGGCATCAAGAAAATCGAATAATTTCATTTTTGTTGCAACGAGATTAGTTGGGGTATTTATGTCGATGACAACTCTTTGAATTAGCATCTCTCCAACTTTAAAATTGAAATCCAACTCATTTTCCATGAAGTTTCGCTTAAACATACCAAATGACATATCACGATAACGATGTTCCCAAAGTGCCTTAAAGTCTAGCTTATAAGTGTATCCCGGAGAACGCACAGTGATTTCAGGATCAAAACGCCGAGCGCCTGCTTGCTTGACTGTTAGTGGTAGATTTAACTTAGTAAAGTAACGCATTAGTCCTTTTTGTTGTAGCTCGGGCACAAAATCATCATTCACCATAAAATACCCATTTGTGAACATGCTACGGGGCTTAAAGATTAGTGGTGGGTAATTTGATCTAGAACTAGCTTCAAAGTCCTTTTTGATCATAAGTAAGGTCGTTTTTAATCGACTATCGATATCTTCTAATTCCAAGTCAGCAAAGATATAAGAGAATTCCTCTGGTGATACTAAGAAATTACGTTTACGATAGCGTAAATATAATTCGAAAATCTTGCGTAATACACCCGTAACTTGATAATTCTTGATGCTCGACATACCATACAACTGGTTAATGTAACGGAAGTCTTCCTTATAATAATCAGTTACAGCAACGCCAGTCATTTCTGATCTACGCGCGACGCGACCTATCTCCTGTATGTAGTCGGTAATATTGCCAGTTGGAGCAAAATGATAAACATATTTGATGTCATCGATATCAATCCCCATGCCAAATGCTTTTGTGGCCAAAACGACATTTTTTGTCCCATTACTAATTTGCTTCAATGTATCATTTTTCTCTGCTGCTGATAGTCCACCATAGTATTTTCCAATCTTCTCAGGATTGTTGATATTTTCATATAACTCATCGATATGCTTGGTATATGGAGTGTAAACTAGCACTTTGTCATTGGTTTGCATTAGCTCGTTGATGGAGTTAGATGCAACTTCAAGCTTTTCGGATTTATAATCTGCAGTCTCCTTGTTTTTACACCTAATGTCAAAATTAATATCATCCCTCCGAACATTACCAATATACTTATTAGGTGTCATCTTAAGCGATTCGATAATGTCTCGATACATATCGTCATCACTATTAAAAGTTGCTGTAGCTGTAAAAGTCACAATAGGAAAGGTGTAACTTATTCTCGAGCTATTCCGAAGGTTGTTAATAAAATCGCCCAAATACCAGTAGTCTGGACGGAAGCTTTTGCCCCAAGTCGCAACAATGTGTGCTTCATCGACAACTACTAAGCCAATTTGACGATCGCCAATTAGCCCACTGATATCAGTATTGGAGAGTAATGATTCTGGCGAAAGATACAGAATCGACTTTTCACCTTTTTTGATTTGCTCTAGTGTTTCTTCCTTTTGGTATGGCGTGTAGTCCGAATTGATGGTTGCCGCTTGGTTAGTCATACTTTGGATGTTGTGAACTTGATCATTCATCAAGCCGATCAAGGGCGATATCACAATCGTGACTAAATTATATGTTTCTGCAAGATAAATTGCTGGTATTTGGAACATCACAGATTTTCCAGCGCCAGTTGGCGCAGTTACAAACACATCACGAAAGGTTTGTGAATCCTTAGCACGAATGGCATTTTGAACAATGTCGTCAATTATTCTTACTTGACTTATATCAACGAGTTCGTTGCTCTCGTAAGGGTTATTATAAATCTTTAGAGTGCGAAAGCCATATTCTGGATTCTTTCGATGCAAAATTTCTAAGTAATTTGACATCAAATCTGTAGTGACGTCCACTTCAGGCGCCTGATACTCACGATAATAAAAATTCACACCGAGTGGTTTTAATTTGTTTTTGATATATTCAATATTTAAGTCGGCACCGCTAGTAGATGATAGGGCGCTCAGACTCGAAATGTGATTTTCAAGGACTTCAGTTATTAAACCCGAGAAGACTGCGGGGGTGTATTCTTCTGGTATTTCAAGATGATCTGTGCCACCAACCTTAAATCCACTTTGATTGAGCAATTCTGAAATGTCGATGTTTTCACACTTTGGCAAATCAAAACTGTTAAATGCAGTATAAACAGTATCGCCATTTTCCTGAACGTCGCCATAGAATAACTGCACTAAATTATCTTGTTCTGATTCATAATCTGACTTGATTCTTTGCGAACTCGCATGATCCTTTGGTCCAGGATAATACAACTCATAAAAATCGTTATTTAGAATTACAATTTCTTTGCCTACGGCAAGTAATGTTCCGATCATTTGCTGGTCTGATAGTGCAATTAAACTCTCATGAGTAATAAAACGACATTCTTCTGTAGCCAAGAGCAACTTGATGATGCCTTGGTTCAGTGAAGCCTTTTCGGAAAACACCGTTTCTTGATTAAAAAGGAAATCTTGCTTGATATCGGCTAGATATCTATTAAAGCCCTTAAGCACGAAAATCGTGTTCGGTTGTGCAAGATTGTTGATAATATCGACAATCTTGTCTTTTAGAGTGTTACTCATTTCTTGAAGCCTCGTTTAGTTTGAACAACTCTGTAGAGGCCATAAAAAATACAGCCACATACAGGCTGTTCAAACTTTTCGTAGACAAGGCTTCAAACCCGAATACTAGTATGTGGCTGTATTCTGGATTCGAATCGGAGCTACAGCTCCGTCCTTGTCTAAAATAATTTTTGAAAAGTTTGAACAATATCATTGTAACATATATCTCCCATTTTGAACAGACTGACTTAAGTATTGCCATCTGTTCAAGATTTAGAAATTATGATATAATTACCAAAATGATGGAGTATAACCCGCAATTCCTAAATCTCATACGACTTTTTCAGCAAATGTTAGAGCAGCTACACGCCGTATATGATGGCAGGCAACCAATTACTTTTGATGCCGAAGAGGATATTACTTTATGGAATAATGCAGTTGCAGAACTTGAGAACCTACACATTTGTCACATTGCGCTAACTGACATAGCGGGATGTAAGGTTCACCTCGACGACTTTAGAAAGATAACTAAGAATAAGCTATATTTTGAAATAATTGATTTCAAAATATCAAATTTTATAAAGGTTCGCAATACGCTTCTTGCTAAGAACTTAATTGAAAAAACGCAGATAGAGTCCATGATGGATACCCTTTCAGATAGCATAATAAAATTTCCTAATGCGAACGAAGATGATCAATCGATATCGCAAATACTTAAACGACAACGACTCCGCAACCTATCTTATTATGATTTAAATAACCCTGATTACGCAATCAAGGCAACAATGTCGTATGAAATATGCGCATCAGTTATTGCTAATGGTAAAACATATACTCTACCGGCTCACCTTGGAACAACTGACGACATCTTGACTTACGTCAAGACAAATAACTTATGGGGTTGCCCAATTAAACGATCTGAGCTCGTGAAGAAAGGTATTATAGATGGTGGGAGAAATAAGCAATTTACTACAATATTGCGAAGCGGACTTTTAGGTAAAGGCAATCCTCTTGCTCCATTTGTTAATATGTCCAGCCATACGATCATCATTCGTAAAGATACAACCATTACGAATTCCGATTTAGAAAAAATCAAGAAAACCGCTACAAAAGTGGAATAGCTTGTCGAATCAAATGGGGGCATGTTTTTGCATGTTTTTTGATGCCTTTTTATGATTGTGCGTCTTTTTGCGTGATGGAGTAAGCGCGTAAATGGCTTATAGGTTAGGCTAGATGGAGGAGGGGTAATTATAGGATCTGAAATAATATCAAATCCCTCCGTCAGAAACTCTATAGGAGAACCCTTATGCAATATTCGAGTGATTTAGTAACTCGATTTCAAAAACAAAGCATGAAGAGTTTTGGTGAAAAAGTTGATACTCAAGCAGCAAATGCTGAGCTAAGCAAATTAGCTCATCTTATCGAAGCTATTATGCTAAAAACAAGCTCAGAAAGGAGACAAGAATGCAAAAACGTCAAAGCCTATCCCAAGATGAAGTGAAGAACTATCTCGAGTGCAAAGAAGTTGAATATAAGGAGCATGGCAATGAGCTAATGTTTGCGTGCCCGAATGGGTGCGACAACGATGATGTCGAATCGGAAAAATATCATTGTAGCATCAATGCTGAAACAGGTCTATGGCATTGTTTCAAATGTGAAGCGAAGGGTAATTTCTTCACACTCAAACAGCAATTTGGCGATGTCTCAATTGCAAATACCACAAAATCTGGCAGTAAAAAGGCTTTGGCGATGCCTAAGAAATTGCTAACAGTTGCTAGTAATTGTCATAAGGAATTAATGAAACCGGAGAATAAACTGCTCCTTGACTACTTACTGATAGAGCGTAAAATCACGCTCTATAATGTCAATACATTAATGCTTGGATGCGGCGAGTTTTACGGCAAAAAATGGTTAACAATTCCAATTATCGAAAATAAGGATTGCAGGCTCATCAAGCTCCGTCGTCTTCCGAACGATACGGATGGGGCAAAATATATGACCTACCCTGAAGGCGCTGGTTCGGTAGTATTTGGCGCAGTCGAGCTTCAACGTTCAAGCTCAAGTTCGGTGCTAATTTGTGGTGGTGAATTTGACCGCATAATCGCAAACCAGATGAAGTTCGGGATGCCAGTTGCTACAAGCACTGCAGGAGAAGGCACTTTCAAAAATGAATGGATCAATTCTTATCTTAATGGTCGGGATAAGATCTACATCTGTTTTGACAACGACGAAAAAGGTAGAGATGCTACTGTCGCTCTAGCCAAAAAGATTGTCGATCAACTTCAAAATGTGAGTGTCTACACTATGCCAATACCCGAAGAACTTGGCGACAAGGCCGATCTAACCGATGCTAATAGGGCAAACTTCACAGCAGAACAACTTTTGTCACACGCTAAGTTAATTGCTGGCGACGAGCCAGTTAATGCTGAAGATTTTAAAGAGATGTCACTTGCTGGTCTACAAAAAGTGCTCAGCCTTACCATTAAATACGATGACATCAATAAAGTAGTTGTGTTCTTGGCTATGCTGTCAGCATACACTGAGGAAGATCAACTTAACGTGTTCCTTAATGCTCGCTCATCAAGTGGCAAGACATACATTGCGAGTGAAACAGCAAAGCTCTTCCCAAAAAATGATGTCAGAAAGTATATGCGTATTACGCCTACAGCATTTTATTACGATGACCAAGCGATGACGCAAAACGATTCAGGCGACATGGTGTTGGACCTGTCTCGTAAAATCTTACTTTTTATGGACCAAGTTGATACTAAATTACAGACCATGATTCGACCTCTATTGTCTCATGATGACAAGAAAACTGCTTTTAAGCTTACGAATCGTAGTAATAGCGGTAAGAATGCCACCGTGAATGGCTACATCCTTGGTTATCCCGCGACCGTCTTCTGTTCGGCGAATATGCAAATGGACGAGCAAGAACAGACTCGTGCAATTCTGCTTAGTCCAGAAATAACGCAAGAAAAAATTAGTGCAGGAATTGATTTATATCAGTTGCGAGCGAATGATAACGGTAACTTTCAAAATGAGCTTTCTTCTAATCAGGAGCGTAAGCAGCTAATACAACGTATTCGTTTTATCCGTAGCTTAGAGATTCGCTACATTATAATTCCAAAAGAGCTAGAAGTCGGGAAGACCTTTAAGTCTACAATCAAAGGCAACTTATTACCTCGTCATCAGCGAGATAGCCAACACTTTAATTCACTAGTAAAGGCTTGTGCTCTCTTGAATGCCCCAAAACGAGAAATACGAGGACAAGACTTGGTAGCAACGAAGGCGGATGTTGACGCGGCATTAATGATTTGGGGATTTTTGGGACGGAGCCAACAATATGGTGTTCCGCCACAAATGTTGGACTTTTATGAACAAGTTATCGTTCCTGCGTATTTAGCAAAACATAGTAGTGCGAAAACCTTTGCTGGGATCACGATGGATGATTTGTTTTCATATCATCATAGCCAAACTGGCGAAATGTTGAACCGTGACCAAGTTCGCAAACAATATTTGCCTGTAATTGAGCAAGCTGGCTTGATTAGTTACGAGAAAGACCCTAATGATAATCGACGAATGGTGATCACTCCATTGATTGGTAATTTCAGGACTACTAATTCTCAGGAAGGAGAACAGAAATGAAAAGCAATTATGATGTTGAGCAAATCTTTCATAAAATGCGCTCAGCGCAAGTCACCGCCAGTCTAGCAACAAAGGTTAAACGTGGAGAATTCCCCGGAAAGGCTCCGATTGGCTACATGAATAATAGCCAAACTAAGCAAATTGTGCCAGATCTAGAAACGTGGGAAATAATCAAAGAAGTGCTAGAGCAATATGCTACAGGTAAATTCTCGATTGAGTGGATTAGCCAATTTTTAAATGAAAACTTGCCTTCTATTCAGCATGGAGGACGAAAGCCACTCACAAAAGCTCGCGTAAAGGCTATCTTGAGTAATCCATTCTATCGTGGTGATTTTACCTTCCGAGGTAGAGTGTTCCACGGTAGACATAAACCAATGCTGACAGGAGAAATGTTCGATAAAATCCAAAAACAACTGAAAGGAGGCAAAATGTAGAATACTGTAACAAAAACTATCCAAAATGACTAATAACAGGGGTAAAAGCGGTATAATTAGCTTAAGAAAATGCCATTTTACCCTATCCAAAAGGAGAAATTTCTTATGCAAAAAATCGATAAAAAGAATGTTAAGTATGTGCTTTATGCACGCAAAAGCACTGAAGCTTCCGATAAACAAGTCCAGTCTATAGATGATCAAATTCGGATCATGAAAGAACGCGCAAAACGAGAAGGCTTGCAAATTGTTAAAATTTTGTCAGAAGCTAAGTCTGGCGGTAAACCGGGCATGCGTCCAGAATTCGCTAAGATGATCGATATGATTGAAAATGGTGAAGCTAACGGTATTCTAGCCTGGAAACTTGATCGCATTAGCCGTAACCCTCTTGATAGTGGCTATGTGCATCAGATGATGAATGATGGTAAGATCGCTTGGATTTTAACTGATGGGCGTGATTATTGTGAGGATGATGATGTGATCTTCGATGTAGAATCCAGTATGGACGCCCGATATCGTAAGGATTTGATGAAGAACGTCCGACGCGGGATGTTTAGTAAGGCAGAGAAAGGCTGGAAACCAGGTGTGCCGCCAACAGGTTATCTAAATGACCGCGCTAATCGCACAATTATTCTAGATCCAGTTAACGGTCCACTCATGCGAAAGGTTTTTGATCGCTGGCTAACTGGCACAGCTTCACTTACTGATCTGACAAAATACGCCAAGGAACTAGGACTACGCACCCCTCAGCATCGTGAGCGTGGTGGTAATCCCGTCAGTCTTAATGGTTTACGCCATTTGCTCCGTAATCCATTCTATACTGGTAAATTTAAATATGGAGGTCGATTATATAATGGTAATCACCCTGCACTAATTTCTGATGAGGAATACGATCGAGTTCAGCGATTGCTTGGAGGACTACATAATACTCGTCCACAAAAAGATGAATTGTCGTTTGTTACAAAGGGGATGCTGAGATGTGCAAAGTGTGGCTATGCTGTAGTTGTCGAGCGTGTCACAAAGAAATATAAAAACGGCACCAGCAAGAGTATGTGTATTGTCATTGTAGTGGTAAATGTAAAAAGTTTAAATGTGATCAGAAAAGCGTTAATACTCCAGAAAAAGAAATTCTGGATCAAGTTCGTAATGAACTGACAAAATACACTATCGATCCGAACTTTTATAAGTTAGCGATAGAAGCACTAGCCGAAGAGGAGCAACAACGTGTGAGCGAACGAGATATGCGACTCAAAGAGCTGAGGAAAGAACAAGACAGAAAGCATAGCGAACTCGATGGCTTGCGCCGCATGCGTTATACTGGCGAATTAACCGATCAAGTTTGGTTTATGAATGAATCTGAGAAAATTCAGGCTAGGATTGATGAGCTGGAGAAAAATATCAACACCGTAGAAACTGCAGTCAAAGATTGGCGTAAATATGCCGACCAAGCTTTTATGTTCGCTCGTTACGCTAAAGAGGATTTTGATAGTGGCGATCCTGAACGAATGCAATATGTAATGAAGGCTCTTGCGGAACTCAAACTTTTGGATCGAACTGTTTTGTTTACCCCTATTAAATACTTAATTCCAATCAAAAAAGCCGTTTCTGAAATGAAAAGCAAATCTGAAACGGATCCAACTCATATTTTACAGGGGTCAAATGACCTTTCCGGTTTTAATTCTAAACTGTGGTGGAGTATATGAGACTCGAACTCATGACCTCTTCAATGCCATTGAAGCGCTCTAGCCAACTGAGCTAATACCCCATAGCATGATTATATCATAAAGTATCTAACCTGTGTAGATTTTTAGTACATTAGGATTTAGTTTGATTGGCTTGAGCGGCTTTTTAGTACCTTGGGGCTAATTCCCTACTGTATGATTCAGTATAGCTAGAATCATAGCGGCCAGCTTGGGCATAAGCCCAGAGGTAAACATCGGCTCTTAAATTGAATACCTCAGCGGCATTATATTTTTCGGCATTGGAAGAGCCAATCGATCCTAAGTAGTTAAATGTCCCAACACGGTCAGTGGTAATGATATCAGATCCGAATGAGCGATAGAGTTTGAGATCGTCAGCCATAACGGGAGCGTTGAAAATAAGTTGTTTTGTGCAGGTGTCACTCATGTAATTATTGTTTGCGTCAGAAGCGGTGACGCCGGAAACGAATTCGTAACAACTATTAACTGTGCCGTTTGCGACAATCCAAGCATCGATTTCTGTAACGTCGCTGGATATCTCTACGTTACCATCGACAAACAGGACAGTTTGGGGTAAGTCATAGATGCTACTATAGGTATTTTCGTTGTTAAGGATGATGTTTTTTGTGATGCGGAGGTCGCCAGGAACTTTGACAATGGTGGTGCCAGACATGTTGGATGTATCGATATTATTTAAAGTGTAGTAAAGACGCTCATTGTCGCCAACTTTGACTTTTATAGTATCTGAGGCACTAAGTGATTGGTCGGCATGGTTTTCGAGATAAGTGCGGAGTCGGATGCGATAAGTTGAATTGTTGAAGATGCCGGAGTTCCCGAGGGTGGTACTGGACGGATTGGTAATGCTGCCGCATTCGGTATTAGCTATGGTAAGGGGAGAGTTTGTACGCGTTAGTTCGGCGGCACAAATGCGACTATTATCCCTCGTACTACCAATAGCACTGGTTGATCCGCTAGTAAATCCGGCGGAGCCAGTCGTACTGACTAGACCGTTGACGACGGCAAGATGTTCGACCCATGAAGTATATAGTGTTCGATTGCTTCTAATATTACCCGTAGTTTTACCCATGAGATCGCTACTATCATAACGATAAGCTTTTGAGGTCTTTATGCCACCATTTGTAAGGAGACTACTGTTCCAGACTGCCGTGGTAGGTTTTTTGGCAATGGTGCGACAAGCAGAGTCATAAACGTTCCAATAATCGCGTCCAGGGATCTTGTGCCAGTCGCCGGGCTCGAGTGGATTATCGCTGCCATCATCCCATGGATTACCATCCCAGTCATCGTCATCTTCGTCCTCATCGTCTTCATTATCATCCATATCATCCTCTGGCTCTGTGTTGTATTCCTTATCGCTAAAAACATAGGCATACCAGAACTCGTATTTATAGGCAAAGCTGTTGCAGTATTTTGCACCAACATTGTTGGGTACGACAATACTTTCTTCTTGTCCGCCGTCAGCATAGTCGAGATGCATGGCTTGCCGGGCTCCATAATTTAAGGTGCCTTGACGCCCCCCGATAACTTTACAGGTTCCACCAGCATAGAGATTTTTGTAATAATCACAAGCTCCAGTACCACGGAAGCGATTATAAACATGGGCGGTGCCAATTAGGTTAACATCGTCATATTGTTTTTGGGGGGCTACTCTGTAAACGATGGCTTGCCAAGCTGAGAGGCGTCGAGTTGGATAGGAGGTTGCAAAGGCGTCCCAGCCAATAGAAGCGGTTTCGCCAGCAAACATAATCGTTCCGTTAGCGGTAGCGGTAGAGAATGGGCCGTCTCCGTCTGGCTCAGCTGGACGAGTAATCTGGGCACAGGCATAAGAGGAGCCAGAGCCGCCGGTTTTTTCGACTCCATACTTGGACGGGTCATATTTACACGCATCATTGCCGTCCTCACCACAAGAATAGGTTTTTTCATAGTAATCAACATATTTGGGCGAGTAATCGATACGCTGACAGACAGTCTTGGTTTGTCCTGGGTTGAGTTGGACTGTTACTGAGGTCTCATTGAGCTTGTCGCTGATACCTCCTCCCTTTCCTTTACCAGTCCAGGTGCCGGTCGATTTATTGGGTAGACAGGCCCCAATCGTTCCTTCGGGAAGCGTGCAATCTGATGTCCAACTGGCATCCTGATTGTCAGCTGATGACTCGGAGCTAGTGCTAATATACCCGTCATAAGTAAGATTGTGCCAGAACTTAACTACTGTTTCGTATTGGTCGGTGCTAAACTTAATCATGGCATTACCGTCAACAGGGCTGGTTGCCTCAAGAGGTTTCCAATTGGATAAGTTGTCTGGTCCGGAAGGATCGTTTTTAGTATTTTTCCATGTTCCGGAACCGGCGTCATAGTAGCTTTCGTGAATGTCCTCCGTGGCGTCAACATGCACAGTAGTTGTAGAAGTAAACTCCGCTTCGCCGCTGCCATCGCAAATTTCTTTGTTTGGGTCGCATGGGTCATCGTCTCCACCGCCACAATCTTCATTTTCGGGGTCGCATGGGTCATCGTCACCACAGTCTTCTTGGGTAGGATCGCAGGGGTCATCATCCCATCCTGGGTCAGAACAGAAATAACCGACATTATTCCAGGTTACGCCGCTGGGAACAACTCCATTTGCCACGGCGAGATCGAAGTCTTTTTTCGTTGTCTCGAAGTCTCTTGGTTCTCCATATCCTGGTCCTAAATCAGGCGTGTTAGGTGGTAACACTAATGGAGTTGCTCCACCTAAATTGGTTAGTGTGTTGTTGCTACGTATGCCAAACTGAATTCCAGTGCGGTACAAGTTCCCATCGGCAGCTTCGTACCCTAATTCGAGTCCAAGGAGATAGAATCCGCCAGTGTTTTTACATTTTTCGACTGGACCACCAGCAAACTTTCCCTCAGTATGTACCATATAAATGTCGGCAGAGGGGTCATAATAATCAAATGTGGTATGTAGCGATTCTAAGTTAAGGCCATTGATAAGGTTAACTCCCTCTTCGATAGGGTTAATTAATCCTGTTTTAATAGGATTTTCTGGGTCAATAGCGTAAAATCGCCAGGTAGCTCCTAGGGTTTGGGCACAGATGCGAAATCCTACTGTTCCTTGTTTGCAATTTCCCCCACCCCCTACTGGTCCATTACCGGCACCGGCGTTACCGCTTGGCGGTTGATAAGCAAAGGAAGGAATAGTAATTAACGCAAGAGTCAATATGGACGCACTGATTAATACTACGGAGATAATTAAGTGCTTGATGTGTCGTTTTGTCATGACTATTCTCCTATCTCCCCGTATATTTTGTCGCTAATTGTGGTAAACAAGTTGAAGTAACGCTCCTGAGCCTCCGAATCCCCTAATGCATAACTAGCTTGGTAGAGGAGATTGTAGTAAGAGAGTTTCTGGTAATCATCTAATAAATCGGGATTAATTTCTGGAGCTAGCTCCATAAGTTTTTCATTTTCAAGGTTTTCAGCGTAAAAGAGAAATTGTGTCCAGTAGACTTGGTTTATATGAGTCTGTTGTGTGCTATCATTAGTGGTGTTTTCGATAGCATCAATTGTGTTTTGAAAAAGTTGGTCAGCAGAGTCAAGATTACCGGTATCTTGATAGATTTTATCGGCTTCGTTTTTGAGGTCCTCCATGTTGCTGGGGAGAATTTCTGGATTGACAAAAGTATTATCTGACTCAGGAATAAGAGTGATGATTAGCCAGATTATGAGGCCTAGTGCAACAAACCCAAGAATAATGCCAAGAATAATAGCGGCACGTTTCGAGCGTTTCCTGTTTTCCGCTTTTTTCGCGATACGTTTTTGATTTTGCTCAGCGAAGTGATCGGGTCGTTGAGCACTCTTGGGCGTGTTTTTCGTGGAGTCGAAGGTGAATGTGTTTGAGGCGGTATTCGAGTTACTGGTTTTTTCTGGTTGGGGTGTTTTATTGACGGTTGGTACGGCGTTTTGGGTATTGTGTACTGGGTTATTTTGAGGACTTTGGGCTAAATTGGGCATAGCTGAGGCTGGTGGCGGGGTTGGACTGGGTGCCGGTTGTGGTGCACCAGAAATTGGGGATGTTTTGTTCACCTGCGTTTCACTCATATGATATTATTTTAGCATAAGTTTTTTAAAATGACTATATAATTGGGATTAAACTTGCGTTGCTCCGTCAACGGAAATTATTGCTCCGGTAACATAGCTGGCAAGTTCGCTAGCAAGAAAGAGAAAGACATTGGCAACATCTTCTGGTGTGCCCATGCGACCAAGAGGAATATTGCTACTAATTCTTTGGACCATTTCTTCGGGCAGGTTGGCCACCATGTCTGTGCTGATGACGCCAGGAGCGACGGCGTTCACGCGAATGTTGTCTCTTCCTAATTCGCGAGCAAGGGATTTTGTTAGTCCATTAACGGCAAATTTAGAGGCGGGATAACCACATCCTGCAGGCTGTCCGTAAATGCTAACCATGGAGCTAGTGTTGATGATACAACCATGACCTTGTTGCTTCATGATAGGTGCGGCGGCACGAGAGCAGGTAAAGACAGCCTTTACATTGAGATCGATGATTTGATCGAAGTCTTTTTCGTCATAATTATATATAGAGTCGCGTGAAGAAATGCCGGCGTTATTGACAAGAATGTCGATTTTTTTATGTTGTTTTAAGATGTCTTGAAAAGCTTGGTTAACATCGTTGCTGTTAGTTAGATTGGGGGCAAGGCCAAAGATTGAGAAGCTTGGATTTTCTGCTTTAAGCTTGGCGACGGCAGCGTCAGCAGTTTCTGGGCGGGAGCCAAATAATATGACGGTTGCTCCTTGTTCAAGAAACTTGCGAACGATGGCTAAGCCAATACCTCTTGTACCACCTGTAACGATTGCTACCTGATTCTTTAGTAGATCTATAATCATTTTACCTCCTGTATGTGTATATTGTAGCATGATTGCGGTATTATTTGAGAAAGTAAGGAAAAGATAGATATATGACATTAAGATGACAGGTTGTAATTTTATGTAATTTTATGTACTTTTTGTTGATATGATGTAGTATAATTAAAATAAGCATAAAAATGATGTTGTGGTATGAAAAGAGATAAGAGAGTCAACGAAAAGTTTGCCGAGGGTCTTTGTTTTAAAAAGTTGTTTTTTATCTTTTTAGTGGGTTCGGTGTTGGGCTCTTTATACGAAGAGATTCTGTGTTGGTTTCAAAACTATGCAGCGAATGGAACATGGGTGTGGAGCTTGCGAAGAGGTGTGATTTACGGGTCGTTTAATGTGATTTATGGATTCGGTGCGGTGATTATTATATATTTTTTGTTACGAAAGGAGCGAAAGTGGTGGCAGACTTTTTTATATGCGGCGATTCTGGGTGGAGTGGTTGAGTATGTTGTTGGTTGGTTGCAGGAGGTGGTAACGCATACGAAGTCATGGGATTATAGTGGATATTTTTTAAGTATTGGTGGACGTACGACGGTGCCTTTTATGGTAGTTTGGGGTTTTTTGGGTTTAGTATTAGTGAAATGGGTCTATCCGTTAGTCTCTAGCTGGATTGAGCGGATTCCGGTGCGGGTGGGTGATGCTTTGTTTGTGGGTTTGTTGGTTTTTATGGTGTGCGATATGATTATTTCTTGGGGTGCAATTGTGCGGCAAACTTTACGGCATAATGATGTTCCGCCTTTTACGCCGGTTGGAAGGTTTTTAGATGAGTGTTATCCGGATAGTTATTTAGTGAAATATTTTCCGAATATGGAGCATGAGGATTTGAAGAAATGATTGTTTTAGGGGTTTTATGTTTGATTTTTGCGGTGATTCTATGGTGGCGAGGGATGGTGGTTGGAAAAAGGAATAAGCTTAACCTGCAAGAGCGAGTATTGAGGAAGCCAAAGATTGCGGTTTTAGTGCCAGCACGAGATGAGAGTGCGGTGATTGAGGCTTTACTGATTGATTTATTGGAGCAGACAGTTAGGATTAGGTCGCAGGATATTTATGTCATAGTTGAAGATTTAAACGATTCGACGGTAGAGATTTGTGCGAAGCATCGAACTAATCTTGTAGTGAGGAATGATTTGGCCGATAACCCAGAAAGACAACGCAAGGGTTATGCTTTAGATGTGGCGGTAAAAGAGATTTTGCAGAAGGATGCTACTTATGATTTGTTCTTTGTTTTTGATGCTGATAATGTATTAACGAAGAATTATATTGAAGAAATGGTGAAGTGCTATGAGGCGGGATATGATATGGCGGCGGGTTATCGTAATTCTAAGAATGGTAATCAAAATGTAATTGCGGCAGTGTCGAGTCTTACTTTCTCGATGATTAATGTGATTGGTAATCGAGGCAGGATTAAACATGATGCGAATATTATTTTTTCGGGGACAGGCTTCTTTGTGGATGGCGAGCTGGTGAAAGAGTGGGGTGGTTGGCCTTTTCATGGTTTGACTGAGGATTATGAAATGTCGCTTTATGCAACATTGCATGGGCTGAGCACATATTATAATGAGAATGCGATGTTCTATGATGAGCAGCCTTTAAAATATAGACAAACTGTAGCACAGCGGGTTCGATGGATACGGGGTTACTTTGATGCCCGAAAGAAATATATACCTTTAATTAGGCAGGTAAGGCATGCAAATAACTATGGGAGTTTACAGAAGGAGATAATAGGTGTTTGGCCAATTATTTTTGCAATTATTGGCGTCTTATTGGTTTTGGTGGAGGTGATAGCACTGTTAGCTGTACATCAGATGTGGTTAGTGGTTGGTGCGGTGATTTTGGGTTTACTATTAGTGGTGTATTTAGTGCTGATGATTGTGACTGTAATGATTTTAAGGCAAGAAAAACTAAGCTTTGATCAAAAAACTAAAATTAAAACAGTGCTCTTTAATCCAATTTATTTAGTAACTTATATTCCCTGTGCAATAAAAGCTTTATTAAGTAGAAACGTGCAGTGGATGAAAATTAAGCATGGTAAATAGTACGGTTTGTTAGTACTATGATTTTGGACTGGCGATTGTCGTAGCAGGAGCTAGGGGCTTTTGGCGTAGATTTTGAGAAAGGATGTCGGGCACATCAGTGAATTTGATAGCTGGAAGCTGAAAATTAATGACGTCATTGTCGACATCGTAGTACAACTTATAAACTTCATCTACTGAGCCGATGATGGCATCTTGCATGTTGAAGTCAAGTAAATTAGCGGTTGATTCGACATCTTGTGTAGTTTTACCTTCAATCTCGACGTAGCTAGGAATCCAAGGCCAAGTATCAATGTCGATTTCGACATTATTAAGCAGCCACTCTTCGCGATAAGTGTCCTCTTCGGATTTGATTTTTAGCCCGCAAGCTTTGAGGATAGAGATAGTGTCTTCGTAATTACTAACTTCGACATTGATTTCTTCGGTACCAGTAATATCTTGCGAGAAATGGTTCTTATAGGTGAGCGTAATGCGGTTGCCTTCATCGCGAACGCGGGCGAAGCTGGTATGACTGATGCCAAAAACTATTCTCCGCATGAGGATTTCGGGCTGGATGAGCTTTGCTCCAAGAGATTTTAATTTTGCTCGTAGTTTAGTCTTATCTATATCTACAAAGGTAGCTTCAATTTCTAAGTTCATAAGTTAATTATATCATGAAATATGGGATGGATAGGTTATTCAAGGCCAACGGCAGGTTCGTTAGGGCAGGCATTAAGGATATTCTCGATAGCATCATGTTCGGCTTGGGTAACCCAAAGGCCGTATTTATACTTGACGGATACTTGACGAGCGACATATTGACAGCGGAAAGCTTTATTGGGTGGTAACCAGGTAGCGGCGTCGCCATCGGATTTACTTTGATTGGTTTTTGAGTCGACAGCAAGTAGATTGAGCGGGTCGGTAGCAATAGCGTATCGAGTTTCTTTATTCATGTATTGAGCACCTTTTTGCCAGGCATCTGATAAAGCAACTACATGATCGATCTGAAGACCGGTCGTCAGATCGGATTTTTGATAAAATGTGAGGTATGAGCCAGTGTATGGTTCAGTAAACTCTCCGCCAGTAACTGTACAGTTATCGTTGGCTAGTGTGGCGGTAGTTCCTAATTCGCGTTTTATGATGCGTTGTCGGAGATTGCATCCTTCAACGATTGGCCATCCAGAGTAGAACTCATCACGGCTGTATCCTGTTTTTGGTGCACGTCCTTTGATTTCGATTTGTGATAGCAATGCGAGAGCTGTGGTTGTGGATTGGTTGGAGGAAGAGCGCTGGTCGGAATCACTGTTTTGGCCATCGGGATCTGGTTGAGTTGTTGATCTACTTTCTGCACTGGTGTTTGGCTGATCGAAAAATTGCTTGTAGCTTGACGGGTTGGCGATTACGATACCTATAAGGGCAGCGACACTGAGGAAGACGGCAATGATGCGACGATGGCGAAATTGAACTAAACGGCGTTGCGACATATAGTTGCCTACCCTAAGTGAAGATTTTGATATATTTCAGCGTGAATATCTTCGGGAGTGCGAATGCCATTTTGAGAATTAGCACAATTGATCATAGTCCAATTAAAATATTTAGCCACAAAAATAGAATTAGCATAAACTTCCTTAAGAAGTTCTAAGTCTCGTTCATGGATATCATTGACAATGCCAGGATTACCCGTGCGTTGTTGGCGTAGTTGGTTAATGATTTCTAGTGGAGCGTAAAGAAAGATGACTTGGTCAGGCTTTTTAATGCCAAGCTTGTTATATTCATAGTCAACTATATAATTAAGGAATGTGGTTTTTTCAGCCAGGTTCTCGATAAAGGTAGATTGATAAATCAAGCTGGAAGTTGTGTAACGATCCAGGAGGAGGGTATGGCCTTTTTGGTATAGCGGCTGTAGCTTAGTATACCAGGTGATAGCACGGTCATTTGCGTAGAGGTTATTAATGAAATATGGAGAGAGTTCGGACGGTTTACCATATTCACCAGCGAGGTACTTTTCAACACTTTTGCCTTGGTAGGAATAATAAGTGGGAAAATGGTGGCTTGAAACATGGAAACCGTCAGACTTAAGTCGATCTTTAAGAAGGTTGAATTGCGTGGTTTTGCCGATACCGTCGCTCGCACCTTCAATAACGATGAATTTGCCTGACTTCGTTTGCTTCACAATTTCCGTTTACTCCGATATTTATTCTTTAGGTAATGCGGCTTTTGGATTAATCAGGTAGTATAGACCACAGACGGCATCAATAATTCCGATAACGATGATGCCAGTATAGACAGTGTAGGTTTCTCCAGGTTTTGCGTTATTGTATGAAATAAAGGAGATGAGTGCTCCGACTGCAGCAATGGCTAGGCCGATCCCAAGGTTGATGAGTCCTTTTTTGCGGCCATCTTTGAGCGAGGCGGCTTTGGTGATTTTGGCTTTAGCGTCCAATTTTGCGAGTTCGATTTCGGAGTGGGTGCAGAAATATTTCATGTCAACGCAGTTGTAGGATTCAAGGACATTGTTTTGTTCACTGCCAACAAGTACTAAGTGTCCAGCTAGCTTGATTTCCTCTTTCGAATCAGCATTAGTGGCTTGCCAGGCACTAAGTCCGTCTTCTTCTTTGGAAGGTTCAAAATCTAGTTCGTCAAGGATTTTGTGTGCAGCAGATACGAGTTTAGTACGAGTCGGATAATAGCTGGTTTCAATCCGGTCGTCGTTTTTGTCGTAGATTAACTCGTACTTAATGAGAGTATCGACTTCTTGAATGGCGACATTTAACTCTCGGTTATTAGGTAGACTGATAATGTATGATTTGCCAGTTTCGCTTTTAAGAGCTTTAGTTTTGGCGGCTTTGGCACAGGATTCGACATATTCAGTTAGTGATTCTTTTGAATCGAAGCCAATTGCGGTTTCGAAGTTATCTAGTTGGAAGATAGCAAGGTGTTTCATATCTGGTATTTCCCTTATGTTTATACTCTATTTAGTATAATTATACTAAATAATATAAAATGAGCAATGGCTGGCTACTTAGAGTTATTAAGGACGGATGCCTCTAGTGCTTTGCCAAAACGAGCGATATCTTCGGGATTGATGTTGCTAGTGAGGATTGCGATAGCGTAATGCCGATTATCTTCTGTAAAATCAATGATGGCAACATCGTTGTAGGTAGTCCAACGGTTATCTTGGGCATACCAGCCAACCTTGTCATAGACTTTAGCGGTAGTGAAACCAGACGGCAGACCTTGGCGCCAGTCATAAGTGGTTGGTGGCTGGTTAAGCATCGAATCAAGGATTGCTTGCCAACTAGTATCGCTGAGGTCTGTATGTCGATAGTAGATTTTAAGTAATTCAACCATGTCGGTTGCAGTGGTTTGAAGACCGGCTTCTGTTGTTCCACTGAGATTGTATTGATGAATAAAAGTTTCGACGCGAGCATACTTGGCTGGATCGGCTCGCATGGGATCGGCACAGGGGTTATATGACTCCCTAATCATGAGATCCAAACATGCAGCGTAGGTGAGGTTGCCTTTGTCGTAGCTAAAGACGAAAAATTCGTCAGGGTTTTCGGAGCCTTTTTCAATTTGCGAATAGCCGTCATAGACGAAGAATAACTTATATAGCGAAGCAGCATAAAAGGTTTTGTTTGCATTATATTCGGCGGCAATGTGCGAATGGTCTAGGTCGTATATCATGATGCCTGCCTCGCCGTTGACAGTTTTTAACCAATCATCAACGACAGATTGCAGGTTGAGGAATGCTGGTTCTGGGTTGACATTTGATGTGGGATTATCTGGTTTGGTATCTACGTTAGTAGATTGATAATCTGACGTTTCTGTCTTGGATGAATCTTCCTGAGTCTGTTCGGCGATAATGACATGGATGATGCGGGCACTGACTAAGGTGATACTGAAGGCAATAAAGAAAGTCAATAGTAGATATAACCAATTTTTACTGATGATTCTTGGCATTGTGTTTACTCCTGGGGTCGGGCCCGATTAAGTCGATTAATAAACCATTCGGCAGTTTTGTTATCCATGAGTTTGGTTTGGTAGTTTTGATCGTATACTGTGGGCACAATACGGGTTTGGAGTAGTTCGTTGTTTTGAAAATAATGAACAAGAATGAGGCTGCGAGTTGTTCCTGGCCACCATGCTTGATCGAAGAAGAGATTGCCGAGGCCGTAATAGATATAGCCGTCTTTGTAACGTTCAAAAGTTTGTGGCTGATGAGCAGATGTGCCGATGACAATATTAGCTCCGAGATCGATGAGCTGGCGGAAGAAAGTAACTTGGTCGCCTTCGGAAGAATTGGCGTAATCACAAGTAGTATCTTCGGCGATATTATCATAGGCGTTACATTCGAAGAACTGAACGTCAACAATAGCAAAGTCGCCGCGTTCCTTAGCGATTTCAATGTCGGTTGTGGCTTTTTCTATAGTAAAGAAGTTTGCTCCAGGAGTTTGATCTAGGGTATATCCGCCAGTAGAGTAATTGTAGGCTAAGAGTGTGATATTCGTATTTTTTGCCTCAATTTCTAAGGGCTGGGCGGCCAGGTCGGCAGTAGCTCCGCCTCCAACGATTTGGATGTTTAAGTCTGCATAGGTAGCTAGAGTAGACAAGGCATCATTGTCACCACAGTCGAGATTGTGGTTTCCGGTTAGTTCAATAATATTGAAATCTAGACTTGTGATAACGTCAATCATAGTTGGAGCTGAGCAGATGTTGCTGGAATTAGCTAGGGTTGAGAAAGAGGCTTCGTTGCTGGTGTGTTTATAATCAAATTTGCTGAAAAAATCAACTAGATTTGTAGCGAAATAACTGGCATCTGTGACGTTCCGTAGCTTGGTATACATTCCCCTAGAAAGAGCGGTGACGCCGGTTTGGGCAAGAGTTAGAACTGTGTCTGAGGTTGGAAAATCTGGAAGATTTGGGGCTAGTGTCGCAACGATTTTTTCGATGTCTTCGGTCTCTCCTGAAAGATGAAGAAAATCAAAAAGTGCTCCAGAAGTAAAACTATCAAGATAATACTGATCATCAATGCTTAAAAGTCTAAGATTAGCTTCAAGTTCTTGGATAGGGATGATTTTAATATTTTTGTTAAAATTATACAAGTCGTTGCTACTAATATTAAGTATTGAATTGTAATAGTCTGTAGCTGGGACGCGAATGTTGTAAAGTATATCTGAAGTATTTTGTATATTCTGCATATCGGTTGTTGTGTAGGTGGATATTTCTATGTCGTGTTTGATGCCGATTACTTCGGGGTCCAGAGGATCAAATAGGCTTAGGATGGTTTCGTTAGGCTCGTTTGTGTAGATGAGTTGACCAATTTGATAGCTTTCTCGGATTTGGTTGGAAAAAGTGATAATAATAGCAGCTAGACTAAAGCAGACTATTACAATAACACAAGCCAATATAATGATTAGTGTAGGGTGTTTCTTCTGCTGCATGTAATTTTATTATAGCATGCAAGTGTGTTATAATGTGCCTAGAAAGCAAAAAATAAAGATTTGGAAATATATTGTTTATGATTATTCTAAGTATTGTTTTACTAATAGTGGGGTTTATTCTTTTGATTAAGGGGGCAGACGTGTTTGTTGATGGAGCGTCGAGTGTTGCTGAGAATTTTAAAGTTTCAAAAATGCTAATTGGTTTAACGATTATTGCTTTTGGTACGAGTGCTCCTGAGCTTGCTGTGTCGATTTCGGCTTTGGCCTCCGGGAATACGGACATGGTTCTAGGGAATGTGATGGGGAGCTGCATCTTGAATATCCTATTGATTTTAGGCGTAGCGGCTTTGATTCATCCGATAAAGATCAAGGATAGCACTATTCGTAAAGAGTTGCCACTATGTATGCTGATTTCTGCTCTTTTGGCAGTTCTGTTTCTAGATGTATGGTTGGGTGGTGGAGAAACTAATCAGATTACGCGGGCAGATGCAATTGTAATACTTTTGTTCTTTAGTGTGTTTTTGTATTATTTAATTACGTTGGCGAAGCATAATAAAAAGAACGAAGAAAAAAATGAGCCTAAGTTTTCGTTGAGTAAGTCTTTCGTTCTTGTGTTTTTGGGGTTAGTGGGGATTGTGGTTGGTAGTGAGCTGGTGGTAAATAGTGCTTCCGACATAGCATCGGCTATAGGGATGAGTGAGAGGATTATTGCGATGACAGTGATTGCATTCGGTACTTCCCTACCGGAGCTAGTGACAACAGTAGTAGCTGCACGTAAAGGTGAGCAGGACCTTGCAGTCGGCAATATTATTGGAAGTAATATTTTTAATATCTGCGTAGTATTAGGAGTGCCGGTAGCGATTTTTGGAACGATTACGCCAGTTGGATTTCAGATGATAGATGTATTTATGCTAGTTGCATCGGCAGTTTTACTGTTTGTGTTTTCAGTAATAACAAAGAAAATCAATCGTATTGAGGGCGTGATGATGTTAATTCTCTTCACGGCATATTACGGTTTTATGCTCTTGAATTAGAGGTCGAGGGCGTAGTTGAAAATAGTGTTTTGCTCGGTAGTTTCGATGTCGATTGCTGTAATAATTAGACGATGGGTGGCGTCTTGGTTGGGTAGCGGATTTCCGGCACAGGTCATGAGGACAAGAGTTGGGCTTTCGGTTGAATCAAGGATTTTACGCATGTCGATATCGTTCTTCTCTAGGATAGTTATGTCAACAATTTTGTAGTTTGCACCATTGTAGCGTACGATATCCTCGATCTGGGCCTGATATAGATTTTTAAAGACTGTTGAAGAGTGACCAATGAGAAAAGTCTTGTTGTCGGCCGAACTGTAAGATCCAGCGATGGAATCCGGAGCGATTAACTGTTTTTCTTGAAGGACTAGAGGTTTGACTATAGTATGAAGATGAATACTGTTGATTTGAAGAGTTGAATAGTCGTTGGGCTGATTTGTATTGGGGACTTCGAGTGATACGACTGGTTGCATACCAAGGTAGGCATAAATTGGCACCATGATGGTGAAGAATCCGGTAGCAAAAACTCGAACTGCACGTCTTGACCAACGGAATGGATTAAGATTTTCCAGGTTGACGTACATGCGTTCTTGATGCCTGGAATGCTTTCTTGGTATTTGTTGAAACGCAAGAGTTTGTTTACGTTGTTTGCGGCTAAGTCGCCACAAGGCAATCCAATAGAACGGATTTATTTTCCACACACCTTCCATAATGTTTCTATTATAGCATGAGCAGAATAAAAAGGAAGTGCTATTTTTAGCTATTTTTAGTGAGATCTATAGAGACTGTGGTGCCAAAGCCGATACGCGAAGTAACCTGAATGCGTCCATGGCTGAGAAGGCGGCAAGCTGATTTAGATAGGATTGTGCCATTATCCGTGATATCGAGACTTGTGCCAGACAAAGTTATAGTAATTTCGCCTCCGGAAGAGCGACGTAGGGCAGAATCAAGATGTTGGTCGAGATGTTGTTTTAACTCATCGGGTTGGTCGGTTAAAATAGCTTGGTTAGTGATGTCGAGGTTGAGGCTGATTTTGTGTTTTTCGGCAAAGGGGAGGTATTTTGTATATACTTCACCAATAATTAGAGCAATGCGATACATACGGTTATGCAAGAATTAACATTACGCCAATAACGAGGCTGGCTACGATGATACGGTAGCGTCCGAATGATTGTAATGACTTGGGTTTCTTGAGATATGTAAGGAGGAACTTGAGTGCGAGCATACCAACAACGAATGCTACAAGATTAGACATAAGCAGAGTATCTAAGTTTTCAACGAAATAAGTGCGGCTTGATTCGGAGAGAAACATTTTAAGGCAAACTCCACACATAATAGGGATTGAAGCAAGAAAAGAATATTCAGCGGAAGATTCAGAGTCAAGTCCTACTAAGCGACCGGCAATGATAGTTGTGCCTGAACGAGAAGCACCTGGTATAAGGGCGATAATTTGCATGAGACCAATGCCTAGAGCACGAGCCGGGGTGAGATGATTCTCGTTTTTAAGAGGTGAGAGATGTGGGAGATAATCAATAACAATCATGATAATACCAATAATGCCCATGGCGGTACATACAGTGTAGAGCGAAGCGAAGAAATCGTTGTTCTCTATGAAATCGGATAGAATAAGCCCAGCAACTCCGGCCGGGATGCTAGTAATGACAATATTTAATGC
This sequence comes from uncultured Candidatus Saccharibacteria bacterium, assembly GCA_947425245.1. GTDB lineage: Bacteria > Patescibacteriota > Saccharimonadia > Saccharimonadales > Saccharimonadaceae > Nanosyncoccus. The sequence goes on from CANDYU010000006.1 coordinate 30,914, forward strand.
TAGCTTGTAATTACGATTAGTAAAGACATCTTTGATGATCCGCCAAAGGCGATGACGAAAGAAAATTAATAGTGCTATTAGTGTACCAAGGTTAACAAATTCCATAAATAGATGAAAGTTGTTGGTGGGAAAACTGAATATTTGTTGAACTAGTTCGAGATGGCCGGACGAAGAGACCGGGATGAACTCGGTGATACCTTGGACAAAGCCAAGTAGAATTGCTTGAAGGATATCCATAACCTATATTGTACCGTATTATTTGATATTTTTAAACAGTGATCGCTTGATACGTTTAGCTATTGGTCGTACCTGTTCGACGTCTAGAAAATATCCGGCGAGCAAATAGGTAATAAATGCACCGAGGGCAATAACGCAGAACTTTGGAAAGACCATGAAGATTGAGTCGTCGGTAGCGAGAAAAGGAAAAAACTTAGCTAAAGAGTAGGCTACGCAGCCAGCGATAACGGTAGAAAAAATGATTCGTGTAGTATTTCTCCAAAAGTCCTTATCAAGAAGCTTATGATCTGACTTTTTTTGTAGAATCCTCAATAGAACAATAACCTCAAAAAGAGTGCCGACGGATTGTGCCCAGCCTAACCCTTCGGGGCCACAACCGATTATAGATAGTATAACGGCGAAAGCGATGGTTAGGCCGATTGAGAAAATAGAAACAATGAATGGAGTGCGGGTGTCTTGGTGGGCATAAAAACCGCGGGCGGCAATATGGAAAATCGAATTAGCAAAAATGGAAATAATAAGTGTGGCAAGGATAGAAGAAATAAGTTGATCGCCGCCATTCTTAATGAAACTAACAACATAACCTCGAGCGAAGAAGGCTACGACACCTACGGGGAGAGCAATCCAAATAATTGTGCTAAGTGCGGTGCGAAAAGTTTGGCGATATCTTGCTTCTTTTCCGTCTCCGATTTCTTCGGTAAGTTTAGGAAAGAAGGCGGTTGAGATGGCGACACCAATGAGGCTGACGGGCATTTGGGAGAGACTATAGGCTTGGTTGTATGACCTTAAGGCTCCAGCACCCATGCGGCTAGAGAGATTGGTGGTAACGATAGTGTTGACATAATCAATGGCCTGGTCGAGACTGCGGGCGGGAAGAAGTTTTAGAACGGTTCGGAAGCCTTGGTTTTTCCAGTTGATTTTGAAGTCATAATCAAAACCTAGCCCGAAGAGCCCAACAAGGCTAACAAGGACCTGCAAAATAGCTCCAAAGACGACGCCTAGTGCAACACCCATAATGCCACCTTCAAAGATTTGCCAGCCGAAGAGATTGATACCATTGGTAAACCAGATGATACCGATGAGGATGCCAACATTGTAAAGGGCTGGGGCGAGAGCATAAAAAATGAAACGACCGAGTGCTTGTTGAATGCTGGAAAGGATGGTGGAGATACTGAATAGGAAGGGGTTAATAGCAATAACACGCATCATATTAGTAGCAAGAATCATGCCTGATTCATCGAGACCCGGACCAACCACATAGCGAACGAGCGGTTCTGCGAAAAGCATAATAAAAACGGAGGCAAGTAGTGTAATGATAGCCATGAGGTTAAGCAAACTAGAGCTGAGTTCCCAGGCTGATTTTTTATTGCCAGAGCTGAGTCTTTGGTTGAAAACGGGGATAAATGAGACGGCTAATGCTCCTGAGGTGAGTAAGAAAAAGAGGAAATCTGGAACAGTAAAAGCGGCGGTATAGGCATCGATACCAGTTGGGTACGTGTCGAGGTAATAAGAGTTGAGTAGGCGATCGCGAAAAATGCCGAGAATGGCGGAGAGAAAGGTCGAGCTGGCTAAGACGATTGCGGCTAGGCGAATGGGTAATTTTGTATTCGCCATAGCAACGACAGATCGAAAGCGAGGTCGACGTTTAGGCGAGTCCTGCGAGTTGCCTGGCGTGATTTCGATTTGTGGCGTTTCGGAGCTCGCCATTTAGATTTCAGATTCTCCATTTAGGTATGGCTTCAGGACCTCGGGGACACGAAGTTTACCATCCTTAACAGCATAATTTTCGATAATAGCAACCATGGTGCGAGCTAATGAGATGGCAGTACCGTTGAGGGTATGGAGGACTTCTACTGAGCCGTCGTTCCTGCGAACACGAATATTAAGACTGCGAGCCTGGAAGTCGGTGCAGTTTGAACAGCTGGTCAGTTCGCGGTATTTTTGATCTACAGGCGACCAATATTCGATGTCGTATTTTTTTGCAGCAGGTGAGCCTAGGTCTCCAGCTGCATTATTTATAACATGGTAAGGGATGTCAAGTTCTTGCCAAATCTCCTCTTCGATGGAGCGAATTTTCTCATGCATCTCGCGAGACTTTTCCGGTAGACAGAATACATACATTTCGAGCTTGTTGAATTGATGGACCCGGAAAAGACCACGGGTGTGTTTTCCGTAAGTTCCAGCTTCTTTGCGGAAGCAAGCACTATATCCTGCATAGCAAAGTGGTAAGTCTTTCTCGTCGATGATTTCGTTCATGTGGAATCCGGTGAGCGGCATTTCGGCAGTAGCAATCATGGCAAGATCTTCACCTTCAATGTAGTATTCATCGCTTTGTTGACTGCTGCGTGGATTAAAGCCGCAGCCTTCAAGGATTTCGCTGGAGACCATGTCGGGTACGGTCATAAAATGAAAACCGTGCTCAAGGACTTTCTTGATTCCAAACTGTAAAAGTGCGTTTTCTAGCAAGGCAAGCTCATCGCGGAGATAATAAAACTTAGCACCAGCGACCTTAGCTCCGCGTTCAAAATCTACCCAATTTCTGCTAATGGCGTAGTCGAGATGATCAACACCATCGGTCCTATGTTCACCCCATTTGGCTACTTCGGCGTTACATTCTTCCCCACCAAGCGGAACGTCATCAAAGATGACATTCGGCACCCGCTTGAGCTGATTGCGAATAGTAACTTCTAATTCAGACAATTCTGGCTCAATTTCGGCTAGTTGAGCCTTAATATCCTTCACCTGGGCGATGAGCTCCGGATCAGGTTTGCCGTTTTTCATCTTGGCCGATAAGGAGTTTCGATCAGCTCGCAAGTCGTCTGCTTGTTTAGCAAGAACTTTTCGCCGGTCATCAAGCTCGATTAATTTAGATATGTCTACATCATAGTAACCCTTTTCGTGGGCTGATTTTTCGACTAATGATTGATTGTTCCGGATGAAATTAATATCTAACATATTATATAGTATAGCATATTCCGTAGGCTAGCTGGATATTTGATGGGCGAGATCGGTGGTTAGGCCTACCAACCGCCGCCGCCGCCACCACCACCGCCCCCGCCAGAGAATCCACCTCCTCCGCCGCCAGAAAAGCCAGAGCTGGAGTTGCTGATGCTAGAATGTGTAACAACAGTGTTAGCATGGCTACTAGCGGATGAAATTGCGTGTGCGAAGCTCTGAACAGAGAATGCTCCTACGCCGACATACCAGTTTGGTTGGGTGACATCGGAGTATTTATAATATTTGGCCATTTCGTTGAGCCAACTTTTTTCCATTTTGAAAAGTGCGGCATAGGGTAAAAGTTTTTCGTAAAGCTTGACAATGCCTTGATGGGAAGTGTCGGCTCCTTCGACACTTTGGAGAAGTTGAAGCCGCTCTTGTTCAGCCATTTTAATATATAGCTTCAAGCCATCAAGGTAGCGTGAATATTCAAGACCTTTTTCGGTATGGGTATAGTAAGGACTGAGGCGGAGCGACAAGATAAATGTAGTTACGAGAATTAGAATGGCAATGGCTAGGTCTATGAGGAATAGTGGCCATCCGCCGGCAATAATGAGGTAAGGAGGGATATCTTCAGAGAGGATAATGCAGGTAAAAAAACTTACGAAGAACCAAGCGACAGAAAATACAATTAAAGCGGTAGTGGGATTTTTTGCACTGGGTTCGTCGGTAGTGGATTTAATGGTTTTTGAATCGGTGTTCTTGGCGGGTTTTTTAGGATTGACCTCGAGAAGACCCTTTTTACGTAAGCTGTCACGTACTTCAACATCAAAGCTACCGGTTAATTTTGCGAGATGGTCGCTAGGGCCGTGATTTTTTAGGATAATTTCTTTACCGACATAAAGCGTCGTGTTACCGCCAGCGAGAACCTTAAGGAGTATGCTTTGCTCAGCAGTAAGGTTGAGTGTTTTAATGATAATACTCCATTTTTCTTTATGTTTCTTGCTATGAGAGTCTTTTTGCACGAGTTCAATTTTGTGGCTGGTAGCAAGTTCGAGGAGAGTAGCAGTCTTGGTTGAGCCGAACCTACCCTTCTGAAGATAATTTTCGCCCATTTCAGCAACTGTATAGCCATGAGGTGGAGTATATTCTGGGGCAACAAAACGGTTTTTATAAAACTTGCGTTTTTGGGCAGTTTGACGGAAGAGGTTGAGGAAAATAATGGCTAGGATGATAACGACAGCGATCTCAATGACAAGTACGGCTATTTGACGATAGTCGAAGATTTTTTTGCCAAGCATGAAAGTTCCGGCAGCGAATTCTAAATCGAAGGTAAGATTTTCACGGGAGCTAAGCTTAGTGGCATTGAATTCTACGCCGTCTTCGGTAATAGTGATTTTGCAGCGGCCCTCGCCTTTTGCTCCATAACGTCCAACGTAGCAGGAGATATTGTCGGGGTTAAAATTGTTGGCGATTTCTTGATCTTCAAAATGAATGCGGGCGGTGACTGAGTCGAAACGTTGTTGCCAATCGTTGCCGTTGGTGTCCCAATAGAGCTCTTGCCAGGTTTTGTCGTCTTCGGTGAACTCGGTAATCACATTGCGAAATTCATATTCTAGCTCGTAGGTTTGGGTGCCACGGACATAGCTATCGGGATCGCCGAGGTAGACGGTGAAATAACCGTCAGCTTGTTCAACTTGGTATGGACTGGACTTTTTGCTATTATGTTTAACGTTGATGTTGAGATAGTCGTCAGTCTCCATGGTAAGATTCTGGCCGTCTTGATTTGTGTAAGGGATGACACGAGTGATGCCATGACTAACGCTGTTTTTAGGAAACTCAGCGACGAGAGTTTCTTCCACTCGAAGTCGACTAGTTCCATCCTCAGCCTTATAGAGATAATAATCGGCCGTAAACTCGGAAAAGTGAAAACTATTGACACTAGAAGCTGCTGAAGCGGTAGAAAATGGCCAAAAAGCTTGACAAATTAGCATTGCTGTGATACAATAGAAGGATAGGGCTAATTTTCTTAGTCTATGGGGTAGATTTTTGTGCTTCATAGTAACTCTTCAATCTGTTTAAGGTTGGATTTGATGACATTGATGGACTTTTGCAGCTTAATTCCTTCGGTCTCGGGAAGTTGAAGGTCGAGGCGGCGGATAATTCCCTCTCGCCCGACGATAGTTGGATAGCCATAGAAGGTGTCGGTGCAATCGTCATAGGTAGAAACTGGTAGAATACGACGCTCGTCGTTGAGGATACAATTAATGATTTGGACTGTGCAGGCTCCGATACCGTAATGGGTGGCACCCTTCTTTTGGATGATTTGGTAGGCCTTGTTTTTTACATAGTCCTCGATTTTATGACGCTTGTTTTCGGAGAGGAGGCTGGAGATTTTTTCACCACCAACATTGGCGGACGACCAGACGGCGAACTCGCTGTCGCCATGCTCGCCGATTTGATAAGCATGGATAGACTTCGGATGGACTTCAAGCTCATGGGCGAGACTAAACCGGAGGCGGGCGGTGTCAAGGATGGTGCCGCTACCGATGATACGCTCGGACGGGAAGTCGGAGACTCGCCAGGTGAGATAGCTCAAGACGTCCATGGGATTCGCTACGACAATGAAAATACCGTGAAAGCCTGATTCGACAACGGAGCTGACAATGTCCTGAGTAATACGAGCATTCTTTTGGAGAAGGTCGGTGCGAGTTTCGCCAGGTTTTTGGTTCGCACCAGCGGTGAGGATGCAGATATCGCAGTCTTGAGCTGCGGAATAATCGCCGGAACGAATTTTGAGCCAGCTGGGCGAGACGGCAAGGGCGTCAGACAAGTCAAGGACTTCGCCTTCGGCGTCATCTTGGTTAATATCAGTTAATATTAGTTCGTTGACTGAGGTGCGTTGGTTTAGGAGTGCAAAAGCGATGCTCGCACCAACATTACCAGTTCCAACAATCATGACTTTTCCACTCATACTACATTTATTTTAGCATAAAAGCAGCGAGTTCGGGCGAGATATTTTAGTGTGCTATACTGAAGGTATGGGAAAATTATATTTTCGATACGGAGCAATGGGTTGCGGTAAGACGATACACTTACTACAGTCGGCTTTTAATTATGAGGAACGGGGACAGAAGGTTTGCGTGGCGAAGCCAGCGATTGATACGAAAAATGGTACGAAGCTGTTAACGAGAATTGGTTTAGAGCGGAAGACGAATTTTGTATTCTCGAAAGAGGAAAATCTGTTCAAGAAGATTGAGGGAGAATATGGCGGAGTAGATTGTATTTTGATTGATGAGGCACAGTTTATGACGCCGAAGCAGGTGGATCAGTTGATGATGGTGGTAGTGAAGTTGGGAATACCGGTGATGTGTTATGGTTTAAGGTTAAACTTTCGGTTGGAGGATGGCGGATTTGAGGGGGCGACGCGGTTATTGCAAGTGGCACATGATATTTCAGAGATTAAGACGATCTGCGAGTGTGGACATAAGGCGATGCTGAATGCACGATTTTTGGATGGGAAATTGGTGGTAGATGGGCCAGATGTATTGATTGACGGGGAGTCGGAGGTTGAGTATCGGGCATTGTGTCCGAAGTGTTTTCAGGAATATCTTGAGAAGCAGGATTAGTTTAGTTGGTTTTAGAGTCGCTTAGTAAGCTGGGGATGTTTTCAATTGAGGGTATCCTTAGGAGGATGCTGTCGTTTTTGGTGTCTAAGACATAAGGTTGAAGCTTAGAAAGAGCGGAAAAGTATTCGGTCGATAGTGGCTTTTCTGTATTATAGACAAGTTTCCATCCAGTGATAGTATGTTCATCAACTTCGTAGTCGTCGCTAGGGTTAAGTGAGAAAATCTGCGTAAGGCCAGGTATGATTTCGAAGGATCCATAAACTTGGTTATCGAGAAGAAGAGGTTTTAATTCGGCAACGGGAGATTCTTGCCAGAGTCGGTCAAGGTCTTGGTTGGGATTGAGGGCTTTGAATTCGGACGCCATATATATCATGTTGCAACTACGGTTTTAGGCTAGCTATCGCCACGTTTTTTAATAATGGGAAATGGTACGGCTTCGCGTCCAGAGACGCCTTCAAGAAGCCAAAAGTTTCGTTCGCTGTTCCCCCAGCCGCAAGCAGGCGGCATGCCGTATTCAAGCATTTCGACGAAATCGAGATCAAGCATTTGGGCTTCGTCGTCACCAGCGTCACGCATAGCTTGTTGTTCCTTAAAACGCTCAAGCTGGTCGAGCGGGTCGTTTAGCTCGCTGTAGCCGTTACCCATTTCGGTGCCAGCGATGATAGGATGGAATCGCTGAGTGACAAGCGGATTACTGTCAGATACTTTAGCGAGCGGGCTTAAACTTAGTGGTTCTTCGATTAGCCAATAAGGTCCAGCCGAAGTTTTACGGATGAGTTTCCAGAGATTGTCGATGAGACGACCGTTGGCGACGCTGGGATCGATTTGAACGTCATGAGATTTAAGAATATTGATGGCTTTTTCGCGGTCGAGAGTAAAAACATCGATGTCAAATTTTTCTTTGAGCAGATCGGAATATTTGATGCGTGGCCATTCACAATTGAGGTCGATATCAAAATCCCCGACATGAAACTTCAGTGTCCCCCAGGTTTCACGAGCGACATATTTAATCATTTCTTCGTACAAGGCCATGCCGTCCTCATAATCTTCATAGGCTGCATAGCTTTCAAAGGCAATATGTTCGGGCAGATGCTCGTCATCAACACCTTCATTACGAAAGCGCGGTCCGATGTCATATACTTTTTCAAAGCCGCCACCGAGTAGCCGTTTTAAAGGTAGCTCTTGCGAGATGCGGAGAAAATAGTCTTCGTCAAGAGCGTCCATATGGGTAACAAAAGGGTTGGCGTCGGCACCGCCGGTGGTGTGCTCGAGAACTGGGGTGTTAATTTCGATGAAACCGTGGTTGTTCATGAAATCACGAGTAGCTTGCCAAAACTTAGAGCGGCGGACAAGGCGTTCACGGACCTCTGGGTTTACATTCATGTCGACATAACGACGACGATAACGTTCTTCCTTGTTGCTGAGGCCGTCGTATCCAGGTAGTGGACGCAGGCTTTTCGTTAATAAACGAATCCCGTTGGCTAAGACGGAGATTTCTCCTGTACTAGTTTTTCCGACTGTGCCACGAGCCTCGACGAAGTCGCCAGTGTCTAACAGCTTGAGGCGTTTAATATCGAAGAGACTCGAATCTTCTGGCTCAGACTTCTGCATAAAGATTTGGATTTCGCCAGTATAGTCGCGGATTTTCACAAAAGCGATTTTACCAAAACTTCGTAGGGCGACAATACGACCAGCCACGCAGACTTCTTGACCATCTTTTTCGGAAAAATGATTGAGGATAGTTGAGATTTTAGTATTACGGTGCGACTTTGCTGGATATGGGTTAATGCCGAGTTTACGGATTTGATCGAGCTTACGCAGGCGTTCGTTACGATAGTCATCTAATGTCATAGGATGATTGTAGCATATTTTTCGATCAACGCAAACTTTGTAACCTGATGAATCTAAGAAACGCTCTTAATGATGACTTTTTTGCCGTTAAAATCAAACTCTTCGTTAACCTTACGTCCAAGAAGTTGCTTGCCGATTGGTGATTCGTTGGAGATTTTTCCTTCGAGCGGGTTAGCTTCGACGGGGCCGACGACTGTGTAAGTGAACTCTTTGCCGGCCATATCGATAACTACGGTCGAACCAACCGATACTTTATCAGATTGTTTGGTTTGAATAATAGATGCGTTTTTTAAAATGTCTTCAATTTCAAGGATGCGATTTTCAACGGTTTTTTGCTCAGCACGAGCATCAGTGTATTCTTGGTTTTCCGAGAGATCGCCGAAAGCACGAGCCGTGGCGATTCGCTCGGCAATAGCTGGACGTTCAGCAATTAAGTTAGCTAGTTCTTGTTCGAGTTCGGCCTTGCCGGCCGCTGTGAGGTTAACTGTCTTTTTCATAACTAAAGAGAGTTTATCATTGATTTTATGTAAAGTAAAGACCTTATGATTAGCAAATTAAGCAATAATTAAGCCTTGGAGAGAACGAAGTCGTTGATTTTTTGGAGGGTAGTTTGACCGTCTCGGCGATTGGTAACTTCAATGGTATCGTCGGCTAGAGTTTTATCACTAATAACTAGGCGGTATGGGATGCCGAGAAGATCGGAGTCGGCAAATTTTTCGCCAGGCCGAGCGTCACGATCGTCCAGCAATACGATGTCTTCATTTCCGCGGTAGAGCTTTTCGGCGACCTCAGTGCCTCTCTCGCCAATTCCGATGAGGTAATATTTGTATGGGGCAATATTTTCGGGCCAGACTAAGCCTTTATCATCAGAGAACTTTTCGGCTATGACGCCCATGACGCGGGATACACCAATACCATAACAGCCCATGATAACATCCTTGCGTTGGCCGTCCTGATCGGTGAAGAGCAGGCCGAGAGGATTGGAATACTTTGAGCCGAGAGTGAAAATGTTGCCAACTTCGGCGGCACGGGCAGATTGTAACTCCTCTCTTTTTACTCCGAGATCCTGCAGAACTTCGTCATTTAAGACTTCTTCGTTTAGGACTACTGATTTGTCAGCGTTAAAGTAAATTGTGTCTTCACCAACATCGGTAAGAGTCTGGAACTCATGGCTATATTTAGAAAAGACGCCGCCGCTCGCGAAGGTTTGAAAAGTATCCGCACCGACACCAAGTCGATTATAGATAGCTTTATAGGTCTGTTCGACTTGATGATAGAACCGGTTATGATCGGATTCGGTAGCAGCGAAACTGTACAGATCTTTCATGAGAAATTCACGAGTACGCATGATACCGGATTTGGCTCGTAGCTCGTTGCGGAACTTGGTTTGGAATTGGTAGGCGGCGACGGGGAGATCTTTGTAGCTAGTGATAAAAGATCGCATGAGGTTAGTGATCGGCTCTTCATGGGTCGGGGCGAGACCGAGTTCTCCACCAGCGGCCAATTCAGTCTTAAACCAAATATCGACTTTAGAAGGGTCCCAGCGGTCAGTTTTCTGCCACAATTCGGGATTTTGGAGTGTGGTTAGTAGAACTTCTTGGCAGCCAATTTTATTAAGTTCTTCGCGAATAATGCCTTTGATATTATCAAGGACGCGAAGACCAAGGGGTAGATAGTCATAGATCCCGGCCAGCTCTTTATAAACATAGCCAGCACGACTGAGATATTGAGCTCCGCGGGCGGTTTCGTCTTTAGGAGCGGTACGAGAGGTTTTTACAAAAGTTGTACTTAAACGCATAATGTTGGTATTATACCACGGTTTTTACACTATCATAATCTTTCATCTAAACTCCTCCTATATACAATAAATAAAAGGCAATTCCGTTAGACAATATATGTAGAAGAATGCCGCTCCAGATAGTACCGGTGATTTCTCGCAAGCTACAAAGAACGAGGCTAAGGGCGAATACTCCGACGCCAACATTCCATTGACCGTGGAGAAAACCGAATAGAATAGAAGTTAGAACTATAGCAAGTGGAAGAGGGAGACGGCTACGAAGTTTGCCGTAAAGCCAGCCACGCATGATGATCTCTTCGGCGATAGGAGCTATAAAAACCAAGGCGATCATGGCAATAATGCGGTTTGAACCGGTGAGATAGTAGCTAAAACCGACATCTTGAGCTTCGTTGGCGTTAAACCAAGTAAAGACACTCATGATGGTAGTAAATAGCATAGAAAGGGCAATGTAAACGACATAGCCAATTGGAGCGAGGCCAATGTCGACAAAGGTTGGGGCATGTTGCATGCCGAGCTCTTCGGGATTGAGTTTTAGTGGGTTACTGTGGTTTGTCGTCTTGTTCTGTGTTTTTTTCTGCAAAAAGTGTTGCGTAAACAGACTATATAATCGAGGAGGGATATATAGAACGAGCAACAGCGACACGACATAGGTTAGTCCGTAATAGATGAAGGTCCAAAATGGCTGATTGAAGTTATCTTGAAGCAAGGCAACCATGATGACGCCGATTACGAGCTGACTGGCAGTCATGGCAACAAGTACCCAGGCGAGTAGAAAAACAACGAAGCTAATAGTTTGGCGTTTGGCAGATTGAGACTGAGGCTGAGCTTTGATTTTAGCTTCGGAACTATTTAAAGACGCTTCGTCGGCGGTGGAAGCTGATTTTTTGGAATCTTTTACAGAGTGCTTTGGGGTGGCCATTTAGAAAAACCTCGTGATGTCAATGATAGAGATGACGATAATGAGGAGAAAGAGGACCATGAAGGCTCGAGAAACGATGCGTTCCTCGGTTTCTTTGGTAAGTTTTTTATGGCGGAGGCGATAGATAGCAATGAGGAGCCACCTGCCACCATCAAGGGCGGGAATTGGGAGGATATTCATACAGGCGAGTGAAACTGAGATGAGGGCGGCGAGAAAGGCAAGATTCGAGAGACCAGCATTAGCAAAGGCCGGGAAGATGACGCCGATGATGCCGACAGGGCCAGAAACGGAGTCGCCAGCGGCTTGGAGGGCAGATTGCCCTTCTTCACGAACAGTACTATCGAAACTGAATTGACGAAAGACGCCAGAAATAAGATTCCAAACCATTTCGCCAAGGCCACGGAAGGTTTCGCCGGTGAGTTGGAGCGTAGTGCCAAGTCCGACAATAGGAGCAGACCAAGTCGAGCGAACGAATGTTTGTCCATAACTCATAGAGACGCCAAGAGTATATTCAGATCCAGATGGGTTGAGGGTGGGGGTAAGTTCGAGGTCTTCTTCGCCTCGGTTAATCTTGTAGGCAATTTGTTGTCCGGCATGGCTATTACCGATTGAAGTGACATCGCTAGGATAGGTAATGGGTTGGCCATCAATAGCGACGATTTGGTCGCCGGGCTGAAATCCGGCTGTGGCGGCAGGCGAATCGGACATGACTTCTTGGACGGTGACTCCTGCACCGATTCTTGTCGAGTCATTCTCGATAGTAAATTGATTGGGCAAGAATTGAGGCATGCCGGTAAAAGCCAAAATCGTGAAGATGACAAAGGCAACTAGCCAGTTCATGGCAACCCCGCCAAAAAGAATCTTTGTCTTACCCCAGAAGCTGGCGGCTCCAAAGGTACCGGGCTTTGTATCGGCATCGGATTCTCCGTCCATGGAACAGAATCCGCCGATAGGTAGGGCGTTAATACTGAAGACTAAGCTAGATTGAGGTTTTCCCCATTCGGATTTTGGTAAACGCTGCCATTTACCGGTTTTGGGAGATTTTATCCAAGCGATGAGGCGAGGCGGGAAGCCAATACCAAATTCGTTAACCTTGACCCCGTTTTTTCGTGCCATGATGAAATGCCCAAACTCATGAGCGACGACCAGTAGCATCAAAATTATTAAGCCGATAATAATCCCAAAAAATAGATTCATATTTTTATTGTATCATACTTAGTAGGTTCGGATGGAAAAAGCTAGCACTTAGGCTAGCTTTTTGTCTAGTTTTAAGATAGATTTATTTCCCAAAACGGCGGCTACGACTGCGAAACTCTTGGAGAATATTTTCGCAATCCTCTTCTTCGATTGCGGGAAAATATTTGTCCAGGAAAAGAAACTCGGAGTAGGCGGCTCGCCAGAGCTGGAAGCCCGAAAGACGTTGTTCGCCGGAGGTCCGAACGATCATGTCGCAGGACGGCACCTCAGGATGATAGAGATACTTTGCGAAAGTTGCAGGGGTCAGCTCAGTTTCCCCGGCGGCAATTGCTCGCGTGGCAGCATCAGCGATTTCCCAGTGTCCACCATAGTTAAAGCAGACGCATATAGTGAGACCAGTATTATCTTTCGTGTCTTCTTCGGCCTGGAGGATTTTTCGCCATAGCTTGGGGTTTACCGGCTCAGGGCGACCCATGACAGCGATGCGAATGTTGTTTTTTAGGCATTTTTTAACTAGGCTATCAAGGCGTTTGTCGACTAACTCCATGAGATATTTGATTTCCGCTTGAGAACGGTCCCAGTTTTCGGTGCTGAAGAGAAAAAAGGAGAGAAACTTCACTTCGTCACTGTCTTTATAGAAGTCAATGACTGTGTCTAGTTTATCAAAACCTTTAGTATGCCCAACAAGGGTTGGTAAATTACGCTCCCTTGCCCATCGACGATTACCGTCAACGATGAGGCCTAAATGTGTAAGCTGACCGGACATTAGATGGACATAATCTCCGCGGTCTTGTCTTTAAATAAGGCGTCAATTTTGTCGGTAAAAGTTTTGGTTAACTCGTCAACGCTTTTTTCAGCCTTTTTAGTGGTGTCTTCGGGCAATTCGGCACCTTTAAGCTCCTTACGAGCGTCTTCACGAACATTACGAATTGCAACCTTAGCATCTTCAACTTTTGAAGAAGCATGTTTGACGATCTCCTTACGACGTTCTTCAGTTAGAGCTGGAACTGGCACACGAACAACATGGCCGTCATCGGCAGGATTAAGTCCAAGGCTAGGATCATCACGGATGGCTTTAGCGATATTTTGGATATTGGATGGGTCGTAAGGAGTAACAAGAAGCATCGTCCCACCAGAGGCGGTGATATTAGCGACTTGGTTTAACGGCATATATTCACCATAAGCTTCGACGCGAACATTAGCTAGCATGTCAGGGTGGGCTCGGCCGGTGCGGACTTTCTTCATTTCGTCTTGGAAGCGAGTGATCACATTCTCCATCGTTCGTTTATATTCGCTATCGTCAAACATATTATCCTCTCGTTAGATAGTAATATTATATATTGTAACATATAGTTTATTATAATTGGGAGTCGATACCAAAAAGTGCCCGTTTGGGGCACTTAAGGTGACCAGGTGTTGCCTATTCGGTAACACCAAGTTCGAGACGCTTAAATTGGCGTACAGTAATATTTTCGCCAGTTTTTGCAATAGCTTCCTTAATGAAAGCGGCAACGGTTTTGCTGTCGTCAAGGATGTATGGCTGCTCCAAGAGAACTTTATCGGAGAAAGCTTTCTTGATTTTGCCTTCGATGATTTGGTCTTTCATATTTTCTGGACCAGTGAAATCGGCTTCAAACTCTTTCTTTTTCTTGTTCATAACATCAGCTGGAATATCTTCGAGGCTAACATAAGCTGGATTCATGGATGCGATTTGCATAGCAAGTTTGTGGGCGAGATCCTTAAACTCTTCAGTCTTAGCAACGAAACTGGTTTCACAGTTAACTTCAACGATAGCTCCAAGGCGGCCGTCATGAACGTAAGTTTCGATAATTCCCTCGCGGGTTTCGCGATCGCCACGCTTTTCGGCTTTAGTCATACCTTTTTTACGCATAGCATCAAGAGCCTTATCGAAATCCCCTTTAGCTTCAACAAGAGCTTGCTTTGCGTCAGTGAGACCGACGCCGGACAGTTCTTTAAGTTTTTTGATTAGTTCGATAGAAATCGCTTTGACTTCATTTGCTTTTTCTTTGAGTTCTTCACTCATAGTTGCCTCCTTAGTGCGTTTAATTTTGAGAAACTGAAGATAAATTAGGCCTTTTTGGCTTCACCAGCCTTAATGGCAGCGGTCATATAGTCAAGGATGAGCTGGACGGATTTAATAGCGTCGTCGTTGGCGGGGATAATATAGTCGATGTTGGTTGGATCGACATTGGTGTCAGTAATGGCGAAGACCGGCAGGCTTAAGGTGTGAGCTTCTTTGATGGCGTTTTTGTCTTGGATGGCATCAACGACAATAACGGCAGCTGGGCGTTCGTTGAGATTCTTGATTCCGCCATATCGTTCGTTTAAGAGGTCGATTTCCTCTTGGTAGCGTTGGACTTCGAGCTTCGAATAACGAGCTTCAAGCTCACCGGAAGCCATGCGACGCTCGAGGTCGTGGAGTTTTTTAATTTGTTTGTTAATAGTTTCAACATTGGTCAAGGTTCCACCTACCCAACGCATGGTAACATATGGCATCTCGACGGATTCGGCAGCGGCTTGAGTGATTTCCTTGAGTTGCTTCTTCGTGCCGACGAAGAGAATCTTTTTCCCACTAGCTGCGAGCTTGGTTAGCTCAGGCAAGGCTTTTTCGAGGGCCTCAACGGTTTTTTCTAGGTTAATGATATGGCCACCTTGGCGTTTGCTATGGATATACGGGGCCATTTTTGGGTGCCAGCGGCTAGTTTTATGGCCAAAATGTGCTCCTGCTTCGAGGAGGGCCTTAATATCGATGTTTTTTGGATCGACGGTCATTTGGTTTCCTTTCACTTCGCTACGAGTTTTATTCAGGAAATCTCCCGTAGCTGTTTCGTTAAATAGTATATATATCCATTGTATCACAGATTCTTGAAAAAGTCAATATAGAATCCTGGGGTAAACGGGGTTTACTTTTGGAAGGAACTTTGCTATAATTTAGTGAATTATGAGTAATAAAGTTTCACATCCTAAGGAATATCGCTATGTAGTCTTCATGGACGAGGCGGCGAATTATTCGTTTTTGACTCGTTCGACTGCACAAAGCGAAGAGACTATCAAGTGGGAAGATGGTCAGGAATATCCATTAATTAAGGTTCAGATTTCGTCGGCATCGCATCCATTCTTCACTGGCGAAGAGAAGATTATCGATACCGAAGGTCGAGTCGATCGCTTTAAGGCTCGTGCGAAGCGAGCTGAGGCTCTGCGGGCTACTCTCGGTAATAAGGTCAAGAAAGCTGAGAAAGAAGCCGTTAAGAAGGCTGAGAAAGCTGAAGCGAAGTAGTTACTTACTGTTTTGCTACGAAAAAGTCCCCGAAAGGGGTCTTTTTTGTGGTGTTGGGTAGCCGAAATGAAAAGTGGCGGCCAAATGGCCGCCTGATGATGAATGGCTATTACTTCTTGTTTTTTGTGAATTCTGCCGATATTACCAGCCGCGATGCTGTCGATCGTAGCGATCTTCAGCCATTGCTCGTTCGCTGGTGTAAACTTTCCCGGTTTCAGAATCCGTGTACTGGCCAGCCAAACTACTGTAATGGCTCAAGTACGCTTCTTTTTCGTCTGTGTATGGTTTATTACCATACCCGGAATAGGTTTTGCTGAACAATCATCTCACCCCCTTTACTAAAAATAAGCTACAATTAGCCTAAGCTCAGGCCCGAACTATTGTAAAATAGTTGAACTTTGGCTAACTATGTTGTTCATTATAACGAGACGACTTACTTATGTCAAGACTTTTGTGATAATTCGAGCAATTTAGCAATAAAGGCACGGATATCTTTCAGGGTGTGCGATTTATCGGCCGGAAGATTAAGGTCGGGGTTTTCGACAAAATCAAGAGTAGTGATTTGATGATAGACGGCCTTCATAAGGTCTTTTAGTCCCTGCTCCTCATCTTGGTCGTAGTCATATACCTTGTCGTAGACCCGCTCTTCGGCATCAGGGGTGACAAAGAGGATATGAGCCTTGGTAACTCGATAATTACGGTAGGTAGGAGATAGATTCAGGAGAAGCTTATAGAATCCAAGTTGCAATGAATATTTATAGAGGGTAGGATGGCTTTGCCACTTACAGTCGTGGTATTTGCCGGTTTTAAAGTCATAAACTTCAATGGTTTTGTCAGTTGGGTTAATATTAATGTGATCGATCTTACCGGTGAGCGGAATGCCGTCTAGAGTGGGATGCTCGGGCGAAAGGTTAACTTCGGCTTTGGCGTGTGGATGGCGGAGGATGTCGGAGAATTGCTGAAGGGAAATCTTGAGGCTGTAGAGCCCCTTTTCGCGGAGATTTTGGATTTCTTGCTCGGCGAGGGGTAACTCGGAAAGCAGATTATCATAAAGGGCGTAGGCATCCTGGTCGTTGATTCCCTGATTGCTGATTTGCTCGTAGACAGCATGGATGAGATTGCCATAGGCAAGCTGCT
Source organism: uncultured Candidatus Saccharibacteria bacterium (assembly GCA_947425245.1). Lineage (GTDB taxonomy): Bacteria > Patescibacteriota > Saccharimonadia > Saccharimonadales > Saccharimonadaceae > Nanosyncoccus. The sequence continues at coordinate 47,917 of CANDYU010000006.1, forward strand.
CGGTAAGGGGTTCGCTGGGAGCACAAAGGATGCGACTTCGATAAACTTGTTCGGGACCGGCATAGATAATGTCGATAAAGCTGGTGAGGTCGGTAGCCGTGAGACGATAGTTTTCGAGGCGGGAAGTCAAGAGGAGCTTAAGATCGGGAGTGAGTTTTTGGTAGTTGCTCGTCCAGCTGCAACGGGTGGTTTCAAGGTGAGTATCAAAGTCGTAGTCGTCGTAATGGGTGACAATCGCTTGAGATGGGGCGGGTAGGTAGGGCGAAAGTTGGATTTCGGCTTTTTCGTCGCGTTGCTCATTAAGATAGCTCAACCGGGCATTTTCCTTGTCAAAGAAATCACGGACGGAGCCAGTCATGATAAGATGCTCCTTGGCACGAGTAATGGCCACAAAGAGAAGACGCAATCTTTCGTCATCAGTAGCACCCGTATGGCGGATTTGGATGAGGTTACTCGGGAGGACAAATTTATTATTGTTCCCTTTGGCTGGGCCCCAGGCGGCATTATCAACAGCGATCATGAAGACATATTTGAACTCGAGGCCCTTGCTTTTATGAGACGACATGATTTGGATGGCATGAGCCCCGTCTTGATAAGGGCTAGTATTCATGATGCTAACGCCGGCGAGCTGATAGTCACTAATTGTTTCTACGAAATCGGCAAGTTTCGGGGAAGTAGTTTTTGTATGAGACAGAACGGTATTGCGCAAGGCCGCAAGGTTTTCGTAGAGCTCAAAGATTTCATGCTTCGGACAGATTCTTTCGTAGTAGGTAAGATATGGTGAGCGATATGAACAGTTCGGAGTCTCAAGATTGCCGATAGCGTAGTCGATCCAGAGTTCGAGGGAAGCCTCGAAAGATAGTTTGGCAAGATTGGCGAGCCAATCGGCGATAACGGAGAGTTGGGATGAATCGGACTGAGCGAGATAGTCGAGACAAGGGAGCTTTTGGTCGCGGGCGTGCTCGACGGCTCGCAAAGCTTCGAGGGCAGAGACTTCGAGGAACGGGAAGGAAAGAATCTCGAGGACGCGATGGGTAGGTTGATGGCCGATGGCGAGCTCAGAAACGAAGCTTGCCAAGGTGATAATCTCTTTGATCTTAGGGTCTTCGAGCAGGTTGGACTTTTTTTCGTAGGAAATATTGATATTGTCATGTTGTTTCAAATAAGGCAGGATGGGTGCGATGTACTTATGTTTCGGAGCGATAATGGCAATATCTTCGGGCGACTCTCCGGCTTTGATAAGGCTCGAGATTTGGTCGGCGACCCAATAATATTCATCTTGGGCCGAGATGAACTCGTGGCGAGAAATACGAGATGGAAGTTTTTCATCCGCTGGGGCTTCTTGCCCAGGAGCTGCCGCTAGCTTTTGGTTTCTGAAGAAATCTTGCATGGAGCGGAGAATCTTGGCGACACCGTGTTGTTTAGCGAAGCTGTCTTTAACCTGTTCGGCAACTTGATGAGAAAAATCAAGAATTTCGCCAGTACTGCGGTAATTATCCAGGAGAGTCACGACCTTAGCGTGATAGTAGTTTTGGAAATCAAGTAGGTTAGAAGCACTGGCCCCCTGAAACTCGAAGATGGCTTGATCATCATCGCCGACCGCCATCACGACGGGCTTTTCGTAGTCGGTGATGAGTTTAATGAGCTCAAATTGAGAAGGGTTTGTGTCTTGGAACTCATCGAGAAGGACGTACTGGAACAGCTCAGACATAGTTAGGCGAAAACCACGATCTTCTTTTAGGGCACGAATAGCCTCCTCGATCATATCGGCAAAATCGAAAAGCCCCTCACTACGCAAGGCTTCGTCATACTTCGCCATAATATACGCAAGAGAGGCAAGCTTCTTGTTTGCAATGTAATCTTTCAAGCGATAGCTGCCATCGGCCTGACATTCAAAACGCTTGGTTTTCCATTTCGAAAAGGGCGAAATACTAGGTTTTTCGGAGGATTCACTCTCCTTGATCAGATCTGCGAGTTCACGAGCAAGGATATTGGCTGTGCGTTCGATGTTCCCGGTAATAGGATCAGGGCTAGATTGATTGATTAAGGCTTCAAGTAAGGGCTGGTAGACTTCTTCGAGGGCTAGTGTGAGCTTTTGGCGAGGTTTAAGTTTTTGCAAGAGTGGAGTGACAAGATCGCTGAGTGTTTGGCTATCGGCAATGTTTTGTTTGGCGATCATGGCAAGGTCTTTGCTGCTGAGACGGGCGGATTTGGCATGACCAATAGTTTCGGTGAGATCGGAGATGTCGGCGGTTTTAAGGATATCAGTAGCGGGGAGCTGCTCAAGGATGTTTTTGATAATTTTATATTGAGTTACCGTGTCAATGACGGAGTCAAGGTTTCGATTAAATGTATCGGAGTAGTTTTTATAACGGTCGAGGATATTGGAACCAAAAGCATGATAGGTATAGATATGTACATTGCTCGCTGCACGCCCCACCATACTACCGAGGCGCTCCCGCATATTGCTGGCTCCCGATTCAGTAAAAGTAAGACAGAGGATATTCTCGGGATTGGCGTCAGTATGCTCGAGGATGTAGGCGACTTTGGCAGAAAGAAGTTGGGTTTTTCCGGTACCGGGACCAGCAAGAACGAGTAATGGCCCTTCTAGATAAGAAACTGCTTCTTGTTGTTCTTTGTTTAAGCCCATAGACCTCCTTTATTTTGGGGTAAGAATGATTAAGTTTTCGAGATGCGGGGTGCGTGGGAAGAAGTTGAATGGTTGGCAAATGTTAATCTGGTATTTTTCAGATAGAATCTTCACATCGCGGGCTTGAGTTGCAGGGTTACAGGAGAGGTAAACAATGGTCTGGGGATGAATCTCGATGAGCCTTTCGAGGAGCTGAGGCTGACAACCAGCACGAGGCGGATCGAGGATGACGGTTTGGTCTGGCGTAATATATTCTAAAGCCTCTTCAGACTTGGCAAGGATGGGTCGGGGAGGAGTCGACCAATTACGCATGGCTGACCGACAATTAGTCTCCATTTCTTGGAAGGCGGACTTATCGCATTCGACTAGAGTTAAGCCATGACCGGATGCAACAGATAGACCGATAGTGCCAACGCCGGCATAAAGATCGAGGACTTTTTGGGTTTTAATCCAAGGCTTTATAGTGCGAAGTGCCTCCTCATAAACCGGCAAGTTGATTTGGAAGAAGCCGTTGGGCGAGTATGAGTACTCTACACCTAAAATCGTATCCTGCAATCTGGGGAAAATTGGACGAGGCTGGAAGTTTTCAAACAGCCCACCGCTCACCTGGTCAGATTGGCTGGCTCGAAGTAGAAGAGATTGGAACTTGCGGGCGTCGGCATGTTCTTGATTTAGTTGGTCAACAACCGACTGGGCCCGGGAAAGGATAGCTGAGCGTTCTAGGCTGGACTGAGTAATGGGGACTTTACGGTGCGAGGCTCGTTCGTGAAAAGCGAGGTGGATTTTTGCGTCGGCATGATCATAATAAAGCGAGTACTCCATTTTATTACGATAGCCGAACTCGTGATTGTCGGTCCAGACCGGTTGTGCATCAAGGTCGATTTCCTGTTGACGGAAGTTTTCTTTGAGTAAGGCATGTTTTTCGGAAAGCTCGTATTGATAATCGAAAATTTGCCATGGGGAGGTCGAAAGGTAGCATGCATCGCGAGGGGCTATACGATTTTTCGAAAGATGCTCAAAATCCAAGGCGGTAGCTTCAAGGTAGTGACTTTTTTCTTTTGTAATAAGAGCCTTGGTGACGATTTCGCCCGGTAGGGCATTCCAGAGAAAGATTTTTTTGCCGTTTTTTAGTGTACCTAGAGCTTGGCCTCCAGGAATAAGCTTCTCGACTTTTATTCGTTCTGTGATATATTCTTGTGGTTTTTGGTGAGTTTTTGAGGCTTTTTTAATCATTTTTCTAGATTTTAATTCGTGTGGTGATATATTTTTTATTCATAACGCAAGGCATCGATAGGATTCTTGTGGGCGGCTTTCCAGGCCGGAAGAGTACCAGCGATAAAGGCGATCAGCATGACCACGACAATGATTGGTAAAATATTGAACAGTCCAAACTCGAATAGATTGAAGGTCGGAAAGACTTCTAGGAAGCCACCGGGGGCATGCACGGCAGCGTTGGCGGTAGTACCAATCAAGAAGGCAACGGCTACACCGAATACGGATCCCCAAAAGCCGAGCAGAATAGCTTCAGTTGCAAACTCAAGGAAGACCTTACCAGAAGACATACCAAGTGCCTTATCAAGACCAATCTCGCGAGTGCGTTCCTCAACGGACATGAATAGAGTGTTAACGATACCAATGGCCGCAGCGAGGAGAGCAATGCCACCAAAGACCATGAAGACAATCATAATCGCATCAAAGAAGGTACGGATTGTCCCCATCATATCGGAAACACCAACCGCATAGAAACCATTATCCTGGAGGATTTGTTTGATTTCTTTTTCAGTGTAGCGATCGATGTCAAAACGAGCTTGGACGGTGTAGACTAGCTCGGATTGTTCGGCTGGGTAATTTTTGGTTCCGGCTTTATACATCGCATCTTCGAGCGAGCGATTGATAATCGAGCCATTAACTGCAACGACGCCTTGAGCCTGGACACCGACCACCTTAGCGTTAAACTTGATTGGCTCATGAGTTACTAGATCGAGAAAGACTAGCTCGACTTCCTTGCCGATAGCATCTTCGTCAGAGCTAAAACCTAAAGCCTGAGGATAATCCGGTTCTAGCATAATCTGATATTCATCAGAATCGTTGTTAGGAAGTCCACCAGCGGTCGCAGCAATCTTGAAGTTGCCTGGCGGCATAGCCCCAACAGTAATAGTGTATTTTTTGTCGGTCTTATCACTAGTGATATACTCAATCGGTATGTTCTTGGCGATATAGATACTATCAGCATCAATACCGTCAATATTCTTAATCTTGTCGAGTTGCTCTTCGTTCATAGAGCTGATGGTTTTATTAGGGTCATATTCGGTAGGCCCATTGCCGCCGCTAGACATCATAGAGGCCACCAGATCGGCAGAACCTTCGCTCATGATCATAAGATAATCTTCGCCACCAAGACTAGCGGTTTGTTCGTCAATGAAGGAATTAACACCAGCATTAATAGCGGCGTTCAAGATAATCGTAAAGCTACCGACAAAGATGGCAAGGATAGTCAGAGTAGTACGAACCTTATTGCGAAAGAGATTATGATTGGCGGTTTTGAGGGTATCAAAGAAATGCATTAGGCTACTCCTTTCGCATTTTTGGTTTTAGTGGTTTTCGAATTAGCTACTTTGGATTTCGCTACAACGGAGTGGCTCTTAGCTGAAGTAGTTGGAGTTTTCGCGTTCTTTGGGCTTTTTGTACTAGCGACCTGAGACTTGGACTTGCGTGTCTTTGTGGACTTGATTTTTTCGTCTTTGGTCTTTTTCTCTGCTGCTTTTTCTTGGCTATCTTCGATCATTTTGCCGTCCGAAATACGGATTTGGCGGTCGCAAAGAGCAGCTAGGTCATCGTCGTGAGTAACAATAATAAGGGTAGCTCCTTTTTTCTTGTTGAAATCGAAGAGTAACTTAATAACCTTTTCGCCAGTAACTGAGTCGAGGTTACCGGTTGGTTCGTCAGCGAAGAGGATTTTGGGATTGTTGACAATAGCTCGAGCGATACAGACACGTTGTTTCTGACCACCAGACAAATCGTTGGCCTTGAACTTAGCACGGTCGGCCAGACCGACAGTCTTAAGGGCTTTTAGAGCGAGTTCGCGACGTTCCTTGCGTTTTTTGCCGGCAATCTTGAGCGGTAAAATTACATTTTCCAAAACCGAATCTTGAGGGTTCATGAAAAACTGCTGGAAGACGAAGCCGAAGCTACTATTACGGAGCTGGTTTAACTTGCGATTGCCAAGTTTCGTAGAGTCGATGCCATCAATTTTAATCGTGCCTTCAGTTGGTCGGTCGAGGAGAGCGATTAGATGCATAAGGGTAGATTTTCCGGAGCCAGATTTTCCAACGATAGCGACAGATTCGCCTTTCATGATTTCTAAGTTAATCTTTTTTAGTGCAGTAAAAGCAGTGCGACGTTTGCCGTAAACTTTTACTAAATCTTTCACCTCAATAACTGGTTTCATAGATAGTATTGTATCATAGATTATGATAAAAATTGCCAAATCTGTCCATGTGGGCTATCAAGTACAGTGAGATTATGCTCGGCAAGTTGATCGCGGAGCTGATCGGATTTTTGGTAGTCTTTTTCGGAGCGAGCAATTGCACGCTCTTCAAGAATGGGTAAGGCAAAATCTTGAGCGGCTTCGATATCTGTGAAAAGATCAAGATCAAAAAGATCTTCTATACCCTGCCAGAAGTCAAGACTGACATGGTCGGCTTGGTCGATAATGGCAAAGGCGGCGGCGGAGTTTAGATCATCGTTAACGGCATACTTAACCTGTTCTAAACTTGTAGTAGGATCTTGAGAATTGGCTACTCCTGAATCTTTAGAGAATAATTGGGCCTGGTAGCAGGCGGCTAGGCGATTACGCCACTTCAAGCGGCGGATCTTGGCAGCTTCGAGATTGGCAAGACTGAAATCGCGTTCGGAACGATAGTGTCCCTGAAGAACCCACATTTTAAAGTCGAGAGGCGAGAAGCCTTTTTGGGAAAGTTCGGCTAGTGTATAACCGTTGCCGAGGCTTTTGGAGATTTTTTGACCTTCACTAGTGAGATGATTGCAGTGGAGCCAGTATTTGGCGAGCTGGCGATCAAAAGCCGCTTCGCTTTGGGCGATTTCGTTAGTATGGTGGACTGGGATATGGTCAATACCGCCGGTATGGATATCGATAGTTTCGCCTAGTTCTGCATGGATGATGCTGGAACATTCAATGTGCCAGCCAGGATAGCCAGGACGGTCGAGATAATCCCATCGCATGGCATGCGTGTCACCGGGCTGGATGAACTTCCAAAGAGCAAAGTCAGAAGCGTGTCGTTTTTCGGTAGAAAACTCTACTCGAGCTCCAGCCTTAAGGCTCTCTAACTTGAGTCTAGCGAAATCTGGGTAAGCTGGAAATTTGCTAGTGTCGTAATAAATACCATCCCGAGTTTCATAGGTATACCCTTTGTCAGTGAGGACATTAATGAGCTTGATATCTTCAGCAATATAACCTGTAGCTTTCGCTAGCCGGTCGGGTGGAGTGAGGTGGAGAGATTCATAGCCAGAAAGAAACTCTTTGGTATAGTGTTCGGCAACCTCCCAGACAGAAAGTCCGGCTTGTTTAGCTCCTTTTTCCATCTTGTCCTCACCGTCGTCAGCGTCAGAGGTGAGATGACCGACATCTGTGAGATTAAGGATGCGGAAGGGGATATAACCGTTAGCTTTCAGTGTGCGGATGAGCAGGTCCCAATAGATGTAAGCGGTGAAATTGCCGATGTGGGGACTGCTATAAACGGTGGGCCCGCACGTATAGACCTTGACGCGTTGGGGGTAGAAGGGGCGAAAAACTTCTGTTTTACGAGATAAGGTGTTGTAGAGATGTAGTTTTAAGTAGCCTATAGGTTGTGTCGCCATTTAGTTTGATTCCCTTTCTTCGTGGAGGATGCGTTTTAGTTCGATGAGGATTTTGGTGCGTTTTTGAGATGAGACATCATGATGCCCCATGACACTAATAAAGCGAATGTGTTCTGGGTTAACCTCGGCTGCATGCTTAAGGTTAGAACGCATGACAAGTGGGTCGAAGTGACCATGAATAATCAAGGTCGGAACTTTGAGGTTGGCGAAGGTTTGGAAATTGTGGTGGTTTAAGATAACTTGTTCCATAGAACGACCAAAGGCTGGGGTTTTGATATATTTGCTACTAAAGCTACTGAAGCGTTGGATGAAATTAGCAATAACTTCCATGACTGGTTCATCGCGGGCGAGTCGGTGGAGAGAACTATAGGATTTCGTGTAAACCCGATCGGGAAGTTTAGCGAGCTCCTCAGACATCAGGACGGGTGGAGAAACTAGGATGAGGCCGACAAGATCAATAGATGGACGATAATCGGTAGCGTAGTGAGCGGCGATGAGTGAGCCCATTGAATGTCCAACTAAAACTACCGGGCCAGATATTTTGTATTTCTTCATGGATGCATCTAGAGCACTGTCGTAGTCGAGATAATCATAGTCGAGCCAGTTTGATTGTAAAGATTTACCGAACCCAAGCAAATCAAGAGCAATGAGTCTAACATTCTTCAGGTCGCGATTTTTAGAGAAAGCATGAATAGTGGTTCGCCAAGTATCAGAAGTAGCGGAGATGCCGTGCAGGAATACGACGGTTAAGCGAGGTTTTTTAACCTTATTATCATAGGCGGCCTTAAGGAATATTGACATACGAAAAATCTGGTGCCAGAGTCGCGTGCGAAAGTTATACAGTTTATGAAAGGCAGCCGGCATATTTTATTCCTTCGAGGAACCCTGTTCGAACTTATCGATAGTAGCTTGTTCAAGAATCCCGGGAAGGATCTTGACGAGATCGGCTACAACTTCATCATAGCTCATGTCGTAAGCACGGAAGCCAGCAGCAAATGGATGTCCACCGCCACCAAAGTATCCGGCAATTTGATCGGCAACTGGCTTACTGGTGCGGATTTTGCCAGTGATCTTGCCGTCTGGATAAGTTTTGACGGCAATGGCCACCTCAACTCCTTCGACAAGTCGCATTTCCTCAAGGATAAGAACATTTGGATTATATTCGTCAGAATAGTGTTGGATATCCTCAAACGGAATATGAACGGTTGCTAGAATATTATCGAGAGAATAGTCAATGCGTTTAATCAAGTCGGCTTTATAGCTAAGAATACGAGGTGATTTCTTCATGAAGTCGCGACGTCGCTCTTCGAGTTTGGCGGGATTAGCACCTAAATCAATAAGATCTGCCATCATTCGCATAGTATCGGAAGTGACAGATGGACTAACTAGTCCTAAGGTGTCGGATGAGATGGCGGAATAAAGCGACTCAGCAGCGGCAGTATGGATTGGGAACTGGAGCTCAGTGGCGATTTTATAGATTAGTGAGGCACAGGCCGGTAATGGCTCGATGAAGCTTTCGTGTGGAAACTCGAGATCATCTTCGCTCTCATGGTGGTCTAAGACGAAGACCGGCTTGGAATATAAAGAATTACGAATCGCGGCGTCGTTTAGCAATTTCGAGAGCAGAATCGAAGCGGCAGTATCAACGATAATATAGCAGTCGGCTTTATAGTCAAAAGCATTACTAACACGTGACCAGTCAGGAAAATAATGGAGATAACGTGGAATGTCGACTGGACAATAGAGCGAATTGTTGCTGTTCGTCAAAATGTAGTCTAGGGCAATAGCACTACCTAATGAGTCGCCATCAGGATTCTCAGCCTGAATAATGCATGGGCATTGTTTGTCCTTAATAAACTCCCGAAAACTATCATACATAATGTATATTATACTACATTCTTGGATTTTGTCTTCTTTTGTGTACTGGAAACTTTAGGAGTTTTTCGGCGGGGAGTTTTCTTGCTAGGGGATTGATTAGGAAATGCACCGACCAAGCGGCGATTCAATTTTCCTTTCCCCATGAGGATTTCCCGAACCCGCTCGGAGATTTCATCAGTAGCATCGCGTTGAACAGTGCCAACTGTTACACGCACATCGACAATCAGCCACAAAGAAAGTGCAACATCACAAAGGAGGATTGTTAGCAAAATGACAGAAGCTAGATAGATAGCGAAGATCGGGAACGAATGGAAGAGACCGAAAAAGAAGGGCGTCGTAAACTTCACAATTAAGATACCAAGAACACCAAAACTAAAGGCTGCCTCGAGGCAGATGCGACCATTAAGATTAAAGGGCTTTTTCGAATAGTCCCACCAGCGAACACGGAAAACTTGTTCCATGACAAAACTGACAACATATTCAATGAGAGCACTGCCGACTACAGAAACGCAAAATATCACTAGTGGGCTATAGTCTGGACTAAGAAGGGCTGAGATTGTAAGGGCACCAACACCATAAATTGGGCAAATTGGACCGATAAGAAAACCTCGGTTGATGAGTTTTTTTCGTTGCAAGATACTAATTAGAACTTCCATAGCCCAACCGATGAAGGAGTATATTATAAATATAAGGAACCAAATAGCGATATCCTCAAGACTAAACATTGACTTCTCCAATTAAATTGACACTTTCGGAGTCGGAAAGTGTTTCGACAGACTTTAGTTTACGTTCGATTTGGCGAGAGGTCGTTTCGGCGTCGCCAATTTTATTGGCAGTTTCTTGAAGTTTTTTCTTGGTCGCAGCAAGTAGGTCGCCAAATTTTGAGAACTGGGTTTTGACTGCACCCAGTGTCTGCCAAACTTCGGCAGAACGTTTTTCAATTGCTACAGTGCGGAAGCCCATAGTGAGACCGGAGAGGATGAGCGGGAGAGTTGAGGGAGAGGAGAGAACAACATTATGCTTCTGGCGGACCTGATCACTTAGTCCAGGAACGCGGAGAATCTCGGCATACAGACTCTCGGTCGGGATGAACATGATACCAAAGTCGGTAGTCTGGGGAGGGTCGAGGTATTTCGAGGAAATCTTTTTAGCCTGTTCTTTAACGTCTAGCGATAGAGCATGGCGAAACTCTTCGATTTGGTTCTTGTCACCACGGTCATAGGCGTCGAGCAATCGAGCATAATTTTCAATCGGGAACTTTGAGTCGATCGGTAAGTAGACTGCCTGGTCATGTTTACCTGGCATGCGAATAGCGAATTCGACACGGTCGTTGCTGCCGGTTTTAGTAATTGCATTTTCTTCGTATTGATCGCGAGCAAGACAGTCTTCGATTAGGTTGCCTAGCTGAACTTCACCATAGATACCACGCGTTTTGACACCTTCCATGACTTTTTTTAGATCGCCAACCCCGTGAGCGAGGTTTTTCATTTCGCCAAGACCTTGATAGACTTGAGTAAGTTGTCCAGAGATAGTCTTAAAGCTCTCATTAAAACGGCGATCGACGGATTTCTGGAGTTTTTCGTCGACTGTTAGACGCATTTCCTCGAGCCTTTTTGCATTATCATCTTGAAGGTCTCTCACACGAGTATCGAGAGTACGTTGGATACCTTGAAGATTATCGGAGATTTCTTTGCGGTTATTGCGAAAGGCTTCTTCAACCTTCGGGGTTAAGCGATCCAATTCGCCTTCAATGCGAATTAGACGTTCTTCAAGACGAGAAAGGCCAATCGTGGAGGACGGTCGACGAAAAATCGAAGCAACCAAAAGCAGGATAATAATGATACACAAGATGACCAGGAGGATTTCCATAAGCCTATTATAACACTAAAAATATAAAAACCTTAAATGTTTAGCTTTACTAGATAGTAGTGACATGCTAAGATGTAGATATGGTTTCCCTGTTGAACGGGGTTGTGCGTCTTTATTCCGCTTATGCTAAAATCGCCCCTTCAAAATTAAATTAATTTTGAAGGGGAAGATAAACAGTACCCTTAACAACAATGACAATAATGGGTCATTCTTTCAGCTTTTGAAGTGGTATGGGCTGACATCATCAGTTACTGGTAATGGTACTGGGGTTAATACTGGGAACTATGGTCTTAGTGTGGACTTCAACGGTAATGCACTTTCTGGTGGACAGATCTATACGGCTTCTGGTCAGGTGACTGGTGCGGGAACCGGAACTGGATTTACAGCTGCTGAGAATGCTTTGGTAAACGGTAAGAGTTACAATATTGCAGGAGCTCCACTTCACTTCGTCCGTAGCGGATTTATAGATATTAACCGTGGCACACTGTGGCGATTTGGAGAAAGTCTATACGCACAAACCGGTACCAATTATGATCCTAAAGCCAGCTATTATCTATACATTCACGAGCTTCATCTAGTCGTCACTTCAGAATACAGTAATCACTGGCGTGCTTACTCCATCCGTTGTCTGGCGTACTAGGTTAGATAAGAGTATGAGCATCGGAAATTGTC
>CANDYU010000007.1 GCA_947425245.1 uncultured Candidatus Saccharibacteria bacterium
ACGCCAAGATACCGGGCAGAGCCGTCGTGGCGATGGACGTACCCGCTACGGACGATTAATAATCCTCGGCTAGAGTAAACTCCTTACCAGCAATCTCAATGATAGAATCCGGTTCGGCACCTTTTGAGGCTAGTTCGGCACGGATGCCCAGCTTTTTCATAATATCACGCAGGCGGTTAACAGACGCATAGTTATTAAGGTCGGTACGGCGGGCAAACTTCTCGATTTTCGGACCAGTGACAAGAAACTTACTAGGTGCATCTTCTGTTGCGGCGGCAACCTGCTCAACCTTCCAGGCTTTAGAAAGCTGTTCACCAGTCAAGGTGATGACGGGCAAAGGATTTTCGTGGTCAGCAGAACTAGACGTATCGTCCATGGCTTGGGAGCTGCCCGATTCAGTTACTGGTAGCAGCGTTGCACTTTGAGTCAACCGGGTGTTTTTAAGCTTAATAAGTTCGCGTAAAACTTCTTTGATTCCCTGTCCGCTGGTCGAGGAAATCGAAAAAACTTGGACTTGTGGATTGATCTGTTTGATTGAGTCGATTTGCATGGTGATAATTTCCGGATCAACTCCTTCACACTTAGTCAAAGCGACAATTTCGGGTCGATCGGCAAGGTTCGAATATTGCTGAAGCTCTTGACGGATAATCTGGTAGGATTCGCCGGCATCATTATTATAGACATCGACTAGATGCAGCAAGGCAGCGGTGCGATCAACGTGACGCAGAAAGTCGTGACCAAGGCCACGCCCTTCGGCGGCACCTTCGATGAGGCCGGGGATATCAGCAATGAGAAGGTCTTGATCATCAACGGTTGCTACGCCAAGCTGCGGCGTCAAAGTAGTAAAAGGATAGTCGGCAATTTCGGGCCGAGCGTTGCTAATAACACTGAGAAAGGTGGATTTTCCAGCATTCGGCAAACCGACCAGGCCGATATCAGCAATTAGCTTAAGCTCTAGGGTTGCCTCAAAAGCGTCGCCTGGCTCGCCAACTTCGGCAATCATGGGAGTCTGACGTACTGATGATTTAAAATGAGCATTACCGAAACCACCATCGCCACCTTTGGCGATAACAGCCTCTTGTTGATCATGATTCAAATCAGCTAGAACTTCACCATCGCGTCGTATAATTGTACCGATCGGCACTTCGACGATAAGATTTTGACCACTGCGGCCAGCACTGCGTTGGCCTGAGCCATTTTTACCATCTTCGGCTTTCAATTCAGGATTATAACGAAAATCTAGCAGAGTATTTGTGTCCTTATCGGCACGAAAGATGATAGAGCCACCCTTACCACCATCTCCGCCATCTGGACCCCCTTTCGGGATATAAATTTCGTGGCGGAAGGAGACGGCTCCATCGCCGCCTTTGCCGGCCTGTAACTTGACTTTAGCTGTATCAACAAACATATTGGTGTATTATCCTTTCATTATAGCACAGATTTCTTAAATTGTCAATAGGATAGCTGTTTAGTATTAATGGATGTAATTAAAGCTACTGACGGCGTTGGCGGGAATAATACCTTCCGTAAGTGTACCAGCACCACGGCTATCGAGGTTCATCTCGCGAACCAAGAGGGAGCCGTCAGAGTTCACGGCGAGTACAATACCTACGTGACCGTAGTACCCGGCGGTGGTCTGAAAAACGTCACCAGCACGCGGCACATTGTCGACTGCATAGCCCATCGTAGCAGCACGAACCGCCCAGGTACGGGCGTGACCTAAAGTGCTACCGCCTGGTAAAGGGTTGCCGTTGATAGCTCGCCAATACCAAGCATACCAAGTACATTGACCACGAGTCATAGGGTTGCCGTTGATACCGGCCGGGTTGTCATAGATAGCGGCATAGGCTCCACGAGAAATAACGACGAGATTTTGGCGAGCATACGAGGAACCGCTGTAGGTATAGGTTGCATAGGATGGGGTTGGTGCGACATATTCGGGGCGTTCAGTATTTGGCAAGACTCCGCCAGGAAGCACAATCTGCATACCTTCAACAATTTGCGTTCCCTCAAGGTCGTTTTGGGCAATAATCCGTTCTGCGGACGACCCATATCTAGACGCAAGGCTCTCTGGAGTGTCGCCGGCCTTAGTAGTATAAACAATACCCGAAGTTGCAGGGAGCTTCAAGATTTGTCCGACTGTAACATTGGTAGTCTTGAGGCCATTTGACCAACGGATTTGATCAGTAGATAATCCGTAATAATAGGCAATCCATTCCATAGTCTGCCCCTCTTCAACAATATGGGTCTGAACGCCACGGGAGTTGACCGTGGCAATCATGCTGGGCTTCTCGATCTTATCGGCCGCTGTCTGGCTAATTTCTTTCATTGCGGAAACAACAACATAGTTGCTTGCTACAGTATCAATACTGGCTAGATCAAAACTATCAGAAAGACTGGCAACGATATATAGAGCAGAAAGTTGATCGGTCGAAACATTGTAGTCGCTGGCGGCCATAGCATCCATGCTTAAACTACCCAAAGCAAGCTCATTTTTGCTCTCAGAGCCAACCTTCGCGATACCAACAATCGTCAAAAACATAACCGCATAAGGTAATAACTTACCTACGAAGTTGCGAAACTTATGTTCTGTACGTCTTTTCTTCATAATTAGAGTAAAATTACCGCCAAAACCCAGAATCCTGTTAGTAGACTCCTATTTTGCACGCACTCTAGAGTGCTACGGCACAGAGTTCCTGACAATGCTCATGGATATTAGCATTATGCTCATCCTCTGTGATACTATAATACATCACACCATCGTCTCCTGTCAAGAAGAATAAGTGGTTTGACATGGATTCGTCAGGGGTGGCAGTACTAAGCAGAGCGTCGATGCCAGGGTTAGAAATTGGTCCATAGGGGAGTCCGGGGTACTTACGGGTATTGTAGGGGCTATCAATGTCAAGAGCGAGGAGATTATTAGTATAAATCTCGCGATTAGGATCAACGAGATCGACAGCGTATTGAACGGTAACATCGCTGCCCAAAGAGATTCCTGCGGCAATTCGGTTGTAGAAGACTTGAGCGACTTTTGCGTAGTCAACTGTATTATTAGCTTCTTTTTGGACAACTGAAGCGAGCGTGATTCCCTGGTAGAGGTTTAGGCCGTGGGAGGCGAACTTAGAAATCAGATCATTATCCTTAATCTGTTCAGCCATCGCTTCCATCATTGCACTGAAGATATTCTCCACTTCTTCGCCGACGTAGAACTCGTAGGTATCACCAAGCAGATAACCTTCAAGTGAGGCGTCAGAGGGGCGACCGTCAAAAATCCAGCTAAAGGGTTTTTTGCTATAATCGGCCCTGAGTGCGGCATTGATTTCCGCTTCGTTATAACCACAATCTATAAGTTTGCGGCGAATGTCCATGGTAGTTTCGCCTGGAAAAACTGTAAAGGAAAAGACGTTGCCGCCCTTGCCGCTGACAATCTCGGTAACAATCTCCTCAACGGTCATGGTTTTTAGTAAGTCATATTCACCAACTTTGATAGTAGCATCACCGTGATTGAGGCGATAGTAAACCTGGAAAACGATTGAGCTGCGAATGAGACCAGCACTTTCGAGTTCATTGGCTACTTCACTAATGCCAGCTCCGGATTCGACGGCAAAAACGACGGGCTTACAGGCACCTTCGCCAGTATTTTCAGGATCTTCACAGTCAATGTCGGTAAAAACGGCTTGGAGTCCTTGCTGGTAATAAAAGTAAGCACCGCCAGCAGCTAAGCCAAGTAACACCAATAAAACTAGAAGAGTCGAAAAAAAACGATTTGGCTTATTGGCTTTAACGGAGCGATTTCTAGCCGTGCTGGCTTTAGTCTTATTCTTGGGTTTAACTTTTCCTCCTTTTTGTTCGAGAAAGTCCTGCAAGATAATTGTAGCGGCTTCTGAGTCGATATCACCTTTTTTATAACCCTTTTTGCGATTTTTGAGACGTTTTTCGGCTTCAACTGAGGTTAAACTTTCGTCTTGAAAACAGATTTTTGCATCAGGGATAGTACGCTTGATGACTTTAGCAAATTCACGGACGTAAAGACTTTGATTAGTTTCCTCGCCTTGATTATTGCGAGGTAAACCAATGACAAAACAATTAATATCCCAAGCTCGAGCAAGCGAAGCAATCTTGTTAAACTCATTGCCGTCCACCTCGATAGCTGAATACGGGACCGCGATACGGACAGCCGAGTCGGCTTTTGCGACGCCGATACGTTTTGTACCGACGTCGAGTGCAATAAGCTTCATTAGTTATCCTCCACGGTAAGATCGATAGTCACCTTGGCTGGATCAGTCGGCACGGACCAGACCCAGAAGTAGGATGGGGTAATAGTAACAGAGCTGACACCGTTGATGGAGCGTAGTAAGGACTGAACTTCGCCAATTTTACGCCCTTTGGCCTTCTCGAGGATATTTTCTTCAGTGACGGTCGGACCGGTTTTCATTACAGTCTTGAGCCTTGCAGCCTCTTCAATGCTGGTAAATCGCTCAATGTATGGCTCACCAATTGAATAGATGTGCTGGTCGTCACTAAGGCTAGTCTTAGCCTTAATATACTCTTCGACGTCGGTGCGGCTGATGACATAGACGGAATAGATTGCCTTCACAGTGGCTTCAGGAGTAGTACCACTACTCACTTCAGCATTAACTTCTGGTTTTGAGGTCACCTCTCCGGATTCGGAAGCGAAGCTAGATTCAATGATGATATACTGGTCAGAAGCTCGAATTTGGGAAAAGAGCTGGCTTTTTCCTTCAATCTGATTGTTGGAGAGGATAGTCTCTTTAGCCTTATCGAGGTCTTCTTGGCTGACAAAAGTAACTTCATGGGTAGTGCCGCCGGTGAAAGCATTAGTATTAGAAACGGCTACACTAACAGCAGCATTGTTGGCGTTACTTTCAATACTATTCCAAGTGCGACCCGAGCCGATATTATAGTCTTCACCAGCCTTTTCGGCGGTTACGTTAATATTTTCGGTCTTAGAGAGAGTACAAGACGAAGCTTTACAAGCACCAGATGTGCTAGTATTGCCATCCCATGTCAAGGTTACTGCTTCATCAGTGATAAATTTTACACTGTAACCGTCAGCATTAGTAGCTACTAGTGTAGAGTTGGCGGTCAAAGTATAGCTATAGCCGTTTTCGTGTTCGCTGGGGACAAAGCGAGCGGTGATTTGAACCCTTACCGTTCCAGTAGCACGTTCACCTCGGTCTTCGCGACCAGTAGCAGTAAACTCGCCGTTATAATTTTCTTCAAAAGTGCGTTTTTCAGCGTAAAGGAGGCCGGTTTCTGGAGTGGCGGCGTTTTTATCGGTAGTAAAGCGGACTTCTTCTGAGAAGTTGCTGGCGGAAGTATTCATGGCAACCGTAATATTAACGGCTGGAGCAAAGACGAAGGCCCAAACGCCAACTATAATCAGGGCGACCAAGGCGACAGCACCGACAGCGATCCATTTGCGATATTTGGCAATTCCAGCCAATTTTTCGCCCTTTGACGTCTTTTCGCCCTTCTTGCGACTATTTTTAGGTCCTTTAGAGTCGTTTTCAAGGCTTTCTTCACTTAAATCAAAAGTATGAGCATTTTTGTCTTTCCGGCTCTCCTCGGCCTTGCTAGAGGCCTCTCCGGGCAAATCTGAGGATTTTTTCTTGTCCTTAAGCTCACCCAATTCGGCTTTTTCGGCGGTAGACTCCGTAAGATCTTCATCGATCACCTGCTCGCTTTGGCTGGCGTCTTTGACGGATTCGGGCGTCGGAACCATCGGTCGAGATTGGAGGGTCTTAGCGACCGGAATACGAGCAGCCATAGCAAGTTTAATAATAGCTGGATCCGCAGTTACAATCACAGCGACTTTCTTGCACTCTTTTGCTGCACGTGCCACCAGTTTCATATTCACCGCACTACGAAGCATAGTAGCTTTTTTGGGCGGCACAAGGGCCACCAGTTTTTGTTCAGCCCGCTGGAGCTTCGTCAAGATGTCGGTGATATCATCCTCCGGCTCCAAATAAATAACTTCCTTATTCATATGTATTAAATATAGCACATTTTTTCATGCTTGTGGTAAAATGTATTGTAATGGGTTTATTTAGGAAGAAAGAAACTAGTGTTGTCGCAACACCAGCCATGGTGCCACAGATGAATGATGGTAACTACTCGGCGATGGCGGAGTTAACTTTGAATGCTATCACGGATGGCGTTTTTCTGGTTGATGGGACTGGTACGATTAAATTCGCCAATCCGGCCGCGGCGACCATGGCGGGATATGGCAGCCCGTCCAATGTGATTGGACTTAATTATCAACTGATTCTGAAATTAATGACGGTTGATGGGGTCGAGGTAATGCCTGACCAGAGTAAGTTAGCACAGGCTTTCAATACAAACCAACCACTGACAACGCGAGATTATGTCCTACTTTCTGCACAGGGTGAACGTAAAGTTGCGGTGGCTTTAACTTTGATTCCGACCGGTGGGCCACACGCGAATAAAATTATCACCTTCCGGGATATCGCAAAAGAATTGGAGGAAGAAGAAAAACAGAGCGAGTTCATTTCGACCGCGAGCCATGAGATGCGAACTCCAGTAGCCTCGATTGAAGGGTATCTAGGTTTAGCGTTGAACCCTCAGACAGCGACGATTGATGCACGAGCTAGACAATACTTAGATGCGGCACACTCAGCCAGTAAACACCTTGGGCATCTGTTTAAGGACTTGTTGGACGTGACGAAGATTGATGATGGGAGACTGAAGACGAGACTGGTGCCGGTCGAAATGACCGCAGTAGTGAAAGAAATGGCCGGAAGCCACGAGAAGGAGATGCAGGCTAAGCACCTGAAATACAGTTTTGGAACTAATGCAGCAGTGACAAGTGACCGTCGGCTAGATCAGCTAGTTTACGCAGCAGTGGATCTGGACTTTTTGCGGGAGATTCTAGATAATTTGATAGAGAATGCGATTAAATATACTCCAGAAGGCGGGGCAATTTGGGTGAATGTACGAGGGGATGGCGACAAAGCTTTGATTAATGTAACTGATACAGGAATTGGAGTGTCGCCGGACGATGCTAATCATATTTTTCAGAAGTTTTATCGGGTGGATAATTCGCAGACACGACAGATTGGGGGGACTGGATTGGGGCTTTATTTAGTCAAACAACGCGTGGAAGCGATGGATGGACGAGTTTGGGTGGAGAGTGCATTTGGGGATGGCTCGACGTTCTATGTTAGTTTGCCGAGGCTGAGTCCAGCGGATTATGAGAAGCGGCGTATCGCCTTCCAGAATGAGCAACTGGTGCAGAGCTTTGCGAATACAGGGGTCGGTGTAAGTGGTCAGCCGACGGGGGCGGTGCAAGCGGCGACTACGGCGGGGATAGCTAAGATGGAAGCTCCAGTAGTGGTGCCGGATGGACCACTGGCAGACGCCATGCGACAGGCACAAGCAGCAGCGAAACCAGTAGCTCAGGCAACTGGGGTTGCTAACCAGAGTAATCAGGTAGTGGGAGTTGATAATAATGAAATCCAGAAAGGAGCTTTATGAGCAAAATCATGCTGGTCGAGGACGACAATAGCCTGCGTGAGATTTACAGTATTCGTTTAACAGCCGAGGGCTACACGATCGTGTCGGCTAGTGATGGTGAGGAAGCCCTAGCGGTGGCGGTTCGGGAAAGGCCAGATTTGATTATTTCGGACGTGATGATGCCAAAGATTTCTGGGTTCGACATGTTGGATATTTTGAGATCGACGCCGGAGACGAAAGATATTAAGGTGATTATGATGACAGCATTATCCAGCGATGAACAAAGAGAGCGAGGAGAGAGCTTAGGGGCAGACCGCTATCTTGTGAAGTCGCAGGTAGGAATCGAGGATGTAGTGAATGTTGTTCATGAAGTTTTAGCTGATCAAGCAAGCGACGGAACGATAGTGACGGATGCCGGAACGGCAAATAGCGTCGGTGTTGGCGATGGAATGCCAGTGTCAAATCTGGGGAGCGAAGAGCTTGAGCTAGGGAGCTTAGATTTGCGACCCGATGTGCCGATGGATGGTCAAACTCCGACCGGCGTGTTATAGTTTATAGTACGATGACAGATGATAATGCGGTGCGGCTGAACAAGTTTTTGGCGGAAAGGTTAGGGATTTCGCGTCGCGAGGCGGATGATTGGATTGCGGCTGGTAAGGTTTTAGTAAACGGAGGGACGCCGGTGCTGGGGGCTAGGATTGACAAAAGTGACGAGGTCTGCTATAATGGAAGTATGGAGTCACTCAGGAAGACTGGGATGACGGGTGATTTTGTTCGGTCAAGTGATGGAAAAGTAATAATTCCCTCCGGGGTGGATTATGTGTATTTGGCTTTAAATAAACCGGTGGGCTATGTTTGCTCACGGAGAAGCCAGGACGGAGTCCCGACGGTCTATGAGCTTTTGCCGGAGGGGTTTCGGGAGTTGAAGACAGTAGGGAGGCTAGATAAGGATTCGTCGGGTTTGATTTTATTGACGAACGATGGGGATTTTGCTTATCGGATGACGCATCCGAGTTTTACGAAGACGAAGTTATATGAGGTGGAATTGGATCGGGGGCTAGAGCCGCTGCATCAGCAGATGATTGCGGATTTTGGGGTTGATTTGCCAGATGGGAAGTCACAGCTGGGGCTGGAGCGGGTGGATGAGAGTCGAAAACGGTGGCGGGTGACGATGCATGAGGGGAGAAATCGACAGATTCGGCGGACTTTTGGGGCTTTGGGATATGCAGTTGTGCGGCTACATAGAGTAAGGTTTGGTAAGTACGAGCTGAGTGGGCTAGGCGAGGGGGAGTTTACGGAGGTAAAAAGAGCGTAGAAATGCCCGGAGAGGATTTGGGTACTAGAGCTGCTTTGTAATTCGACAAAGCAGCTCCGCTAAACAGCGGAGCTTTTAAATTGGAGCTACCAGAACTGGTAGTTTAGAGGACTAAAAATTATCCTCGGATTTCTCCGGACTTTAATCGTAGCAAAACAATTAGAGTCCGGAGCATAGCTCCCACAACCGGCCGTAATCCAGCTTTTGCTGATTGTAAGCTCCGAATCAGGGATACTTATTCCTTCAGGGTACAAGGCGTTATACAACGTGAAAGACTCCGGGACATATTCAAGTGCCATTACCCCGGCGTCACTAGGAATGCCAAATTCAATGGCAACATCCCTTTGCCATTGAGTACTTGTGTTGACGTATTGTACTGTCACATCAAATACATCATCAGTACCGGGATCAACGACGACGGTGCCGGATTCGCTATACCCGACTGTGTCATCGTTGGGCGAGATACGAACTCTGGAATCAATTTTTATGCCAGATTCCGAAACTGCGTCCTCGGCAATATCCTTTCGGATGCGTGCGACCCTAGCCTTATGGGCATCCCAGTTAAGCCCAGAATATAGCCTACCGAGATCCGACTCGCTTGGCATAATACTAAGAACTCGCTCAATGCCGAAGGCTATTGAGCCCAGGATGATAAGTCCCAGAATATTGTCAATGATTATCTTGGTTACTAAGTTGGTTTTCTTCATAATTCCCTCCTATTATGAGACCAAATTTTGCAGATACCTAAGGTGTTTTAGCCCATCAAAAACATGATATAAGCTGTTTTACACCTTGTCTTTTCAGTATAGCACAGATTCTCCAAAAAGTCAATGCTTATATACTATTTTGGGGGCTTTTTGCTGATTTTGGTATTTTCACTTTGGTATTTTCGCGAAAATACTTTAGGTCTGGACATCCTTTGGGTGGCTTACGCTAATTTTGGAGCAGCTTGGCGAGTTTAGACCGGATTCCGCCTTCGTCGGGAGAGCCAGCGAGTGTATCCATGGCAACACGGAGAAGCCCGAGGGCGGTAATATAGGAATGGTCAAGCGAAGCGGTAGTTTCGTTATGAATGCCGGGGATATCGGAACTCTCGACGAGATGGATAATTGGGCGGCGAGCAAACGGTAGACCTTTAAACCAGTCGGTAGTCGAGAGAACATCTTGGAGCTCGGCCAGCCCAGCACCACCACCACAGAGAAGGATTTTATTGGGAAGCATGTCGCTAAGATTGAACTCTTCTAGGGTAATCTCGACGCCAGAGAGCCAAACGGCAAGATTGCGACGGATAGCTAGGAGCATTTTCTCACGCATGTCGTTAGTAACCTTGGCGGGATTGCGGATGGCGAGTTTCAATTTCTCGGCAGTGTCGAAGTCGATATCGAGCGTTTCGGCGATCTGGTGCGTAAAGCTGCGACCGCCGATGCCGAACATCTTAGTTCCCTCAACCCCGCCATCATCGACAACTGCAATATCGGTCGTACCACCACCAATATCCATCACGATACCGGAGAAATTATTATCAAGATCATCACCAAGGCAAGCACGACAGACCGCGAAAGGCTCTACGGCAACCGCAAGGAGGTCGAGGCTAAGCTCGGCACAGACCTTTTCGATGGCGGAAATATGGACCAGCGGAGCAAAGGCGGTATAGAACTGAATAACCACATCGGTACCCTTGAAGCCGATAGGATTGCTGATTTTATATCCGTCGATTGCGATGCTAACGATTGCGGAGTTAATTAGGCGAACTTCGACATTCGGATTGTTAGTTTCGTCAGCAATCTCCTTGCGAGCATTCTCGCCAGCACGGTCTTGGACCCGCTTGATAATAAGGGCCATTTCTTGCTCGGAGAGTGGCTTGTTGCCGTTCTTGCGACGATAGCGAACAGTGCTGGTGTTTCCTTTGATTAGCTCTCCAGCAATACCGACTACGGTGAGCTTGCTAGTGGTGCCGGACATTTTTTCGGCCTGACTAAGGGCGTGCTCACAAACACCGACGACGGCCGGAATATCGGCGATTGCACCAGAGTACATATTGCTAGAGTTTTGATGAGCCCTACCAATACCAATAATGTCTAGCCCCCCAGTCTTCGTGGGCTTCGCGATGACGGCCTTAACATACTCTGTACCGATATCCAGAGCCAAGATTGTGTCATGATCTTTTTTGAGCTGGGTCTCCTGTTCGTGATAAATCTTCGAGAGTTCATCAAGCTTCGATTTTTTAGCGTCCTGCGGACGACTCTTCGCTTTTGACCTTGAATCCCTCTCGGCCTCGCCAACCTTTTCTTGCTTTTTAGTTTCTTTATTGTTTTTAAAAAATCCCATACCTTGTTTTCCTAAATCAAATCCTCACCATAATGACACGTATCGCTAAGCGTGCAAGACTCCAAGTCATCGTCATAGTAGTCGTAAGGAATCGTTCCGACTATAAACTCGATTATTTCGTCTATCAAATCAGTAATCGGCCGATAGTTGTTCGGAGCGTTAACAGTAATATCCTCGTATCTCAGATCAAAGGCTCCGACCGTCACATAGGAGTTCTCTTCGTAATAGAAATGAATGGTTTGAACCTGATGACTGAATCGTGAAATCTCGAGGTAGAGGCACAAATCGTCGTCTATATCGATGTCGCTAGCGTCAATCTCGTCGAAATCAGTTGCATCAATGTTGCTTGAGCCAAATTGAGATGGATATTTATCAACCACGCCATTATAACAATCGAAGAACGACTCGGCGACGTCAGTTTCCGGCAAAGCGTTGATGAAGCCGGCCAAATTAGCCTTGTTTAAGCTAATTTCATATAGCCCGTTTCCGGATTGAGGATGGTAGGCGGAGATTTTAGACTCAACACTATCGTGATTAATAGTAAATGTGTCAAACTCATCAATCTCGACAACCTTAATAAATGGCAACTTGCGATATAAGATAGCAAGCTCGTCACCCAGGTCGGCGTTCAAGGCATTAACCGTACAGGTATAGATTTCTTTAAAACCGTTTGCTTGACTATCACCTAATTCAAGACTGTCAACAATTTCCGGAACTGAGATACGCCACCACTCATTATCGATAACTTCTAACAGACCGAGTATCTCCTCGAGCTCAGCATAATCGTCCTCACTTAAGCCAAGATTATTGATAGCCTCCATAACCTTGCTGACCTGTAAATATATAACACCGTCCGAGAGCTGTACTAAACCCAGATCAAGCTCAACAGAACGATTGTTATCGAGAGAGACAGATAGACTGGCGGTTGTAGAGTTGGGGAGATGGTTCGACGAAGAATCTAAACTCAACCAAAGTCGAGGAGAAGGTATGCCGTCACCAAGAGGTAAAACGGCAAGATCGCCCTGCACGGATACATTGGAGGCAGACATCAGGTTTGTTACTGCATCAAAAGCGACTTTGTCTGGACTGCTGTAAAACCCGAAGAACCAAATGCCGACACAGCCGAGAATCAATATAATTGCGGCAAGAATTGAGAGGACGATAATCGGAACATGGCTAGTTTTTTGGTAGCATTGATCTGGCGTGGTGGCTACTTTCGACGATTTGCTAGGTGACACTGATGGAGTCTCTGGCTGCGGCGTATCACTTTGTGTATTTTGGTCAGTGTTTTGATTTTGGCTTGGCTCCTGCGGTGCAATATTTTGTGCATTATCGCCCGCGTCACCAACGTTGGATGGATCTTGGTTTGGGTCTTGGTCCATGGGCCTCCTTGCTTAAGCTTTAAATCTATTGTAACACAAAAGTTTTTGGTATGCTATAATGAGTTTTATGGATAATTTTATAATTAAAGACATCAAAGCACGACAAGTTTTAGATAGCCGGGGTAACCCGACAGTGGAGGCGGACGTATTCTTAGCTTCGGGCGACTGTGGGCGAGCAATTGTGCCATCTGGGGCGTCAACCGGTGAGGGTGAAGCACTTGAGCTTCGCGATAATGACCCGAAGTTTTATAACGGTAAAGGCGTTTCCAAGGCGGTTTGGAATGTTAACCATGAGATTCATGACCTCTTAGTCGGGAATTCAGCAGATCAGCAACAAGTCGATAAGCTGATGATTGAACTTGATGGAACCGATAATAAAGATAAGCTTGGGGCTAATGCAATTTTGGCGGTGTCGCTTGCGACTGCTAAGGCAGCTGCCAAGGCAAAAAATATGCCATTTTACCGCTATGTGGCGGCGATTGCTGGCACGACGGATGAAATGTGCTTGCCGATGCCAATGATGAATGTAATGAATGGTGGTGCACACGCAGATTGGTGTACTGATTTTCAGGAGTATATGATTATTCCGAAGAGTGCGGGAACAATGGCCGAAGCCGTGCGGATGGGGGCTGAGGTGTTCCATGCTCTGAAGAAGGTTTTGAAGGATCGCGACTATCCAGTAACCGTGGGAGATGAAGGCGGTTATGGCCCGAAAGTACGCGAAGGCAACAATGAGCCACTGGAGTGTATTACTTTAGCTATCGAGGCGGCTGGCTATAAACCTGGTCAAGATGTTGCGATGGCGCTGGATGTAGCAGCATCGGAGTTTTGGAATAACGATCACTACGAACTGAAGACTGATGGTTCTTGGAAGACTTCTGAGGATATGGTGAATTGGTATGAGTGGGTGATTGAGAACTATCCAGTAGTATCAATTGAAGATGGTTTAGACGAGAATGACTGGGAAGGCTGGAAAATTCTAACAGAAAGACTCGGTAAGACGACTCAACTGGTTGGTGATGACTTGTTCGTCACGAATACGAAGTTACTCAAGCGAGGGATCGACGAGAAGGCGGCTAATGCGATTCTCATTAAACCGAATCAAATTGGCAGCTTGAGCGAAACAATTGCCGCGGTAAAGATGGCGAAGGGAGCTGGATATAATACGGTAATGTCGCACCGTTCCGGTGAGACTGAAGATACCAGCATCGCACATCTTGCGGTTGGGCTAGGTACTGGACAGATTAAGACTGGATCTCTATCAAGGTCAGAGCGGATTTGTAAGTATAATGAGTTGATGCGGATTGCTGAGGATGAACCTGAGCTAAAGTTCAAGTTACCGTTCTAGGATAGCTTGGGACTCCAAAAAATCCCCAGATTCTGGGGATTTTTATTATGGTGTTTTCGCTATTTCTTAGTGTGACCCGACACCTTTGGGGTTAATTAGAATTAGAGACGGCCTAGTAGCACTATACGGCAAGACGATACAAACTGTCGCAGCCTATTTAACCTTGACGCAATCCTGACCAAGCAAAGCAATGAGCGGTTTTACAAGTTCATCATTCACATCGATCCGGAAGGGCAAACGTAAAGGCCGCTTACCATTTTCATCCTTGAGGACCATAATAATCTCTTGGACGCCGGGGTTCAACTCGCAGAGATGCCGAATTTCGCTTAAGGTATCTGTGTCATTAGGGTTTTCGACGAGAACATAAAGTCGCTCGTGACGGGGGTCCTTCGGGGGTGCAACGGGAGGACGAGGAGCTGCTTCGGCGACCGGAGCGGAATCAGCTGGGCGGCGATAGCCTCCACCTCCGCCACCAACGCCCGCAGCACGACTACGACGGGTGGGGCGAGGAGCGGGGGCAGCAGGAACTGGGAGTTTCTGGCCAGTGGATTGATAACTTTCTAGAACTTCATCTGGAATAATCTCGACGCTTTCAGCAATAATCTTTATGTCAGTAGAAATGTTACCGTCTTTGTCCTTAGCATTAACACGGCCGGTAACTTTAATGACATTATCTTGTTCGAGTTTACCGCCAACTTCCTCAAAGAGGTTTGGAAAGACGATAATTTCTACTTCGGCAATCTTGTTTTCCAGCTTGACAAAAGCCATACGAGTGTTACTCTTAGTCATTATTGTGCGTACCGCACTGACGATACCGCCAATACTGAGCACTTTACCGTCATGCTCGGCAGCAACAAGATTATAAGGATGGGTTTGTTCATCGAAATAGGTTTCGTAGCGATCGAGCGGGTGACTGGAAATATAAAGACCCATGAGATCACGCTCCCAGAGCAACTGTTCTTTTTCAGGGAAGCGGGTCGGGCTAGGCTTAATATCAGGCTCAGGAACCGCACCAGCATCACCCATGGCTCCGAAGAGGTCGGTTTGGCCACTGGCAGCATCTTTTTGGCGTTTCGCCCCATAGGCTTGGATACTCTCCAAGTTAAAGAGTAAGTCACTACGATCAGCAAAACGATCAAAGGCTCCGGTCTTAATGGCAGCTTCCCAAGATTTCTTATTGAACTTTCCAGAGTTCACGCGAGCGGCAAAGTCGCAAACGCTCTTGAACAGACCGTTCTTGTCTCGCTCGGGGATCACATATTCTTCGACTAGGGCCTTGCCCATACTCTTGATACCAGAGAGACCAAAGCGGATCTTCCCTTCCCCACCGACGATACCGAAGTCACCATAAGACTCGTTAATGTCGGGGCCGAGAACCTGAATCCCCATACGCTTACATTCGGTAATTTCGATCGCTAGACGGTCGGTCCAACGCATATCGGCAGTCATTAAGGCAGCCATAAAGGCGTCGGGGTAGTGTGCCTTGAGGTATGCTGTCCAGTAGGCCACCAGCCCATAGCAAGCAGCGTGAGATTTATTAAAACAGTAGTTCGCGAAGTCGAGTAGCTCGACCCAGAACTGCTCAGCGATCTCTTCGGTGGCACCGCCGACTTTAATTGCACCCTGGATAAACTCTGGCTTCACTTTATTCATGAGGTCGACTTTTTTCTTACCGACCGCCTTACGCAAAGTATCAGCCTGACCACCAGTGAAACCGCACCATTCACGCGAAATCTGCATGAACTGCTCCTGGTAAATCATAATTCCATAAGTGCTTTTTAAGGAGCTTTCAAGACCAGGATGAAGATAGGTAATCGGCTCCTCACCATGCTTACGGCGAATAAATGAATCGATGAACTGCATTGGCCCAGGACGATAGAGGGCCACCATAGCAATAATATCTTCAAACCGGTTAGCCTTGAGATCGCGAAGATATCGTTTCATGCCAGCAGACTCCAGCTGAAAAACGCCAGTAGTTTCAGCCCGTTGGAGCAGTTCGTAAGTTTTTTCGTCGTCGAGCGGGACTTTTACAAGGTCGATATCATTATGGTAGACTTTACGAATCATACGCAAGGCATTATTAATAACGGACAAGTTGCTGAGGCCGAGAAAGTCCATCTTGAGAAGTCCTAGTTCCTCAACCTGAGTCATAGGAAACTGAGCAGCAATTGGACCTTTGGCGGAGACTTCAAGAGGGAGAAACTTCTCTAGCTCGTCGGGGGCGATAATTACACCACAAGCATGCACGCCGTGGTTACGAACAGTGCCTTCAAGTTGACTAGCAAAATCAAGCACCTCCTTAGACACGGGATTCGTTTCATACTCATGTTTTAAATCAGGAACATCTTTAATGGCGTCATTCAGATGGACATGGTGACCCTGCACCGGGTCTGGAACAAGCTTAGCAAGACGATCAGCCTCGGCATAAGGTACCTCCAGAACACGAGCCACATCACGCACGGCGTTTTTGGCCATCATTTTACCGAAAGTGGCAATATTGGAAACTCGGCCAGCACCGTATTTACGCGTACAATATTCAATCACCTCATCACGTCGGGTATCCTGAATATCAGTATCAATATCAGGCATGGAAATACGATCAGGATTCAAGAAACGCTCAAAGAGTAGGTCGTATTTCAGAGGATCGAGTTCAGTAATCCTCAGAGCGTAAGCCAAAATGCTACCGGCCGCCGAGCCACGACCTGGGCCAAAGATAATACGCTGCGATTTCCCCCAGTTGATGAAGTCTTGGACGATGAGGAAATAACCATTATAGCCCATTTTGTCAACCACTCCAAGTTCATAATCAATTCGGGGCAGAATCTTCATCTTCTCTTCAGCACGCTCGGGCTTTTTATCCTCCTTTTCCAGCATCTTGCGACATTCCTCAACGGATAACTTAGTCGTCTCTTCTAGATCATAGCCAGCGTAGCGATAAACAAGGCCCTGAAAAACCAGCTTGTCAAGATAGGTCTTATCAGTTTCACCCTCCGGGACTGGAAACTCCGGAATCAAAATACGACCGAGGTGTAGGTCAACATTACAGCGGTCAGCAATACGTCGAGAATTACGAACAGCTTCAGGATAGTCTTTACCCCAGCGATTAATGATTTCTTGGGGAGGTATAACATGGAGCTCGAAGTCTTTGAGCGACATGCGGTTCGGATTTGAGAGGTTCGAGGCGGTACCGACACAGAGGAGAACTTCATGCGTGTCCTGGTCGTCATGATGAAGGTAATGAGCGTCACAGGTCACTACGAGTGGTAGGCCAGTTTTGTCATGGATTTTGACTAGTTCTTGGTTAATTT
Source organism: uncultured Candidatus Saccharibacteria bacterium (assembly GCA_947425245.1). Taxonomy (GTDB): domain Bacteria; phylum Patescibacteriota; class Saccharimonadia; order Saccharimonadales; family Saccharimonadaceae; genus Nanosyncoccus. The sequence continues at coordinate 17,179 of CANDYU010000007.1, forward strand.
CATTCTGGACATCCCAGTGAGTAGGAGAGTCGGGATGGCCGTGATCTTGCATTTCAAGGTAAAAACGGTCTTGATAAACGGTGGAGTACCAATCAATGAGATCCTGAGTGCGTTTTTCGTCGTGGTCGCGGATCGCCATGGAGATTTCGGAGCCAGCACAGCCCGAAAGGCAAATGATTCCCTCGTTGTACTGCTCCATGATACGATGATCAATGCGGGGTTTATAGTATTTACCATGAATCTCAGCTTCTGACATAAGATGACAAAGATTCTCAAAGCCCTTATCGTTCATAGCAAGCAGAGTGATATGGAAGCGTTGCTTATCGTGAGCAGGATCGTGATCCTCCATATGACGAGCAGCCACATAGGCCTCAAGACCGAGCACCGGCTTAATCCCAGCGTCATTACAGGTCTTATAAAGCTCGACTAGGCCGCTCATGGTGCCATGATCCGTGACGGCTACGGCTTCCATGCCTTGATCCTTAACGAAGTCGACCAACTGAGGTATCTTAGTTAAACCGTCAAGAAGCGAGTAGTGGGTATGGTTGTGTAGATGGACAAAATCGCTAGGCTTGAGCGGTTCTGAATCTTTGGTTACCTCGGTCATGTATATATTATAGCACAGGATGTCGAGCGAATTTGGTAGTTTTCGAGACAGAAATTGACAAGCGGAGAATATCTCTATACTCTATCTTGACATTTTTGGCTAAACGTGCTATTATAGTAATAATAGGGTACTAATGTCTTCGTAAACCTTAGAGGCGGCCTTTCGACCGCCTTTTTATGCTTTATTTCTTGGTTGCCTTTTTCGTCTTTTCGGCCGCATTAGCTTTCGAGCGAGCGGTCTCAGCGTTCCGCTTCGCTCGGCTACTGGCACGAGAGGCCGCCCGAGCGTTACTCTCGGCCCGATCAGCTTCGCGGCGAGCAATTTCAGCTTCGTCAACAATATTAGCACTAGCTTGTTCCTCAGCACGACGCTCGGCATCTTCCTCGGCATAGCGTCGCTCTTGGTTTTCGACAACATGGTTTGCAAAGGTCTTCACGATGCCTCCGATTGAGGTCATACCTTTGACATTATCGACAATATCATCAGCTTTGGCGGCAATTCCTTGGCCGGTGGCGATGATTTTTTGGGCTTCTCCAGCTAAGCCGATAAGCTTAATGATCAAGACAGTGGCGAGAATGAGAAAGATTAGCAACGCCGCTGACAACATGATGACAAGAACCCACTCTGCTATATTCATAATATGATACCTCCTTTTTTGAAAATTATTTATTTAATAACTCGCGAACATCACCGGCATAATCTTCGTAGTCGAGAACATATTGCAGCTGGGCAAGGAAATAATTCTTGGGGTCGCCGGTAGTCATCCAAGTTCCCTTAGTACGCTCAACATAGACTGCATTGTCGACGGCCAGCTTAGTAATTGCGTCAACGGTCCAGAGTTCCCCATCAAGGCCAGTTTCGCGAGGGTTAAGATATTGGAAGACGTCAGGAGTGAGTAGGTAGCGTCCGTAACTGGTCAAATTAGATGGGGCATCCTCAATTCTGGGTTTCTCGACGATGTTTAATAAGGTCATGGCTTCCTCATTAGCGAGTTTGATGATTCCATAACGACTGAGAACTTCACGAGGCATTTCTTGAGCAATAATGATAGCACTGGCGTCAGTATGCTTTTTATAAGAATCGATAAGGGTTTTTACATCAGATGAGCCAAAAACTACATCGTCGGAATACATTACGATGAAGGCTTCGTCGTCGCAGATAAAATCTCGAGCTGAGGCTACAGGGGAACCATTGCCGTAAGGATAGGATGGATCTTGTTCAATCACAGTAATCTTCGGCAGATCAAGGACTTCTTGGACCGGTTTATAGCGATCGGATTTTCCTTGGGAACGCAAGAGCTTACGAATACGATTAGAGCTGTTGTTAAAATAGTCCTCATAGATAGCCTTGCCTTCCCTGGTGGCAACAATAATAACTTCTTCAATGCCAGCCTCGGCACATTCTTCGACGACTAATTGCATAATTGGCCGATTGCCGAGAGGCAGCATAGCTTTTGGGACAGTCTTCGTAATCGGTAAGAAGCGACTGGCAAAGCCAGCATCAGTAATGATAGCTTTAGTGGGTTGACGATATTTCATAAAATCTCCTTGAGTCTTCATTATACCACATAGATGTTCCGGTATAAAGTGCGGGCAAACCGTTAAAGATATAAATCGCGTTAGGGCCTATTTTGAGGCCTTTTGAGAGGTTTTGGCCGTTTTAGGCTGTGGTTGGGCGGTTTTTAGCTTTCGGCCCTTCTTGGCGGCCTCACGACGGGCTAAACGGTCTTCGTGTTGTTGTTCACGGTTATGAATACTATAAATAAGGCTACAAATCCCCAGAATAAGCAAATAAGCACCGAAGAAGCGGACAAAATCGACATTGGCTAAGTGACCAGAGTTAAAAATTGCAACGCCAAAAATGAGACCACAAACACCGCAGAGAGCCCAAATAAAGCGATCTGTTGGGTCAACCGTAGTGTGGAAGGCAATGAGAATCTCAAAAATGCCGCGTAGTAAAGTATAAGCAGCTACCGCGACGAGATGCCAGGTCATCCCTTCGTTAAGAACAAAAAGTAGCAGCATCCCAAAGAAGGCGTCAAATACCGCTACGCCGGTCGAAACGGCCCAACCTTGGTGGGAATAGCTACGATAGATTGAATTAGCAAACTCGACTACCGAGAGAAACAATAAAGTAACGCCAATCATTGGCATGAGACTGCGTGAAATTGAGTCCGAAGTAAAAAGCATCATGCAGCCAAAGCCAAGAGTAATGAGACCTTGAAAAATGAAGACTAGCCAGTGGCTGTCGATATATTTACGTTTAATATGTGCCATAAAACCTCCTAAATATGTTTTTAGTATAGCATAAAGACTACTAGGCGACTAGACATGACGTTTTTTCTTGCGGACGGTTTCGATAAGTTTGGTGACAAGATATTTACTAGGGCTAATGATTAAATCGTGGGCAGGAACATACTTAAGCTCTTGGACGCCAAAGCCACGCTTGAACTGGGAAACACCATAAAAACGATGCCAGGTCTCGTCTTCGCCGACGATGCCCCAGAAATTATAACGCTTGATTCCCCGCTCGCGGGCATCCTGCATGGCGGCCATATGGAGCAAGGGAGCTCCGGAAAGTTTAGTGCCGAGTTCGGAACTGACACCATAATGGTAAGAGGCTTCGTTGCCGTAAAAAATCATGAAGTTTTGGGCTAGGATTTCGCCTTGGTATTTTGCAGTATAGAGAACAGCTTCGCCGTGGGGAGCAAAGGCGGCAAACTGTTTAGTGAGAAAATCCTCAGAAAAGGCGATAAAATGATGGCGACCGGCGGTTTGAAGTTCGATCTGGTAAAATTCATGAATATCGTCGGGGTTAGTGGAGGTCTCAACTTCGATATCATTTTTCTTGGCCTTACGCAAGGCACGACGAAGACGCTGACGCATGCCAGCAAGGATTTCCTCTTCAGATTTTTCAAGATTCAAAATACCGGCAAATTCAACTGACAGGTACATTGGGGCGGGCTTCAGACCACAGTTCTGGACAAGTTTCAGGTTCTTTTCTGTACGCTCAAGTTGAGGGCGGACACGAACGAAGACGCAGTGATTTTGCTCGCCCTGGAGCTTCATGTCGGCGAAAATCGATTGGATAAGCTCGGGGTTTTGCCAGTCGAGAATCGGCCCACCAGCAATCGCGAGATGTCGTCCACGCTTGGCGGCCTCGACTACCCCGGCGTAAGCTCCAATAATTCTATCGCCTTCAAGAGCAATACGCCGAACAACGGTATTGCCACGGCTGCGATAAAACTCATAAAAATCCCAAGATTGCAGAAAATTAGCTTCGGGGTGGCCAGTGATAAAGGTATCCCACTCAGTACGATCCTTAGCATCAATGATTTTCATGATTTCAAGCTCCTTTCCTGTTGTTTTATAAATGTCGAATCTTTTTTCGCAAGGTTTCAATGGCAAGATTTAAGAGGTAGCGACCACGCCGCAAGACAAGATCCTGGGCCGGCAGATATTCAATAATGTCGCCGCCAAAACCAGTTTTAAAAGTGGTCACACCGGCATAGCGGTGGTGTTTTTGGCCGAGCGGGGCAATCCCCCAAAGGTTATAGCGTTTAATTCCTTGGGCCTTTAGGTCGCGAATCACCTGCCACTGCAGGGTATAAGCTCCTGGCAATTTGCGTCCCAAATCGGTGGAGGCAGCCTCAAAATATTCAGCTTCCAACCCTGAGACGAGTATAAGTCCATAAGCAATCGGTTCATGTTCACTACTTCGAGAGAGATAGATAGTGGCTTGGTCGCCAAAAGCAGTACGCTCTGCCATCAACATGTCTAAGTTTGGTGGAACAAAACCTTGACGCCGAGCAGTGTCGAGCTGAACTTGATGGAACTCTTGGAATAGCTCCTGAGAATTATTATGTTCGACCGTAATACCAAACTTGTCCTGGCGACGGACTTCGTAACGGGTTTGGCGACGCATGGCCGCGAGCAGGTCAGTCTCGGATTGCGTAAGATCAAGCATGACGGTATGTTCGGCGTGGAGATGCATGGGTGCAGGCCGTGTTCCAAGAGTGAATAGCAGTTGCTCATGGTGCTGAGTACGGTTAAGCTGCGGCCGTAGGCGGATAAAGACGCATTTTTCCTGTCGGGCTAGATCGCGAAGACAAGAGAAGAGGCGTTGGGTGGCTTGATAGTCCTGCCAATCTGTCAGCGGTCCACCAGGAAGCTCAAGATAGCGTCCACGCTTAGCGTTTTTTACAATGGCTAGACACCAACTATGCGAACTTTGCAACAGAAAAATTCGGTGTCCGACAAGACGGTTAGTTTCGCCCCAGTTGGGCGACTGGAGAAAATTGGCTTCGGGGTGCTCCTCGACCATGGCCCGCCAAGCCGTCTGAAGCTTTGGCGAGGTTAGCTCCTCCGAAGAGAGTGGCCCGAGACATTCAATGGCGTCTGGGGCAGAATCTATCATATAAGGCTCAATAATCCGGCGAGCCCGATCGAGTTTTCGGGGCGGATACCAAGTCGGCAAATTGATGATTTGTTTAGCAAGACGCACAGTCTCGGGGCATTCGCTGTCAGGAAAATTAGCCTCCTTCGCATAGCGGACAGGAGAAACTGGGGTATCATACCAAATTTCATCTAGACGATAACCGGCTTTCCTCAGTTTTCTTAGTACCTCGTCACGCCGATCTACGAGGTAGAACTCACGCAAAGGACCCAAAGGAGGGTTCTGGAAAAGCTGCTGAAGCTGACGATTGACTAATCCGGCCTGCCAACCCGGTAATTTTTCGTCAATGTCCAACTTAGCGTCGGCTGACTTCGTAATCCAGTGAAACTTCAAGAGAAGGCCTGTCATAATTTTTTCTAGCTTGACATGGGCGGCTCCTCGCATCATAGCACCAAAAACTGGATACCAGCGATCACGAAGACGATCGGGGAGCTTAGGGGTATGCTGGGGTTCGGCTAGTTCCCCCTCAGTTCTCAAGATTGCTGCACCACCTTCAATAGTATCAATAGCCTTACCCTTGCCAAAGGACAGCACCGTAGCATCACCAACTGTACCCATCTCCCGTCCATCACGATAGAAACGTCCAGCACAGTGAGCAAGATCTTCGACGATACGAATATGGTGCTTCTGGGCGATTTCTTGAAGCTTGGACATGTCAAGCGGTAGCCCGAGAGTATTCTGGGCTACTATTATACTTACATTGTAGCACAGATTTATTGTTTTGTCAAGACTTTCAAAGTCATATTGAAGAGTTTTGGGGTCAATATCAACAAAAACTGGGGTGCAGCCAGCAGCTCGGACGGCACGAACTACGGCGATGCAGGTCAGACCGGGGACGATAATGTTAGTTCCCTCTGGGGCGAGTGCCTTAAAAGCGGCGGCGAGAGCGGAACGGCCGGTATGATAGAGCTGCACTCTTGAAGCTGGATCAGAATTACAATTAAAAGCCAGCGGCTCTTGATTCTGATTACCCTCTGCGGGTTTCACTTGAGGTAGATAATGCTCAGCTAAGGTCTGGCGAAGCTGCTGACGTTTTTGTTCGCCGCGTCGTCGACCGTTTAGAGAAAAGAGGTGACGCAAAGTCTGGCGGGCGGAATAATTTGAGGCTTGGCCGAGAAAAACCATTAGCGTTCCCTCTTTTTTGATGTCGCAGGGGATGCCTTACGGCCACGAACCTTACGCTTGGCCTTTTCGAGTGGGCTGATTTTCGGAACAGAGGCGGAGGTGATAGCTCCCGACACAATGGGGGCAGGGTTGACGGAACTTGGCGGTATCGGACTAGCCAGGAACTCGGCCGATGCACCGAGATCAAAAGTATTATGATGCTCTGGCTCAGAAGAATCTTTAGAGGTGGATTTTTGTTTCAAGGAAAGCGAAGCCGAAGTGATAGCGAGACTAGTCGCGTTCTCTTTCCGGGGCGAGGACTTCAAGCTAGCGGAGGCAGAGGATTTTGTTACATCAATGTCCGGGACTACGGAGCGTCGGACTTTCTTGAGGTTGGCAGAGGCAGATACCTTAGTAGCATTAGTAGTGCGAGTGACAATCTCTGGTCGCTTGGGCGAATAGCGGACCGCGGCACCTTCGGCATCAGAAACCACTAGTCCGGTAGTGGGCGTTTTTTCGTCGTTGCGTAAAACTAGCTTTGTCGGCACATTGGGAGCGACGGAGCTATGCGGACCTTTGCGTTCGAGAACCGGCTCGGGAGCTTTCTTAAGGGCAAGCGAGGCAGAGACGGCAGCAGCGTCGGCGGTGGTAGGCTTAGGCGGCTTGCCAACAGTGCGATAGATAGCACGAGCCAACTCGGCAGGATGGGAGATGTAAGGGGCGTGCGTCCAACCGGGGAAAAGTTCGAGGGTGCTACCAGGGATTTTGGCGTGCATCACCTCGGATTGACGCGGGGGGGTTACGGTATCCTCCTTGCCCCAGAGGATGGAAGTCGGGGTCGTAACACTGGACAAGTCGAGGTTCTTATCGGAATCAAGCATGTTGGCGAGAGTGCGTTTCATGTTCTCGGGAGCCTTAGCATAGTCGGTAGCTCCGGTGAGCTTATGCCAGACCTTAGTAAGACCGGGAACTTTCTTCAGGAAGCCGAGACGCTTAGAGATGCTACGCGAGAGGTCGCGTTTGCTATTGTTTTCGTAAACTCCGGCCGCATCAAGCAGAATTAAGTGTTTGAGCTTGGCGGGATTTTTACTACAGAGATTAAGAAGGATACGACCGCCATTGCTATGCCCCAAAGATACGCTACCATCGGGGATATGGCGATCGGCCCATTTAACATATTCCTCGATTGTCCAGACCTTTTTTGAGGGAGAAGTCAGGCCGGGGACATGAAGCATTTCGATTTTAAGACCCTTCTTTTCGAGATCGGCGATGGTTTTTTCCCAAGGCGAGACCGTATAGGTCCAGCCGTGAATAATGTAGAGCGTAGTTTTTTTCATGATAACCCCCATTTCGCTCGGCGTTTAACGGCGGCTTTTTCGCGTCGAGGCAAGCGTTTGGCGTCTTCTGGGTTTTCGAGGAGCTGTTCAATAATCCATTCGAGATATTGGCTCCCCTTAAAGATGAGAGTCTCGTCACCAGTCGTATGTTCTTCGATATATTTTAGGGCTTTTTTAGGGTCGATTGTAGTACGAGTCTCAATCCCTAGATCCTTAAGCCTCGGTGCGGTGTATTTTTTGGTACGACGACCAACCAGGATAACCATCTCGGGCTGGGCTTGAGCGATTAAGTCGGCCAACTTACGATGCTCTTCGCCTTCGATAGAGCCTTGATCGACAATATCGCCAATAATAAGCCATTTATGGCCGGCATGGAGATTCGCTACCATTTCAAGAATGCTAGTGACGCTGATAATATGAGCATTATAGCTACTGTCGATGAGTTTAAGACCGTTTTTTCCCTGGAAAAACGAACTGCGGCCTGGAGGCATAGGCAGGTTAGAAAGATCAGTCTTTAGCGGCACTTCGAGATACTGTAACAAGTCCTCAAGCATCAGGAGCTGGATGGTCAGGTCTTTGGGCTGAGGTTCGGCAAAATGAAAACTTGCGGTATCGAAAACAAAATCGGTCCGAGTAGGGTAAACATTATAACGCTTGAGGCGATGACGGTCAACGGCAACGACCTCAGCTTTAATTCCCTTCGTAGCCTCAACCATTACCTCGGAGCTAGCATCAATATAGACGCGTTTTTTCGTGTTGGCCGGAATAGTAGAGAACTCATGAGCAATAGCGGCGTCGAGGCTAGGGTACTCACCGGAGGCGACTTGCGATTCGAATTGTACGGCATGTGAAAGACCGAAGGAAACCCAGAGGGTAACTTCCGGCTTTAGCCAAGTAGCTAAGAACTCAGCTTCATGCGGGCGCTCGCCATCAATTTCGACTACATAAAACTCGCCCCGGCGTCGATAATAACAGGCACGGATAGGGGCGAGGAGAAATAGTTTTATCCAGCGTAATTTCGAGCCACGAATACCGGCCATGCCGAGAAGATCGAAGGCGACACCGTAGGCCGAGTTGGCATCATGAGAATAGTGAGCCCGATCGCCAAGTTCAAATTCGACGAGATGGAGCATGGTAGTCTTACCAGCTGAGCCGGTAAGAGCAATAATTCGCGGGTGCCAGCGATGCAGGGCAAAACCAGCGAAGAACCGGAAATATCCGGCCACCACAAAGTAAAATCGTTTTTTGAACTTCGCCGCCAATGTCATGTATGTATTATAGCATGCCGGGGCGAGATAAAACAGAAAACTGAAAAGAAATGCCCCTGGTTAACAGGGGCGGTAAAGAAGGTTAGTCGGCATACTCCATGATATATGGAGAGTACCGACTGCCGACTTCAGCAAGGGCTCGATCGAGGTCGACGATGTACTGCTGCATTAAGTCGTCCGGCCGATCGGGCAAGGAGAACTCGCAGAGGAGTTTGCCACCGAGCTTGCGAGAGATATGAGCAGCGGCGATATTTGAGGCGTAACAGTTCAGAAGAGCTGCCTCGAGACCACGATCCAAACAAACTTGCAAAGCTAAGAAAAGCCCGATTTGGGCGAAGCCTTGACGGCGATAGTGAGGGTCGATCATGTAGCCAATGTGACCGCCTCGCATTCGCAGGGTGCGATTGAGGCAAAGCCGAATGTTGAAAATACCAATAATTTGCGTAGGCTTCCCTAACCAAATGCGATACTTTTTGGGTAACTGTGCAACCAAGAAGTAAGTCTCACTGGGAACTCGCTTTCGATTAGGGGTGCGATGGAAGTCTCCATTGAGCTTCTCTAGCCATGCGGGATAATTATACTGGTAGATGTCTAATCCATTAGCCCCATGAATCTCACCGGCTTGTATGCAGGTACGAATAAACTCTACTGCCTCCTGTTCGTGACAGAGGCTAGGAACAGCAAAATAACATGAATTGTCTGTGGCAATCATCTTTTCCTCCTTTCTAAGGTGCGGGTTTTGAGTTACTGACAAGGTTAATACCTGCCGAACCACCCATCTTAGATGGGTTATGTCCTCAGTGTAGCATAGATTATTATTTTTGTCAAGTGCATGGGCTGGGTAGAACTGGATTCCCGACCTAGCGGCGGTTTACAATAATCAAAAATCCGGAGCTTGAACCCCGGATTCCCATGCAATCACCAATGTTCGTCAAATGCTTGCCGAAGCAAGCCCTGTTAGCATCTTCCTTACATCTTGATTTCAGCATCAACGCCAGCCGGTAGGGCAAGATTCTGGAGAGAATCGATAGTTTTCGGAGTAGCATTAGAGATGTCGATAAGACGCTTGTGAACTTTCATTTCGAAAGCTTCCCCACCAGTTTTGTAGACATGTGGAGATTTAACGACAGTAAAAGTGCTACGTTTAGTTGGTAGTGGGACTGGGCCAGAAACGGTAGCACCAGTGCGGATTGCGGTGTCGACGATCTGCTTAGCACTCTGGTCGATCACGCGGTGGTCATAAGCTTTGAGGCGAATGCGAATTTTCAAGCCTTCGTCCTTCTTGGCTTCGGTCATGTTTTGCCTTTCTTCGCCCTATAACCTCAGATAGCCTCTAGACGGGTTGTCAATGAGTTTTTAGAGCAATATTTATTAATTATATGGTCTTATTGTATCACGATTTCTATCCGAGGTCAATGTCAATCTCGATTAAGCACTTGTAACCAGGAAAGGTTTTGCGGATTTCACGCGAGAGTTGCTGTTTAAGGCTAGGCTTGCGAGAGTAGTGAGCGGGCAGAACAAGGTCAAAAGTAATCAACTTCGTTTCATCATCAATATAAAGACCGTGAACTTGGTGGATTTCGGGATAGCGGTTAACAAGATTCATGACAAATTCGCGGATTTCGCGATGGGCCGGTTTTGTGCTGTTGTCAGCATAGATGCCAATGGTGAGGCTGACGCTATATTTAGTATAAATGCGGTGGGAGATTTCTCGAGTGAGGCGGTGGATTTCCTTCGCGGTAAGATTGTCGGGGATTTGGATGCGTACGGAGCCGATTAGCTCGGTGGGACCGTAGTTATGGAGGATTAAATCATAAGCACCGCTGACTTCGGGATAGGTGCAAATCAGGCTCTTTAATTTCGAAGTAAGCTCACGATCGGCAGCTTGGCCTAGGATTTCGTTGGAGGCCTCAAAGAGGATTTCGAGGCTGGTTTTGATAATGAAGAGGGAGATAATAGCTCCGAGGATGCCGTCAATGCTAACATGAAAAACGAGAGTAACAATGATACCAACGAGAGTACCAAAAGATAACACGGCGTCAAACAGGGCATCAATACCAGAGGCGATAAGGCTACTGGAGGAGAAGCGTCGGCCGGCGTGGCGAACGTAAAGACCGAGAATAAGCTTAACGACGATGGCAGCTACGACGACAACGATTGTGTTCCACGAATAGTCGGCTAGCTCGGGGTGGAGGATTTTCGGGATTGACTCAACCATGGCCATGATACCGGCCGTGAGGATAATTACGCCAACTAGGAGCGTAGTGAGATATTCGATGCGACCATGCCCATAGGGGTGACCTTCATCGGGTTGACGGGCGGCAAGTTTAGTACCGATAATGGTGACTACCGAGGAGAGGACATCGGTGAGATTATTGACGGCGTCCAAGATAATCGCAATCGAACCGGAAATGAGGCCGACCAACATCTTAAAACCAACCAAAACAACATTGGTGATAATACCAATAACACTAGCCCAGACGATGGCGGTTTGTCTATTCATTATGATATTATAGCATGTTTTGTTGATGGGTTTGATGAGAGATGTGTAAGTGTTGACAGAATGTCTAACCTGTGCTATAATGGAGGTATGGGGTGGATTTACCTCATTGCATTTTACAAGGTAGTCGGTTTTTGATTCATAGCAGTAAGTCTTTCTGGGGACCTTAATGGGCAAAATGGGAATGGTTTAGATAATCAATCCATCTTGCCCATGAAGGTAGAGAAGGAGGAAATGATATGATGAAAATGAAAGAAAAAGCAATACGGTGGCAGAGTTTATGAGTAGAGCTGCCGAGGTATTTGCCCTGGACGGGCAGTTTATGCAGGGCGAATCTGGAGTGGAGATCTATTTCCCCGACTGGTCTCCGAAGCGTTTTATCTACAAGAAGGGCGTTGATTTACTGGATCAGTATATCAACAAGTGGAGAGCTCATTACTTCAGGAGCACTCTAAACAGCATGTTGTAGAAAGGGGGTATAAGTATGAGGCGAAAAGCCCATAGGGTCGGTTACAATGTCGCTGTTACCAAGTGCCGTGCTACTCAGATAGCGGAGAATCTCATTTCCGCTTCCAAGGAGAAGCGAATAGATATCGAGAACGCCCTGATTGCCGAAGCACTCAGTGAGCAGTATAATCAAGACAAGATGAACTCGACGCCTGAGCTAAAGTTGGAGTGGACGATGTTTATGAGCGTCGTACGGTCCGGTAATGGACACGCGTCTGTTAAGGAAAGTCGGACATACTATGTCTTAGTGATTGGACATAAATCCGAGTTTCATTTGCCATACTCAAAGGATGGCATTTTGGTGGGCAAAGCCCTAATGACCGCCCTGACGCCCTGAGTTAATAGTGAAAGCTCTGGGTTAAGAACCGACTTCGACCCCTGATTAGTCAGGGGTCTTTTTCTTGTTCTCGTTGGAGAATATATCACACCGGCCGGATCCCGGTCTAGCTGGGGTTTAGGAGGACAAAAAGAGCCCCTCGAGGAGGCTCTTTTTCTAGTAGCTTCTAGATTATTTAACGATAGAAGTTACAACACCAGAACCGACGGTCTTGCCACCTTCGCGGATAGCGAAACGGTCGTTGTTATTCATGGCGATTGGGGCGAGTAGCTTCACCTTGAAGGTGACAGTATCGCCAGGCATGACGATTTCCTTGTCGGCTGGAAGTTCAACTTCGCCGGTCACATCGGTGGTACGGAAGTAGAACTGTGGCTTGTAGCCCTTGGAGAATGGAGTGTGGCGACCGCCTTCCTCTTTCTTCAAGATGTAAACCTGAGCCTCAAATTCGGTGTGTGGGGTAATGGTGCCTGGGGCAGCAATCACCTGACCACGCTCGATCTGTTCACGCTCAATACCGCGAAGCAAGAGACCAGCGTTGTCACCAGCACGACCTTCGTCAAGAGTCTTGTGGAAGGCTTCGATACCAGTAACGACTGATTTCTGGGTGTCTTTCAAACCAACGATTTCGACTTCGTCGTTCAACTTAACGATACCCTGTTCGATACGACCAGTAGCGACGGTGCCACGACCTTTGATGGAGAAGACATCTTCGATTGGCATCAAGAATGGCTTATCGAAGTCGTGTTCAGGAACCTCGAAGTATTCGTCCATAGCTTTGACGAGGTCCATGATAGCTTGCTCGTTTTCAGCATCACCTTCGAGAGCCTTAGTAGCGGAACCCTTGATAATTGGAGCGTTGTCGCCATCGAAGCCATATTTGTTCAAAAGTTCGCGGACGTCCATCTCGACGAGCTCGACGAGTTCAGGGTCAGCGAGATCCATCTTGTTCAAGAAAACAATGATTTTTGGAACGTTCACCTGGTGGGCCAAGAGGACATGCTCCTGGGTCTGTGGCAACGGACCATCGTTTGCTGCAACGACGAGGATAGCACCATCAACCTGAGCAGCACCGGTGATCATGTTTTTAATGTAATCGGCGTGGCCTGGCATATCGACGTGAGCGTAGTGGCGGTTGTCGGATTCGTACTCTTGGTGAGAGGTAGCGATGGTAATACCGCGAGCACGCTCTTCTGGAGCGTTGTCGATTTGATCGTAAGCAACAGCTTTGTTAACTTCAGATGGGAGTTTCTTTGCGAGAACATTAGTAATCGCAGCAGTGAGGGTGGTTTTACCGTGGTCAACGTGGCCCATCGTACCGACGTTGATGTGTGGCTTGGAACGGTCAAAATTTGCCATTCTTTCTCCTTTTATATTATTATTCGTTGTCAGAGCACTAATATCAACCAGCTCCAACTCTACTGCTTAATAATATATGATTTCCCTAGAGTTGTAAAGTGTTTTTCAGTGCATTAAATAAAAATACATCATCGCCTAGACTAAGCGAAAAATAAAAGGTGACCGTAGGTCGCCTATCTATTAGTGGCACAAATCCATCATCTGGGTAAGCTTTGTCGACTACTCTTTTGGAGCATAAATAACGATCTCCGGGTACTGACGATTGAAACTACCGTTGTTGCCGTCCAAATCACACCATTCATGGACCCACTTGATAAAGCAGAAGGCACGACTGGCATTGAATTTTCCATTTTTAATAAAATCTTCTTGAACGCCAGTAGTACCGTTATGGTAAGAGTAGTTTTCGCCAAACTGTACTTGGCCGAAAACAGTACGCTTGCAGGAATCCTGGATTGTATAGAGACGGCGATTCTCCGCAACATCTCTGGTTCGACATGAGCATGATTTGCTCTCAATTCTCTGCGAACTGCTCCTATAACGCCAGACTTTCTCTTGTCCAGGTTGATCATATTTCTTCCCCTCTCTAAGTATAGGACTTCCCTGTCCGACACTTTATATGTTTTTGCATATTTTGCAAAAAAACATACTAAGTATTGAGTAGATTACGGGCTATTTATAACTCTATGAATTTGTGTTTTATGGCGATTCTTGGATTTTATGCTTGACATTTTTGATAATCTGTGATACAATGTAATAGTAGTACGAATGTTGCTAGCATTTTATCAGCTGAATAATGAATCTCGGGATGCTGAGTGCTGGCTTTTTGAAAAAGGAGGAAATGAAATGAATGGAAAATGGAGAGAGCTGGAAGCAAGAGCGGCGTCAAGGATCAGCCCGGACATGGCAGCGTCAAGAGCTCAGGTAGTAACTATCATCACGCGAAGCTTGGCGTGGACGAAGTTACTGTCGATTTTAGCGGTGGTTGCCGTGGTGCGGTCGGCGTTTGTTGCTTATGTTGGCGGGCAGTCGATCGAATCTTCTTCCGTGTTGATTGTTTTATCAATCATGATGGCGTCGATAGCTACCATAATTGAGTTCGGATGGGCAGCATGCTGTCTGTTCGAGAAAAAGGTACGCCCGTGGTACGGTGCTTGCGAGATCGAAGGCCTATGGCGACTGTTTGGCCAGAGCGGCAAGCGGCGAAACTGGGGGCTGGAACTGCTCCGGAAGTGCGGTATGCTTGCTGCAATTGTGATGGCAGTCGAGATTACTCTCGTGATTCCCTTAAATACGGAGACTTTGAGGGCTATCCTGATATCCTGTTTCGGAACCTTGGTAGGATGCTGCATCTTGGCTGGGACTTTCTTATGCTGCGAGGATATAGGGCACCGGAGAGCCATGAGAATCGAGCTTATCAGAGTCGAGACCACAAATAATGAGAGAGGGGATGATTCAGTTGTTTAGCCACCCAATTGGGTGGCTTTTTCTTATGACAAGCAAACTAAACCGGGCTTAATTTAGTTCAAAGCTTTCGCTAGGTTGAAGGGCGATGAGTTTTGCATCGGCTTCTTCGGCAGCCTTCGTGAGCAAGTTATTATTAAAACTACGACCCAGTTCGGACAGAACGGCGTCGTGTACGGGAATGGCAATCTCAGGCTTAACTTGTTTGATGTAAGCCATACCTTCGGGAACTTTGCACCAAGGGGCAGCACTGGGGACGCAAAGCACTTTAACGCGTCCAGGAAGATCAGGAGTATCGAAGGAGTCTCCAGGATTAACGATCTCGCCATTAATAATTACGCCAAGATTTCTGCAGGGGACAACGCCGGGGATAATTGAGGCATGGTCTCGGCCGAAGAAGGAGAGATGAAACTCAGGCAGCTTCCAAACCACATCGGCTGCGACTTTTTCGATAGGATGGCCGGCGATTTCGTCAAGCTCAATGTCTTCGGGAGCGAAGAGACGGGCCTGGGGATTGTCGGCAAGAATCTGAGTGATTTTTTCGGGCTGGAAATGGTCGTTATGCTTATGTGTAATGACGATTGCGATGACCTGGTCAAGCTTTGGTAGTTGATGGGTGAACTCCACCGGATCGCAGACGATCTTTTGCTGATTATTCTCAATAACGAGGCCAGAGTGTTCAAGTTTAGTAATTTTCATAATCCTCCTAAATTAGTTCTCGTCAAGTAACGAAATGATTTGGGCACCGTGTTGTTCAAAGGCGGCTTTTACATCGGGGCGGTTCAGCCAATCAAAATCTTTAGTGTAGCCAACATAGCCAACTTTCTTGCGAATCGTACGGCCGGTGGGTCGGCGATTGGCGATATCATCGTCACTTTGGCCATACTCCCATTCTTCAAGAACGAGAATATCGCCAGAATGACATTCGAAATCGTTGATACGATGCTCAAAAGTTTTTTGGCCGCTTTTAATTTGTTCAAAATATTCTTGGCTAATTTTTTTATGGATTTCTTGGGACATAATTACCTTTCACTAACTAGATGTAAATGTTTTTGCCGAGTAACTTTATTTTATTATAACATAGAGAATCTCGGTCGAGAATGACCGGGATAAATTGCAGGATTTTGGCTATTTTTTGGGCTTTTTACTAGAGTTGACAGCGTCGCTAATCTCTTTGATTTGGTCACGGAGGAGAGCGGCCTGCTCAAAATCGAGGTTAGCGGCGGCAAGCTGCATTTGGGACTGGAGTTCTTTCAGGAGGCTGGGCAATTCTTCCTTCGGGACGCGTTTGAGGTCAAGTCTAGTGACCTCTTCTTTCTCGGGAATAATGGCACGGAGGCCAACGCTAATCTCTTTCTTGACGGAATGAGGAGTGATGTTGTGTTCGACATTGTATTTGTGCTGGATTTCGCGGCGGCGGTTAGTTTCAGTAATGGCTTTTTCCATGCTTTCGGTAATATGGTCGGCGTACATGATTACATGGCCTTGCTCGTGGCGGGCGGCACGGCCGATGGTTTGAATCAGGGCGGACTCGGACCTGAGGAAGCCCTCCTTGTCGGCGTCGAGAATGGCAACAAGCGAAACTTCGGGCAGATCCAGACCCTCGCGGAGGAGATTAATGCCGACCAGGACATCGTAGACTCCGGCGCGCAGGTCACGCAGGATATCACCGCGTTCGAGCGTATCGATATCAGAATGGATGTAGGCGACCTTAATATCGCGTTCCTTAAGAAAGTCAGTGAGGTCCTCGGCCATGCGTTTAGTAAGAGTGGTGACGAGGGTTCGCTGGTTTTTACTGATGCGGGTTTCGATTTCGGACATGAGGTCGTCGATTTGGCCCTCAGAGCCACGAACCTCAATCTCGGGATCAAGAAGACCGGTCGGGCGAATGACTTGTTCGGCAGGAGCGGGCGAGTTCTCAAGCTCATAAGTACCGGGAGTGGCGGAGACATAGATGGCTTGGGAGATGTGCTTTTGGAACTCGCCGAAAGTTAGCGGGCGGTTGTCGAGAGCACTGGGGAGGCGGAAGCCATATTCGACCAAGGTGAGCTTGCGGGCGTGGTCGCCATTATACATGCCTCGGACTTGGGGCAGGGTCATGTGGCTTTCGTCCACCAGAAGGAGAAAATCCTTCGGGAAGAAATCGATGAGGGTCGCTGGGGGTTGACCAGCCTTGCGACCGTCGAGATGACGCGAGTAATTCTCGATTCCCTTCACAAAGCCGGTTTCTTTCAACATTTCGAGATCGTATTTCGTACGCTGGCTTAGGCGTTGAGCCTCGAGGAACTTTTCGTGTTTCTCGAAGTATTTTAAGCGTTCGTCAAATTCGGCTTGGATACTGGTGATGGCAGTTTCAAGCTGGTCTTTTGGGGTGGCGTAGTGGGTGTTCGGGAAGATGTGGATACGATCGGGCTTTTCACGAGTCTCGGCAGTGAGGGGATCGATAATTCGGACGGCTTCAAGCGTATCGAAGCCAAACTCGAAACGATATCCCCATTCCCCGCTGGCGGGAAAGAGGTCGACCGTGTCACCCATGACACGGAAGTTGCCGCGTTCGAAGGCGAGGTCGTTGCGATGATATTGCATGGCAACGAGATATTTGATGAAGTTTTGTTGGCTGAGGGAATCGGTACCTTGGGTCGAAACATTGACGATCGGATGGGCGAGGTAGAAGTCAGCGTATTCCTCGGAGTTATGAATAGCGTCGTTCAGAAAGTCGGTCTTGCTTTCGCTGCCGACGATTTTCCAGATGCCGTCTTGTTTAATTAGCGGTAAGGACATTTCGGTGTAATGATCGGGGGAACCGATACCATAGATACAAGAAACCGAGGCGACGATGATGGTGTCAGGGCGAGTGAGGAGGGCGACAGTGGCGGCATGACGCAAGCGGTCGATCTCATCATTAATGGCGGAGTCTTTTTCAATATAGGTGTCGGTCGAGGCGATGTAGGCTTCGGGCTGGTAGTAGTCGAAGTAGGAGACGAAATAGTGCACTTCGTTTTTCGGGAAGAACTCGCGAAACTCGGAGTAAAGCTGGGCGGCGAGGGTTTTGTTATGGGCGAGGATTAAGGTGGGCTTTTGGGCGTTTTGGATGAGGTTCGCCATGGTGAAGGTCTTTCCGGAGCCAGTCACGCCGAGTAAAGTCTGTTCGCGGACGCCAGCTTTAAGCCCTTCGGTAAGCTGCCGAATGGCAAATGGTTGATCACCGGTGGGCTGATATTTTGACACTAATTCAAATTTGGGCATATAATGACATTGTAACATGTTGTTAGCTCTTTGTCGTTGGAGGTGCGATAATGCAAAGCAAAATGTATTTAGGCTTCAGTAACTTACTCGGAGCGAGAAGCCGGGCGTTGATTACGGCAATTTGCGTGATTGGGTGCGTGACAGGAGGTCCTAATGTTGCATGGGCAAGTGGCGAGCCAGGTGTAATACAACAAAGGTTTGAGGAGCTGTATCGGCAGTATGAGGCGGAGGTACGCGAGCGAATTGATGCAATGACCTATGAGCCTAGTCATACTAAAGCTGAATCAAGAGAATATCATATAGCTTATCGAAGGATGAAGCTAGCGGACGATGAACTAAGGGATGTTGATATCTTACAGTTGATTGATGAACTGAGGGCGGAGATGAACGCTGTCGAATCGTACTAAGAATGAAGTGAGGCACATCTTGACGATGTGCCTGTTTTTTGGGGGGGCTTTTGAGCCTTTTAGATGAATCACCCGACTCCGCCTGGCTCTGGCTGAAGGCTGACCTCAATCTCGTAAATAATGATCCGAGATTCGGCGAGACCGGACGGAACATTTCCTAACGTAATTTCAGCCTGAACTCGATCACTCTGGAACGAGGTGGAATAGCTAGCTTGATCACTAACATTCTCACCCATGAGATTAAGGGCAAGGAGATGCGGCTGAACCTTCTGGTTTACTTCATCCAGGTCGGTGACTAGGTTAATCGCCAGATTACTCTCGGCCACGACCGTGAGCGAGGTCGAGCAGGACGGAATAGCGGATCCATTAGCATAGCCACTCAGTTCGGCAGAGATAATATCCTGATTACCCGCCGACATTCGCATGGGATATTCCAGGCAAACTTTTACGAGCCTAGCGATATCGTTTTCGTCGTCAATAGCACGGGCCGTGTTGTGGCAGTAGATAACGAGCCGATACTTATGACCTGGAGATAGAACAGATCCGTCTGGTAAC
The DNA here is from genome assembly GCA_947425245.1 of uncultured Candidatus Saccharibacteria bacterium. Taxonomy (GTDB): domain Bacteria; phylum Patescibacteriota; class Saccharimonadia; order Saccharimonadales; family Saccharimonadaceae; genus Nanosyncoccus. The sequence goes on from CANDYU010000007.1 coordinate 36,319, forward strand.
TGAACAGGTTCGCCATCCACCTCCTCTAGCAAATAGAGGAAGTCTTTTTCGTCGCCGATGAACGGGTTGTTTTCCCAAGTATTAAAGGCGACCTGGTCGCTAGATGGAAGCTCGGAGTCAAACTTGGCTGCTTCCTCCAGCGAAATGAGAGGCGGTTGGGCATTCTGGCAACCGGCTAGACAAGAGATGGCTAGCAGAATAGCCGTAAGGTGCTGGATTTTCAGTTTCCTCAGTTGCTTTGTTTGGAACATCATTTAGTTCCCCTCCTTTTCATATTTTTAGCTCACAAGGAACTGACCGTCAGTTGCGACAGCCTTATCCCTTCATTTTAGCACAGATTCTCAATTTTGTCAATAGGTTTATGCTAAAATCTTAGTTTTGTCCAATTAGAGCTTGAAAATCAGCCTCATTCATGGTCGGAATGCCCAGTTTCGTAGCCTTGTCGGTTTTGCTTTTGCCGGGTTTAACGCCAGTGATGAGGGCGGTAGTGTTTTTTGTAACACCGCTAGTGACAGTTGCCCCCAGAGAGCGGAGCTTATCCTCGGCAGCTTCACGATCCATGTTTTCGAGAGTGCCAGTAATGATATAACTTTGTCCGGCGAGAGGGAGATTGCTGCGATCAACAGCGACAGGACGTACACCGAGCTCCTTCAGCTCGCTCAGTAGTTGAAGGTTGTCTTCATCGGCAAAGTAGGCGAGAATCGATTCGGCTACGATTCTACCGATGTCGGGGAGCTTGAGGAGCTGGTCTTCGGTAGCTTCGCTGAGAGCATCGATACTAGAAAAGGCATCGGCGAGAGTGGCGGCGGTCTGGGTGCCGACATGGCGGATACCGAGGGCAGTGATGAACTTTTGGAGCGGCGGGGTTTTTGAGGCAGTAATAGCAGCGACGAGTTTCTGAGCGGAGAGACGACCGAAGCGTTCGAGCTGGGCTACTTTCTCGGCCGTGAGACGATAAAGGTCGGCGATGCTATGTACTAGTCTGGCGTCGACTAGGGCCTCAACATTTTTTTCGCCGAGGCCATCAATGTTCAGGGCGGGCTTCGAGGCATAGTATTCTAGAGAACGCTTCAGAATAAGGTCGGAACTTTCGCCTTTCACGCGGTAGACTGCTTCCCCTTCGGGTCGTTCAAATTCTAGCTCGGGATATTGCTTCTTCAGAGCGGCCACATAGTCGTAAGGTTCGGTGCGTTCAGGGCGAAGACTAACGAGAACTTCTTTCACCTGGGGGATAATGTCGCCAGCTTTATAGATAATCACAGTGTCGCCAATGCGGATATCGAGGCGAGCGATTTCGTCAGCGTTATGAAGACTAGCGTGGCGAACGGTGCTACCGGCGATGGAGACTGGGTCAAAAATCGCCACGGGGGTAGCGGCGCCGGTGCGCCCGATTGAGATGACAATATCGCGAACGCGAGTCGTAGTTTCTTCGGCGGGGAATTTGTACGCAACGGCGCCGCGCGGGGTCTTGCCGATAATGCCGAGCGATCGATAAATCGCCCGGTCGTTGATCTTGATCACCATGCCGTCGGTATTAAAGGGTAGCCCTTGGCGGTGGTCAGCGAGGCGAGTAATTTCTTTTAGAACGTCGGCAAGACCCCGAAAAACCTTGTCTTCGCCGCTAGTGCGAAAGCCTAAGTCTCGAAGCTTCTGATAAGCCTCGGCATGAGTGGGCAAATCTGGAGCTACTAAATCGTAAGCCATGAAGCGAAGCTTGCGGCTGGCGGCAACTTTAGGATCGAGCTGACGGATGCTGCCGGCTGCAAGATTGCGAGGATTTGCAAATGGTTTTTCGCCGGACTTTTGCTGTTTTTGATTCAGCTCGTCAAAATCTTGTTTAAAAATGACTATCTCGCCCCGCACTTCGACATAACCAGGCTCCGCAATGCGTAAAGGAATATTCTCGATGGTTCGGACATTCATAGTAACATCCTCACCAACTAGGCCGTCGCCACGGGTAACGGCTTGCTGAAACAGGCCATCCTCATAATGCAGGGCACAGGCGAGACCATCCATTTTGATATCGGTGAAGAACTCCTTAATCTTGGGCGATTTTCCGGGCAGGTTGAGGCTAGGGATGAGCTTTTCGTTTGTATTAACCCAGTCGCGAATCTCCTGCTCAGAAAAAACATCCATGAGGGAAATCATGCGATCTTGGTGGGTAACTTTTGTAAACTTATCGAGAGGCTTGCCGGCTACGCGTTGGGTCGGCGAGTCAGGAGTGATGAGGTCTGGATATTGTTTTTCTAATTCTGAGAGTTCATGCTTTAAGGAATCGGCAGCTGCTTCGGACATGATTGATTCATCTAAAACATGGTAATGGTAACGATAATTATCAATTAATTCACGAAGCCTAGATATGTGCTGCTCGGCCGCTCGCTTTTGCTGATCGGAACTGTCGCTCATGATACACCTCACTTATTATGATAGTAGTATAGCATAAAAAGTTAAGACATTGCTACTGTTCTTTATAATCAAGCAGCCAGCGATAATAGAGAAAGAGATAAGTTGAGGCATAGATAAAAGCAAAACAGGTAACGATAATCAAGAAGAATGAAACAATCGGCCAGCCAGCCAGGGACTCCCAAGTCGCTTTTAGCCAGAGGTCAAGCAAGATGACTGGCATCATGGTAATAACATAGACGAAACCGACCACAAAAATTAGATAAAGAATCCTAAGGATAATACGGATGCGGCGGCCAGCAGCAAGATCCGAGGCGGCGAAAATAGCCGAGAGGGGATACATGCCGGGAGCAGTAACGGCGGCTAGGGCAAGCAGGGAGCTAGAGAAGAGATAGCTGCTGAGTAGAATCATTACGGCGGCAAAAATAAAGTAAATCAAAGCGTAAAACGGACTGGAGAGAAAATTAGTGGTCAGGGCAGCAGAATAGGTGATGATGACTAGAATAATCGGGATGGCTTGGATAAAAATAACGACAAATACTACAAAGGTCGATAGGAGTGGGCCGAGAGCATTGTAGAGGGCGTCACGCAGCTTTGGCTTTCTGCCGGCGAAGAAATGACGCAAGAGATAGATCGTAACGAGCCAGAGGATAAGAAAAAGAATCACGGTGAAGATAGTTTGGGTATCGTTCATACCTACGTTCAAACCACCAGTAGTGATAGTCGAGAGTAACAACATGCCGGCTTTGGCGAAATTGCCGATTTCGCCACCCGCGAGCTCCAGTCCGGCGTCATCGATTGTTTCTTGTACCTGCAAATAAAAATCTTCGCTCATTAAGCCTACCGCCACGATATAGCCCACCACCATCAGCCCAATGAGCAAGAAAAAAGTACGCCAATGCGAAAAGATGGTTTTAAAAGTTACCATGGCGTGCGATAAGAGGCCGGGGGTCGAAGTTTGACGCATGTAGTCCTCGCGGTAGGAGCGGCGGAAGGATTTGTGGAGATGGATATGATGGGAGCGAGCTTCGTGGATTTTAGACTTGAGGACCAGAACTCGCGAACGCAGTCTCAGCCAAGCCCGACGCAGAGCGGACGATCGGCGGCTGGTTCTCGGTTGGGTAGCTTTGGTGGATTTTGGGGATTTTGCGGAACTTTTAGAACTTGGTTTTGCCATGTTCGAGCCTTTCAATGCGTTTTTCGATAGGTGGGTGAGTGCTGAAGAGATTATTAATTGCCCCTTTACGCAATGGGTTGTTAATGAAGAGGGCTTCAGTGGCGGGATTTTGATGACGCATCGGGCGGGCGTGGGTGTCGAGTTTTTTTAGGGCGGAAATCATGCCTTCTGGATAACGCGTTAAATGGGCAGCACTGGCATCGGCGAGATATTCACGTTCGCGAGACACGGCCATTTGGGCCAAGGAAGCAGCAATCGGGGCAAGGAGCGAGACAAGAATAACAACAATAATGCCGATTGGGCTATTGTCGTCCTCATCATGATCGTGAGTCAAGAGCATCATGCGGACGCCAAGATCGGAAATAAAACCAACAACACAAACTAAACCGAATGTAATCATCGATACGCGAATGTCATAGTTTTTCACATGGGAAAGTTCGTGAGCCATCACGGCGGTTAGCTCTTTATTATCCATAATATCAAGCAAACCGGTCGTAGCGGCGACAATAGCATGCTCTGGATCGCGACCAGTCGCAAAAGCATTAGGAGCGGCATCATCAATAATATATACTTTCGGCATAGGCAAGCCGGCAGTAATGGCGAGATTTTCGACCGTATTATAAAGCCTTGGGCTATCTTTCTTTTTGATTTCTTTAGCACCAGTCATGGCGACCGCGAAGGTGCTGGCCGCAAAATATTGGACAACCGCATAAATCGTTGCGATGATAAGCACCCAAGCAACGACCCACCAATCGTCGAGAAAATAAGCAAAAGCAGCACCGATGGCCGTAATAAAAATGATAAAGCCCAAGATAATAAAGACTGTGTTACGCTTATTGGCAGCAATTTGTTTATACATAATGTAACAAAACTAGTGTTGCTTCCCCGCTAGCAACACTGGATAGATTAATTATTGAACTTCACTTCTGGAGCGTTTTCAATCTTAGCACGCTCCGACTCAGGAACTTCGAAGTATTCACGCTTCTTGAAATGTCCAATCATATTGTTAATAATGTTGGACGGGAACATCTTGATTTTTGTATTGAGTTCCTTCGCACCGGCATTGTAGAAGCGGCGAGCGGCCTGAATCTTATCTTCGACATCTTGGAGTTGAAGCTGGAGCTGTTGGAAGTTTGTGTTGGCCTTAAGCTCGGGATAAGCTTCGGCGATGGCGAAAATCTTAGAGAGAGCACCCTCGAGACTACGTTCGGCTTCGGCGGTGTTTTTGACGCCTTGTGCACTCATGACGGCAGAACGAGCCTTCGTTACATCTTCAAAGGCAGATTTTTCGTGAGCGGCGTAGCCCTTAACAGTTTCGACGACGTTAGGGATGAGGTCGGCACGATATTTGAGTTGAACGGTGATATCCGACCAAGCTTCGTTGACACGTTCGTCGAGACGAACGAGGCTGTTATAGGTCCCCCAAACGACCGCAATAAGAATTAGAACTACGGCGACAATAATAATACAGGCAATAAGCATGATAGTCTCCTAAAATTATAAAGTTATGTATATATTATATAGGTAAGTGAGCGTTTTGGCTAGTACAAAACACTGGAGCACTGTAAATCATGGTACTCCAGTTCGGCTAGAGACATTTTAGAAAGTGCCAGGGAAGACGCCGTGCAGCATAGAAACCATGAGACCAGAAGTAGCGGAGATGAGGAACAGAACTAGCCAGATAATCATAAGACAAAATTGGGAGCGAGCGAAGTTGCGGAGGTTGATGTTGCCGGCAGAAAGAGCGAAGATAATCAGGAAAATCCAGCCGATAATGGGGATTTGGAATAAGATTCCGTAGCCGAAGTACCCCCACATGGAGATTGGTTGATATTCGGGTGGAATGCGGTTCAGTTTTGTGTTTGAAGCCATTTTGATCCTTTCTAAGAATTGTTTAATAAAAGCATAATCTCTTAACTAGATATTGTCAATGTTCGTAATCAAGGCAATGAGGCTAGTTGGTTTAAAATGTGATAAGAAGCTTGACTTTTTTGATAATCTGTGATAGTATATCAGTATGGGGGTTTGTTTGGTGTGGCCAAAAATCTTTGGTGTTACCCGACAAACCTACTACCTTAAGGAGGTGGAGAAGTGAATAGTAAGAAGTATTTTTTTGAGTGCGGAGAGCTGAGTTTCCGGCAGTATGAACGGACAGAAACCGCCTTGGTCTATGGGGTAGTTCATAACTTAGGAGAGGACTTGAAGTGGGCGAGGATGACGCTACAGTTTCTAGAACGCCGGTATGAAATCTATCGCCAAAATCGTCTTTGCTTAGCCGAAGAACCTAAAAGGTTTGACCGGTTCTTCCCTAGATTTGTTGAACAGAAGGCGGACTGTGAGTCACAACGAGAGTTGCTGGTTGAGGTCGTTAGCGATTCAGGGGAAGACGACAGGATAATTCCCTTGACGGATATCTTAGATGCTGACGTGAAGTTGGGAGCTGAGGATCTGGTTGAGCTGGCTTTACAAATGTTTAATCTGATGATGTTTGTACACATGGTTGACCTATGTCTGTCGTTCAGATTGGAGAACTTTGGGTTGGTTGTGTCTGAGCGGCGAATTGTTTGGCTCAATTGGCTAGAGGTGTCTGTCGGGATTAATATTCTGGACGAGAAGCTAGTGGAAAAGCAGATTTGCGAGGCTGCCCATAATTTACTGCTGCTAGGCAGGGCTGAACTGCGGCTGGGTAGATGGGAAATTAAGAATCTACATTCAGAACTGGAGTTGAAAATTATCGAGACGCTGCTGGCAGGAGCTCAAGGTATTTTTCCAACTGCGACAGAGATTTATCTACACCTTTGTGGAGTGAGGACGTTGTTATGACGTCCTTTTTCTTGACAGGCAGTATCGCCCGTGCTAAGATTAATGCATATGCGGGCGTAGCTCAGTTGTTTAGAGCGCTTCCTTGCCAAGGAAGAGGTCGAGAGTTAGAGTCTCTTCGCCCGCACCACGAT
>CANDYU010000008.1 GCA_947425245.1 uncultured Candidatus Saccharibacteria bacterium
TTGTAACCTGTCAAACCAGCAGACCCATTGTTGTAAACGGGCGAAGCCGTAGTAGACCAATGGTAGCCATCGACGCCAAGATACCGGGCAGAGCCGTAGCCTAGATAGACGTACCCGCTACGGACGAGACGTGTGTTTTTAGTTCTTATTAAGTTCGGTTTTTGTTCGGGTATAGAGAATGACGAAAAGTTGTGGAAACTGCTTTTTATCAAGGATTGGAGTTGTAGTAGTAAGTAACCCATATTTAGTAAAAAATATGAAAAAGAGGGGATTGCAATAAAAAACATAGGAGGTGGGTATAAAGTAGGCGGAGCGGTGTGGACTTTGATATAAATGAGAAAATATGGTGTGATTAGAGATTCCAACAGGTATAATGTCGCAAAAGGTATATTGTGCGACATTGGAAATATGTCGAAAAGACGAGTATACATACGTTTTGATTTGTTGCTTGTTTTTTATGCCCGGCCGATTGTTGTTGTTTTTTGTCTATACGAATTAGCTATTTTATGACGGGTTGTTGATTATGCTTTATTGCCTGTTATGAAGGCCAGAGCTGGTTAGATATGAATAATGCTGATGCTTGGCACAGTTTTATGAAATACGAGCCAATGATAACCAGATTAGATTTAAATTAATAGAGGGGAATTATGCAATGGGAACGAGGGGTGAGTGGGAAGCGAGTTCTGGGCGTAAGTGATTTAGTAATTCCCTGTTTGGCGCTTCCCGGCTCAGCGGAGTATGTTTTAACATCGGTCAGCGAATGTTGGAGATTAGTAGATGCCGTGGACGCATCGTTGTGGCTAAATAATTTCGTGAAGTTTTTCTTCGAGCTGAGTCTTAATCCAGTTGGTTAGTGCTATACAAGCACTATCATCAGCACAATCATGAATAGCGGCATGATAGATCCGCTTTTTGTCGGCATTGTTACGAGGAAACCCAGCGATGATAGGTATATATCCTAAGGCAACGGATAGTTGATCGGTAACAACTCGAGCGATGCGACCATTACCATCGAAGAATGGGTGAATACGGATGAAAGAATAGTGAAATTGGGCTAAGAAGCGGCAAACTTCGTCAAGATCGGAGACCTTGATGGACTCTAGGCGGTTGACGAGGGTGCGAGCTAAAGCGAAGAGCTCATTATAGACTTCTGCTCCGCCACAGGGGATGTGGTGTAGCTCTTCGTCGCCGGGGTCGCCGAAACGTACGTCATGGCCGCGGGGACGTAAGCTGCCACATTCTCGGTAAACCAGACCAAAGAGCGTGCGGTGCATGGTTTTCCAGTCGTCAATCCAGTCTGATTCCCTACGCTGAATAAAATCACGACGAATATCTTCGGAGGCTTCAAGCTGATGAGCAAACTTAAGGATAACATTATTTAAGCCTTGCTCTTCGGCGCTACGCACTAAGGCATGGGTAGAGTTAATAGAATAGCGGCGACCACTCTTATATTCGGCACTTTTGCGATATTTACGCCAGAGTGGCTTAGCGATATCTTCAAGGGCGATCTCGTAGCGTTCGGAACTAGCCATTACGACGGCTCTTGCTTAGGAGTTGATTTGTCGGTATCGGGTTGGTCGGGATATTCGAGATCGGTACTTTCTTGAACGATATCCTTAAGCATGCCGCGTAGGAGGTTGGCTTGGAGAGCCCCAGCTTGACTAGAGGGTTTTTTACGCTTAATACGGATCTTGATGCGGATTTGGGGAAATGGGAACATGTTTTTAAGATCTGTAGTACTAATAAGATAGTGCACGCCATTTGGGTGACTGAGCCAGCTTGGATCGTGGCTGGCCTCAACGAGAGCTGTGGTGGAGTGGGCATTAAGTAGGTCGAGGACTCTTTTAATAAGCGGCTGGAGCCGGCTTTGGCTAATAAGGGGTGGGCTGGTTTCGGGATATTCAGGGTTAATAAGATACTCTTCGGCATCGAACGATAATAGGGGCGTAGCAGTTTTGCGGAGAAGGATAGAGGGAGCCAAAGCGAGAGTAAGGAAGCCTTCAGGGACCGGTCCGAGAGGGGATCTAATGTAGGAGATATCCTCAGGCTGCATCATTCCCTTCCGAATGAGCTCCTTATGCACAAAATAAATGGTTTTAGCGAAGCGAATGCGGTTTAGAGGGGCTGCGTTGATACTGAGAATCAGACGAGCCAATTCTTGCATGTTCATGGTTTAACGTTTGTTGTCGCGGTTGTAGCGACGGTTAAGGCGATTTTTGCGGTTTTTGGAAAAGGATTTTTCGGTGTTGACATGAGTATTTTTGCGATTTTGACCATTATTAGACTGTTCTGGGCTGGTTGACTGATTTGGTGCGGTGTTAGGGCTCTCTTGATTTATGATACCATCCTGCGGGCTACTAGAAGCATTAGCGGCTTTTTGGGCCATGAGTGAACCTAAATCCTTGAGTCCAGGGCGATCTTTCCCTTCGGCGGAATTGGGGGACATTTTGAGGCGGCGAAAGTCGTTTTGGGGAGTGGGTTGATAGACGAAATTGGATTTTTGGGGCTTGGAGCTAGTAGTGTAGCTTTGGTTACTATAGTTTTGGGAAGAGCTATCGTAATTCCCTGCTCTGGTTGTATAACTATTAATAATCGAAGCTTCGACGGCGGAACTGGCAGCACGCCCGGAGTCGGAAAGTTCCCTTTTATATTTTTCGGATTGTTCGATAGTTTCACGGATTTCGGATTCAACTTCGGCACGGTTGCGGGAATAATAATAGCGTGAGTTTTGGACGATTTGGTTAAAGTTATCTTTAGGGGTGATCGGGAGGGAGAGGGTGGTGGCAGAAAAGGCCGGAACTTTCTCGCCATTAATAATCATAGAGATAACAAAATGGCGGTTGTTCATCTGGATGAGGTCGGACTGATCAAAAGTCGGCTCAAATTGTTTGGCGAGAATCGGTGCATCATCGGCGGAGACGCGGAAAGAGATTGTAGTACCAACATTGCCGAAAACTGCATCGCGGACCGAGTCGGTCATTTGGGAAATGTATTGGTTGGCGACGGTAAGATTAAGCCCGTATTTTCGGGCTTCGGAAAGAATAACGGCAAAAGAATCAGTAGCGAAGTTTTGAAACTCATCAACATATAGATAGAAGGGACGACGGTCGGCGACGTCGGGGATATCGCTGCGGGACATGGCGGCGAGCTGGACCTTAGTGACCAGGAAGGCCCCGAGTAGGCTGGCGTTATCTTCGCCGATGAGACCTTTAGAGAGGTTGACGACAAGGATTTTTCCTTCGTCCATAATTTTGCGAATGTTGAAACTGGATTTTGGTTGGCCGATAATGTTGCGGATGATTGGGTTGGCAGTGAAGGCCCCGACCTTGTTTAATACTGGTGCAATACTTTCGTTGACCTGCTTTTCATTCCACTGGCCAAACTCGTGTTTCCAGAATTGCAATACTGTAACATCGGTACAGTAATCGAGGGTTTCCTTGCGGAAGTCTTTGTCAGTGAGGATTCGGGAAATGTCAAGAAGTGTAGTTTCGGGGCGGTCGAGGAGGGCTAGGAGGGTGTAACGTAAGATGTGCTCAAGGCGAGGGCCCCAAGAATCACCGAAGAGACGTTTAAGGACGCCGATAACCTCGGAACAGACATTAGGCTTTCTGGCAGGGTCACTGAGCTCAAGTGGGTTGAAGGCGACAGGATAGGCAGTGTCGGCAGGGTTGAAGTAGACGACGTCATTGATACGATGCTCGGGAACGAAGCGGAGGTTGTTGATTGCGAAGTCGCCGTGCGGATCGATGATACAGTAGCCTTGATTGTAAAAAACATCACTGAGAGCGAAAAGTTCTAGCATACCAGATTTTCCGGCACCGGTCTGACCGATGATATAAACATGACGGGAACGGTCGCGGCGGTACATGCCGAACTGATGATTAATGCCGCGGAAATTGGTTAGACCGAAAGCGGAGATGCTCTCATCGTGAGCAGGATCACCAGTAACGAGTGGAAGTTTGGAAGGTGGTTCAGCGGTTTTAGAGGAAGCCCAGACAATATTGGGGGTTTCAACGCTAGTGTGAGGCAAATGGTAGATGCTGGCGAGCTCAGAGATATTAAGAATGAAGCCGCGATCGTTGAATTGACGCATCTTATATTCGTCGAGGTCTTCCATTTTGAAGCTACCGCCGGTAAGTTTGAAGCCGTTAAGATTGGTGGAGTTATATTGTTTGAAGGTTCCGACGAGGGCTTGCATGTTTAGCTTGGCATTTGTCTGGTCGTTACCGAGATAGGCCAAACGGATCTTAACTTCATAGCCGAGCTTGGTGGCTTTTTCTTCAGCCTTAGCGATGCGAGTTTTGTCGCGTTCGGAGAGCTCGACTGGTTTGGTTTCACCATTGGTACCGCCGGTAGGTGGGCGGAAGAAGGCTCCAAGGGCTTCGACAATCCATACCCAATCAATCACGGTACCACCGAAGAAAGATTTTTTGCCGGATTTGATTTTTTTGACCCACTTATCAGTGGTTTGTTTGTGCCAGTCATCAGGGATGGGGCGAGTGAGAATTTGGATCCAAAGCTCTTCGGAATTGTCAGGGTTGAGTTTGGCCAGAGTACCAGTAATGCTGGCGAGAGGATCGACTTCGAAGTTCTCAAAGGTACGAATGGGGAGAGCGTCATTTTCAGTCAGGGTGAGTTCGGCGGAATAAACGATTGGATACTTTGAGCGGTCATCCGTATAATCTTCATCCATGCGGTAAATTTGGACGGTAGGATATTGAGCGTAGATTTGTCCTTCAACGAAGCTTTGGTAGATCTTAGGTACCCAGACATAAAAGCGGATTTGGCCGCCGGTAGAAACGATCTCAAAACTAAGATGTTCCTGCACGCCGCCAGAGTTCTTTAATTCGAGTTTGTCACGGAGAATACCATGTAGGCTAGCAAAAAGTTGTTCGGCGGCGAGCTCTTTCTTATCGTTGGTGCGAGGGATTTCCAACATGAGCAATACCGGATCAACATTGAGGACTTTGAGACGGTTGAGTTTTTTATAATTACGATAGCTCAAAAAGGCTAAAAGAGCTACAACGGGTACCCAAACGATGGGCATAATGATGAACTGAATGATTTGAGATAGCATATGTATTATATTGTAGCATACGATAGAAAAAATGGGATACGGAAGCTGGCCGTAAGCTATTTACTATTGTCTTGGGGAGCGAGAGTATAAGTGTCTTTGTCGACTTTGGTAAAGAGTTGCTTATTCTGGAGGTTGAGAAGGACAGTGGTTTCTTTAACTTTGCGAGCACGTAGAACGCGTTTGACGATTTCTTCACGAGTGAGTGGCTCGCTAGCTTCTTGGAGGATGCTGGTAATGATATCAGAAACAGTGCCCTTGGCGTAGCCCCAAGAATTAAGAGCGTAAATCCCGCGTCCGATGAGGACGAAGCGGGGGTCTTTGATTAATTCATTATGGATGGCTTGGATGGTGACATTCTTGCGACGAAACTCGGATTTTGATATGGCATCGGCGATGTCGGAAAAATGCATCGGTTCTTTTTTAGATTCGAGAACGACAAAGATTTTATCGCGGATATTGCGAGGATTGACGGTCGGCCATTTAGCTAAGCCCCAGAGACCATTAAGTGAAGCAAGAAGCTTCGAGATGGAGGCGATAGCTTTGATATGGTCAGGGTGCTCGTAATTGAGGACGGCATCAAGCTGATCGATAGTCATCGGCTCTTTTTGTTTTTTGATAACCGTGACAATTTCATCTACACGGGTATGGATAGTTTTTGTGTCGCCGTATTCGGCAATGCCGATGGCGGCATAATAGAGGTCGTTTTCATCAATAGCAGTGAGATTGCTGGAAATCGAGCTGATGAAGGTGAGCTTAGCACGTTCGGCGGGAGTAGCAGTTCGGCCATAGATACGATCAGCGATATCGATGGTACGAGCGACGCGTCCGAGCTCGGTAAGATTGCGAATGATGAGTTTTTCGGCGGCGGCTAGTTCGGGAATTTGTCCTTCTTCAGCTCCGATGCGAAGACGAACAAGAATGGCTTTTTCGAGCTGGCGCACTCGTTCGCGAGTAATGTTAAGTAATTCGCCGATTTGCTCTAAGGTTTCCTTTTGACCGGAAAGCCCGAAGCGGCGTGAGATAATTTCCCGCTCGCGGTCTTGTTCAATGATGTTTAGGCTACCCTTAATGGCGTTTTCGATAGTACTGGCGTGCTGATCCATCAGATTCCCTTCGTTCCCCCTCACCCTATATAATAGTTAATATTTGTCATTTATTGTATGATAGCATATTTTCTTGCTAGCGTCAACACTTAAAATTGGGGTGTGTTCGACTTCTTAGTTTTATTATAGCACTTTTTAGTAGTTTGAACGAAACTTTTGGCACAAAATGCTTATAGTTGCAACTATTTAGAGACGACTTAGTACTGCAAAATATTACGCTTATGCTTGACTTTTTTGATAATCTGTTATATAATGAAAGGATAGGGGTGTGGTGGTGGGTTTTGGTATTGAAAAAGGCCACCTTGTGGTGGCCCGACTTGAAAGACATGAGATTACAGTTTCTGCACTGTGCAGCTATGGTCGCTATGGTCGCAATACGGCAGCTTGCTTAATGCATTTTGGATAACTGTCGCGTAGTGAGAAAGCTCACTGTGCGGTTTCTTGGCGTCTTGACTATAGCGTTGATTGATCGGGTCTCCGATGCTGATATCATGACGAATAAGTGCCGCCATCAGGTGCTGATCGTCCGAGCGAATGGTGAATGGCAGGCCGTTTCCCGTATTGATCCTCAGGAGCCGCACGATGTGATGTGGTTCCTGTGGAACATCCATTTTGTAATAGTGGGCTGGCAGGATATAGCCATCACAATCTCTGACGCAGACGATGTCTTCCCAGTTATGATGCTGGTCGGTCTTTTCTCCTGTGTCTGGATCAAGCTCGTTGCCGTAGTCGTCAATACGTGCACAGTTGAGCAGCATAGCACGAAATGGTCTTTTCGGTACTATAAGCTGATCACAAAGCAGATCAGCTTCCGTGGACGCGGTCATCATCGTTGCAGTAAGGACTTTACGAGTCATCCAGTTTTGGAACGGCACGATATCACCCGGATCGATGTTGGGGTGTGGTATGTTAAATACGGTAACCGCGGCGAGAAAGCCCTGCGTATAGCCCTCAATATCCGTGATATCGCTCTGGTCGTAGTGATCCTACAGTGCCTCTAGTAAGTATTCCCTTATGCTTGCTAGTGCTGTTTTGTTGTCTTTCATTTTTGTTTCCTCCTGATTTTCCGTAGTCTCATTCACCTACTAATATGGGTGAATGGTTTCTACGAAAAATGAGAAGGTTTGAATAGTTAAAGAACATAGCCGGTAAGACTATGTTCTTTATGTTAGCAACGAATTATTATTTTGTCAATAGGTTTTACGAAAAACTATAACTTTTGCAATACTTATACTACTTTTTTGTGGTTTTGCGAGCGGTAGTCTTTTTCGTTGTAATGGATTTTTTGGTGGTTGATTTGGCTGATTTGGTTTTAGCGGAGCTACTTTTAGTCCGTTTTGTAGTGGTTTTAGCCTTTGCTGTGGATTTGGCTTTGGTACTGGTCTTTTTGGTGCTGGCAGTACGATTCCCGAAGCGGCCGCCGCGAGCTGGTTTGGCGTCGAGCATTTCCTTGGCTTGTTCCAAGTTGATAGATTTAGGGTCCTGTTCTTTGGGGATTTTGACATTATTGAAGCGGCCAGGGCCTTTGACATATGGACCATAGGCACCAACAATAATCATGATATCTCCCCAATCAGCAATAATAGAGTTCTTTTTCTCGTCGTAAAGCTTATCGGCGGTGGCAAAATCGATTTTGTAGGGGTCGTAGCCTTTGAGTTGAATGTTGTATTTTCCGGCTTTAAGGTAAGGCCCGAAAGGTCCACTAGCAGCGATGAGCTCGACACCGTCTTTAGACTTACCGAGATTGCGAGGCAGTTCTGGTAGGGCAAGTTGTTTGAGGGCAGCTTCGAGGGTGACGGTCTTTTCAGTCATGCCCTTAGGTAGCGGTGCGAAGCGAGGTTTCTCGCCGGAGGTTTTTTCGTTGTCTCCGAGCTGGATGAATCCGCCATTTCGGCCGATTTTGGCGTAAATTGAGCGACCAGTCTTCGGATCTTTGCCAAGCTCCCGGGCATTGTTATAGCGAGCGGCTTCGTCGGATTTGAGGACTTCCTTTTGGAAGGGGTCGTAGAAGTCGCGAAGCATTTTAACGCGTTCGAGTTTTGCCTCGGCGATTTTATCGAGATCTTCTTCGATGTGAGCAGTAAACTTATAATCAACGATGTTGTTGAAGTTGTCAGTGAGGAATCCAGCCAGTAGTTCGCCAATCGGAGTCGGGATAAGCTTACCTTTAGTCGAGCCGGTCTTTTCGGTGACGATTTCGCGTTTGATAGTTCCCTTTTCGAGGGTGAGCTGAACAACTTCGCGGGGTTCCCCTTCGGAGTCGCCCTTTTCGACATAGCCGCGGGTTTGGATGGCGGACATGATGGTGGCGTAGGTAGATGGACGGCCAATGCCGAGTTCCTCAAGCTTTTTAACAAGAGAACCCTCGGTGTAGCGAGCGGGCGGTTTGGCGAAGTTTTGGCGAGCTTTAATCTCGAGGGATTTAAGGCGGTCTCCGGTTTTTAAGGCGGGGAGTTCATCTTCTTTAGTACGGCCGGTAACACGAAGGAAGCCATCAAAAACGATAACCTCGCCTTTGGCCTCAAAGAGGTGCTTTGATTCGGTGGAGGTGATTTTAATTACGGTTTTCTCGGTTTTAGCCTCGGCCATTTGGGTAGCAAGAGTGCGGTTGCGAATGAGTTTATAGAGCTTGCGCTCGTAATCGTTTTTACCAGCCACTTCCTGCTCAATGTGGGTAGGGCGGATAGCTTCGTGGGCTTCTTGAGCTCCAGCGGATTTGGTCTTAAAATTGCGGACTTGGAGATATTCTTTTCCGAAAGTGTTCTCTACATAGCTGGCGGTCATGGCGATGGCTTGTTTCGAGAGGTTGAGACTGTCGGTACGGTGGTAAGTGATGAGACCGGCTTGATAGAGGGCTTGAGCGGCGGACATGGTCGCCTTGGTTGACATACCGAGGCGAGAGTTGGCTTCGATTTGCATAGAGGCGGTAGTAAAAGGAGGAGCTGGCTTGCGGGTGCCGGGGCTGGTAGTAATATCGGAGACTTCAAAATCAGCATCCTTGATCTTTTCGAGGTAGCTTGTGGCGGTTTTTTCGGTGTCGAAGGTCTTGTTAAGGGTGGCGGCCAGCTCGTCTTTGTCTGTAGTGAGAAACTTGCCAGTAACCTTGAATTTAGCACTAGAAGCGAACTTTTCGATTTCCTGTTCACGCTCGACGATGAGGCGAAGGGCGGGTGACTGGACGCGACCGGCGGAGATTGCTCCGGGGACCTTACGGCGAACAACGCCAGACAGGTCGTAACCGACGAGCATATCGAGGGTCTGGCGGGCTTGTTGGGAATGGACCATATCCATATCAACATGCCGAGGGTTCTTAATAGCATTCTCGAGGGCGGGTCTAGTAATCTCATGAAAAGTGATACGATTGGTATTTTTGGGTAGCTTCAAAACTTCCATGAGATGCCAAGAAATTGCCTCTCCTTCGCGGTCTTCATCAGTAGCTAGCCAGACGGTTTCGGCGGTCTTGGCAGCTTTCTTCAGTTCAGAGATAATCTTATTATGTCCAGGATCAACTTCATAAGTTACATCGAAGGTCTCTTTATCGACTTTGGTATCCTTTCTGATATGGCCGACGGAAGCCAGAACATGAAAATCCTTACCGAGGTACTTCTCGATAGTATGGGCCTTTGCAGGAGACTCGACGATAACTAAGTTTTTAGACATATATTATTTAGTATAGCATGAGTGTCAAGTATTTGTATCGTGTTAAAACACCAAAAAGCCCCAGAGGTCTAGGTAAGGGTGGGCATCACCTAAGTTTCTGGGGCTATTTGGCCCTATAACGCATCGTCGTTCGACTCCGAAGGGTCCGGAAGCGCGACCCACCTCACACAAACACGGGGCCCGCCGGTTATAGGGATTGCTATGCCTTCGAAGTGACCCTAAAAGTGGAGGTAATACTTATAGCTGACAACCTTAAGAGAAATTGTCAACCCTAGGGGTTTCAAAAGCACGCAATTTCTGCTAGTCTTGGAGCAAGCTCCTCAACTGGCTGAAATTATGATTTATTTAGGTACAGTTGGAGTTAATAACCCTAACTGATAAGCATTATAGCACACGGAGAAATAAATGTCAATACTTTTTTCACAACTTTTTGTAAAAAACAATGAAATCCGACCCCTAGAGCACGAATTTACAGAGGTGTTAACGTCCATTGCGGTTGTGCCTAAATTGTTGTATTTTTATGGAAAATTGCCAGAAAAACGCGAGAAAATGGTTGACGAAGTTGATAAAATGGGTGGTCAAAAACGGGTGTTTGGGGGAGGGTTGAAGGATCAAGCGAGGCCGAAGACAATTGCGATCGTGGGGACGAGACGGCCGACGAAGTATGGCGAGGAGGTGGCTTATAAGTTGGCGTTTGAGGCGGCGAAGCGTGGGGCAGTGGTGGTTTCGGGGTTGGCGTTTGGAATTGATTCGGTGGCACATCGGGGAGCGTTGGATGCGGGCGGGGTGACGGTGGCGGTGCTGGGGACGCCGATTGATTATATATATCCGAGACAACATGAAAGGTTGGCGAAGGAAATCGTTGAGCGGGGAGGGTGTGTGATGAGCGAGCTTGATAGGGGTGCGGATTTTCATTTTCGGGGATGTTTCTTACAACGAAACCGGATTATAGCAGGGTTGGCGGATGTGGTGGTGATTCCAGAGGCGGCGGAGCGGAGCGGGTCGTTAAATACGGCGGCTCATGCTTTGGAACAGGGGCGAGAAGTGTTCGCGGTGCCGGGTGACATTCGGAGGCCGTTGTCGATGGGGTGTAATCGATTGATTGCTCAGGGGGCGAGACCGTGTTTAGGGGTGGAGGAGGTGATGGATGAACTGTTCCCCGAGGTGAGGGTGAAGAAGGCGAGGCAGAAGATGAATCCGGAGAAGATTTATGGGGACGATGAGACTGAGACGGTGCTTTTGAGGGCGATTGCGGGCGGAATGAGTGATGGCGAGGAGATGATGGAGCGGCTTAAGGTTTCGGCCGGGGTGTTTAACCGGACGATGACGATGCTAGAGTTGAAGGGGAGGGTGCGAGCGTTGGGTGGTAATATGTGGATGATAAAATGAGAGATTTTCGGCGTTAGTCAAGCATAGTAATAGGGTTAGATAGTGGGACTTTGCGGTTTAGCGAAGACTTTTATGATATTCCCATTGACATTATTTGAAAAGTGTGCTAGAATGATAGAGTAGATTGCCGGGGCATAGCGTTCCGGTGTAGATAAGTTCTTTAAAGGAGGAAGTATATATGGCAGTAGAACCGAAGAAATTGGGAGCAATCAACTTGGAGAACAGGATAAGTATTCGTTTTGCATGTTCTCGTAGTCCGGAAGCCCGCAGGATCATGGGTGACAGTGATGAATTCTGTCTGACAAAAGCCTTCGAGATGGCGGCCGAGAATTTCGTAGCGACGGATGCATATTCGGGCATATGGATGAGATACGATCCGCGTTTTTATAACGACGGTACCTTTTATCCAATGGTGCCGGAATATTCCGGCAATGTAAAGCTAGTCATTACCGGTGTGATGCCATTGGCGGCAGACGGTAATGTGGCAATTTTGAATGCCCATGTTCTGGAGGATGCCAACGAGCAGGCCAAAGCTGCAAGTTTGGGCTCCGTTAGGACGAGCAATATGTCCGTATTAAAAAAAGGGGTTTTTGTTCAGATTGTGTACGATTTCTCTCTGCGATGCGGCGAGGCCATGTTGTTTGCCGTGGACGATGAGAAGGGGGGGCAGAAGTTCCAGCCAAAGCGGAGTCGGATCTTCCGAGATTATAAAATCTCATCGATTCCGGAGTTTCCGACTCCGAAGCTCTTTTTCGACCCGATTAAACAACAGTTCTGGGCCGAGGAGGCGTTCGATGAAGACGGGGAGACTACTGAGGATGCTCAGGCTGCTGAGCTTGCTGCAGTCTTAGTAGAAGCCATTGTTTCCGGCGATGGTGAAGTGGCCGATACGGTGCCGGATCCGAGTGCGGAGCAGAAGCGAGCCTAAGAACTATACCCTCCGAATCCTCACCCAATACGGGTGAGGATTTTTCATGAAAAATCCTCCGCGGATGCGGAGGATGCTCGGGTTAATGCGGGCAAGTAGACTGCTCGCGACGAGGGGTAAAGAATTGGATGATACCTTCGGTGAAGCTGGCATCGCAATGAACTTGGATGGCGGTGCCACGCTGGAAGAGTTGCAGATCGACTCCTTTTAATTCCCTGGCGTTCTTGATGCTGGTGAGGATGCCGTAAATGACATAGTGGTTGGGGTCGACGGGCACCTGACGATAGGTGCTAATTTGGGTTTTGAGGTCGGCGACTGTATCTCCAATCTGGATGAAGAAATGGGTTCGGCCGGTAGACGGATACTTACTATGGGCAAGTTCGCTGACTTTTGGCATGCCAACGATGTGGTAGAACCTGTTGCTTGGGTGGCTAGTAAACTGAGCAATGTTCATTTTTGTTTCCTCCTTAAGGTGCAAAATTGATGAGTATCAGGTCATTTTTAGGGGTGTTGGCTGTAAAATAGCCTTAGCATGCTAAAAAGAAAGACCCTATCATTCTATTCTATCACAGATTTCTTTTTATGTCAATAGGCGGTCGTTGATTGAGCTTAAGATGGATGGAAGTTTGGCTTTTTCGTCGGCGGTGAAATGGCCGAGGACAAAATCAATGTCGCCGAGTTTTTGGCGAAGTTCGGGGTTTCCGGTGCCGAGTCGTAGTCGGGGAAAGTCGGTGGTTTTAAGATGGGAAGTGATGGATTTGAGGCCGTTATTGCCGCCACTGGAACCCTTGAGGCGATAGCGGATTGTGCCGAAAGGAAGATCAAAATCGTCACAGAGGACTAGGAGATTTTCAGGGGTGAGCTTGTAGAAATGAAGGAAGGCTTGGACGGATTGACCGGAGTTGTTGTAGAAATCCTGAGGTTTAATTAAGAGGTTTTGACCGTCCTTGAGCCAAATGGCTCCGAACTTGGGCTTTTGCCAGTCTAGATGGTGGATTTTAGCATAAAAATCAAGGGCGAGGAAACCAAAATTGTGGCGGGTGAGATTATATTCAGGGCCAGGATTGCCGAGACCAACAATGAGTTGCATGAGAACATTATAGTCGGAAGGGGGAGGTTTGGCAAATATGGTGTGGGATAGTTGTCGTTTGCTAAAATATTGGGGTTTACACTGAGGAAAAGTCTTCAAGTGTGGTGGTTCTTACAAGGCTCGAACTTGTGACCTCACGAATGTGAATCGTGCGCTCTAGCCAACTGAGCTAAAGAACCAGGCTTTAAAGACTTTTCTTCTATGTAAACTGAAAATGTTGCGAACTAGTTGTTCTGGATATTATGATAACATGAAAATTGGTTTTTGGGGTAATTTTTGGATGTGGCGGAGAGGCGAGTATGATATAATATGGGATATGCAAATAGATACAGCGAAGTTTGAAACAGAGAAGGCGGAGATTGAGGCGTTTTTGGCGGAGCCGGATGCTTATGCGGCGGCGGATTTTGCGGAGAAGTCGCGGCGACTCGCAGAGATTAATGGAATTTTGGAGTTGGTGAAGGGGGTTGAGCAGGCGAAGAGGGGGTTGGTTGAGGCGACTGAGCTGATTAACGATCCGGAGTTGGGAGAGATGGCTCGGGAGGATGTGCGGAATTTAGGGCTGAAGGTGGAGGAATTGACTGCGGAGCTAGAGGAGAAGCTCTTGCCACATGATCCGGCGGATGATAAACCGGCGATTATGGAGATTCGGGCGGGGGCGGGTGGAGATGAAGCTTCTCTGTTTGCGGGGGAGTTGTACCGGATGTATGTAAGATTTGCGGAACGGCATGGTTTAAGGGTGGAGCTTTTGAGCCAGAATGAGAATGAGGCAGGCGGGATGAAAGAAGTGATCTTGCGAGTCTCAGGTGAGAAGCCGTATGGGCAGCTGAAATTTGAAGGTGGGGTGCACAGGGTGCAGCGGGTGCCAGTTACCGAGTCTCAAGGACGGATTCATACTTCGACGGCGACGGTGGCAGTATTGCCAGAGGCGGCAGAGTCGGATATTGAGATTAAGCCAGAGGATTTAAGGATTGATATTTACCGCTCGGGTGGGCATGGCGGTCAGGGGGTAAATACGACGGACTCGGCGGTGCGAATTACGCATTTGCCGTCGGGGATTGTGGTGGCGATGCAGGATGAACGGTCGCAGCAACAGAATCGAGTGAAGGCAATGTCGGTGTTGAGAAGTAGGTTGATGGAGCGGAAATTGCAGGAAGAGCGGCAGGCGGCGAGTAATGCTCGGAAGAGTTTGATTGGTTCAGGGGATCGAAGCGAGAAAATTCGGACGTATAACTTTCCGCAAGATCGGATTACTGATCATCGGGTGCACTATTCGCGATCGAATGTATCGGCGGCGATGGACGGAGATATTGAAGATTTAGTGAAGGAGTTAACGAAGGCTGAGCGGGCGGGTGCGGAAGCGGCAATTTAGGTATGACTATTAAGGAGTGGCTAGAAAAGGCGAAGCTGAGGATTGATGCTCTGGACGCGGAATTGATTGCTTTGAAATGCGTGGCACCACTAGCTGATCGAAGCTGGTTGGTGGCACATGATGATGAATCGGTAGGAACGGCAGAGCCACTAGAGGAGATGCTGGAAAGGCGGTTGAAGGGAGAACCACTGGCGTATATTTTTGGAGAGAAGGAGTTTTATGGGCGGAAGTTTTGGACGCAGCCGGGAGTTTTAATTCCTCGTCCGGAGACGGAGGCCTTGATTGAATTGATTAAAGAACTGAAGTTGCCACAAAAAGCGAGGTTTTTGGAGATTGGTACTGGAAGCGGTTGTGTTGCGATCACCTTGGCGTTAGAATTTCCACAAAGTTATGTCTTGGCGACCGATATAAGTGAAACAGCTTTAGACACAGCGGAGCGAAATGATGTGATGCACGAGGGGAGAGTGGAGCTTTTGATGTCGGATTTGCTGGATGAGGTGAATCTGGAGTTTGAGGGCGAGCAGTATGATGTGGTGGTAGCGAATTTGCCATATGTGAATCCAGATTGGGAGTGGCTGGATCGAGAGGGGCTAAAGTTCGAGCCTCGTGAGGCGTTGTTTGTGAAAGAGAAGAATGGATTAATGCTGTATTTTCGGTTGTTTGAGCAGATTTTTGAAAGAATGAAGGATAATTTGTATTGGACAAGGTATGTCGTAGTGGAGGCTGATCCGTGTCAACAGCGGGAGCTCAAAAAGATTGCTCGGAGATTTGGATTTGAGCATATAAAGACGCTGGACTATGGTATGTTGTTTGAGCGAGTGGATTTGAAGTAATGGCTGGTATTAAGATGTAGCTATGATGGTAAAAGCCTCGGTTTAAGGCTGAGGCTTTTATTCGAGGTTAGCTAGTTGCTATAACTCCCTAGTGTGACATTAATACTACGTTCTTTGCCGTCACGAAGGATGGTAAGCTGTACGGTGTCGCCCGGTGTGTATTCGCCGAGGAGGGTAGAGACAGAGCTGGCATTGCTAACCTTGAAACCGTTGATTTTGGTGATAATGTCTTTATCTTTGAGACCGGCTTTTTCGGCGGGGCTGTCCTTAATGATGGCGGAATATTGGGCGGAACTGTAAACATAGGCACCGGAAGAGACGGGGAGGTTGTAAGATTTGGCGATGGCGGGAGTGATGTTGATATAGTAGACACCAAGGTAGGCACGATTGAGTTTGCCGGTGGCGATGAGGCTATTCAACATGCCCTTGACACTGGAAATAGGAATGGCAAAACCAATACCGTCGGCATCGCTGCTGGTAGCAGTGTTAATGCCGATTACTTCGCCAGCAGCATTGACTAATGGCCCACCAGAGTTGCCGGAATTGATGGCGGCATCAGTTTGAATCATGTCAACTAGACTTTCAGAAGCAGAATAATCGCTAGACATAGCAGTAATGGAACGGCCGATACCGGAGATAATGCCGTAAGTAATGGTGTTTTGGAGCTGGCCAAGGGCGTTGCCAATGGCGATGACTGGCTGGCCGGTGGTGATAGTTTTCGAGTCGCCGAGTTTGACTGGGGTGAGGTTGCTGGCGTTTTTGATTTTCAGGAAGGCAATATCATTAGTCGGGTCGGTGCCAACTAGCTCAATGTCGTCATAAGTGGTGCCGTCATCCAGGACGATTTGGACGGAAGTGGCTCCTTCGATAACATGTTTGTTGGTAAGAATATATCCTTCTTCAGTAACAATCATACCGGTGCCAGCTGCGGTGGAAGTGGTGGCCATACCGATGAAGTTTGTGCCACGGATTTCTGTAACGATAGAAACTACTCCAGGGGTGACCTTGATGGCAACGTCAGCGATAGATCCTTCGATAAAGTTGGCAGCGTTACCATCGCCGTTAGGATAATTAAAAGTGATTGGTGTATCTCCACGCGTAAAATCCCAGATGCAGTAGGCTAAGCTGGCACAGGAAGTAAGGAGTGAAACGATAAGAAGGCCGATAATAATTGAGCGAAAAACAAGGTCGGAAGAATGGGATTTGGAGGTTTGGATCTTCTGCTGTTGTTTTTGTTGCTGCTTCTGCTGTTTGCGAGCGGCTTTATTGGTGAGTATTTGGGCCTTTTTGGCGGTCTTAGCTTCAAGTTTCTGGGTTTTCTTGGCTGCTTTTTCCTCAAGCTGCTTGACTTTCTGGGCGTTTTTGTCGGAAGCGGATGAAGTGGACGAAATATTGTCGTTTCCTGGTTTTTGAGTAGGGTTGGACTTTGGCTTTGTTGTTTTAGTTTCTGAAGTTTCAGGTGATGACTGATCGTTGGTTGCTGTTTCGGTCGGATGTGGCTGTTCGGTGATTATTGTGGAATCGGTTGGGCTATTTTCGTTGGTGGTGGTTTCGGTTAAAGTTTTGCTCATAATCTTCTCCTAAATTAAAGTTTGAACTAATGGATATTGAAACGCGGTTGGCTAAATCCGACGACGAGGACGACGATAATTAATAGGCTGAATAGTATAGGTAAGACGACATTGGTGAAACGGAATTTGTTGCCGTGTTCGGCGAGTTCGTGATTAATTTCGAAATAACCAAAGGCTAGAACGGAGAGGATGAGGCTAAGTTGCGAGAAACAAATGCCGGTGGTGCCGATAGTATATATAATAAGCCAGGAATAAGATAGCCAAGCGATCTCGCTAGCAATAAGGCCAAAAATTAAGGAAATAAAAGTGGCATCCTGATTTTCGCCGTTTTGAACAAGGACGTGATGGGAGGCGGCGTAGCCGATGATGAAAGTAATAAAGGTTAAGATGGCTGGACCACTAATTGGAGCGAAAATACTGGCTGTGGTAGTACCGAGTAGGATGGCAGAAATAGCTTGGATAATGTTAAAGGTGGTGGAAGAGCGGGGCTTGATAAAGATGAGCCAGATAGCATATCCAGTAATGAGCATGATATGGACAGGTAGGAAGGTGGAGCCGGCAGCGTAGGCGAGAAGAACGAAGCTGACGCCAACAATAATATCAACGAGGCTAGAACGGAGGTTGAGTAACCAATAGCGGTGGTTAACGGCAAAAATACGCCATTTAGAAACAAAAACAAGAATGAGGCCGATGAGCCAGCTACCGGTCATAATAGTAACACCGATAGAAACCGTTGCCAAGAGCAGGTTTAGTACGATGTGTAAGACTGAGCTGAGTGCATTTCGACTTTTACGGATAAAAATATAATCTGTCATAGTTTTATTATAGCAAAAAAACTTAAACCATTCTTTAAAAGTGGAGTGGTGCAAGAAAAAAGTAATATGAAAAAGCATTTGTGGTATAATGAAGTAATGGAGCCAAAACCAAAATTCTTTCAAAAGCACCCTTTGTTAAAGGATATTCTGAGTCTTGTAGTTTTTGTTGCGGTGGTGGTGGCTGGTACGATTCTTTTGAATGCATATGTGTTTAGGTCTTATAATGTAGTGGGTTCGAGCATGGAGAATACATTACACAATGATGATCGAATTATTGTAAATCGGCTGCCGGTGACTTGGGCACATTTCTTAGGTGAGGAGTATGTTCCAGAGAGAGGACAGATTATTGTGTTCGCGAATGGCGAGGCGTCAGGGCCTTTGACTTGCGATGTACCGTCTGGTCAGGCTGATCAATATATTATTAAACGGGTGATTGCTTTTCCGGGTGAGCGGGTGACGGTGCAGGATGGAGTTTTGACGGTCTATAATGAGGAGTATCCGGATGGGTTTTTGCCAGATGCTGACACTTATGTTGATGAAAATAATGGTCCAAAGAAGTATTCTTCGGGTGAAGTGGACATGATTGTGCCTAAGGGCGAGATATTCGTGGCGGGTGATAATCGTGAGGGTTCACATTCGTTTGATTCGCGTTCAGGATTGGGGACGATTCCCTTTTGCCGAATTGTAGGACCAGCTGCGGTGAGGATTTATCCTTTTGAGAAAATTAGACTTTTCTAGTATTAGGATATCCCACCAGAACTAGGATTGGTATAAGTATACCAGTATGGATCGGGTTCTGCTGATGTGCTTATTGAGGAACTGAGTATTCGAAAACCATATGCTGATAACATATCTTTGTTGTCATAGGTGGTGGGTGATGCTGTGGCTGGCCAGTACCACCCTTCGCTACCGTTTGACCAAGGGCTAGCACGGTTGATGGTTATGCGACCGCTACGGACGAGCTACTATAGCTTTCACTTCGTCCGTAGCGGGTACGTCTATCGTAATTATGGTTCTGTCCGATCTCTTGGCATCAATGGCTACGGTTGGTCCCCTACGGCTTCTCCGGTTCACTACTCCGGGTCAGTCAAATTAACAGGCTACTACCTCGGCTTAGATGATAGTGGTGTCTACCCGTCGCTCGGCCCAGACTATCGCTGGCATGCTTTCCCCATCCGTTGTCTGGCGTACTAGGTTAGATAAGTCGGACACATAAGTGTGCTTGTAATATCGTGCGGCGTAACTTAATAGCTGTTGCAAAAAGCCTGGCCATTTTGGCCAGGCTAGACCGTCCCTAGTTAATCGCGATCCATGTAGGGATTGTAAAGTCGTCAACTTCTGTGTCGATCCCGGCGATATGCCAGGTCGCTGAGAGGTCGCTGTACACCCCATCATCGCTCATTTTAGGTCCATCATCCGGCAGAGCCGAGGTGTAAATTGAGAAAGTAACCCCGTCCTGGTTGAGGACTGGGGTATGTGACCACAGATAATGGCAATTTTCGATGGAAAATTACTGGGGTAAATGGAAGATTTGACAGGGCGACAATTTTTGAGATAATAATACTAATGGATGAAAATAGAACAGAAAAGTCAAGAAAAGAATGGTCGACGGCGGTGAATGTGGGGGTTTGGGGTGAGTTGCCAAAGTATTTTACAGCATTGGCTCCGATGGAGGGGGTGACAGATGTGATTTTTCGGCAAGTGGTGGCTCGGGCTGGCCGGCCGGACTTGTTTTTTACGGAGTTTACGAATGTTTCAAGTTTTGCGTCGGAAAAGGGGCGGGATAATGCTCTGGAGAGGTTAGAAGTGGTGCAGACTGATTTGCCGATTGTTGCTCAGATTTGGGGTAAAAATCCGGCTCATTTTGCGGAGTTGGCTGGGGCTTTGGAGGGTTTGGGGTTTGCTGGCTTGGATATTAATATGGGCTGTCCGGATCGACATGTGAACGCGGCTGGGGGTGGAGCAGCGATGATTCGAACGCCAGAGTTGGCGGTGGATTGTCTACGACAGGCTCGGATGGCGACGAGACTGCCAGTGTCGGTGAAGACGCGGTTGGGATATAGTTTTGTGGATGAATATCGGACTTGGTTGCCGACTATCTTGAAGGAGCAACCAGCGGCGTTGACGGTGCATCTTCGGACGAGAAAAGAGATGTCGAAAGTGCCGGCACACTTCGAGTTGATACCGGATATTATTGGGCTTAAGAAGGCTTTTTCGCCGGAAACGAAATTAGTAGTGAATGGTGATATTAAGAATTTGGAGCAGGCAAAGAGGTTGGTGAAAAGATATCCGGAGGTGGATGGGTTTATGATTGGGCGAGGAGTGTTTGAGAATCCATTTTGTTTTACAGAACATACGGC
This sequence comes from uncultured Candidatus Saccharibacteria bacterium, assembly GCA_947425245.1. Taxonomy (GTDB): domain Bacteria; phylum Patescibacteriota; class Saccharimonadia; order Saccharimonadales; family Saccharimonadaceae; genus Nanosyncoccus. Next base: position 20,196 of record CANDYU010000008.1, read on the forward strand.
GACCAGGGGGGAGCTGATGGATTTGTTGCAATACCACTTGGATTTATATGACGAGAAAGATGCGGAGATTAAGTTGAGGCGAGCCTTGAAGTTGGGTGAAGGTGAGGATGTCGAGGTTAGAGGATTGGCGTTTGAACCATTGAAGCGGTTTTTCAAGATTTATTTACATAGCTTCCCTGGCGCGGTGGAGTTGAGAACGCGGCTGATGGAGTGTCGAAATACAGCTGAAGTCAGAAAGATACTAAAAGAAGCTAGAGATCGAGAAGGTTAAGACCAGTTTCGTGGTCGGCGAAGCGATCTACTGTGCCATTGATGATAGTGATAATCATTTCACAAGTAGCACTGACGACGGCACGGTTGAGGTGGCCACCAAAAACTGCACCTTGGTCGTTCCCTGCACTCATGTGGATATGGGTATAAAATTGTCCGTCCATGGTGTTAATTGTGCCGGTGAGGGAGACGATTTCGAAATCCCCTTGAAAATCATTGGCGTAATATTTCTTTTCGGCGGTGTTGAAAACGCCGACAGTAAAATCGTTGGTGGCACCGAGAGCGGTGACTCTGGCGAGTTTGATGTGCTCGGCGAGGGCGATAGCTTTAATTTGTTCGAGGATTTCTTCGCCTTTGTCGATGCGGGCGATGATGGTGCTGTCAAATTTTTGATATTTCATAAAAACTCCGGTTATTTTAGACAATTATAACATAGCGAAGAGGTTGGACGGCTAGGAGAACATCTGGCGGAAGCGGGATTTTAGGTAGGAGTTAATCTGGTCGAGATTAAGCGGGGTTTCGTTATGGAAGAACTTAATAAGCAGACTCACGGCACCGTCGGTAAAGAACTCGATGTCGAGGCGAAGGTTGGGAGCACGATAATGCTGGTGTTTAGTAAGGTGGAAGGTGAGGTTGCGATAAAGATGATGCTTGAGGTGATTGGTGAAATCTGGGATATCGTTAGCGGAGGCGAGCATTTTATAGATGTCTTGGTGTTCTTTGAGAAAGATAGTGACTTGGTCAAAGAAATCGTTAATTGAACATTCTGCAGAGATGAGGTTGTCACCGAAGAAAGTGTCAAAAATCTCCTCGCGAAATTCGGCGGCGACTTGGTAAATGTTTTCGTAGTGGGTGTAGAAAGTACTACGCGTAATGTCGGCACGCTCGGCGAGTTCAGTGACGGTGATATTTTCGATAGAATGTTTTTCGTTGATAAGCTCAGCAAAGGTTTGGCGGATGAGTTTGCGAGTTTTTTGCGAAGAGTGATTTATGTAGTTGACTTGCATACTTTAATTGTAACATATGGGATAATTTAGACAAAATTGGTGTTTTTGTCTAAATCTGTACATTGTCAAGAAATCTGTTCTTTACTAAATCAAGAATACTCAGTATAATGCGGGAAGGTTTTGGGTCGACTTCTGAAATTTGTAGCCCAAATCGATGGATAAGATTGTAAAAATTGTGAGGAAAAGATGAAACGAATAACGGATTTTATTGTCAAGCGAAGAAATGTAATTTTGGTGATTTTTGCGATACTGGCGGGAGTGTCGGCGGTTTTGATGGGGCAGGTGAAGATTAATCATGATATGGCGGAATATCTGCCGGAGACTTCGTCGGTCAGAATCGGCATGGATGTGATGACAGAGGAGTTTGGGGAGAGTGAGACGAGTAGCTTGACGGTGATGTTAAAGGGACTGTCGGATGAGGAAAAAACGACTAATTTGGACTACCTGCAAGGCTTGGAGGGGGTGAATGAGGTGGCGTATGACGAGAGCGAAGAGTATAACAAAGATGGTTATACGCGGTATGTTTTGACGATTGATGGTGTAGCGGATTCGGAGCTGGCGACGAATGTGTATAATGCGGTTTCGGAACATTATGAGGAGTGGAGTAAAGAGCGGGACGATGTGGATAGCATGGCAGTGATGGGTGGTGAAGTGGCGGGGCAGAATCAGGAAGTTTTGCCGACATGGATTTTAGTTTTGGCTGTGGGGTGTGCATTTGTGATTTTGGTTGTGATGAGTGAATCTTATGTGGAGCCGATTCTATTCTTGCTGACGATTCTGATTGCGGTGTTGCTGAATAAGGGGACGAACTTGATTTTTCCGAGTGTTTCAAACATTACGGATTCGATTACGGCGATTTTACAGTTGGCGTTATCGATGGATTATTCGATTATGTTGATGGAACGTTATCGTCAGGAGAAAGAGCATGAGCCGGACAAGGTAGAGGCAATGAAGAAGGCTTTGCACCATGCCTTCACGGCGATTTCTAGTAGTTCGATTACGACGGTAGTGGGGCTTTTGGCACTAGTATTCATGAGCTTTACGATTGGGCGGGACATGGGTTTGGTTCTGGCGAAGGGCGTGTTGTTTAGCTTGATAGCGATTTTTACCTGTTTGCCAGGGTTGATCTTGCTCTGTGACAAGTTGATTACGAAGACGAAAAAGAAGAGTCCGAATATTAAATTGACCTGGCTGGGTAAGGTGGCACATAGCGTGCGGTTTGGGGCGATTGTGGTGTTCTTGGTGGTGTTTGGAACGAGCTTCTTGTTGAAGGGAAATCTAGGGATTTTGTATACCGATGCGGGCAGTGATGAGATTAGTGAGGTGTTTGGTGAAGATAACCAGATGGCGGTGTTATATCGGGGTGAGGATGAGGAGCGAGTAGCTGAGTATTGTCGTAGTTTGACAGGGCGAGATGAGCTAGGCAAGGTGCTTTGCTATGGCAATACAATTGGCGAGAGATTGGCGGTGGAGGGGTTACCGGACAAGATGGATGAGTTGGGGGCGAAAATGGATATCGAGGACTATATGCTGAAAATAGTCTACTATCATTATTATCATGGTGGACGGAGTGGCAGCATGACATTGAACGAGCTGGTGAACTTTGTGCAGAACGAGGTGTATAGCAATGAGAAAATGGTGGAGCATATTGACTCCGAAATGCGGAATGATATTACGAAGATTAGCGAATTTGCAAGTGTTGAGGCGGTGAGTTGGAAGCGAAGTGGAGCTAACTTAGCTCAGACGTTGGGGATTGAAGCGAGTAGTGTGCAGGATTTGTTAGTGTATTACAATTCAAAGCGAGTGGCGAGCCGATTGAACATTAATCAGTTTACGCATTTTCTGAATACGGCGGTAGTGAATGATGCGAAATACGGGAGCAGCTTTGATACGGCGACGCGAAGTAAGTTAAAAACCTTGGAGCAGTTTTCGGGGGAGGCGTTTATTACGACGTCGATGGGAGCAGGTGAAATAGCTCAGGTTTTTGGCATGAATGAACAGGCGGTGGCGGGAATCTATCAGTACTATGCTTATCTTGAGAGTATGAAAACGGGCGAAGTCGTAGAGGTGGCGGATGTGAAGTTGTCGGTGGCAGAGTTTGGAGAATTTGTTTTGGAGCATCAAGGGGATGCTGCATTGGCTGGTAGTCTGGATGTTGCAACTTTGCAACAATTAACATTCTTGCAGGGAGTAATGCGAAGTACACTGGGTGGTCAGGTTTATGATGCAAAGGAAATGGCGGGATTACTAGGAATGGACTCGGAAACGGCGAAACTACTATATTCGTTGTATGAGATTCGGGTGCAGGGTAAGGCTGTCACGCTGTCGCTAAATGAGTTTTTGTATTTCTTGACGAGTGACGTTTTGCAAAATGCGAAATATGCAAGTAATTTTAGTGGGGAGGCGAGAGCGAAGATTTATGCGGTGTATGGGATTGTGCAAGACACCTTGGCAGGTAAGCGTTACGCGGCAAGCGAGTTAGTGAATAGTCTATCAGCTCTAGCAAGTGGATTAGATCAGGACTTAATCGAGCTAGTGTATATCTATTATGGTAGTATATATGATTATGATGCGGGTTGGTTGATGACGGTTGAGGAGCTGGTAAATTATCTGTATGAGACGATCCTGGCGGATGTGCGGTTTGATGAGTTTTTGGACGAAGGGATGAGGGGTAAAATAGGTGATGCAAAAAGCACCGTTCAGGAGGCAAAGAAGTTGTTGGTGGGAGAGAACTTTTCGCGGATTATTTTAAATACTAAATTAGAACCAGAAGGCGATGAGACTTTTGGATTTATCCAGGAGTTACAGGAAGCCTTGCCAGATCAATCGACGGAGTTTTATGTGATTGGCGATTCGGCGATGGCGTATGAAATGTCGCAGACTTTTGGGGCGGAGCTAGATATGATTACGTTAATTACGATGATCTTTATCTTTATTGTCGTTGCGTTAACCTTTGGTTCGATTTTGGTGCCGATTATCTTAGTGCTGTTGATTCAGTGTGCGGTGTTTATGACGATGGGGATTTTGTCGATGAGTGGCGAGCCGGTGTATTTTATCGCCCTCTTGATCGTGCAGAGTATCTTGATGGGGGCGACAATTGACTATGCGATTCTTTATACTTCGTATTATGTTGAATCTAGAAAGACTATGAACATGAAGTCGGCTCTGATTAACTCTTATAATAAGTCAATTCAGGCAATTATGACTTCATCGTTGATTCTGATTCTAGTTACTTTGATTGTTGGTAGTTTTACGGATGCGATTGTGGCGAGAATATTGATCACGATTGCTCAAGGCACGACCTGTGCGGTGTTATTAATATTATTGTTGTTGCCGGCGATGTTGGCGGCGTGTGATCGGTTAATTATTAAGAAGAAGCGGCTAGCGAAGTAGACTAGCTAAAACGGGTCTGCCGTAGTGGCGGGCCTGTTTTGAATTAAGTAAGTAGTGGCGGATTTGTTTTAGATTTGGCGAAGTTTAATCGGTTTTCTTGCGATCTTCTTTGGTTTGGTCGTTGCGAAAGCTGAACATGATTGGGGTGCCGACGAAAGGAAACTTTTCGCGAATTTTGCGTTCAAGGAAGCGTTTATATGACCAATGCAGAAGCCCTAAGTCGCGACCGTGAACTACGAACCAAGGTGGACAAACATCGGTTTGGACGATGTATTTGGGCTTCGGGCGAGTGTTTTTTAGACCAGCAGGAGGATGTTCAATAATGGCTTCGCTGAGGATTTTGTTTAGTTCGGAAGTTTTTAGTTCTTGGTGTCTGGTGGCATCAATTTCGGTGGCGAGTTCGAATAGTCTCGTAACATTTTGGCCGGTTTCACTACTAGTAATAAGTACGGGGGCATAAGGGATAAAGTTAAAATCGTATTCGAGCTTGTCGAGGACGGAATCGGTATCGTCAACAAGGTCGGCTTTGGTAAGGATGACGATCATTCCTTTGCCGGCTTCGATAATTTGGCCGGCGAGCGATTGGTCGAGCTTTGAGTGCGGCTCAGTTGCGTCGACTAGTAAGGCACAAATATCGGCTTCTTCGATTGCGGCAAGAGTGCGAAGGGCGGAAAACTTCTCGATGCCAACTTCGCGTTTGCCAGGCTTGCGGAGGCCAGCAGTATCGAGGATTTCGAGTGTGCGATTGTGAAAACGAACTTCGGCACGATTAACGTCGCGGGTAGTGCCTTGACGAGAACTAACGAGGGCTTGCTGTTTCTTCGCGAGGCTGTTGAAGAGGCTGGACTTACCGACATTGGGTCGTCCGATCAGGGCGATTTTTAGACGGTTGTCGGTTGGGTCGGGGCGAGAAGCGGAAGTAGCGGTAGCGGGGCTTTTGAGCTTTAGCTCAGAGTAGATAGCGGCTTTAAGTTCACGAATGCCCTGGCCGGTAGTAGCGGAAGTGCGGAAGGTCTGTTCGGGTTTAATCCCGAGACGCAGGAACTCATGGTCGGGGAGTGACTCACCGAGATCGCTTTTATTAAGCAATAAAATGACTGGCTTGCTGGATTTTAGGGCGGTTCTGGCGATGTTCTTATCTTTTTGGTCAGGATATTTTGAGGAGTCTAAGGCAAGCAGGATAAGATCGGCAGTGTCAACGGCGTCGGCGATTTGGTCTTGGATGCCAGCTTCAAAATCATCATCAGGATCTTTTAAGCCAGCAGTATCGATGAGGAGGAATTGATTATCGATGCGAGCGATAACATTATCACGAGTAGTTCCCTCTTCGCGGGCGACAATGGCGATGTTTTTATGGGCGAAACGGTTAAGCAGGCTGGATTTTCCAGCGTTGGTTTGTCCGATAAGGGCGACGATGGGAAGCTTTTTCATGTTCTATATTATACCAAAAAGGCTAGTTTAAAGCTAGCATAAGCGTATTATATACATTATAGCACAGATTTTATTGAAAGTCAATAGGGTGGTAAAACGGGGGTAGTTTTGGTATAATAAGGGGCATGAATGACGAACAGGAAAATCGGCAGTTGAAGCTGGGAATGATTTTGGGGAGATTTTGGGGGGCTTGTTGGCCATATTTGTTAGTTTTGATGTTTGGCTTGATTTTGACGATGGGGGTTTGGGCGTTGGGATTGAAGGTGATGACTGGGGATGACTATGCTTTTCATACGATGCGGATGCAGAGTGCGTCGAAGGCGTGGTCGAATGGCCAGTTGGTGCCGCAGGTTGACCCAGATGCCTTAAGCGGGTTTGGCTATGCTTATAATTTGTTTTATGGGCCGTTGATTACGTATGTAACGGCTGGGTTGCAGGCACTTTGGGGCTTTTGGCCGTTGGCGATGAATGTAGCGTTAGTGCTGTGTTTGGTGGGCACGGGTTTGACAATGTGCCATACGATGTTAAAGATTAGCAAGAATCGAGCATTGTCAGTGATGGTGGCGGTATTTTATATGGCGGCTCCATATGTTTTGAACAACCTGTATTCGAGGATGGCGTTGGGTGAGGTGGTATCAACGGTGGCGGCACCGATCTTGCTGTTAGGGTTGTATCAGTTGATTGCTCAGGAAAAACATGCAGCACGCAATATTGCGATTTCGGCGGCGATTTTGGTTTTGACGCATAATTTGTCGGCGGTGTTGTTTGGGATCTTTGGAGTAGTGTTTGTGCTTTTGAATTTGAAGCGGGTGATAAATGTGCGAAGCATTTGGCGGATGATTCTGGGCGGGGTGGTGGCTTTAGGTTTGACAGCCTTCTTTACCTTGCCAATGTTGGAGGCAAAGATGGAGGGTAATTACGGGGTGTTTGATGCGGGGTATTCGGAAAAGTATTTTGGGGCAAATGCTCAGAGCGTAAATGACCATAGGTTATGGCCACAGCAGCTATTTGGGATTGACTATACGAGTCGCACGAATGCGGAGGGTCTGTCAGGGGAGTTTGGTGTGACTCTGGGCGTGATGGCGATGGTGGGGCTGTTTGGATTCTTGTTTATACGGAAAGATATTGAGGATGAGGTGGAACAGCAGTGGGTAACATCGATTTACGTGATTTCAATTTTGGCAATTTTGATTAGTTTACCGATTTTGGATTGGAAGTATATGCCGGATTTGCTGTTGAAGGTGCAATTTCCTTGGCGGTTTTTAATGATTGCGGCATTGGGGCTGAGCGTGGCGGGTGGATATACGGTGTTTACGCTAGTGCGGGGAGCAACGCGGGAGAAGCAAGCAGCGGTGATGGTGATGGCGGGAGTCCTGGCGATTTATTTTGTCATGCCGACGATTTTGCCGAATCCGGGGCAGCATCTGGAGAATGTTGAAGAGGTGGAGAAGGATCCGGTGACATTGGGATGGCAAGCGGAATACTTGCCGATGCAGCTTTTGTGTTCGCCGGACGATGAGGAGGATTTAAAGCAGGGGTATGCTTGTGGGATTCATCGTTCGAGGGAGCTTTTAGCGGAGCGGGGGGATGGAGTGGAGGTTGTGAACGGGGAGTTGAAGGATCTAGAAGTGTGGCGTGATGGCTTGAACTTTGAGTTGGAGGTTGAGAACGGAGATGGGGTAGCGGAGTTGGAGCTTCCGGTGGTGTGGTATCCAGGGTATAAGGCGAGGCTGAATGGTGAAGACTTAGCGGTGCGGGCGTCGGATCGGTATGGACTGGTTTTGGTGAGCGTGCCGGCGGGGGCGGAGGGTGAGATTGAGGTGTGGTATGGGGTGAGTAAGGCGACGAAGATTGGGGCGGTGATTTCTGGCGTGACGGCTGGGCTAGGGGTGGTTTGGGTGACTATTTCGGGGATTTATGATGCGGTGACTCGGAAAAAGAAACGAGAGATGGCGAATTTGATGGATTCGGTGCGAGAGGCGGTGGAAGCGAATGAAGCAGAAGAGCAGTTGATGGCGGAAGTTGAGAAGATGGCGGCTCAAAGTGAGTCGGAGATGATGGAGGAAGAAGCGGAGACGGGGGTGGATGATGTGGAGCCGGTGACGAGTGGGGTTTTGGGTTTGCCGATGCCACCTGAGGCGAGAGAGGCAGAAGCGGTGCCTACGCAGGAGAAACCGAAGCGAGGACGGCGTAAAGTGGTGAAGGCAGATGTGGAGAAGCTTCAAAGTGGGGATGTTGCCGGGACGACGCGGAAGAAGAACACGACAACGAGGACGACCAAGGGATCAAGAGCGACGAGTGTGAAGAAGGCAGAGAGTGTGAGCGATGGGGCGACTGAGGTAGGTGTTGCGAAGACGAGGAGCGGAGCAAAAGCGGCGACGAGAAAGACGGCGACGGCAAGGGTGGATTCGGTGAGGACGGCTGCGACAAAGACGCGGACGACAAGAGTGAGGACAACTAAAATTATCACAAAGGAGCCAGAATAGTGAAGAAACTACTTTCGATCGTAGTTCCATGTTATAACGAGGACTTGGCGGTGCCAAAGTTCTATGATGAAGTCGTGAAGGTTTGTGAGGAAATGGAGAAGCGGTGGGTGGTGGAGTTTGAGTTTGTTTTTGTGGATGATGGTAGCCGAGATCGTACCTTGGCGGTAATTGAAGATTTGCATGAGAAAGATAGTCGGGTGAAGTTTGTGAGTTTTTCGCGGAACTTTGGCAAAGAGGCGGCGTTATTGGCGGGGTTGGAATATGCAAAGGGGGATTTTGTGGCGACGATGGATGTTGACTTGCAGGATCCACCGGCCTTGTTGCCGGAGATGTATGGGGCGGTAGAAAATGGTGAATATGATTCGGCAGGAGCAAGGCGGGTGAGTCGAAAGGGTGAACCGCTGATTCGGAGTTTTTTCGCACGGATTTATTATCGGTTGATTAATCGGTTGTCGAAAGTGGAGATGATCGATGGGGTGCGGGATTTTCGGGTGATGTCGCGAAAGATGGTGGACGCAGTAATCGGAATGCCGGAATATAATCGATATTCGAAGGGGATTTTTAGCTTTGTAGGATTTAAGACGAAGTGGGTGGAGTTTGAACATGTGGATCGGGTGGCGGGAGAGACGCATTGGTCGTTTTGGAAGTTATTTTTGTATGGCATCGAGGCGATATGTGCGTTTTCGACGGTGCCACTGGTTTTGTCGGCAGTGCTAGGGTTGTTGTTTTGTTTTATTGCTTTTGTGATGATTATAGTGATCATCGTGAAGACTTTGGCGTTTGGTGATCCAGTGGGGGGGTGGCCGAGCTTGATTTGTGCGGTGTTGATGATGGGCGGGTTACAGATGATGGCTCTCGGGGTGATGGGGCAATATTTGGCAAAGACTTATTTAGAGACTAAAAGGCGGCCGATTTATATCGTGCGAAGAACGGAAAAAGATTTGTAGATTGATGGTGGGTGGGTCTTGACAATATATACTAGGCTTAATATGGTTATGCTAGATTGGCAGGTAATTCTGTAGCTAATCTGGTGCGATATGCACGTTCGCGAGGCTATTTATGGATGGGCTGGTAGAACTACGGCACAGGGATCTTATCGCGAAAATAATATTAGGTGCAGTCTTATGGCGAAGGGACTATAGTGATTATTATGTTGTAAAGGTTGTGAGCTAGTACGCAGATATGACCATACTCAAATAGATCGTAGACACTCTCGAGTAACGCAATAGTTAATAACCAAACAACTATTTCTCTGCCCAAATGAGCCGCATATAAGCATAGTAAATTTCTTCGCTAACAATAACAGTTTCTGGAACACTGACAATCCTCCCCTCTTCATTAACGTCATTACGTTTTGTTTCAAGAGCATATTGTTTTTTCTTTTCTTTCATTTTACGACTCCTCCAATGGTGTGACCAGCAAGAGAAGCCGTTTTCTGTTCCGAAGGACACGAAAAAACGGCAGAAGAACATCCTTGTTTAGATACTCCACGCTGCCGTCATGCGGTCTCTTGCGGGACTGGTTAATATGTAATTAAAAGTTAGATGGCTACTTCTTTACTTTGATATTTTTGGTTTTGAAATTACCATCTGAATCAAAATAAATAATGATGTAGTAGCTGTGTTGTTTGATTACTAAGGCACGCTTATCAGGATAATACTTAGCAACAAGATGCCCTCCAAGATTGTGCACATCTTTCTCTTTTAATTGTCTTCTTTGTGGTTTCATAGCTTGTCCTCCTATTTTATTTTGTTTTAGCTTCAGGCTAGATTGCCTTGTGCTTATATTCAATTCTATAGTAAAATGCATTTTCCTTCATTAATTTAGAAAGAAAAAGAAAGTAACTAGAATAAAAAAAGAACTAATTAGAATATTATTTTTAATTCACTAATGCACTATAGAAGAAACAAATGTGTTATATTAAATCGGTTGATATTATTAGAGTTGACAAAAACGAACGTGTGTGCTATATATTAGCACATAGACTAGTCAGTTTATGCTCTTTAATACTTTATAACAGCATATTCATTCCTTGTAATTATTGCATAATTTGCCCGTGCTTTTAACTAAGGACGAGCAATCGTGCAATAATTCAAGGAGGTATGACAATGAGATATGAAACCTATGAAAGGCATCTTGGGATTGAGGGGTATAACGTGATTGGTAGTACTGATAGTTGGCATTTGCATGATAGTTCTAGGTGTCAGCCGATTATTATGTCTCTCACTAAAGATTCAGATGGAATAGTTTATCATGATAATCTGGAGGAACTGATTCAGCTGGCCGATTCTGATTTATTTCTACCGAAGGAGCGCAGAGAAAATCTCAACTTTTATAAGAACTATCCAGCTATTATTCGCGGAGAATGCCCTGATTGGCAGCTTGGAGCTTTTCAAGTTTTTTACGATGGAATTAAGTTAGACTATGGCAATATTAGAACTCACGAAACCGGCTTTCTCTGGGTTATTGGAGCTAGAAGACTTAGATTAACGTTTCATGCTCCTCGCACTCGTTTAGGGTTCGACCCGATTTATAATGTCATCAATGAATATTCTGGAGATGAGCACTATTTGACACGAGTGGAGGAAGATTTGGGCTATATGCGACGCGAGATCGATTTTGAGCTCGATCCATCAAAGAGCTCTGCAGATATTTTCCATAATCACAATACTATTATCAGTGTGACCGAATATGTTGGTATTTAGTTTAACTTTATAGCCACGAGAAATCGTGGCTAGTTTTTTGAATTTGATTTTTATGGTTTTAGATTATTCAGAGCTACTACATTGGCAATAGGAGAAGTATCATGTCAGATAAAGATGGCCTTGTTGGAATCTTAAAAACTATGCGAAAAGATAGTGATGAAGCAATACATTTTGTAAGAGAACTTGAAAATGAAAAGGAACTAAAAAAGAATTATGCTAATGAGTAATATAAACAGTTTTGTTTTGTATATGTCATTGAAATTATACGAGAGTATATTTTTGATGAAGAAGAAAGAGAAGTATTACTTGTAGCTATTAATTTATTATATGGTTTTTAGAAGATGAATTACAAAAGATAAAAGAGTCACAAGAATCAAATCAACAAAAAGAGAATACTTACCTTGGTTTTGCAGATGAAGTTATAAAAAAGATATCGGAGGAGTATCCAGGAGGACTTCCTCAAAAAATATTATTGCCGTTGCCCAAATTTCTTCAAAGTTAAAATCAAGAAAATAATATTTCTAATATAGAAGAACCACTAAATGACAATATAAATCCAAACGTGCATCCTTTCCCAAAAACACCGGAAACAAATTTGTCGCGAAGTGTTCCTGAAGATCAACAAGATATAATACATTCTAAAAACACTAGGGCAGCCAAGAATAATAATATTATTATAATAATAATTTTTGTAATAGTGGCTATGCTGATTGTGAAAACATTTAAAACATATGAACTTTACCGTGAAACCCTCATAATTACGGATGCTAAATACGAAAACGATAATACTGATGGAGAAAAGCAGGATTATTTTGATATTAAGATTATAGATGAAGCTATAGGTGTACGTTAAAAATCATCTAGTTCTATAGAGATACAAGACTCTATTAACGAACGCCAGAAATAATCATACAGTTTAAATGATTGGAGTTTTTGTTCATGAAAAATTTTTAAAAGAAATTATGCCAATAATTAGCTTAGCTATTTTCATTAATATTTTACATGGGTCTATTATCTCTTTCGCTTGGGGCGACAGCAACGGTGGACGCCCAAGCTACAGCCTACAGGAAGTTAACGAAGGCAAACTTGGAAACAATATTGTCTTCAACTCTATTACTATCGCAGAGTCTGACTATGCATGGTATAGGGAACACTACGGCAAAGAAATGCCCGTTGGCACTATCACTCATGAGAAAAACTATGTCGGTGCTCGCGAAGACACCGGCAAGAACGAAGGTGCTTACAACGTTTGGCAAGGTAATGACATCAAGGTCGAAGATGGTAAAACTTATATCGTCCGCCTCTATGTCCACAACAATAACCCGAACGGTCTCGATGCGATCGCTCGTAACACTAAAGTTTACTTCAACATCCCAACCGAATCTGCTATGCAGGTAAAGGTTAACGGTTACATCCATGCGGATAATGCTAATCCAACCGACTATATCGATTATATTAACTTTAACAGCGACCATGCTTTCCATTTGGAATATGTTTATGGTTCTGCTCTTATCGAAAGTAACGGTAAAGTTGGTGGCAGCACCCTTAACGACAACATCGTCAGCCCTAGTACCGGCGGTGTCTTAATCGGTTATGATGCTCTTGATGGTAATGTCCCTGGTTGTTACCAATATAGCAGCTATATCACCATCAAGGTGAAAGCTGTCTATGACAACGAATTCTATGTCGAGAACAAAGTTCGTCTTGCTGACTTGAACTCCGATCCATCTTGGAAAAACGAAGTTGATGCCAACATCGGTGTTTTCGTTTTGGAGGATGCTCATAACCGTAGAAACACACCATTTGTTTTTCTTTTAGGTGTTGGAATACCTTATAACTTGACAGAGAAAAAACTTGAAACCAGTGAAATCAGTCCGCTTTGCTCTGTTATTTCCACAAAAAATGCGTCCGAAGACGCTAAAAATCCTGACCTGGTAGTCCCGGCGGGAGTCGAACCCGCGATTTCCTGGATGAGAACCAGGCGTCCTAGACCACTAGACGACGAGACCATTGGTTTTATTGTAACACATTTTTCTTAGGATTGAAGAAAAATGTGGCTTTAATCCTTTATAATAGGAGTCGTCCGTAGCGAGTACGTCTATCGTAATTATGGTTCTGTCCGGAATCTTGGCATCAATGGCTACAATTGGTCCACTACGGCTTCGCCCGTTTACAACAATGGGTCTGCTGGTTTGACAGGTTACAACCTCAATTTCAATGCTAGTGGCGTCAACCCGTCGGACGGCCCGCTCAATCGTTGGCTCGGTTTCCCCATCCGTTGTCTGGCGTACTAGGTTAGAGTAAGAAACTAGCTTTCTATTCTTTGGTGAGAGTTTTAGAAAATACCCTTAATGCGGGGGCATAGTATAGTATTCAAGTCGTCATGATAATTCCCTCTTCTGGGGCTTTCTGAGTATGTTTTGTTATTCTAGAACGATGGTCTCGTATGAGACGCTACCGTATTGTGGTATGGCAGAAATCCAGGTTTGTCCGGGTGTAAGTTTTATGATATTGCCACTAGCATCGCGGAAAACAATTTGTTCTTCGGCAGAGGTTTTGGTCCAGCTCCCCTCGATTACTTTGCCGTTTTGGAAGATAGTGGCGGTACCAGATCCGATGGTGCGAATGTTTTCATGGTAGTTATCAGCCATGAGACTTTCGCTAACAACCATGGCGATAATAACATTAGGAGCAACTGGTTCTGGGTTGCCGCAGCTGGTGACGGTGTTTGGATGATACAACTCGGAGGAACAACTGTAAGTTAAATGTTGGTTGCCGGTGGCAAAATAGCGGGTGTATTTGTTAGTTTTGGTATCGTAGGTGTAATAGGTGTTAAAAAGTGGTGAGATGCCGAAATTAATTGATATATTGGAGATGATGGTAGATAAGCAGTTATTATCTTCGTTTGAGCAATTATTTTGGCTAAAGTTTTGTGCGAGAACGGCCTGGACCTCGTCTGGCGTGAGATGTGGGAAGGTTTTTGGCGTGGAGCTAGTGTAATCTTGGTTCTGGTTAAAGCTAGCGAGATCGTTACTAGAGGTAAAGAGATTATTCCAGCCTCGGTTGGAGGTTTCGCGCCACATGTAAACAGGACTTTCGTTAAGGTCGCGATAGTTCCCTTGCCAAAGGGCGGTATTGGCTTCGTTGGAGCCTCCGGCGTGGGTGACAGTGCAGTCAAACGGTGTATCCCATTCAAGATAATATGGGCGTAAAGAACGAATTGGTCCAATGGCACTAGTGGTGGGATTTTGGAAGATTGCAGCAAAGCGAGTAATGCCGGCTTCGGCAATAGCTTCGAAGACAACTGCAGCTTGGTTAAGGCCAGCTTGAGGTCGGGCACCGTCTAGGCCATTTGGGATTTGAACGCAGAAAGTAGGAGAGTCGTTGAGTTTTGCGTCGGTAATTTCTTCGCCGGTAAGATTACTGTAGATTGGGTCGGGGAAATCCACACGATCGATGTTAGGAGTGTTGGTCGGTTGGCTAGACAGCCAGCCAAGAATCCAGAGAGCAATAATAGTTCCAAAAAAGGCAAAAATAATAATAAGAAAAATAATAACCTTAAGGATAGTTTTTGGCTTGTGCGGCTTTTGGGTTTTTGGTTCTTTTTGAGAGTTGGATGTTTTATCGTTGGAGATATGAGCTGTTGGCTGGCTTGATAAATCGGTTGGTGGGTTTTGAGAGTGTGGTAGGTTAGTTGGCTGAGAAATGGTGGTAGTTACGGGTTTAGTGCTGGTTTTCTTGTTTGTTGGCTCAGATTTGCTCTCACCCATAAAAAGTTACTCCACTTATTTTTATTTATTTTAGCATGATAGGACTGAAAGAAAAAGCTGTATAGCCTAAGCATTCTCGATTGCGGTGACAGTATTATGGATCCGGGCGATGGAGAGGTTTTTGCCGAGGACTTCGAGTGTGAGTGGGAGGGCGGGACTAAATGGGGCATATGAGAGGGCGATGCGGATGATAGAAAAGAGCTCAGCTGGTTTTTTTGAGGTTTGTTCCAATAACTCATTAAGTGCGGTTTGTAAATTGTCGGCAGTCCATTCGGTTTGTTCTAGTTTTTGAATGGCAGTTTGTAACATATCGCTCAGTTCTTCTTCGGAGTACTTTTTCAGGAACTTATTGCTTGTAATCATAGAAAGATGAATGTCGGGTTTTTCAAAGAAATAAGTGGTCATATCTTTAAGGTCGGAGAGGGTTTTTAAACGATCATAAATGATAGCAAGGACGCGTTTTTTATATGTATCATCATAACTATCAGCACTGATTGGCCAAAAATCAAGGGTGCGTGGATAGAAATCATCAATCCCATTTTCATCAACTAGCTTACGGATCCACTGCCCGTTATTCCAAAGGAGTTTAGTCTCGTCAAAACGAGCACCGGAGTTTTGGATACGGTTGACGGAGAAATCTTGAATTAGCTCGGCTTTGTTGTAGATTTCTTTTTCGGTGCCATCATTCCAGCCGAGGCAGGCTAAATAGTTTAACATTGCTTCGGGTAGGATTCCATCTTTACGATAAGCATCAACGGACTTTGCCCCATCGCGTTTGCCGAGTTTTTTACCGCCGGTGGGACCAAGGATGTGTGGCAGGGAGATAAGTTTTGGTACTGGCAAACTAAGGGCTTCATAAAGAGCAAGGTAGTTTGGGGTGCTGGAGAGATATTCGACGCCTCGACAAACATAGTCAACTCCCATTTCGGCATCGTCTACGATGTGGGCGAAGTTATAAGTTGGCAAGCCGTCTGCTTTGATGAGGATAATATCGTCCTGAACTTCTGGACCGGCAGTCATGTCGCCCATGACTTCATCGTGCCATTGTCGAGCTTTAGGATCAGATTTGAATCTGAGCGGGATGCCTTCATGCCATTCGGGCGGGTTCTCGGGGCGGAAGTTACGATAGAGGTACGGAATCTTTTCCGAATTACATTTATCTCGGTATTCTTGGATTGTGTCGGATGGTGTCGGGTCGGCGTAGGCTCGTCCAAGTTCAATGAGTTTTTTGCCCCATTGATGGTAGATTTGTTTACGCTCGCTTTGAAAATATGGGGCAGATGGACCGCCTACGATTGGGCCTTCGTCCCAGTCTAGACCGAGCCATTTTAACGTATCTTCAATGAGCTCAGTTGCTCCTTCGACATAGCGTGCTTGATCGGTATCTTCGATGCGTAAGATGAAAGTGCCGGACTGCTGTTTTGCGATGAGGTATGGATAGATGGCACTACGAACATTGCCAATATGAATATATCCAGTGGGACTGGGTGCGAATCGTGTTTTCATGGGTATATTATAACACGATGATACTGGATTTACTATAAGGAGACAACAATGCTACGAACCTGTTTTTTGGTGAGAGGGGTGCCCGAAGAAGTGATACGGTAAAGTATTCCGCTGTTTACCCAGGCAGCATCCGAAGATACATTGGAGATATAAATCGTGATTCCCTGCTCGCTGGTGGTGGTGTAGTCATTGCCCCAAGTTGGCTCAATATAGTTGCGTACGAGAGCAGAAGTATCCCAAGAAGATTTTTCTTCAATAAGGTTGAAAGCCGCCCCGTTAGGACCGTTGAAGACCATGGTAATTTTACCGTCTTCAGAAAAAATGTCGCCAAGAGTATAATCGCGTGGGACATAGGATGGATAGCTAGCAGTGATGCCGGTTTGCATAGCGGCGACGCGAATGGAGATATCTGGGATATTGGAACTAACGAATGCTATGACTCCGCCGACACAGATAGCTGCACAGGCAAAAGCGATCGCGAAACGTTTGACGCTGCCTTTGCGTTTAGTTTGCATGACCGGACGGGTTTTAGCTCTCGGCTGATCCATGGTTGCAACGGATTGAAGGGCTTCTTCAATAGCTCGTTCTTTAAGCTCGGCAGGATTGAGTTTATTGGTTCGTAGTTTTTTATTATTTATCGTGCGAGTAGCAGTATTGCGGTTGGCGACTTTGTTGCGATTACGATTGCTAGCAGCGACAACCTTGGCCGAGGATTTGGTAACTTTGTTGGCGGCACGGGTAACTTTGGGCGAGAATGTGACGGTAGCGGAAGCAGTGACGGAATCGGCTTTCTTTTTGGTCTCCTCTTGAATCTTGGTAGATTTCATGGCGATATTGACAAATTTTTCAATTGTACTGCCGAGTTCTTTCATTTCTGGCATTGAAGCACTAGACTTAATGCTTTCGGCGAAGGCTTTTAGTGAGGCGACCTGCTCTGAGACTTCGGATGGTTCAGTGGCAGCACGAATGGAGGCAATAGCTTCAGACGCAGCATGAGCAATAGCATCCACCGAATCAGCGGATTGCGTATCGATAGCGTTCAAGTTCGGAAAAGATATGTTTTCAGTGGGCGAAACTTCGGGTTGGCTCATGGCGTAGGCGTCGTAGTTGTTTCCGAATTCTTGCATTGAGGCACCTAAACTGGCAGCGGCGTAGTCGGCAGCAATGCTCAGGGCAAGCTCAGAAGTATCGATTTCTGAGGTAGGAGCTACTGATGCCGTTTGGTTCGTTGGCATTGCTTGGTCGGACGGTATCGCCTGATCTGATATTTGAGCTGTATTTGGATATGGCTGGTAGGAATTTATTGGTGTAGAGACTTGTGTCGTAGGTGATGCGGTTGAGTAAAAAGATGTTTCGTTGGGTATATTTGATGGCTGATTTGCGTCTTGAGGCTGGACTGTAGCTTCCGGTGTAGGTGTTTCTGTAGCGGGGGTTGAAGACATAGCTGGTCTAAGGCTGCCGTATTCTACAACTCGAGGTACCATAGGCGTGGCGGAAAATGGTTCAAGGCCTTGAAAAGATTGCATGGCGGCATATTCGGAGGCACGAGTGATTTCAGCCATTCTGGCTTCTTCGGCAGCCTGACGCATAGCGTTCTCGCGTTCTTTGGCGGCGGCTAAATCGGCGGAACTTACATTGAGGTTAACGAGGCGAGATGGTCTGGTTGGAGCTGAATCGACAGGGCGTTGCTGACGAGCCGTGCGGGCTGCTTCTTCAACGGCAATATTGGCTGGGCGTTTAACATAACGACGATTGAGTGTCGTAGAAGCTTGAGTTATACGATGAGTGGCCGAGCTTGAATGGCCAGAATCAATCTCTATTTTAGTCATTGATAACTCCTCATCGTGTTTTTGCTTATAGCTATTATAGCAGTAAGTACTATGAAAACGCAAGAGCTAAAATTATATGCCTTATATGGTATAATATGTATATGGATTTTGAAGAGCGTGAAAGACGGAAGAAGCGACAGTTTATTAAGGTTGTAATTGCTGAGGTCGGTATGGTGATTGCGACAGTGTCTGTCGTAATAGTTTCGACGTTGGCTTCAATGGGTTTTTTTGTGGCGAGTGATGGAACGATTGAACAATCTGGTTTAATACAAATACATTCGATCCCAACTGGTGCTACAGTGGATCTTGATGGTAGTACATTATTTCCTCGTACAAACTTGAGTCGAACTTTAGCTCCAGGAAAACATAATATAAGACTAACTAAGAACGGATATGATGAATGGAGCAAGGATGTTGCAGTGTATTCTGGGCTTCTTACAAGGTTATATTACCCACGTTTATTTTTATTGGGAAGAACAACTGCGAGGGTGATGGAATTGGGTGAAGAGTTAGATTTTTACTCAATAGCAAATGATCACACGAATGCACTTTACGCTGAAAAGAAGAGTACAAGCTGGCAGTTTTTGAGCATTAAAGGAGATGATGTGCAAAGAAGTGTTCTAGATGTGAGTAGGATTTTACCTGAAGTGCATGAAATTGAGAAAAGTGGGGAGAAAGAGTTTAATGGGCAAGTTAGGGTCGTAGAGTGGAGTAAAGATAATGACTATGTGCTTCTAGATGTTTTGGTGGCCGAGAAACGGGAGTGGATATTGATGAGCTTGAAAAATTTGGGCGAAAGTTTGAACCTCACGGCGACTTTTGGGCTAAACTTTGAAAAAGTAGAGATGATTGATGGGTTGGCGAACCAACTTTATGCTTTAGAGAATGGACATTTGCGAAAGATAAAAACTGCGGATCAATCGATTTCGCGTGTGCTTTTGGACGGTTTGTCTGATTTTGCAAGTGATGGACTGGAAGTGGTTTATGTGGCAAAACGTGGTTCAGAGGCGAGCGATGATTTAGAACAAGTGATAGGAGTTTACCGTGATGGCGAAAAGTCTGGAACGGTAGTGTCTCATGCGAATCGGGATGCGGCGGTGAAAGTGGGGTTGTCGGAATATTATGGAGCAAGTTATATAGTATTTATTATTGATAAGTTTGCTACGGTTTATTATGGAACGATCCCGTCATATCGGGAGAATGTTAATGAGACCGATTTTTCAGGAATGAAAAGTTTAGTACAGGGGGTGGAACTGACTGATGTGCCGGATAGCTTGAGCATGAGCCTAGAGGGTGAGTATTGTGTGGCAAAGAAGGGTCAGCAAATGATGGTGATTGATGTCGATACAGGTGATATATATGAATATCGGGTTGAAGACGGAACGAGCGTGGGGTGGCTAAACGAGGCGATGATGTATGGGGTTAAAGACGGTGGTTTGATGGTTTGGGATTTTGATTATACTAACCGGCGGTTGTTGGTTGAAAAAGTGGAAGCTAAACAGATGGGGACAAAAGAGCCAGTGGCGGTAGGCGGGATTAAAGTAGAAAAAAGTGTTACGACGAAATCTAGCTCGAAAGTTTTACAGTATCCAGTAATGATATCAAGTGATAGCAAATGGTTGTACTATGTTGTGCAGCTAGAATCTAGCAAGATTGATTTGGTGCGAGAGAAGATTCGGGATTAGTTTCCGAAGAGACCTTGCCAAAGATTTTCAAAGAATGACGGTTCGTTGGCGGGAAGAGTTTCGCCGCTAGGTAGAGGGTCGCTGGTTGTTGGCTCGTCATCGGGGTTAGTAGGATCGGCGACTTGATAGGTTGGACTAATCTGTTCAGCGGCGATCAATAAACGATAGCGGGAAGTGCCAAGTGGCGTACAGGTAATAAGGGTTAGGATTGGTTTGTCGGTAGGGTAGATTAGGGCGGAGACATCAGTTGGCTCGACAATGTTGCTGCTAGTCATTTGGTATGTGTAACGGACGGAATTATAGTTCACATAAATAAGGTCACCATTCTCGAGACGTTCAAGGCCGGAGAAGATGAACTTGTATGGATTGCTACTGTAAATATCACCAGCAGAGTGGCCAGAAAGAACCAAATTACCAATTTGGCCTGGTAGGGCGTTAGCTCCAGGAATGGAGAATTGGGCGACGCCGTGATTCATGGCCTCCATAACGTCGTCGGTACTGATACTGAACGCTACGGGCACGTCGATATTGAGTTTAGGGATGATGAGTCTGGGTTCGGCAGAAACTGCCTGCGTAATTGTCGGGTCGATAGCCTCGATATTATTTTTGACATTGTTGGTGTCGGGAGAAATATAAGCCATAATGGGGGCAAAGATGAGGCGGTTGTATTGAAGAAAGAACCCACCGAAAATGATGGCAGAAACGACTCCGATAGGAATAAGGCGACGTAAATTATGCTTGCGGCGAATTTCGCCAGTAGCGATACGCTCGCTTTTCATTTTTTCGGTTTCGAGGTAAGTTTGGGCGGCTTGAGCATAGTAGTCACTGTAATATTTTTTATAATAATCTTGCCAAGCGGAGTGATATTTTTGCCACTCTTCGTTAATGGCGGTTTGGTCAATTGGGGTGTCTTTGAGGGTTGATACGTTTGTATTGGCGTTAGGCGTATACGTGTCGTCAGTGCGATAGGTGTTAGTTTGTAGCTCGTAAGGCTGTTCGTTGGAGTAGTATGACTGGTATTCGCTATTAGAAGGTTGCTGCGTGCTTGGGTCTTGATAGGAAGTATCCGTAGAATAGTTTGGAGATTGTTCGTAGGGAGCATTTGAATAGGGCGATGTTGGCTGTTGGGGTTGCGTCGGGAAGGCTCCCTCCTGAGCGGTTGATGTATAGATGGCTTGTTGGGCAGACTCTGTGTAGGACTGTTGGGTGAACCAAGGGTTTTGGGCTATTGGTTGTTGATCTTGTTGGCTGGTTGGGGTCTGGATAGATGGTTGTGGGTTAGTGGATTTCGAGTGGAGCTTTCTTACGGCATCCACTGTAGACGAATAGGCGGCAAGAACTTTTTGGCGTGCAAGCTCGGCGGCCGAAAGCGGTCGATTATCGTTAGAGGGTTGCCCACCGTTGCTAGGATTCATATTGTATCTATTATATCATGGAGGTTTGTGATATAATGAAAATGTTGGGCGAATGGCGGAATTGGTAGACGCGCCAGACTCAAAATCTAGTTCTCGCAAGAGAGTGAGGGTTCGATTCCCTCTTCGCCCACCATTGAGGAATTGTTGACGCTTTTTGGCGTGTTTTTTGTTTTAATTACAGAGAAAAAGGCTAACTTGTTCTGTTCCAAATTTTCTTTTGGCTAGATCAATTTTTCTGGTAAGTTACCAATGTTTTCATACATTGTATTAAGTATATGATACAATGGTAATATGACAATTAAACTAG
>CANDYU010000009.1 GCA_947425245.1 uncultured Candidatus Saccharibacteria bacterium
TTAGGCACGCCGCCAGCATTCATCCTGAGCCAGGATCAAACTCTCCATTAAAGTGTAAGCTTTCAGATAAATCTTACTCCCTTACGGTCTTACCCTGCAAAAAGCTCAGCAAAACCATAGAAAATGAACCTTGTTCATAAAATAACTGACGATGATAAGTTTGTAACCATGCCAGATTGCTCCGACACACTATACAAACCATAATTGCACAACTAAATTGTTAAACTTCACTCCCTAAGAAACTTATCAGATGTTCTCTTTGTCATCTCCATCAGCTCTTAGGCTATCCCTATCTTACTTCAGCTCATAAAAAAAGTCAACACTTTTTTTCGACTTTTTTCACTTTTTTGAGATTTTTTATCCCCACGATCGCCACTTCTATTATTTCAACATCAATCTCGCCAGGACAAACACTCCCCACCCTACTATCAAACCGATTGTCGCTCCCACTACTACCTGCACCACAGTATGTCCTTCCACAACCGGCAATTCAGGCTCTCCAGCCTCTTTCAACAACCGATTTAAGGCCCTTCCCTGTTCACCAACGGCATATCTCACATGCGTCGCATCGTATACAATAACCATCCACATGCAAACAGCCAAAACAAACAAACCTGATCCCCACCCAAACGCTAACCCTAAGAACACAGCCACCGCCGTAAAACTCGCTGTGTGGCCAGAAGGCATCCCACCCGACCGCGTAAAGCAATCAATCATCACCCCAAAGCTCATCTTCTCTCCGCTCTTCACTCCTGACATTAACCTAGCTACAACCTTACTAACCTGTGCTATCAACCACGCCACAGTAAAAGCAACTAAACCACACCAACCTTCCATACCACAATTATAGCATAATTAGTTTCATACTCACGCATTTATTGTTATTTTATCGTTTTTTCTTCGTACAAAACGCCCTCTTGAGCCAAAGCCCCAAACTACCCAAACATACGAGAATCGGAATTAACAGCCACCACCACGCCCTAAAGCTCCTTTCGCCTAATTTTGGCAATTCTACATCCGTTTCAGTTGGCAAAAAATCTTCACTTTTTGCCCCATTACCCCCTAGCTGCCCCTCTACGGCATTTTGTTCATTTTCGGCGATGCTACCTACATTTTGCCCCAGAAGCCCCTCAGAGACCTCGCTAGACCCCTCTGAAGCCACATTTGAAGTACTTACGGTTATATCGGTCACATCTTGCTTCAAAGCTGTTCCATTCCCCGCACCATTATTCGTACCATTATCATCCATACTTCCTCCAGCCTCATCATTATCCCCCATCGTCCCATTATCTCCACTATTACTACAATTTCCAATTCCCTGTTCCAATTCCTTCTTTTCTGCTCTCAAACGCTCTATTTCAGAATGTAATGCCTCATTTTCGTCTTTTGACTGAGACAACTCCATCTTAACCATATTGAGCTCTTTTTCCCTATTTTCCTGCTCTAATACTAGCTGTGTCTTCAAAGATTCCTTCTCCGTCTCTAATTCCCTAATCTTTGCTTCTAATTCTTGTTGAGTCTTCTTGAACTCACTAGCATTTAAGTTGTTATAATAATCTCTCAAATATGCCACCATCTGCTCCACCTGTTGTAGCTGACTCATTGTCATCTCATCCGCCCATTCTGTATTCGGCAACGTCTTTCTTAACCCCTCTAAAGTACTATCCGCCATATCCATCATATATACCGCCATCGTCAAATAACGCTCTAAGTTACCCATATCATTCCTCGTATCGCCCAATCTCTTCTCTTGAATCCCCCGCCATTCTTCCGCCCAACTTCTTATCTGTTCATCTTTCTCAAACTGCACTGTTTCGCCAGTAGCAGTCAAACGCGGTACATAAGTCGGCGTACTCTGGTGTGCCGCCACATTTGAACAATACATAGTATCACTGTTAAAAACTGACAAAGCGGCACATGAGCGGTAGTCTAATTTACCTCTTAGCCAAACTTCCTCCTCTCCCCATTCCACATCCGTACCATTTTGTACACCACTACCCACTAATACCGCATAGTACAATACTCCAGTTTTATTTGCACTAAAACCGCCATTGCGTAGCGGTAGCAGAATGTTCGGTGACCCCTCAGCATTAAAATCAGCAAATCTCAGTTCCCAATCTGCCTTTTCACTATTTATACTACTCCACCCCGCCTCCGCATCAGCTTCTGTAAAACCATTCTCATAATCCAAACCAGATATCACTACCCTCTTCGTGAACCAGCCACTCTTCAACCATGTTTGAATATTGACCTGTCGTCGAGATACATAAACCCCTTCCGAATGAACATAACCAACATCCTCCGCCAATGTCAACATGCTAATGTCACTATCTGCCGCGGAATCTAAAGCTACCACACCAGGCATTAATAGTTGCGTTCCCAAACCAGCTACTACGGTCACAGTTGATAAAAACATAGGTATCTTTTTCATAGAATCCTCACAATTAATTATTTATAACCGCGAGTCTAACAAAAAAGTTCTACCATTTACAACCATAAGAGTCACTAAAAGGTATCTGTCTGCCGCTACCACTGTCAGTGTATAAAAATATTATACAGTAAGCCACTCCAAAATCCCTCCAGCAATACCCCACCATACTGTATAAATATTTTATACAGTTTATACAGTACTCCATTCGCTACTTCGTCCGTAGCGGATTTATAGATATTAACCGTGGCACACTGTGGCGATTTGGAGAAAGTCTATACGCACAAACCGGTACCAATTATGATCCTAAAGCCAGCTATTATCTATACATTCACGAGCTTCATCTAGTCGTCACTTCAGAATACAGTAATCACTGGCGTGCTTACTCCATCCGTTGTCTGGCGTACTAGGTTAGATAAGAGTATTCTCTTCCTCATCTGGCAAAACAATACCCAGGCTTGCCACCGAATCACCATCATTCATCTTCATAATCCTTACCCCCTGTGCAGCCCTACCCAAGGTCGGGATCTCCTTCACTGCTACCCTAATCGCCTGCCCCTTAGTCGACATCATAATCACTTCTTTCGCCAAAGGATCCAATGTATGTACTGCTACAATCGGCCCTGTTTTTGTCGTTACACTCGCCACCTTGATCCCTACCCCACCTCGCTTATGAGCTGGGAAGTTCTCTGCCAAAGTCGCTTTCCCATAACCATTCGCCGACATTACCAATAATTTCTGTTTCTCGTCTCGAATCACATCCATTCCTACGATCTCATCCTTCGGTCGCAGCCTGATTCCTCGCACACCCCTTGCACTACGTCCCATTGCTCGCACATCCTGTTCATTAAACCGCATCGCTTGTCCAGCCGATGTTGAAATCACTACGTCATTATTGCCAGTAGTCTCTTGAATCCATTTCAATTCATCGCCAGCATCCAGCTTAATCGTAATTAATCCATTAGCCCGAATATTCAAATATTCTTTCACGGCCGTTTTCTTTATCGTGCCCTTCTTCGTCGCCATAAACAAGAAACCTTCTAGGTTTTCACCTTGCTTAATAATCGAAGTCACCTTCTCATCTGGATGCATATTCAACAGATTCACCGCCGCAGTACCCTTTGCCACCATTGAAGCTTGCGGTACTTCATAAGCCTTTAGCCTAAAAATTCGCCCTTGGTTCGTAAAGAAGAGCAAAAAATCATGCGAATTTGTCGTCACGATCTGAGAGATTACATCCTCTTCCTTCGTCGTCATGCCCCTGCGACCTTTACCACCTCTATTCTGACGCTTAAAATCATCCTGCAGAACTCGTTTCAGATAGTTCTCAGCCGTCAACAGAATCACACTCTCCTCGTCCGGAATCAACTCTTCCTCCGAGAACTTCCCCACCTCGTGATTGAAAATCTTTGACTTTCGCTCATCGCCATACTTCTCTTTCATTGCGATCAGCTCTTCCTTTACCACTCTTAGGACCTCCGCTTCGCTCGCCAAAATCCCTTCTAGTTTCTCGATCAATTCATGTAGCTGCTTCAATTCATCTTCAATCTTGTCTCGTTCGAGTCCTTGCAACCGACGCAACTGCATGGCCAAAATCGCCGCCGCCTGAATCTCACTCAGTCCGAACCGCTCCATCAACCGCTTATCTGCATCATCGTAACTCTCACGAATCGTACGAATCACCTCATCAATGTTGTCCAGTGCAATCTTCAAACCTTCAAGGATATGTGCACGCTCTTTCGCCTTCCTTAGCTCAAACTCCGTTCTACGACGAATCACCTTCTGCCGATGTTTTACAAATTCCGACAAGATTTCCTTCAAGCCCAAGATCCTCGGCTGCACGCCATCAACTAATGCCAACATATTATAATGGAACGTCGTCTGTAATCCCGTCATTCGATACAGCTGATTCAAAATCTTCTTCGGAAACGCATCCTTCTTTAGCTCAACCACTACCCGAATCTTTCCTCGTGCCGACTCATCCCGTGCATCCGCGATATGATCCAGCTTCTTCGCCAGTACTAGTTCACGCACCTTCTCAATGAAGCCCTCTTTACTCATTCCATAAGGCACTTCCGTAATTACAATCGCATACCGGCCATTCTTCTTTTCCTCGATGTTCGTCACTGCCCGAATCGTCACCGACCCCTTACCTGTCGCATAGGCTTGCTTCATCGGTGTACCGCCATACACTTCGGCCCCCGTCGGAAAATCTGGCCCTTTCACATGTTGCATCAACCCATCCAAACTAATATCTGGCTGTTCGATCAGTGCCACCGTCGCATCAATCACCTCCGACAAGTTATGTGGCGGAATATTCGTTGCCATACCAACCGCAATCCCCATCTGTCCATTCAGCAAAATATTTGGCACCGCCGCCGGCAGCACTACTGGCTCTTGCTCGCTACCGTCAAAGTTGTCCCGAAAATCAACCGTTTCCTTCTCAATATCCGTTAGTAGCTCCGCCCCCACCTTATCCATACGAGCCTCAGTATACCTTGACGCCGCCGGATCATCCCCATCCATCGAGCCAAAGTTCCCCTGCCCCTCCACCAAGGTGTATCGCATCTTCCAAGGCTGTGCCAAATTCACCATTGCATCATAAATCGACGAATCGCCATGCGGATGGTACTTACCCATCACCTCACCCACAATACGTGCCGATTTCACTGTCGCATGCGGAGCCTTCCAGCCATTTTTATTCATAGCATATAGAATACGCCTGTTCACTGGCTTCAGGCCATCTCTTACATCCGGCAAGGCCCGGTCAATAATCACCGACATCGAATACCTTAGGAAATAACTCTCCATGGTACTCTCTACTGCCTTTTGCTCAATGCCGTCGCGTACAACGCTACCTTCTACAACCTCAGTCCCCTCCGCACCCCCATTTTCCGCCTTAAGATCCTTCTCGTCCCCCTTTACGCCGTCTCCCTCGTCAGTCGCCATCTTTCCCTATTCCTTTCCTTAAAAATCCAAATCATCCAAATTAACAGACGCTGCACCCGCCTGAATAAAGTTCTTACGCAAATCTACCTGATCACCCATCAACTTCGTAAACACCGCGTCTGCCTTCTCTGCATCATCAATATGCACTTGCACCAAAATCCGGTTCTCCGGATCCATCGTTGTCTCCCAGAGTTGCTTCGCATCCATCTCACCAAGACCTTTAAAACGATTCTGTGCTGTATAACCCGCTTGTTTAAACCTCTCCTGTGTCGGATCAATTTTTGTACCTGCCGCCTTCCGTTCTTCGATCTTTTCTGCCAATTTCTTCTCTAAAGCCACCTCATCATAAATATAATCAATCTTCCTATTCGCCCCTGTTCCTTTTGTCAAGCCAAACAGTGGCGGCTTCGCCAAATACACATGCCCAGCCTTAATCACCTCCGGCATATATCGAAAGAAGAATGTCATCAACAGCGTCGCAATATGCAAACCATCGACATCGGCATCTGTCATAAAAATCACTTTGTGATATCGCAAACCGTTAATATCAAACTGTTCGCCAATCCCCACTCCAAGCCCCTTAATCAAGCTCACCAGCTCTTGGTTCGCCAGCATCTTATCCAACCTTGCTCGCTCCGTATTCAATACCTTACCCCGAAGCGGCAAAATCGCCTGAATCTTCGGATTACGCCCTTCTTTTGCCGATCCCGCCGCCGAGTTACCCTCAACGATAAACAACTCGCACTCGCTCCGGTCCCTAGAACTGCAATCTGCCAGCTTGCTTGGCAAATTCAACCCCTCAAATGCCCCCTTCCGAATCACATTGTCTCGAGCCGCCCGTGCCGCTTTTCGTGCCCGTGCCGCCAAAGTAGCCTTGTTAATAATCTTCTTCGCAACTGCTGGATTCTCTTCAAGATAATAGCCGAAATACTCAGTCATCACCTTATCAACATAACCACGCACTTCAGGATTGCCCAGCTTATTCTTCGTCTGACCTTCAAACTGCGGATCCGGCAGTTTTACCAAGATCACCGCCGTCAATCCTTCTTTGATATCATCACCAGTCAAATTCGGCTCTTTCTCCTTCAAAAGTCCGTTCTTCCTAGCATAATCATTAATTACCCGGTTCATCGCTGTCCTAAAGCCTACTACATGCATACCACCATCCGGCGTTAAAACATTATTCGCAAACGGCTTAATCGTCTCCGCATAGGTATCATTATATTGCAAAGCCACTTCCACCCCTGTGTCTTCAATATTCTTCTCTACATAGAAAATATCATCCGAAACCACCTCTTTCCCCTCATTCAACTTTCGAACATAACTCCTAATTCCCCCATCAAAGTAAAAACTTTCCCGTGCCCCATCACGCTCATCCTTTACCGAAATTAAAATTCCCTTCGTAAGATATGCCTGATGCCGAGCATAATTTGACACCCATTCATAATCAAAAGTCGTCGTTTCCTTAAAAATCGACTGGTCTGGGTAAAAAGTAATTGAAGTCCCCGTCCCTTTCGTCTCCCCCACAATCTCCAACCCCTTACCAATAGTCTTTCCCCCGTTCTCAAACTCTACTCGATGGGTCTTCCCATTCTTTCGCACTTCGGCAATCATCTTCGTCGACAGTGCATTCACTACACTCGAACCCACGCCATGTAAACCTGAACTTACCTTATATCCCCCACCGCCGAACTTACCACCGGCATTCAGAACCGTCAAAACCGTCTCTAAAGTGCTCTTACCCGTCTTAGGATGAATATCTACCGGAATACCACGACCATTGTCCACCACTCGAACGCCACCATCCTCCAATAGTGTAATCTCTACCCTTGTACAAAAACCCGCAATCGCCTCATCAATCGAGTTATCCGCAATCTCCTTCAAAAGATGATGAAGCCCATCAAACCCCGTCGATCCAATGTACATGCCTGGACGAATCCGCACATGCTCCAACCCCTCTAAAACCTGAATCTGCGAACTATCATATTCCTGTCCCCCTGTTTGTTTTTCAGCCATACGGATACCTCAACTTACTACAATTTTATATCTATATTCTACCTCATCTTCTCAATAAAATCAACCCCATAAGCAAAATCAGAAAACCCACCAAACTGCCGTTCTATCAGCAGTTTCCCTGTTTACCTCACTTCGCTCATCTCGCCCCCCTCCATACACTTTTCACCCTCATACGCTTTCTTAAAATCATCTGTATTATACGGAAAATTCTTGCTGTTTTTGATACTCAAATTATCTGGATTCAAGCTCAAAATCTGCCCCTCTGGAAATCCCGACCCCAACGCCACCTGATTCGAAAACTCCGCCTTCTCCGCATCAAACCACGTCATCCACGAACAGCTAATCTGCGGGGGCCGAATACAACGCTACCACCCCGCAAATCATCCCCTCATCGTTCATGAATGTATTCCCATATTCATCATACTGCCGAAACCCTCGTGCTTTCAGCCAATTCCGCATCCGATCCGGCAAATCCGACACAATCACATCGATAAATTCATTCGCCTGTTCCACATCAGAATAATCCCAAGTATTCGGGCCCACACTCAAACCATAGTATCGTTCCAACGGCACACTAATCTTCATTCCCTCTGGATAGTACACCAATGGGGATCCATCCACCATATCATAGACTTTCATCACACTCGGAGGCAACTCTGTCCCGTAACTACTCCAAATCCCATTCCAGCCAGCACCAATACTGCTAATGCTACAATCGCCACCATATACGGCCTTCTGCACATCAATTTTGGATGATTTTTGGGCCGGCTCCCATCAACACACTCACCCACTGCTTCCCCCGCACTGCTGACGCCACTCTTACCCTCATCCCCCATCCTCACCTGTTCCTTTGTATTTTTCCATTTTTCTCCTTTTTTGTTTTAAAATCACACTAAGCGTCTTACATCCGCACTCTACTGCCTCACCTTAAACACTGTTTCTTCTCCCTTATTGGCCTCCGCTTCTGACTTCGCTGGCTGCAAAACCTCTATTTCGTCCTCTCCGACCACCTCAGCAGCCTCCTGAACCCCTTCCGCACTCTGAGAGGCCAATTTCTCACGTTTCTTTTTCCAAGACTCTAGGAAGCCTCCTGTGGTCTTCTGAGCAGCATTTTCAGCCGCTTTTTTCTCTTCCTCACCATTTTTACGCGGCGTATTCCACCGAGCCTTAATCTCTTGCTCTACTTCCGCCCTAGTCCGCCCATACTTCGCCGCCACATACATCTTCATACTTTCCATCAACTCCGCACTCGGCTCGCCCATCGGCGGCAACAAACTCATTGTAAACGGTGACGACGGCAAATTAAACATCATCACTGTTGCAATTGCCCGATAATTCCCCTGTTTATGCAAATCTTCAGCGTTAAACACCGGCATAAACGCTTTTTCCATCAATTCTGCATCCGTCACCCCTAAACGACCCGCCATAATCGTACCACAGTTGCCCAAAATCGCCTCTCTAATCTTATCTGTTAACTGCGTCATAAACTGATTAGCCAAAACCAAGTTTAGACGATATTTCCTTGCCTCCGACAGAATACTCTCAAAACTGTCCGTCGCAAAGTTCTGGAACTCATCCACAAACAGACAGAAATCCTTCCTCTCGTCCTCATCGATATCTGCCCGACTCATCGCTGCTTGCTGGAACTTCATCACCAAAATCATACCTAACAGATTACTATTAATATCCCCGAGCTTACCCTTTGATAAGTTCACCAAGAAAATCTTCTTCTCGTCCATAATCTGACGGATATTGAAGCCGCTCTTCGTTTGACCAAGGATATTTCGCATTGTCGTATTACTTAAGAATGGTCCCCACTTTGATGCAAACCATGTAATCACTTCACCCGCATCGTTACTCTTCTGGCTCGCTGGAAACTCCTTCGTCCAATAATCATACACTGCTTTATCCTTCACATACTGCAGCTTACTCTTTACGAACTCCGGATCCGTAAAACACTGCGGAATATCAATAAATGTCGCCCCATTCGGGTCGCTCATTAAAAGCAACGCCGCATTCCGGAACATATGTTGACCCCTTGGACCAAAGAATCCCTGGTTCGACGGATCAAACAAACTCTGCAACATTGAAATCCCCTCTTGAACGATAAAGTCTTTCTGATCCTCCGTCTGATATTCAAACATATTCATTCCGATCGGATGTTCAATATCTGACGGATCAAAATACACCACATCATCAATCCTATCCTGTGGCACCTTGCTCAATAATAGCTCCGCCGCATCTCCATGCGGATCAATAAACGCAAAACCCCTTCCCGCCACCATATCTTGATAAGCGATATTTGTCAAAAGCACCGATTTACCCATACCAGTAGCACCAATCACATAAGTGTGCCGCCGCCTATCATTCTCGCTCAACCGGATTTCTTTCTTCACTCCTCGAAACTCATTCACCCCTAAAAGCACCCCATCTGTCACCAGCTTCGCCGGCCCATCCACTTGTTTCGTCGCTTGACGCTCAACCTGCGAAGTCGGAATCGCATTCTGTGCCGGCAAATGAAAAATCGAAGCCAACTCTACACTGTTCAAAATATTTGTTCGCTCATCTCGCGAGAAAAATCGAAAAACATAATCTATTGCTAACTTTTTTACATCCTTCGCCGCATTATACTTGAAACCATTATAATTTTGCGAATCAAACTGTGAAAATGCAGCCACCAAACCCGACAACATCGCCTCCGACCGTTCCTTCGATGCACTACTTGCAACCACCCGAATCAGCACCTCAAACCCTGGAAATTTCGTTTTGTTCTCTATCGCCGCAATCTCCTCTTGTTGCAAATTCGACAACGGCTCATTCTTATCCTCCGATTTCTCGTGCTCATCTGGCGTATGCCAAAACGCCTGTATAAAATCTTTAATCAAAAGCACAATCTCATAAAAAACTTGGCTCACTCCGCTTCCACGATGCTTCTTTTTTCCATCCTTCACATTTTTTGCATACTCACTTGATTCCTTCGTCCACGCCCCATCCGTCGGCCTGAACAAAATCTGTAACGCCATTCCTTCATCTTGTTTCGTTACCGACATCGCATTCAAAATCGCTAAACTTGCATCCCTTTGCGTATCCTCATAAGTATTAATCGGATAAACAAACTCCTTCTTCAGTGTCATCTCACCCCCCGCGACCTGATCCGTCGTTACCTCCTCCGTAAAGATACTCTCCTGTTCAATCTCCTCCAGCCTTGCCGACGGATACGCCGAAAGCACTGCCTGCTTCACTGTCTCCGAAATTACTGCTGGCACCACCGTATAATATCTAATCAGCCCATTCGTCGCCACCACCTCAAAAGCAATATGCCTCTGCCCAAACATCTTTGTCTTAAACCCCTTAGTTAACGTCGAAGCAATAATCGAATACATCACCTGAGCCTGCGATAATGCTTCCATCGTCACGTCCCGCTCATCCCTTCCCCCTCCCTGAATATCATCTGTCGATGGCGGCAAATGAATCAACATCGGTATCATCTTTAGCCCCCGTTCATAATTTTTCACTTGCCTCTGTTTATTAATATGTAAGCTCCAAATCACCGCAGCCAGCAAAACTACCACCCCAACCACTATCAAAACCCACATCCAACTAGGCAGCATCGTTCCTATCTCCAATCCGCCTGTTAAACACCCTGAGTAGCTCATTCGTAAACCAATTTCGACTCCTCTCCAATTCCGCTGGCGAAAAACTCTTCCCCTTCGTAATCTCCTTAATCTGTGGCATCGCCAACTCCGCCACCTTCTCCTGGCTATTAGCCATAATCCTCACCTCAAACGACCGCCCCTGCCCCTCCTCAGTCTCCAAATTCTCCCGATCAGCCCGCAAACGCTCTTCTTCCTGCAACTTCGTCTCTTCTCCCGCAAATTCTTCCGGCCGCATAATCTCTTGCTCATCTCGCACCAATTCCGCCACTCCCTCCGCCAAATTGTGCGACATTACCTCATTCCCCGCCAAGCCACCTCCTATACCCCCCGACGTATTTTCAGCACCAAGCCCATACTGCTCTCGCCCCACCCTTAGAGCTACCCCACCCACTTGTCGTTGCATCTGTCCATTCGCTATGTCCCCTCCTCGCTCGCTCGCCACCCCTGACCCACCAGCTCCCTTCTCCTGGACCTGCGATAGCCACTGATCACGCTCCAGATTCGTCGCCCGTTCGATCTCTTCTGTCATTTGCTTCGCGTGATTATTCATAAGCTTATTCTACCATATAGCCCCCATTTTGTTCAATTTTTTTGTCCAACTACACCCCAACCTTACATACAACATAGACCAGCCATTATTAATTGCTCTAACCCCGCGACGAAACCCAATTATTGACAATCGACCTAGACTCACACAAAAAGTCTGGTTATCAATAAACAATCCAACACAAAAAAACACAGCTCTCGCTGTTCTCATTCCCAAAACTACGCTGTATGCTTGCTCACCAAAAAACAAGTCAAGAAGACGAACACCGCCATCAAAGCCACCGTCATCACATTCATCGTTCCCACCAAAATCAGCATCACCGGCCCAAAAGCAATCACCGCCCCATACAAGTACTCCTTCTTCCGCATCTGTTTCCCTGCCATTTTTACCCACATTTTCACCAAGCCTACTGCAACACAAAACATCAGAACATAAAATGTTGTAAAAAATAACAGAGCACCCCACGGGCCAACACTAATCGGCGTCGTAAAATTCATCAACACCAACAGAATCATTGCTGCTACCAAACCTAAAACCGGAACCAAACGCCTAGACATAAGCTTATTATAGCACACCCCACCCCAAAACCTACTAACGCTCAGCTCAAAAAGAATATCGATAGATCCCCATAAAACCTGACTTCCCGTCAAAAACCAACTAGTTTCCCTCGTCACTACTGAAATCCATCTTAGTGAGAATGGGTGAGTTATCTGGCATTATACATCGTTACTTTGGGCCACAACTCATCCCATCCTCTATTGACCGCTCCACTTATCGTGGGGCACACGTCCTTATTGAGTTTCTTCATCTGTTTTCTCCTATCACAATGTGCTAACAGAATCGAACCTCAACATTCCTGCAAGTTACTTCCAGGAATCTTTCAGCCTCTCCTACTACTATGACATATTCAAAGCCTTATCTATTCCCTTCCGCCATCATCTCGTGCTCAACCCTTAAATATCATAAGGGCGATCGTACAAAGCAAATCCTCAAAAGCTAACAAGCAAGGTGTACCCGAAGGTCAACCTCCAAGCCAGCCCCTGTTCTTGCGGGCTACGCAATAGGATGACTCGACAATCGCCCAATTGAAGTTCATGGGGGTTGACCCATTTCCTTCTCAGATCGCCTGTCAGTTGCATCGATATGATGTTTCCGCAAGCTTCAGGTAATTCCTAAGAGTGTAATTTATGGCTAGAAATTACCTTCCAGCTCGCTGAAGGAGCCGAAGCAAACTTGCACACATATATTTGTTAAAATACATTTTTGTTGTCCGTGTTTGTCTTGTTTTGGACTGTCTTCATCATAGCACGCTTACGCTAATATTTCAATACTTTTTGCCAAAAATATGTTGTGTTTCTTACAACAAATAGCATTTTCAATCTGTTATTTTCATCATTTCGCATGTTGTAAACTTCACAACATATACCATTCCGCCCATGCTTTCCTGTTGTAGTTTTTACAACAATTCCAATGCATTCATGTCATAATTACAACACTCACCAAACCTTCCATGCTTTTCTGTTGTGTTTTTCACAATAATTGACTGAATATCTATTCATATATTTTTTACAACACAATACTTCCCATAATTCCCTTCACTAGTAACCCTTCCCCGATTTATAACTCGCCCCCCAATCATCCTACCACCCCTCCAACAACGCATCCATCTGCCCGACCGACACTAAACAAAAAGGAACTCCTCTTCCAAGAAGTCCCAAAAAAGTAGAAAGACCGGTAACTGCGAGGAAAACCGGTCTTTCGTAGAGTGTGGAGTTATTTTGGCTATAATGTTTATTTTTGGTTCTGAATAATTTTTTTATTCAAGAACTATCCCTATTATATGTCCGAAAAATGCTTAAGTCAACAACTTTTTGAATACTTTTTTTATAATTTTTTTCGAGTTTTCCACAGGCATTTCGTGCAACAAAATCGTCCATTTTTATACCCACGAAGAACCACCCAACATTCCCCACCGACCACAAAAAACAGCCACTAGGCCGTTTCTGAAACAAGTGTGGTGGAGCTGCCGGATACTGCCTCCGGGTCCGAAAAATCTCCATAATACCATTCTACATGCATAGTCATTTGTTTCGTCGGCGAACTCCCATAGCTGCAAATGACAAAACTATGGGCACCCTGATTATAATTGTCAGGATCAGGGTAATCACTCCCGTCACCTTATCACCGTAATATAATAATCTTCAGTCTACGGAGACTCAACCTCAGACCAGCTTAGTATATATTTCTAAGCAAAAGCAGGTGCGTAAAGCACATGCTTAGTAGTGTTTTTTGCACTTATTTATAATACTTACGGTATCAATCGACATGCCTGGTATCTGTTAATAATTCGTCTAAGCTTTGTCAGCCCCAACTGACCCCAATATACCACAGCCTTTTTCCATTTACAACCCCATATCCTCAAAAACGTTGTACAAAATACTTCAACATCGATTTTCATCCTATGTGAGCCGCGGGGTTGTAATTTTCACAAAAACAGAGTTAGCTATCTACATGATTGCAAAAATATATTCTGCCCTTCCTCAGGGCTTCAGTGGTAAATTAGTTGAAGTAGAAGGAGATTCTAACCGCGGCCTCCCTACCTTTAATATTGTCGGAATGGCTGCTAAAACCGTCTCTGAGGCCCGTGAACGCGTCCGAGCGGCTATTACTAACTCTGGCTTCCAATTCCCCGCTAAAAAGGTCACTATTAACCTCGCACCAGCCGATCTACCAAAAGATAGCCCAGGTCTAGATTTACCCATTGCCATTAGTGTTCTCGCCCTCTCCAGTCAACTTCAGCACCCCAGTCTATCGAAAGCCCTCTTTGCCGGAGAGCTATCTTTAGATGGAGGTATTCGCCCCATTAAAGGCATCATTAACATCGTTGAAATAGCCCGAGACCAAAACTTCACCAAAGCAATCATTCCTACCGCCAACCTACCTCAAGCCTCGCTTGTTCCTGGCATTAAAGTTATAGGTGTTAGCTCTCTAATTGAGTTATTTTTACAACTCCATGGTCAAAATTCCTCGATTCTGTTGAACACTAAAAATAACGATTTTCATAACTTTATTACTCAAAGACCTCTAACCCCTATTGTAAAAATTACTTGTTCAGACAATGACCCCTATTCTCGTAATCATCACAACGAGTTCATCAACCCGCCTTCTTCCAAAACGACCAGTGCTCAAACTCCTCGATCCTCTACTGTTGTTAAAAATACAAATATAGGAGTAACACCGCACTACCCTCCTACCATTGTAAAAAAGACAAATATAGATAAACACATTGTTGTAAAAAATAATCAAACATCGTTCATCGATCATACCTATCCTCTACTTGACCATATTTACGGACAAGAGTTAGCAAAACGTGCTCTCACTATCGCCGTTGCCGGACATCATAATATCCTCTTCAGTGGACCTCCAGGTGCTGGCAAAACTCTTCTCGCCCAAGTTGCCAGGAATCTTCTTCCTGATCCCACCCCAGAAGAAATTTTAGAAATCACCAAGGTGTATTCTCTCTTAGACAGTAATTTTTACAACATAAAGACTCGACCTTTTCGTTCACCGCATCATACCGCCAGTCCTTCCTCTATCATCGGCGGTGGGTCTCAAGCTCTACCAGGAGAAATTACCCTTGCTCATAAAGGCATTCTCTTCCTTGATGAACTCCCCGAATTCTCTAGAAATGTCATCGAAGCCCTCAGACAACCACTCGAAAGCCGCCAAGTCACCATCACTCGTACCGGAAATCGCAGCACCTACCCCGCTGATTTCATGCTCATTGCTACCATGAACCCTTGCCCTTGTGGTCATCTTAGCGACCCCAGACAATCTTGTACATGCACCCCTCAACAAATCTCCCTCTACCAAAAGAAACTCTCTGGCCCCATCCTTGATCGCTTCGATCTCATTATCCACGTTAAGCCCGTCAAAAGTACCGATCTTCTCCCTCCTTCTGGCAAAACTGTTGCAAAAAATACTAAATCATCGAAACAGCCATCACCCCCACTTCAACATAGTGTTGTAAAAAATAATATTTCAGAAGCAATAAACCGTCAATTCACCCGTTACCACTCACCTGGTCACTTTAATAGCCTACTCACCCCAAGCGAGATAGAAACTTTAACCTCACCAGTTCATCAACTCCTCGAAGCTGCCATCGAAAAATTACACCTTTCAGCTCGTAGCTATTTTAAAATCCTTAAGGTAGCTCGTACCATCGCCGATCTCGACGACTCACCCGTCATCAACATATCACACCTGTCTGAAGCTCTCAGCTACCGCTCATAAGCAAAACTCCTAAACCACCCTTGTTTTTTCTCTTAACCTTTGATACAATAAAAACAGTTCAAATAAGCGAAAGGAAGTCAGCCATTAGTAAAACATCACGCACAAAACTCAACGGAGAAATTCGTTATCCTTCTGTACGCGTTATAGGCACTAATGGAGAACAGCTTGGCATCATGTCGAGCCGTGACGCACAGATGCTCGCTCGAGAACAGGGAGTAGATTTAGTCGAAATTGCCGCCAATGCGGATCCTCCCGTCGTTAAAATCATCGACTGGGGCAAGTTCCAGTATCAAAAGATGAAAGAGGACGCCAAGAATCGCAAAAAAGCTCGTGAAAAACAATCCGAGCTAAAGACTATGAAAATTGGTCTCAAAATTAGCGACAACGACCTTGGAATTAAAGTTCGCAAGATTAAAAGCTTCCTCGACGATGGAGATCGCGTCAAAATCATGGTCATCTTTCGTGGCCGCGAAATGGCTCACAAAGAACTCGGTCAAGAAATGGTAAATAAAGTCATCCAACGTATTTCAGACGAAACCGAAATTATCGTTGAAGGTAAACCTCAATTTGCCGGCCGCAATCTCTCCATTAGTATTCGTCGCAAATAGTTTATCGAATACTATAAGGTAGCCAAAAGCTCCAAACTTTATCGACTAGGATAAAACACGGAAAAAGTAATTTCCTACTTTCAAGGTTCCCTAGTAGCACATTTCCCAATATTAACCTGTTCAGCCCGAAGTCTGAACCTAACTAAAGGAAAACCTATATGCCGAAGTTAAAAACGCATAAAGGCACCGCGAAACGCGTCAAAATTACCGGTTCCGGCAAAATTGCCCGCGAACGTGCCTATGGCAACCATATCCTTGCCAAAAAATCCAAAGCTCGCAAACGCAACATGAAAACTGCTGCCTTTGTTAAGGGCAAAATCGCAAAAAACGTTAAAACTGCATTAGGAGTTTAATATGAGAGTAAAACGTGGCGTGCCAGCTCGAGCAAAACACAAGAAGATCTTAAATGCTGCCAAGGGAATGCAACACTATCGCACCCGCAGCTACCGTCTAGCCAAGCAAGGTGTTATTAAATCCCTCCGCTACAGCTATCGTGATCGCCGTAACCGCAAACGCGACTTACGTTCACTATGGATTACCCGTATCAATAATGCATCACGCGACCTAGGCCTTTCTTATTCGCAACTCATGGCCAACCTCAAAAAAGCCAACATTAATATCGATCGTAAAATGCTTGCCGAACTCGCCGTGAACCAACCAAAAGCCTTCGAAGCGATTATTAACACTGTAAAGGAGACCAAGTAATGGCTGTCTGTGAAATTAGCGGCAAGGGCAAGATGTACGGTCATAACGTATCATTCTCCCAACGCAAAACCCGCAAAGTCTTCAAACCCAATGTGCAAAAGAAAACCCTCATTGTCGATGATAAAAAAATCAAAGTCAACGTCGCCACTTCTACACTTCGCACACTGAAGAAAAAGGGGTTAATCAAATAATCACAAAAAAGGCCACTAAAAGTGGTCTTTTTTGAGTCCTCAATAAGCCGGGTTTTGTAACTCCTTCGCTAGAAGGAGTTGGCAGCCATCTATCTAGTCCCAAAATTACTTCTAGGCTCCAGCGGTGAACGTGCATCCTCGGGCCGAGGTTCTTAGCACTCCTTGCAGCCAGTAGGGTTTGCCCCCAACCCATGTCACCATGGGTTGCTGTGAGCTCTTACCTCACTCTTTTCACCCTTACTGCAACCAGAACCACCAAATCAGCAGCTCCAAGTCACAGCGGTTTAAGTTTCTGTGGTACTTTCCCTATCCTCACGGACGGTCGCCGTTAGCGACTACCGTGCCCTACGCTGCCCGGACTTTCCTCTTGATAAATCAAGCGACTGCCTTTCAGACTCACCACCATTATATCACAAAACCCCACTCAAACATAATGCTTTTTGTTATTATCGACTCACTCTATGCAAATTGACGGTCAATTGCCAGCTTGGCCTGCTTATCGGCCGCCGTATTTTGTTCTCTCGCCACATGCATAAACGCACAAGCGTCAAACCGCTTCAGCATCTCCTGAATATCATCATAAATCGGCAACAAATCCCGATTCTTCACTTTATAAACACCTTTCATCTGGTTCACCATCATCAGATTATCACTAACAAATCTCACCGACCTCAGTCCCAGCTCCAAAGCTTGCTCACAACCTTCCTTCAAAGCATAATACTCCGCCACCCTCGAAGTCGCAAACCCGATAAACGCCCCTCCTTCAACCAAAATCTGCCCATTTTCCCCGACAATCCGATAACCGATCCCCGACGGACCTGGATTCCCCCGACTGCTACCATCCACATACACCGTCGCACTATTCGCCACCTCTTTATAATTAACCTGACCATTCGTCCTCCCCTCCATCTCCAGAACGATCACGCTCGCTTCATCTAAGTGGTAATTCCCCATCTCCTCCGGTCTAATATATTTAAAAGCCGTATATCGCTCTTTGGCATTAATTTTCGTCTCAGCATACAAATCAATCTTATATACAATATATAAATTACTCAGCTGACTAGACCCCAAACTCGGATTCTGTGCCATAAACGTCACCACATCGTGCAAAGCTGTCTTTTTCGTCACCTCAACCCCAAGATACTCCTCCAGCATCCTGTCCATAGCCTCTTCTGGCTGCTCTCCGAACTTGATTTTCCCAGTTGGCAGCTCCCAAAGTGGCTCACCATCAACCCGTCCCTGGCTTTTCTTCGCTACCAATACGCCTTTCTCGCCCTGAATCATCCCCACCACCCGAATTCTTTGTTTCATACCTCCACCTTTGTAATTTATGATGTACCGACCATAGATGTTCTCTACAAAGAGATTTCCAGCACCAATACTACACTAGAAATGTCTTTATAGAGACCCAAACGCTATTCTAAACCCTATCCATATCAAATATAAGGTAGAACAGCCATCTACTTTTAAACCGCCTCCACGCTGTCTCTAAACCCCCAGCAACGCTATTTTCCCGTAATATACACTACGGTGGGTAAAATCTTATGCGACATTTCCACGGAAATGAGCCACGAAATCCCTAAACATGATTATTCAGGAAAATCATGCCGCCACTGGGGATACTTCCATTATAACATATAATATCTGCCCACTCACACACTTCACTAATTCACTCAACTTATCCCATCTAGCTCAGCACGCTACTCAAAAAAGACCTATATAGAGCGAGCCTCCATTATCCAACCTAGTCCACCAACTGAGAGACTCTCAAAAAATCGCATTTTCGGAAGAGCAAGCTTCTATTATCTAACCTAGTACGCCAGACAACGGATGGGGAAACCATAATAGCGATTCCATGGACCACTAGAAGGATTTAAGGTATCAGCAGAATATAATCCAAAAACCGACGAAAGTTCCTGTTGAGTTTGCGGATTAATAGCCGCCATACTAGAACGCAGATAGCCTTCTGACAGACTACGCACATGCTCGCCAGGCTGATCTACGACACCGCTACGGACGAACCCGTATAGCCTATACGGGTTCAATTTAGTATTACCCCTGTTATTTTGGATAGATTTTGGGCTAATTAACTGAAAATTACCCTAAAAGCATGTTAAAAATGCTTCAACATGGTCTCGAGTTGCTATCTTAAATTCGCTAATATAAACTTCGTCCATAGCGGTAGAATCATATTTACACATGGCGACATTCGGGAAGCTGGTCAAATTGGCGATTACTGGACACTTACCAGTGCTAATCGCCTTCGCTTAGACGAAGAAGATTTAGGGTCATATAATCTATGCTTTAATGCTACTGGCGGATCCGGCTCTTGTGGACCAGACGGTCGCCATAACGCTTACCCCATCCGTTGTCTGGCGTACTAGGTTAGATAAGTTTAGATATTAGGATATCCCACAACTTATCGTAGTGTAAGTATATCCCCCACATATTTAGGAATATAGATAATATATCTCTTTCACCGCGTCGAAGGTGTGGTTGGGTTTTCTAGTCTTGATTATTCTAGGCTGACGCGGGTCTGAGTCTTCAGACGAAGAGAGCGTCACCAGACTAGAAAACCAACCACCCTCGCAGGTGAAAGGAATATAATACTATCTTCTTCCTACTATCCAATAAAACCCCTCAATAATTCCCTCCATCGCCCCCGACATAATTGCCGAAATCACCCCAGGCATCAGAATCACAATCAGCATCACAACTACAATCCCCCATGTTTCCATCTTCTCCATTGCCTCTCGTACTCCATCCGGAGCAATCGCATATAGCACTCTTGATCCATCCAGTGGCGGAATCGGAATCAGATTAAACACCCCAAAACCCAAATTAATATACATTAAATCCAAAAATATCTCACCCAGAACACCCCCAACATACATCCATCCCGTAAAATGACCGATAGTAAAAGCAAAAAACGCCAACACGAAATTCGTCAACGGCCCCGCAATCGCCACCATCGCCATCCCCC
Source organism: uncultured Candidatus Saccharibacteria bacterium (assembly GCA_947425245.1). Classification (GTDB taxonomy): domain Bacteria; phylum Patescibacteriota; class Saccharimonadia; order Saccharimonadales; family Saccharimonadaceae; genus Nanosyncoccus. The sequence continues at coordinate 20,377 of CANDYU010000009.1, forward strand.
AAACTCCATGCTTCAACTTCTTTGGATCAATCGGCACCGGCTTCGCACCACCAAAAATCGGCCCACCAGACAAAAACAACAATAATGGCATCGCCACCGACAAAACCGGATCAAGATGTTTAAAAGGATTAAGCGTTAGCCTCCCTTCATCTTTCGCTGTTTCATCCCCCAAAAGATATGCCACATAGCCATGTGCCAGCTCGTGTAGCATCATCGACAACAAAATTACCCCAAAAGCTATCAAGATTCCAATTAAATAACCCATCTTCCTCCTAGGTCAAAACAACTACTTCCAGCGTCGACGGCAAAGCTTCCTTATTTTTCACCTTCAGCTTCTTCTCCGTCCGTGCCGTCAACTTCAAATCCATCACCATCCCATCAACATTCCCCATCGCAACCACCAGCTTCGGCTCAATTTCGCGTACTGCTCGCACTGAACTAGTACACAAAATATCTGCCACCCCCAGTTCATCCAACTTCGTTGCTTCCTCAAATCCGCCAATAATTCCTACATGCACTCCAGAAATTGAGACATCATAAATCGTCTTTTCTATGCCCAACGCAATCCCCCGAATCGCAACATTCTCAATCTCAAACTCCCCCGGCCCCTTAATCTTCCCTACTGGCAAATCCGCACTAATCGTCTCATCCGCCAAATTGAACTTAATCGAACGCCCTTTACTCGTAATCACAATCTCATCCGGACTTTTACTTTCAATCTCAAACATTATTTCTCCTTTACTTATCCCTTACAATTCCTTCTGGATCATAAACCTCGGTCATTTCCATTTCCATTACTTCCAAAATAAACTTATCCCGCACGCTCTTTCGATACAGAAAATCATCCCTACTCATAATCGCATAGTTCATCGGCCGCCCTTGACGCTTCTCTACCACCTCTGCCCACCTAGTCAACTTTTTCGTCTGGTCATCGCCCACAATCAGCATATCAATCCCCTCTTGCCCCGGCAACCGATTCGTCACAATCAACGCCTTCAAGTATTTCTGCACCGGTCGAATATTATCTTCCCAATTATTCCGTCGCACAATCCTCTGCACATCCACAGCCACCACACTATTCCCGTTCGCCGCCGGCTTCCTTGGTGCAAAAATCTCCTGAAATGCATGAGCATACGGACTCTTCATGTTTGCCGAATAATACACCTTATTATCATAAGTCTCGCTCTTCACGATACCTATACTCTCCAGATTAATCAGCTCCCTTCGTACCGAGTTAATCTGCTCCTCAATCACCCTTGTCATCTCCCGCACATAATAAGACTTCGATACGTTAGAAAAAAACAACTCCAACAGCTTCGCCCGAGTCTTCGATCCGAACAATTTTTCAATCGGATTGCTTTCTTCTTTGCTCATCTTGTACATATTTTATCACAAAATCCCTCACCTCCGCAAGGGGAAGCCATCGAATCTCCCTATCACGCTTGAACCATGTCATCTGTCGTTTCGCCAAATGCCAGTCATCATAAAACGCCAATTCTTTAGCTTTTTCTAAGCCATACTCACCCTGAAGATACCCCCACACAAACTGATAAATATCGCTTTTCATCGCCTGCGACCCCCACCCATACCGTTCAACCAACCCTCTCGTCTCCCCAAACAGCTCCTGAGTAAACATTTTATCCACCCGCCTCCGCAATCTCTCCCTTAGTTCTTCAGCCTCCGTCTTTATCCCCACAATCAAAAGCCCCTCACCCACCTTCCGCCGGTCTTCCTGGCTCCGTTTTGCTGTTTCTGTAAACTGGTAATCATAAATTAACGCATCAATATACAACCCCGTCCCGCCTACGACAATCGGTATCTTCCCTCGATCTGAAATCTCCGCTATCTTCTTCTCAGCATATTGTTTCCAATCCGCCACCGTAAACCGCTCCCCCGGTTCTACTAAATCAAACCCCCAATGTGACACCCCCGCTTGCTCTTCTCCGTCCGGCTTTGCCGTACCAATATCCATCCCCTTATAAATCGTTCGTGAATCTGCCGCAATAATCTCCCCGCCAAGTTCTCTAGCAATCTCAATCCCCACCCCAGTTTTACCACTCCCCGTCGGCCCTAATATTACAATTGCTTTTATCATTCCCCAAATCATACCATAAAAAGCCTCAGCCACAAAGCCACCAGCCAAAAACACAAAAAAGCGACCAAACAGCCGCCTTTCTGTATCAACCCGCCCCTATCTTAATCTTTGCGTTCCAGCCACCCCCTGAGTTCATCCAGCTTCACTTTTTCTTCCCCTTCCCTCGTTCTAACGCTGACAACTCTCTCCGCCGCATCCTTTTCACCTATAATTAAGACTACCGGAATCTTCATCTCCGTTGCTCGCTTAATCTTCTTCCCTAGGCTGTCGTCCGACCGATCAATCTCATATCTCAACTCATTCCCTTGTACTGGCTCGTTCAATACCACTCCCCTTAGCACCTCTTCAACTTCCCCCACATACTCCTCAGTCTTGTCATTCACAGTCAACACCCTCACCATCTCTGGAGCACACCATAGCGGAAACCATCCTCCTGTATGCTCAATAAACACACTAAGGAATCGCTCAATCGAACCAAGTGTTGCATGATGAATCATCACCGGCCGTTCCTTTTCGCCCTTCTCGTTCACAAATTCCAGTCCAAACCGTTCTGGCTGTACAAAATCAATCTGCACAGTTGCCACTTGATGCTCCCTACCTAACGCATCCTCAGCCATAAAGTCAATCTTTGGTCCATAAAACGCTGCTTCCCCCTCTTGTTCAAAGTAATCCAGTCCATTATCCATAGCAGCCTGCTTAATTTGTTCTTGTGCCATCCGCCACAACTCTGGATCACCCAAATATTTGTCTGAATCATCTCGATAGCTTAACCTTGCCCGTAACTTATCCATCCCCACCGTCGAGTACAGCTTCCGCACAATCTCCACCAATTGTCGAATCTCATCCTTAATCTGTTCTTTGCGGCAAAACACGTGTGAATCATCTTGCGTCAACGACCGCACCCTCGACAACCCCCCCAACTCTCCTGTCTTTTCATCTCGATAATCTGTCGTCGCTTCCATATATCTTACTGGCATCTCTCGGTAAGTGCGTGGCTTCGAAGCGAAAATCTGTGCATGATGTGGACAGTTCATCGGTTTCATCGCAAACTCTTCCCCATTCACCTGCGAATGCACCATGAACAGTTCTTCCCCAAACTTCGAATAGTGACCCGACTTTTTATACAAGTCTACCTTCGTAATATGTGGCGTCCATACCTTCTTAAACCCTGCCTTCCCCCTTAGCCCCAGCGACAATTCGCTCATTTCTTCACGCAAAATCGTCCCTCTTGGTGTAAACAGCGGCAACCCCGCCCCCACCAGTTCCGAGAAGCAGAACAAATCCAATTCCTTCCCTAATTTCCGGTGATCACGCTTCTTCGCTTCTTCTTGTCGTGCCAGATAAGCCTCCAACTCCTCTTCTGTCTCAAACGCCACCCCATAAATCCGCGTCAACATCTCCCGCTTCTCATCCCCCCGCCAATACGCCCCCGAAGTCCGCATAAGCTGGAACGCCTTCACCTCCCCTAAGTCCTTTACATGTGGACCCTTACACAAGTCCGCAAACAACACTTCCCCGCTCCTCGGATCCTTCAGGTCATAAAACGTAATCGTTTCTTCTTCTGGCAGTTCTTCAATTAGTTCAACTTTATACTTCTGTCCATTCTGTTTCGCCCACTCCAACGCCTCTTCTCGAGCAACCTCTCGCTTCGCCATCTCGCACTTCCGTGCGACAATCCCTCGCATTTTCTTCTCTATTTTCTTCAAGTCCGCATCCGATACTTTTGTATCACCGAAATCAATATCATAATAAAAACCATCCTCAATTGCCGGACCCACCCCAAATGTTGTTGTTGGATAAAGCTCCTGTACCGCCGCTGCCAGAACATGGCTCAGTGTATGCCGCATTTTCTCTACTTGCTCCATGGCTTTATCCTTTCTGTCGGTTTTCCCGAACAATTATTTTATACACTATATTATACCACAGAAAAAGCCACCTGTCTCCAGGTGGCAACTCTCACTTCGACTCAGTTAACAAATAGGAATAATCTTTTGCATCCGCTACATTCACAAAGTTCTTATCCGTCAGCATCACGCCATACATTATAGCCAACATATTATTCATTCTGCGGATATCTCGCTTTAGCCCCTGGAACAAACTCCCCGCTTCCGGCCACTTCCCTTTCGCCGCCCTCAGCATCGGCAGAGTTAATAAATCAACCTCGACCACATTTTTCCGAATCCGATTTGGATCATCCCGAAACGCTCCTACCATAGTCGACAGATTATCCGATTTATCAAATCCCTTCGCCAAAGCCGAATGCATATCCATCGGCAACTCGTTGTAATACCGCTTCTTTAGCTCATACTTTGTTTCGTTGTGGAATCGCGTCAAAGTCATATATTCCACGCCTCTTGAAATTACATCATTATAGCCCATTTCACGTACGGAGACATTAATACTGCTCGTCACATCCTCCACTACATCATGCAAAAGCAGAATTGCAAAGAAATCATCCGTCAGGTTCGTATCCCCTGGACGCCAATATTCAATCGCATGACAGGACATTCGCATCGGATGAATTATATATGGCAAACCCCCTTTTCGACACTGCCCGTTATGCCACTTCCGCATATCTCCTAACGCCCTCAAACTAAGCCGCATCCCCGCTCCTTCAAAAAATCCTCGAAGGTACGTATAAGTCTTCTCTACATCGTGTACCTGACCGATAAAATCCGAACTCAGCCCATATTCTCGCCGCATTGCCGCATTTCCCTCTTTGTCCTTACTCATACTAATCCTCCTCGCAATCCATACCATCAACTGCTAACTGTGCCAATTTCCTAAAGTACCAAAAGCCACCCCCTTTCTAACTTCAATATATCATATGTGATATAAATATATAGTCTATTTTTTTCCATTTTCTTGTGCTATTATAGAAATAAGTGGCAAAACGCCTTGGGTCGCTAACTCAGTTGGCTAGAGTGTCTCGTTTACACCGAGGAAGTCGGGGGTTCGAATCCCTCGCGACCCACCAATACAATAAGTCCTGCGAAAGTAGGACTTATTGTATTGGTTCATACCAGCTCTGTTATTGATCCTCAATTATCGCCCCTTATTTCTCTCTATTTTCCCTCTTTACTTTTTAGAAAAAATCCATTATAATCGATAGAAGTTATAGAATAAAATATTAATTCCAAGGAAGATATCAATGCCGATTATCAAATCCGCCAAAAAGGCCGCTCGCCAAGCCGCAAAGCGTACCTCCCATAACCAAGAAATCAAGAAGGACATCAAAAACGCCCTGAAAGCCTTCAAGGCTAGCCCAATCGCCGAAAATATGGCAAAAGTCCAATCTGAGTACGACAAAGCTGTCAAAAAGGGCCTCATGAAGAAAAACACCGCTTCTCGCCGCAAAGCTTCTTTGGCCAAAATCGCAAAAGCAGCCAAAGCTTAACCCAATTTTAACTACATCAACTATACAAAATACGCCCAAGAGGCGTATTTTTCTTCTTTTTACCAACTCCCCATCCGCACCAAAAACATCTTCACTAAAATCCAAGGCTCCATCCCCGAAGTCTTCATCCGAACATCCAACTCCGCCAATTCCTTTAAAATCTTCCGTTCCCTCACCCCCTGCCGAACTCCAAACTTCTTCAACGCCTGCGTTACCATTAACCCAAAAAACATATACGGATCCTGTGTTAACTCAATTTGTTCACACATCCTCACCGCCCGTTCACCGTCCCGCATCGCCATCTCAAAAATCTCAAACACCAGCTTCACCTCTGGACCCTTTTTCTCTGCAAACTCCACAATTTCCACCCCCGCCGCCTTCAAAGCTTTATACCCCGCCGACCGCTTATCAATCTTCGTCTCCCAAATCGCTACAACATGCTCAGTCTGCAAATATTCTGGCACTCTCGCCCACACACTGCTATTCTCCCCCAAATCTTTCAACAAAATCCGTCGCGTCTCACCCCCAAACAGCGATGTTCCCTGAAAAATACTCGGCAAGTCCTCTGGCGTCAATTTATACCCCTCAAACACCTCATAATTCGTGCCCAGAAGCCCTCTAACTGCCTCCTGGATTCGCACCCGATCCTCACCCGTATAAAAAGTTACCATAGCCTTAAACGCCTTCTCCATGCGTCTGACAGGCCGGACAAACATGCGTCCCTCTGCCCGCCACCCGTATTTTTACAATTGTCTCCCCACATCGCGGACAAGGCGTCCCTTCTTTACGAAATACTTGAGCAAATTTCTCCAAATAGTCCCCTGTCGTCCCATCCGGTCGCACATAAGTCGCCATCGTCGATCCGCCCGATTCAATCGACGCCGTCATCACCTTACACGCCCCCTCAAGCACTTTTTGCACCTCCTCCTCACTCAAACTCCCCGCCCGCCGCATCGGATGCACACCAGCATAAAATAGCGACTCATCAGCATAGATATTCCCCAACCCCGCAATCACCTTTTGATCCAACAATACCGCCTTAATCAATGCACTCTTATGCCGCTGACATTTCTCATATAATTCCGCCCCTGTCATCTCCCAAGGCTCCTTCCCTAGCTCAGCAATAAACTTCTCCTGCTCGACCGCCTCCGTCTCTAGTACCTTCATAAACCCAAACTTCCGCTGGTCATTAAAGAACAATCTTCCGCCTGCGAACTCAAAAATTACTCTCGTCTGAGTATTTGGCAAGTTTTCCATAAAGTTTTTACTCGGATGCCCCGCCGCAAATTGATGCTCCATCAATTCATTATAAGTCGCCGTACGTTCCCCCTCAGGTGCCTTTCCAGCAATACCCACAACCCCCAGTGTATCCATCCGCCCTGAAAGCAAATCCTCCGACAATACATCCTCGCGGTATATTAACTGCCCAGTCATCCTTAGATGTATCATTACCGTTTTTTCATTGTCAAGATCAACCAGCAAAGCCTTACCACGCCTTCTCAGCCCTACCACCTTCGCCCCCTCAACCTCCTCGACTTTCCCTATAAAAGCCCTTGCAAAATCCACCCCCACCCGTTCAATTTTTTTATTCAAAATAAACTTCCCCAACCCCCGCCGAATCGTCTCTACCTCTGGTAACTCTGGCATAATACCCCTATTATACCACCCAGCCATCGCGTATGATATACTTAAACTATGAAATCTCAAATCCGGAAGCCTATTCTAATCTCTGCTATCATTCTTCTTGCCGTCGCCAGCATCATTAGCGGTTTAATATTCCTCCTCCATAACAATAACCTCCCTCAAGACAACACGCCCGTAAATAGCACCCCTATCAATTCCGAACCGCCTTACAACTTCGACTACAGCTGGGCCAACGCCAACCATTATATAGCCCGCGCCTTCGGTGGCATCCTCGGCGACTCCTACACCAACTCTTACGAAGCCTTCCTTCTTAACTATCAACTCGGTCACCGCGTCTTCGAAGTCGACTTCTCAATTACCGATGATGGATACACTGTCGCTACTCACGACACCGACACCTGGAGCAGCAGTACAACCATCCCTCCCGACGCCGAGATTAAAACCTACCCCATAGAAGACAAACAATTTACTTATGATAATTTCATGTCCTCCTTATCCCACGACAAATATCACACTGTCGACCTCGACATACTCTTTAGTCTCCTCCAAAAATACCCCGACATCTACATCGTAACCGATACAAAATACGCCGACGAAACGAACGTCCGTAAACAATTTTCCGCCTTCGTTGCCACCGCCAATACTATCAACCCCGAGTTGCTTGACCGTTTCATTGTCCAGATTTATCAACCCGAAATGCTAGACTGGGTCATGGATATTTACCCTTGGAAATCCGTCATCTACACCCTTTACCAAAACACCGATTGGACCCCAGAAAATATCCTCGCTTTCTCTAAAACATCTGGCGTAAAGTTCATTACTATGTGGGATACTTGGCTCACCGCCGAAATCTCCCACCTCTGGAAACCTACCGGTATCAAAATCGCCACCCACACTCTTAACAGTCTTGCCCGTGTCCAAGACTCCCAATCTCGCGGTGCTGACGTCATCTACACCGACTTCCTCCTACCTTAAACCTATCTATAGCTCTCCCCAATTCCTACCCACCGTCACCTCAACCGCCAGCCTCACTGGCAACTCCGGAGCCACCCCTTCCATTTCTTTCTTCAACACTTCCCCCGCTCGTTCCGCCTCTTTTTCGTCACACTCCACAATCAAAGAATCATGAACTTGCATCACCATCCCCACCCCCGGCAGCTCCTCCAGCCTCTTATCCAGCTTAATCATCGCCCGCTTCATCAAATCCGCCTCCGTCCCCTGAATCGGCATATTCTGTGCCGCCCGCTCTGCACCAGTTCTAACAATAAAATTCGCCGACAAAACATCCGGCGTCGGTCGTCTCCGCCCAAAAAAGGTCTCAACATACCCCTGTTCTCGTGCCTGAACAAGAATCTTATCCAAATATTCTTTAATCGCCTTCCTTAGCTCAAAATAGTGCTCAATAAACTCCTTAGCCTCATAAAACTTCATCCCCGCCGCGTCCGCCAACCCCTTCACACTCATTCCGTACAAAATCCCAAAATTAATCACCTTCGCAGCCCGCCGTTGAGATTTCGTTACCTCCCCCATCAGCACCCCAAAAGCCTCCGCCGCTGTCTTTGTATGAATATCCACCCCCTCATTAAAATCTCGCACCAGGTCCCAATCCCCCGCCAGAGCCGCCGCTAGACGTAGCTCAAACTGTGAATAGTCCGCACTGACCAAAACCTTCCCCGGTGCCGCAACAAACCCCTCCCGAATCCGTTTCCCAACTTCCGTCCGCACCGGAATATTCTGTAAATTCGGAGCCGTCGACGACAACCTCCCTGTCGCCGTCACATTCTGATTAAACGTCGTATGAATCCGCCCTTGCAAATCTGCCAACTCCGGCAACGGCTCAATATACGTCGTTAGTAGTTTCGCTGCCTCGCGATATTCCTTAATCAGCCCAATAATCGGATGTAATTCCCGCAACTTATCCAGCTCCTTCACCCCAGTCGAATACCCCCTTGCCGTCTTTTTAATCCCCTTCGTCGGCAACCCTAAATCTTTAAACAGAACTTCCGCAAGCTGGACCGGCGAGTTAACATTAAACTCTTTCCCCGCCATCTTCCAAATTTTCGCCTCCAATGCCCTTACTTCCGCCCCAAACTCACGCTTCAACCCCGCAAAATATTCCCGGTCAATCAACATTCCCCGCACTTCCATCTTATACAAGATCGGAATCAACGGCAAATCCAATTCCTCATAGACAGTGTCCAAATCTGGACGCTGTCCAAATTCACGCTGCTGCCGCTCATACTCCGCCATCTCCTCCCCCTTCTCAATCCCCCTCCCTAACGGATTCAGTAAAAACGCTCCCTGCCCAAGGTCCCAGTATCTCTGCCCCGCCAGAACCTTCTCTGCCACTTTCTCATTTTTATGCATCAAGTCCTTCACATTCCAAGACACTAAAACCCCATCCCCCGTTTCCTGTACTACCTCTAAAGTCTGCTGTCCAAACCCGCTGAGTTCAGCATTGGCCGCCTTCTTCGCCCTCCTATGCCCCGCAGCAGCTCCTTCTACCCCATTCTCTTTCGCTACCGCCGTCTTACCGCTCTTTTCCTCTATCTCCCCTCCTAGAGCCCCCTGAGTGCCAAAAACCCGCTCTTTCTTTGCACCACCTTTAATACCTCCGCCATTCTTCGGAAAAAAACGCCGGACCAGCGACCGAAACTCCAGCTTCTCCAAAGCCTCCGTAATTCTCCCCTCGTCAATCTCAAAATCCGGCAAATCCTCCAACTTCACCGGTGCCGTCGTCATAATCTTCGCCAGTTTATACGACATCTCCGCACTCTCTCGCCCCGCCTCCAGCTTCTTCCTCGTCGCCCCTTGAATCTCATCCAGATGCCCGTACACCCCCTCCAGCGAGCCATATTGATTCAACAACTTCACCGCCGTCTTCTCTCCCACCCCTGGAACACCCGGAATATTATCCGACGCATCCCCCTTTAACGCCTTCAAATCAAGAAACTGCCTCTTCTCAATCCCATACTTCGCCTCCACCGCCGCAACATCCAACTCCTCCAGCTGCGAAAACCCCTTCAAAATCCGGTACATCCGCGTGTTCTCGTCCACGATCTGCAACATATCTAAATCCGACGAAACAATAAAAGTCTCCCAACCTTCCAAGTCTCTATCCGCCTGCAAAGCTAATGTCCCAATAATATCATCCGCCTCATACTCATCACACTCTACAAAACTCCACCCCAAAGCCAAAATCAACTCCTTCAAATACGGAATCTGTGTATAAAAATCATCATCCGGCTTCTTCCGCCCCGCCTTATAATCCGCAAACAGCTCCTTTCGTTTCTTCGTCGAAGTCTTCGAATCCCAAGCCACCACTACTTTCGTCGGATTGAGTTTCTTCACAATCTCCATCGCAATCGCCGCAAACCCATAAATCCCCCCTGTCGGCACCCCTTCGCTCGTCGAAAGTGCCCCCATCGCATAATATCCCCGATAAAACACCGATTTTCCGTCAATAATCACCAGCCGTTTCATTTCCTCCACTTTCTCCTTTGCCACACTTTTCTTTATTGTACCATACTAGATTAAGCCAGCGTAATCTGCAACCCCTTATACACTCCCACCATCGTCTCCCCAATCTCCCTCTTTACATTCCGAAACACTATCTCTCTGTACGCCACCTCGCCATACTGCTCAGCCGCCAGTGCCACCAACTGATAGAAAAACCCTTGCCCCATCGCCTCTATCCCCCTAAAATCCACTATTACCCTCTTTCCCGCCTGCAATTTCGGCAAGATCTCCTCCTGGCAAATCTCCCTCGCTAGAGCCTTATCTTCCGCAAACTCCCCCACCCCTAATTCTCTTAGTCGTACAATCCGTTTCATACATTCCTCCCCATAATCTTCGGAATATAAGTCTGTTGTTCGTCCGCCTCCACCAACGCCCCCACATACATCCGCGTCACCTCGTTCATCATCCCCTGAAAACTCCCCACCTCATCCACCGATACGTCCATCGCCACCAAAGTCCCCAAAAACGGCGGCAAATCGTTCGTCGCAAAATGCCTATCCAATATCGGATCCGCCCGTAGCTTCCTTTTGAGCCTCCGATCCCCTCTCATCAGCTCATACATCCCCGCCCCACTATAAACTAGAAAATAATTCCTCATCAGCTTCGCCATCCCCCGCACCGCAAACAGCCCCATCCCCGCCGCCACATTCGCACCGCCCAGCCCCTCACTCGCCCCCGTCACTCCCGGCCTCAACGCCATTCTGATCGCCTCCAAATCATTCCTCGGTCGCCACACCTCGTCCAAACTCCCCCACACCCCCTTCCCCGCATCACACACTGCAATCCCCACTTTCCGCGTTTTTGGATAATATTTTACCGCCACCACCGGAGCCACCCCGCTCCACCCCAAGGCATTATCCACCAAGCACCCCACCACATACTGCACCATTCGTCTCTGCTCCACCCCTATCATCAGACGCCCTATCCTCCTCATCAACTCCGCCCGCTCCCCCTCGTCTCGTACCATCATCAGCGGCACCATCGCCCCCTCATCCCTTACTTCCGCCCCAAATGTCGCCTTATTCCGCACGAACTCATACAGCCCCATCTCCGCTAAGATTTTACCCGACTCTGGCATCTTCTCGTCAATTTCCGACTCCCATTTCCCCGCTTGAAGGGCCAAGCTCGCCGTAATCGCCAACTGTGCCGGATGTGCTGCCACCCATCCCCCCGCCGCCCGCACTTCCAACCTTCCAGGCTCCGACAAGTCAATTTTTTCAAAAAACTTTCGCACATTTCGCAAGTTGCCCTGATTCGAGAAAATCACCTTCATATCTATGATATTACCAGTCCATCGTAAAATAGTCAATTTACTACCTACTGGACTTTTTACCAGTCAGTAGTAAAACCCAAAAACTACTATCTACTGGAAAACCACCCCAAATAGCTCAAAGTTCGAACACATTTTTATCTAACAGAGAAGGCAACTTTTTCCTCTATAAAATCTACCATTTCTTCCCCATCTTTTTGACATACTTATCACCAAATGGTTTAAAAAATCAGTCCATTTTACCGCTAATTTTTCCCATGTTGTAAAAAACACAACACATTTTTCAGCCCTTTCGTTGTAAGACTCACAACATTTCACTCCGCCCACTTCGCTTTCATTCCCCTATACTCCCCAATATGCTATAATCAAGACATGAAAGACACTCGAGACGTAAAAATCATCGCCATCGTCGGCATGAGCGGCAGCGGCAAATCAGTAGCAGTTGACTACCTCACTGAACAAGGTATCCCCAAGGTTTATCTTGGCGGCATGATCCTCAAAGAAATGACTAAGCGAGGCATAGACCTTACCCCCGATAATGAACGCGAGTTCCGAGAATACATCCGTGCCACCGAAGGTAACGATTGGGTCGTTCGTCAGGCCATCGCCGAAGTTAAGGACCTCATCGAAGCCGGCCAAAAACGCATCGTGCTTGACGGTGTTTATTCTTGGACCGAATATAAGACCTTGAAACATGAGTTCCCTGGCGAACTAACATTTATCGCCATGATTACCTCGAAACCGCTCCGCTACGAGCGTGTTGCTAAACGCCCCGAACGACCCTTCGACGCCCAAAAAATCCGCGAACGCGACCAAAGTGAAATCGAAAACCTCGAAAAAGGTGGCCCCATCGTTGCTGCCGACTATTTCATTATTAATGACGGTACCATCCCCGAGATGTACGAACAGCTAAAGCACATTCTTCGCAAAATCGATTCCTAACTCAGTTTCCGCTCAATTAACCCAAAACCTGACCAAAATAACAGAAGTGATTTCAATTTGAACCCGTATAGCCTATACTAGTTCGTCCGTAGCGGATACGCCCATCGTGCCAACGGCTCTGCCCGGTATCTTGGCCTCTATGGCTACAATTGGCCTACTACGGCTTCACCCGTTCACGGCGATGGATCAGCTGGTTGGACAGGTTACTACCTCTATTTCGGTGCTAGTGGCGTCAACCCGTCGGGCGGTCCAGACAGTCGTTGGCATGGTTTCCCCATCCGTTGTCTGGCGTACTAGGTTAGATAAGAGAAGCCAGCAAATAGTGTCAATCAAAAAACGTCCGTAGCGGATATGTCGATCGCAGCGACGGATCTGCCCATCCTCTTGGCCTCAATGGCTACAATTGGTCGTCTACGGCTTCGCCCGTCTACAGCCTTGGGTCTGCTGGTTTGACAGGTTACTACCTCGATTTTAATGCTAGTGGCGTCTTCCCGTCGGGCGGCCCGGACCATCGTTGGGACGGTTTCCCCATCCGTTGTCTGGCGTACTAGGTTAGATTCGTCCGTAGCGACGTTCTTGATCATTACGGTGGCACATTACGCAATACTGGCGTTAATAGTTACATTTGGACTACCACTACCTCTACTGTCTACTATAATGGAACAAATGGCATAACAGGCTACTATCTCGGTCTCTATACCAGCAGTGTTAATTCTTCGGGTGGACCAGATGTGCGTTGGCTCGCTTTCCCCATCCGTTGTCTGGCGTACTAGGTTAGATAAGATCCGAACTTAATATCGCATATAATATACCGTCACAAAACGACTTCGTCCGTAGCGGGGTCGTCCGTCGCGACAACGGCTCTGCCCGGTATCTTGGCGTCAATGGCTACTATTGGTCGACTACGGCTTCGCCCGTTTACAACGATGGGTCTGCTAGTTTGGCAGGTTACAGCCTCGGTTTCGATGCTAGTGGCGTCAGCCCGTCGAACGGCCCGTACCGTCGTTGGTACGCTTTCCCCATCCGTTGTCTGGCGTACTAGGTTAGATAAGTTTAGGTATTATACTTTTGCAGCTACAATACAGTATTAGGATATCCCCAAAGTTAGGAGTATAAATAATATATCTCTTTCACCGCGTCGAAGGTGTGGTTGGGTTTTCTAGTCTTGATTATTCTAGGCTGACGCGGGTCTGAGTCTTTAGACGAAGAGAGCGTCACCAGACTAGAAAACCAACCACCCTCGCAGGTGAAAGGAATATA
>CANDYU010000010.1 GCA_947425245.1 uncultured Candidatus Saccharibacteria bacterium
CCCGCTCAATCGTTGGCTCGGTTTCCCCATCCGTTGTCTGGCGTACTAGGTTAGATAAGAATAGGCAACTAATTCTCTCAAGCCCCAATCCTTTCTATTCTTTGAGAGGCAAAATTATACTACCTATAATACCCCTTCCCCTCCACCCTCACATCAACATATTCTGGCGTCACTTCCTTCCCCTCCAAATATCGCATCATTCTCACAGCATCTTCCACCGACATAGCCGTTCCGCGGTCCATATTAATCTTAAAATACCAATTAATCCCCTCTAAACTTACATATAATTCTCTACTTGTATTCGCCGGCAAAACCACCCTTGTCACAACATATCCCGCATCACGAAAATCCTGCTCTAGCAATGCGATATATTCTTCCATCCTAATCGAAATCTTCTCCCGCTGATTCTCGTCAATCACCTCAGCCCGAATCACATACTTCATTCCCTCTTCAGCATTATTCTCAATCCTATCTGTCAACTGCCGAAATCCAATATACATTAACAACCCCAAAGTCCCTAACATCAGTAGTAATACAAAAAACGACATTCCCTTCTTACGGCGTGCCCTTTTCCGTGCCGTCAATCGATCCTGTTCCGATTCTGCATATTCCCTCTCCGCAACAATAGTCCGCCCTAATTTCATCCCCTCACTTCGTTTCTTTCGCCCACGCATTACCAATCTTACTCCGCTACTTTTTCTTTTATCTCCGGCATCATCCATTCGTCATCGCCAACTTTCAAGACAATCTCCGCTAATTTCTCCGCCGCATATGGCCTTGCTTCCTCATGTAGCTTTGCCGCCAAATCCGCCCTCTCACGCGGAGCACGAACAAGATGTCTTACCTCATTCAATAAAATCCCAGGCTGTTGCTGCATTCGCTCATCCGCAATCATCACCACCGCACCCAAGTCTCGCAACTTCTCCGCATTCTTTACTTGATGTCCACCAGGCAACCTCTCAAATGGTATTAATATTACTGCCTTCTGTAAAGCTGCTAGCTCAGCAATCGTCGTCGCCCCAGCACGACTCACCACCACATCCGCCGCCCCCATCAACTCATGCATCGCCGAATTAAATTCCCAAAGCCGAAAATTCGACTGCAACTTCGCCCGATCCCATTCCTCATATTTTTTCAACTCCACCATATCTTCATAATGCTTACGACCAGCCACTAGCCCAACACTGGTAAACTTTAGCATCTCCGGCAAAATCTCTTTTATCGCGTTATCAATATTAAGCGACCCTTGACTGCCACCAGTTACCACGACCAATGGACGCTCCGGATCAAATCCAAAAGCCTTCTTGAGGTTTTTCTGCTGCGTAACCCCCACCGCCTTAAACTCCGGTGCAACCGGAGTTCCCACAACCACCGTATTCTCCACACCCTGCAAACCTGCCATCCCCGTCGCAATCACCTTTGCCCGCTTCATCAACAGTCTATTCGCTAATCCTGGAACTACATCCGACTCATGAATTACATATGGAATACCAAACAACCTCGCCACCAGCCCCACTGGTAGTCCCACGAACCCCCCCTTAAGAAAAATTACATCTGGCCGATGCCCCGGCCACAATAATCGCCAAAAACTCTGCCATAGCCCAACCATAAACCCCAAAAACCCAACAATATTTCCCCAAATTAAATCCTTCAAAACAACTTGCCAGTTTTTCAGCCAATCCTTCCACCCCCAACCCGCATAGCGATGAAGCTTCCCTGCCCCCACCTTTCTCACCCGAATATAGGGCTTCTTCCCTGCTTCTTTGTTGACCTTATTTCCCCAGCTCACCCCAATTTCTGTTGTAATTTTTACAACATTTTTATAATACCTTCTATCTGTCCAAAACTCAATCTTAGTCCTCGGCTTCTTTTCCAAAATTTCACGCACCACCGCCACGGCTGGAGTAATATGTCCACCCGATCCGCCACCTACAACTAAAATCTTCATACCTGTAGCCTCCTTTTTGGACTTTGCTTACATGCTTTAGACGTATTACTTGAAACTTCTTCTTCCACTCTTGATTCCCTACTAGTATAACACGATAACTGCAAAACCAGGCCAATCGCCGCCGCCATGAACAGCATACTCGTGCCACCATAGCTCAGCAACGGCAGAGTAATCCCCGTTAATGGAATCAATCCTGTCATCGACGCAATATTAACTACCACATGAGCCGTTGCCCAGGCAAAAATCCCCACTACAATTAACGATTCTTGAGTATCCTGCAAATAATTCGCCACTTTTAGTACCCTTAACAACAAAACCGTAAAGCACATCACTACTGCCACCAAACCAACAAATCCCATCGTCTCCCCCATTACCGCAAATACCGAATCATTAATCGATTCCGGCAAATATCCCGTCGCCTGCACGCTATTTCCGAAACCAACACCCCAAAACCCTCCCGTCCCAATAGCAATCAGTGCATTTTCGATATGATAAGAATCGCTCGACTCTGCACTATTAAATGTCAATAGTCGTTCCATACGATGCGGAGAACTCAAAATTGCCACTCCGCCCGCCAAAAAAATCACTAACAGTGTCACCCCAAACTGCCACATCTTCACTCCGCTCATAAACAGCATCGCTAGAATAATCGCCATCAAACTCACACCAGTCCCCAAATCCTTCTGCACAACCACCACGAACACAAGTGACACTCCGCTAATCACCGCAAACGGCAACCAGAAATCAGTCAAGCTTTCCAACTTCCCCTCCGCCTTCCGCCTCGCAATCAAATCCGCCAGATACAGCACTAATCCCAACTTCAAAACCTCTGCCGGCTGTAAACTCAACCCTCCAAAGTTCAACCACCTACAAGCCCCCAACTCACAAGTCGCCGCCGAACTTCTAATCATCGCCAAAATCATCAATGTCACACACAGCAAAAGCCCAAGCCCCAGCACCCACTTCCCTATTTTCTTCACCCACGCATATGGCACCTTAAACGCTACTACTAAGGCCACCAACGCCAACACCACATTCCTCAGTTGCTGCAAAAAGAAATAATTTTCTCGATAACTGGTACCGTAAGCCGAATTCATCACATTCGCCCGCATCGGCCCAATTGCATAAATCGTCACTACCCCAATCCCCAACAAAATAATCGTCAAAATCCCAATCACTCGATCACTTTTATGCTTACGCACTCAGTCCATCCTTCCCTCTTACCATCTACACTATACCTCCTTGTGTAGCTATAAAGATTCCAATAATCGCAAAAACCCCTGCAATCACCCAAAACCGCATCACAATCTTCGCCTCTCCCCACCCCATCGCTTCCAGATGATGATGTATTGGAGCAGATATAAATAGCTTTTTATGAAACACCTTTTTCCAAGCAATTTGTAACAGCGATGACCCCGCCTCAATTACAAACAAAATCCCAATAATCGGCAACAAGAAAAACGCATTCGTCATCATCGCCACAATCCCCAGTCCCGCCCCAATCGCAAACGACCCAGTATCCCCCATCATAAACCTCGCCGGTGGCACATTAAACCATATATATGACAATAGCCACCCTACCACCGTCAAACAAAATCCTGTCAACATCCACTGCCCTTGTAGCAGTGCAATCACTGCATACGCTCCATACGACAGCATCGCCAGTCCCCCCGCCAGTCCATCCAGCCCATCCGAAATATTTACCGCATTACTTGTCGCCACCACCGCAAACGCAAAAATCACCGTCATGCCGACTATCCCCACCTGCCAATCCCCCACAAACGGCACTTCAATCGTCGTCCACCCTAGTTTCACAGCGAACCACCATCCCAAAGCTAAACCAATCGCCGTAATCATCGCGAACTTCACCGGTGCCCGCAGCCCAGCCGCCCCCTTTCCGCTACCAAATACATTAATCAAATCGTCAATAAAACCAACCAAACTACCACCCAAAAAACCCGCTAGCGGCAGCCAAGTCTGTTCACGATTCAAATTACAAATCCACGTCACCAAAAAAACCGTCACCACCCCCACAATTCCTGCCATCGTCGGAAAATGTCGTGCAATCTTTGCCGCATGTAATTTTGCCACAATTTCCAACTTTTCCCCCGTCATTGCCTCTTTCTTCTGCTTCTTCCAAAACTTATATTTATATGCAAAATAAGTATAAACTGGCGTCAAAAAAGTCGCCAAAAAGAAAGCCGAAATCGCCAAAATCAGCCCATAAAACGTCTCATTACTCAATGTGTCCGCCATTGCCGTCCTTACCTCAAACTTACTGTCATTATAAACCTAATTATACCACAATTTTCGCTCACCTTATCTACTACACCCCCGCCGGTTTTATCTTCAAATAATCCTGCACGCACGCCTTTAAAACATTAAAAACCGGCAAAGCCTGTGCTTCGCCACCCGCAATCTTCCCATCTTCCCAAACTCTCACCATAATCACATACTCCGGCAGCTCCCCTGCCGTCCCCCCAAACCCCACATATGTCGCCACCGTCTCATCAAAAGAATATGCTCCATCTTTAATCATCTGTGCCGTGCCAGTCTTCCCACCAACATAATACCCCTCCGCATCCACACCATTATTCCGGAAACTCGTTCGTGTGTTATATAACATCTCTCGCATCGTCGCACTAGTTTCCTGCGAAACTGCTCGCCTCACCGCCTCTGCCTGCTCATTCTCCACAAACTCCCCATTCACCACTTTCCCCGCCACAATCGTCGGAGCAAAATACTCACCGCCATTCACCACCGCCGAGAACGCTGACGCTACTTGTATCATCGTCACCTGCATGTTCTGCCCAAAAGTCATATTCGCATACGTCGAATCAATTCCATAAATCTCCGCATTCGGCCCATAAACCACCCCAGGCGACTCAATCAACTCAATCCCCGTTGGCACCCCCAACCCAAAATGATTGTAATAATAATCATACAACCGTTCCCTCCCCTGCTGCAAAATCTCCGACTCACTCCCGCCCAGCCATCTTAAAACCTGCGTTGACCCCGTATTCATTGACCAATTCAACGCCGTCTGCATACTAATCTGCCCTACCAGCTCCGCCTTCTGCGTTGAGTTCTTAATCGGCCAACCGTCCACATACGTCACATTCTCGTTAAAAAATGTCTTCTCCGGCGTCATCACGCCATACTCCAGCCCAGCCGCAAAAGTAAATGTTTTACACACGCTCGCTGGCTCATACGGATCCTCCACCACATGATTTATATAATCCTCCGCACTCATCACATTCCCAAAATCCGCCGGATCATACCCCGGCAAATTCGCCATCGCCAAAACCTTCCCAGTCCTTGGGTCCATCACCAACGCACTAATATTCTTAAACCCTAGCTCTTCAGCCTGCTGCTCCAAAATCTTTTCTACTTTATACTGCAGATTCCGATCAATCGTTAGAACAATATTCTCCCCATCCTCCGCCGGAACCTTGATATTGTCGCCCCCAATCGACAACGCCACATTATTCACATCCTTCACTGTCCTCAGCAATCCATTCACCCCAGTCAACTCTTCGTTCATCGCCCCCTCAACTCCATACTGCCCCACCCCATCCGCATTCACAAACCCCAAAACCGTCGACGCCAAAGTTCCCTCCGGATAAACCCGCTTCGTGTCCGACTGTAACCATACCCCAGCGAGATCTGCCTCCGCCACTTTCTCCGCTACTTTCCGCTCAACATTCTTCGCAATCACATAATACCTGCGACTTTTATCCGCAAAAACATCTTCCCATTCCGCAATCCGCTGTTCCCCCAACACTTCCGTCAACTTCTCTGGCAACTCCTCCTCACTCGCCAACATCGGATCCACAATCACCGTATAGACCGTCGCATTCATCACCACCGCTACCGGCTCATCCCCATCCATCATATAGATCTCCCCCCGCTTTGCCAACAACACATTCTGCAACGTATGCTGTGCCGCCGCCTTCTCAACCCACTCCTCATGCTCAACAATCTGAATACAAAACAGTTTCAAAATAATCACTGCCACCACCAACAGCAGCCCCGCCTTTAATACCGCATTTCGATTTAGCTTCATTCCCTATTATTATACCACAACCATAATCGCCCATCCAACGCCGAACCACCATCCCCAACACAAAAAAGACCCGAGTTTCCTCGAGTCTCAATTCTGAAGTTAGGAACAATACCAAGACACACTCGGCATCCCCTGCATGAGCGGAAAATCACCAGAATCCTTCTCCATCCACATTACTGGAGCCAGAGCCTCATCGCCCCGCCGAATTAGATCCTCCAACACCCGAAGGTGTTGATCCGAAAATCTGAAGTTCAACGCAACCTCTCGCTCCACACCTCCATCATACATCGGCACCACGACGTCCATACTATACTGATAGAACACCGTCCGCCAACCATAGTTACCTAGCTCCAGCGTCAGCTCATTCATCCGCCACGCCACTTCCTTATGCCCAGCATAAAAAGTCGCCATTTTCCGTTCCCACCGACGACTGTGTGAAGCAATCATATTCATCAGCCGATGTACTTCATACTGCAGCGATCGCTTCATCGACTCATTCAACCGTACTACACCGAAATCAGTATACGTCACCCGTCGCTCATCGGTCTCTTTCGTCTTCCCGAACACCTCAACCTGCGAACGCTGCCGAGTTTTCTCCAGATTGAAACCGCCCCGCTCCATACTTGCCGCCCGATAATTCGCCAACACTAAAACATGCGTCGACTCGCACGGCAAGCTCAAAATCGCCTCATACGACCCCTCCCAATCCAGAAAGTTTAACTGGACAAAGTACATCGTTACTCGACGAAACCGACTTCTATCCTCATGACTCCACCCCAAAGCCTTCAAGAACGTACCATCAGTATCAGCCATAGATGGCATCTCAATCGGCAGACCATATTTCCATACTACCGGAGACTTCGGTACGCCAATGTAGAGTTTCTGTCCCGCCGATTCATACATTGGCTCCGCCATCATCGCATGCCCACGCACATCCACAAGCGGCAATTCATAAACCCTGCTAGCATCGATTACGTCAATTCTGTGTCTCATTATCATTGTTCCCCTTTCCTTTTTAAAGAACTATCTTGGTCAGCCAAGCCCCGTTCTTCGGCTTTCATGCTAACCAATCCACTACAAATTCAACCCTTCCCAGGGTCTACTATCATTCTAGCACACATTACCATTTTTGTCAATATTAGCAACCCAATCCACTCATTTAGCAACCATAATCACCTAACCTAGTACGCCAGAAAGTCGTCCGTAGCGGGTTCGTTGGCCCTCATTACGGCTCAATGCGTTACCTCGGTATCTATGGCTACGATTGGGCTTCCACATCCACTTCCGTCTACGACACTGGAGCAGCCGGATTAACTGGGCACAATCTCATTTTTAATGCTAACGACACCCGCCCATCAAGCGGACCCCATGATCGTTGGTATACCTTCCCCATCCGTTGTCTGGCGTACTAGGTTAGATAAGTTTGCATGACACTTATGGTTGTAACTTAAGTCTAAACTATGCTAGATTACCTTCGGCCTTGGACACTTGCGTCTCAAAGTTGAAATTACCCTCGCGAAGCGAAGGTAATTCTAAAAAAGATTATAAACCCATTCTACCACGCTACGCGATAATGTCTAGGGCTTTACGCATGTCTCGAAGTTCCTAGAAGGAAATAGCATCCTATCCCCACCAACAGCATAGTATTAGGATATCCCTACATACTTAGTAATATAGATAATATATCTCTTTCACCGCGTCGAAGGTGTGGTTGGGTTTTCTAGTCTTGATTATTCTAGGCTGACGCGGGTCTGAGTCTTTAGACGAAGAGAGCGTCACCAGACTAGAAAACCAACCACCCTCGCAGATGAAAGAAATATATTATGTATAATACTAAAACTCTGGGGATATGCCCATCCTACTCCGCATATCCCTCTACGTTCGCATCCTCCATACTACTCGCCACCGTACTACTCTCGCTAGCCGCAATCGATGTCAACCTCGCTCGCTCAACCGCTAAATCCTCTTTCTTAGCCTCAAGCTCCGCAATCTCATCCTCAATCGCCGAAATCTCATAATCATAATTTGTCGCTTGTGCACCTTGGGAGACATAAATCAATCCCACAATCAAAACCAACAGCATAATAATCATAAAATTCGAAATCGAGCCTAACGCTTTATTCGTATGCCGAACTGTATTTTGATTGCGCGACCAATTCCCCATCGTCGCACCACGCCTCGTTGTATAAGCCTGTGGCCTCATTAATTTTCTTTCCTCGCTGTTTTTATTTTTATCATTTTTTTTGTTTTCAAAATCATAGACCGGAGAGTTGGCGTCGAGCAGAGCTACCAGTAACTCGAACGGCTCTCCGGGAAGGTCATGTAATTTGGTAAACACACTAACACACGGTTAACTCTAAAACAACCGTTATGGCGGGTCAAAGACCCATATCAAGCAGTCAATCTAATTTTCGCTAGCCAAACCGCCATCAAAAACCCAGGAAAACTGCTAGTAATTCCTTGAACCTACCGGCCTTAGGTTTAGCCTCGAACCTAAAGCCGGCTAGTTTTACTTAATCTCTGCTAATTAGCGGAAGTGAACTTGCACTTTTTGAGCACGAGAACGGTTTCCAGTTACAGTGATTTGTCGTGGCATATTGCCTCCTTTTTATTTATTTTATTTTTTATTTTTATCATTCCGAGCTTCACCAAGATCGCCAAATGATCTCAGCTTGAAGCCAACAAGACCAGTTCCCTAGTCCTGCCCGCCAGCCTTCGTCCTTCGCCGAAGCCAGCCCATTTCTAGAAGTCAAGTCTCCACACTCTACTTCAACTTTTCGGCCGCCCTCAGCTTCGCACTTCGAGCTCTCGGGTTGATAAACAACTCCTCATTTCCCGCTTCAATAGGTTTTTTCGTCAAAATCCGAATCTGGCTTTCCTCGCCATACCCCACTTCTTCCTGCATCCAGCTCTTTACTAACCTATCCTCTAGACTGTGAAAAGTAATCATCGCTACTCTTCCACCCGGCTTCAAGATTCTCGGAACCAGCTTCAGCGTCTTCTCAATCTGCCCAAGCTCATCATTCACAGCAATCCTAATCGCCTGGAACGTTCGCGTCGCCGGATGAACTTTTCCACCCCGTCCATACCTCTTTAACGCGTCGCCTAATTCCTTCGTCGATCGCCATGGTCGCCCACGCACAATCGCTCTCGCTATTAGCCTTGCAAATCCCGGTTTTTCCTCACCATACTTCTCTAGTATATCGACCAATTTCCCCTCAGGCCACCTATTAACCACCTTCTCAGCAGTCAACTCTTGCTCTGGATCCATCCTCATATCAAGCGGACCATCCTTCACGAAAGAAAAACCTCTTTCCGCCCTGTCTAGTTGCGGAGAAGAAACCCCAAAATCCATCAATATCATATCAAAAGCGTTTCCACACTCAATTTCCTGTAGCACCGCACTATAAAAATCACTCTTCACTATCCTAACAGGCTTCCCCCGAAACTGTTCCTCCAGTACTTCGACAGCATTCTGGTCGCGATCGACCAATGCTGAATCCTTATAATTCTGTGTTACATCCAAAATCTCGCTAGCATGTCCTGCATACCCCGCCGTGAGATCCAAATATGATTCCCCGGGCTTCGGTTGCAAAACCTCCAGCACTTCTGATAATAATACAGGTTGATGAAGTTCCTTCATGCTACCATTGTATCACGTCATTTCTAACCTTTACAATAATAACACTACCATTGTTTGAGACCGTTCAACTAGAAATTTCCGCATTTTTGTCTTTGCTTAAATATTTTTTGTTTGTTTACTACACTATTTATCTACCGTGATCTGGTCAACCGAAGTCAGCCACATACACAGCCGTTGAGAGACTTAAAGTGTAAAAGTGGGTTGGGTCTTATCCTAAGATACGACCTAAATAGAGTTAATTGGGAGGTGTTTGTTGGATGTGCATATTGGTTTCGTTTTCGCGTATCCTAAACGCGTGCAAAAACTCCTAGTTGATCGATCTCAAACTTTGTTAATTTACTATCTTTTTGATTTGTTTGTGGCTATCCCGCATCTAGCACTTTTATTTCTACATTTTCTATTTATTTTTGTAGTTTTTCTTGTGTTTGTGTGGGTGTTCGTCCACTGATTTAAGTTTACCCGACTTTTTCTAAAAACGCAAGCTTTTTTCTCAACTTTTTTATAAAAATTTTATTACAGTTCCACTCTCCCCTATCTCGCTTCACAAAAAGTTTTCCACAGTATCCCATCCTTTACAGATATCCTAAGCTATTAAAAACTCTGTGCAAAACTTTCCACAATCAAAGAAAAATGGCCCCGAAGGACCATTTAATATCTAGGATCGTATCGTCGCATGGCTACCGACGAGATTCCCCAATCATCCTGGAGCCTCTGCTGGCGACGAGCCCGCCAGAGTGCAATCGATGCAATCGCCACCGCCCCGCCCAATGAAAGGACGGTAAGGACTGCCCTTGCCTCTCGCATCGAGCACTTCATAAGATTACCAATCACGATCAAGGCACATGAAGCAGCCCCGCGACACACTATCCGACCGCCAAACGCCATCTCGTCGTCCAAGGCTAAGACATGCAAATACCTTGTCTCGCCCATTCGTGCAATCGCCCTCAACTCCTGCACTGATGGCACATTCACGCTCTCACTCCCACCCAGCGACATACCAGGGCTCAACTCCTTCAGCTCCCCTTGACCCGGGATCTGATAATAAAACTTCACTCCCGTTTCATCCATAATCACCGCCACAGAATACACATTAGCATTCGACTCTACGACAGCCGCCGCCTCCTGTAATACTCCGAGCATTAGCCCGAACAGTATAATACACATCACGGCATCCATTACCTTAAAAACAAACTTTGCCATCAAAGCCCCTCCTTTTCCTAAAAACACCAGTTCAGTCCTCAGCCTAACAACCTACGATTCCTTCCAAGTTACTAAGCCTTTTCTTAGCTTCTAGCATCATTATAGCACACATTGCTAAAAAAGTCAAGACATAAGCACTATTTTTCTCGTTTTTGTCACTTTCCCCTTCCCTTCTCCTTTTCTACATGCTATAATCGTCCAAAAGTGAGGTAAACTATGGATAATCAGGACAATCAGTCAATAAACATTTCTGCACAAAACAATTCATCAGATAACATTTCCCCTATTGCGGACTCCGCAAATACAGATAGAGGCCCTTCTGACGATTCAGTCCCCGCCATGGAGCTGAGCGACACCCCAACCTCCCCAGAAACCAACAAAACCTTAGTCACCCAAACTCCTATCCAGCCAACCCATTCCTCAGAGTCTTCCCCTGTTTCCTCTGTCCAAATCTCTCCTACTGCCCATTTTGATGTTTTTCATTGGGCAAACGAAGTTGACGAGATGAAAAACAATGTCTCGGTCGAACTTTTCCTCTTTAATAAAAATTACACCCCCTACCGCGTCCGTTATTCCGACCAGCTCACCGCCAGTGTTAAGGCCTTCTTCATGCAAGAAGCGACCGGCTATATCATTAAAGAAGCCGACAAGGGTCTCGAATGTCGCGACTACGAAAAGTCCGATGGCGAGGACAAGGTTATTTATCGCACCCTCCTTAGCAATGTCGGTCGTGCCGAAACCCTTATCCACCTTATCGAGCACGAATCTCGCGACATCGACTCTATGAGCGACCATCTCGACGAATTCAAAAAAATCAAAGGCATCATCGCCAAGTTCACCTATCCTGGTGATAGCGGCGAAACCAAGACCTTCTATATCGCCAAAGCTCTCTCTCCCTCCTCCGCCCTAAAGAGCGGCAGCTCTTGGGAACTCAACGGCGATGGTTTCGAGCCCTTCTCTGCCGAAGTAGCCCTCAAGATGCCCGACGACAACCAAGTCGCAATCGTTGACGATATCATCGTCATCTTTAACCAAACTAAATTTGAAAATCTCTTCCAATACGACTACAAGTCGCAAGTCATTGCTGACGCTAAAGCTAAGGAGTTGACCGACAAATATAAATTATCCTTTGCTGAAGGCCTCACCTTAAACAGCCTCCTACAGGACAAAAAGCCCCTCGTCAAAAAGCTCCAGTCTCTCGATATCGCCGAGGAAATGCCCCAAGAAAAGCTCATCGACTACGCTGACGATATGCAACTTGAACTCATGACCGATGACGATGGCTCCATCATCATCATGGATGACAAAGACCTCACCATGTTCGTCAACCTCCTCAGCGAGGACTACTTCATCTCCCCCGTCAACGGCCGTCGTTATGAGATTAAATCAAAAAAACTCCTCTCTGAACCGGAAGGTGAACCGCCCCGCGGCTAGATTTCGTCCGTAGCGGGTATTTAAATCAGAAGTACGGCTCCACCCGATTTCTCAGCATCTATGGTTACAATCGATCAACTACAGCCTCACTGGTTGACACCTCAGGTTCAGACAGCTTAACTAACTACATCTTCGGTTTCAGTGCTGGTAATACTGGCTCGTCGGACGGTCCAAACAATCGTTGGTATGCTTACCCCATCCGTTGTCTGGCGTACTAGGTTAGATAAAAATGTATTTTTTACAACATTTTACTTGTCATTCTTTCCATAGATAAAAATGTATTTTTTACAACATTTTACTTGTCATTCTTTCCATTAGCGTGTTACAATTAGATTGTCTTACTATCATATAACTGCATTTTTGTTAGTTATTCCATACCATAAATAACACTGTATTTTCGAAATGCCAAATAAGCGGCATCGCATAAATAATTGCAGTTCGAAAGATACAGTAGTTATGAATGGTAGTAAGACACCCTGCGGTGTCGCTTTTTGTTACTGGCCATGATGGTTAATTAAATTAGAAAAACCAATGCCGATCAAAAGCGATCACGAAGCTACAGAGTGTAATCGTTCCTTACGACTAAAACATGACCTTAAACGTTTTAGCGACATATTGCATAGCCTCGCCACGCAAAGTTGTCGTCATATTTCACCAGGCGACAAAATCCGACCCCAGGGTGGCCAAATAATAATCACAAGTAGTGGGCTAAGGGTGAGCTTTTTGATGCCTCAAAAGCTGCTGCTTGTAAGGAGGTAACATTGTGAAACCATTCAACAACTTTAATTGGCGACGACCGTCCTTCAAGCTGTCTCCCATTCCCATTTCTCGCCTTATTGGCGGCAGCAGCCTCATCGTTCTTACCCTACTTGCCTTTCTCGCCTTATACCCCATTCTTCCCCAAGAAACCAACGCCATCACCAACACCACAACTTATACCGAGACCCGTGTCTCCGTCCAAGCCACTGCCAGCATCTCCGTCAGTCTCAGTTCAAGAGTCGACATTGATGTCACTCCAGTCTCAACCGGAGCCTTTGGCCTTAGTAACACTACCCTAGGCGTCTCCACCAACAACACTGAAGGTTACAAAATCTTCCTCTACACTAGCGATGGCAGTGGCCAGCTGAAAAATACCGACACCTCAAAGCACGACGGCGAGGGCAATGTCTATGCTATTTCCAGCATCACCAAAGCCACTAGTGGTACCAATTTCCCGAGTAATACTTGGGGTTACGCCCTCGAATCCAACAATACCACCATCACTAAAAACTCAACCTTCAACGCCGTCCCCACCTCTTCTTCTAACTACATCAAGAATGTCGACAGTGTTAACGTTAACGGTACCAACATCCACGAAGACCAATACAGCCTCGCTTTCGGTACCGCCATTTCCACCGCCCTCCCCGCTGGCACCTATAGCAGCTCCGTCGTCATTTCCGTCGTCGCTAACCCTACCACCATCACCAGCCTCGATCAGCTCGTCTACATGCAAGACATGAACAGCAACATCTGTGCCAATACTGTCTACGCTGACGGTAGTGCCGAAAACTCCGTCTACAAACTCAATCCTATCACCAAACAACTCATCGACGTCCGTGACGGCAAACGCTACTGGGTCGCCAAACTCGCCGATGGTCATTGCTGGATGACCCAGAATCTTGCTTTAGATCTCGTCGCTGGTCAAACCCTTACCTCCGCTACCACCGACCTCGCTAACACACCAACTAAATCTTGGACTGTTCCTACTTCCACTGAAAACAAAGTTCCGTCCAGAAACCCCGACATAAAATACAACACTGTCGCCTCCTGGAATCTTGGTCAACTCGTCATAACCAAGGCAGCTGGTAGTTTATGCCATCAAGCCCTTCCTGACAATCTAGCCAACCAGGGATACACCGAAAATGCCACTTCCTCCGTCTATTACGGTTATAATCCCACTGAAGTTTGTTCTGACGTCCTTCAAGATGTAAGTGGTTGGACTGACAACCTCGTTGCCGACCACAATACTACTAATGCTAACACTAAACAATATGATGCCCACTATCTTACAGGCAACTATTACACTTGGAACGCCGCCACCGCCGGTCGCGGTGAAACTACCGACGACTTAAATGCCAATAATGCCGGTGCATTCTTAGATCCCAGCAAATTAGTCAACGCCGATGGGTCAATTTGTCCAGCTGGCTGGAGATTACCAGTTAGCGGCAATTATCGATCCGACGATCAGTCCTGGCCTTTCAATCAGGAAAACAGCATGTATCATCTTATGTACGCTTACGGCTATCCAGAAACCGGCAAATCCTCTTCCTCTGAAAACGACAAAGAAACTTTTTGGATCTACCGACCAGGAGGTAGCGTTCATACTTCTATAGCCGGCACAGGAAAAATCCGTCCAGACTTCTTACCAATTGCTATGTCCAAAGCTGGCAACATTGTTGCCACGGACGGACTCCTGGCTCTACTCGGAGCAAATGCCTTCTTGTGGTCGTCAACTCCTTATCCAAACAGCACTAGTACTACAGCATCCGGAGTTTACGATACTGCTGTCGACCTTGCCTCTGTTTATCTTGGACATCACCTCGATCGAAGAAGTGGTCTGCCGATTCGCTGTCTAGCTAGATAAATACGTCAATTGAGCCCTCACTAAATCCCTGGGGATACACCGGGGATTTAGTCTAGTCCGTAGCGGGTTTATTCATTTGGAGTTCGGCTCCATACGATATGTTGGCATAGTAGGATTCGAATGGTCGATGACAACCTTAATTGACAATTTGGATAATCCCACTGGATATTATTTTTATTTTGATGACTATACTGTACCAGCAGCCGGATCAGATAATCGTTTTCGTGGTCACCCCATCCGTTGTCTGGCGTACTAGGTTAGAGTAAGAATAGGAAGATGTTTACACTATACTAAAACTCTGGGATATAATACGGCTGCATCTGCCCCAACAAAATCTCCGCATACGTCTGCGTCACAAACGTCACAAACCCAAACAACCTCAACGTCTTATACAGCTCCATCTTCACTGTCTCGACCGACACCCCCTCCATCATCTCTGCCTCAATCTTCACGAAACACCCCTGAATCCCCTCTATGACATCCAGATAAATCACCGTCCTCTCGTCCAGCCAAACCTCCCGGCGTTGCCTACTCACTTCCGCCACCTTCCGATAGCCCAACTGATGAATCATCCCCGTCATTTCCGTATAATTCCCAATCGTCGTAAAGTTCTCAAAATCCAGCCCACTGTCCTCAATATGCCGCTTCAAATACACCGCATAAGTCGCCGGCCGACTTGTCTCCCGCACCTCAGTCCGCAAGACCAACCTCGGATAATTCATCTTCGGCTGATAGTTACTCGCCAAATAAACTCGCTCATGCTGCCAAATCACCGGCGACATCTCCATCCCAACATCCGACAGCTTCCGCAAAAAAGCCTCATCACCCTCCAAATACGTCTTCACGACCAGTTTCTTCATACTCCTATTATATCACGAGCATAAAAAGAACCCGAGACAAAAGTCCCGGGTCATACATGAAGTCCGAATTAGGCAAATCCGCCCCACCGATACCAGCGTACTGATGACAAGTCATCACCAAATCTCGTTTCGCCGTAGTCACCTCCCGAACTCGGCAAAACCAGTTCCTTCTTCTCCATCCGTTCGACCATGT
Organism: uncultured Candidatus Saccharibacteria bacterium; assembly: GCA_947425245.1. Classification (GTDB taxonomy): domain Bacteria; phylum Patescibacteriota; class Saccharimonadia; order Saccharimonadales; family Saccharimonadaceae; genus Nanosyncoccus. The sequence goes on from CANDYU010000010.1 coordinate 15,968, forward strand.
AGTCGAATTGCTCCAGCAGCTCATCCGTGTACCGAAAATCGTACACGATATTTGCCTCGTCATCCGCAAGATGCACAAACAGCCCATTCTGCTGAAACTCACCGATAAAGCTATACGCCCCGACTGCCGCTGCTAGAATTATCGAGTACAACTTCGCCTGAAACTGCTCACGCTTCTCCTCTCGAGCCTGCAAGAACGCCCTCAATTCCGGCTCAGCCGCCGCCTCTCTCGCGACCGCGTCCAAATAAAATTTCCGCCGCAGCTGGTCAATCCCCCGCAATCCGACAATTACCATCATCATCAACGCTCGCCCCTCAGGCACAATCCCAGTCGCCTCATTCCCCAACTGGAAGCTACAAAACTTTACGCCGTCAATCTGCTGAGTGTGTACCAAAGCAGTGACCCAATCGGCCACTCCTATCGGGCAACTAAACTCTATCAGAACATCATCATTATCCTGATCGCCATTTGCCACCAGAAAACCGCTCCTTCGAATAGCATTACCAGACTTTCGATAAGCTTGATACTTACCAAACAGTACCAAGATCGCCGTCTCCTCTAGGCTTTTCCGCAAGCTCGGGAATCTTTCCACCAATTCACGCCCCACCGTCCCGTCATCCATCGCCCACTCAAACGGCATCGGCAACGCCTGCTCATCCAGCGGTTGCTCCTTCTCAAACAAGAAATCCAGCTGCGTCCGAATCGCCTCTGGTCGCCACCGAAACACATTGTCCTTCTCATACATCTCTCCGCGGTAGGTAATCATCATTTCTTTCAAGCTCACTTGTCCTTTCATTTTTCAGTTTCCTCCTATTTTTTCAGATTCAGGGACCCTAATCGTCAGCCATGCCCAAGTTCACACTTCAAACTTCATCTACTACTTTTCTAAAGTGCATTGGCTCGTCAAAAACAAGCCCCTACCCCAATGATAGCATACTTTTCTAAAAAAGTCAAGCAAAATCCCTCATTCCGTTCTTGCTTGCCATTCCTTCCCACCTTTGCTAGAATTGCAACAAAGTAAAACTGAGTTATACGGAGTCAATCTATCATGCGAAGAAAAACCTATCTTTCTACCTTTTATCACCTCTTCCGCCAAATCTTCGCTCTGTCCCTAGCCCTTTGTCTTATCAGTACCCCGTCAGCCTTCGCCACAGTTAGCACCGCCTCATCTTCCGTCAACACTACCATCATCAACCCCGCCTACACCCTCCCTCCGCTTTCCGACTTTGAAGCCGCCCTCTCCAAAATCGAATCCTTCCCGAATTACCAAACTTACTACAACGCCAACCCCGGTGCCCTTGACCAGCTCACGCCTTTCCCTAAGGAATACCAATACCTCTTCAATCTAGCCGACGCTAGCCACGCTTTACTCCTCAATTACGAACACGCCGATCCTCGCGAAGCTACCGTCCTCCTCTCCGCCATGAAAGATGCCGCTATAGCCTGCGATCTCCTCTTCGGCATCCAGGCCGAAAAATACCAAGCCTCCCACCCTGCCCCATCTCCCGACACCAACTCCCCCTCCGCCCCTTCTACTACCATGCAAACCTCCTCATCAACCAAACCTCACACTTCAATCACCCTCACTAGCTCTAACAACACCAACACTACAACCGCCCCGTCAACCATCGACTCTGAACCCACTCAGCCCGACACCCCCATTGCCCCCGAATCACAACTCGGCGACTCCACGACCAACGATATTCCCGTTCCCGCCACTGGCACCGTCTCCGAGGAGTCAGTTTCTAGCTCCCATTTTCTTCCTTACCTCCTCGCCGCTGCTTGTGCAATTGCCGCCATCATCGGACTTCTTGCCGTCAGCAGCCGCCGACGTCCCTATCGTCCTGGACGCAAAATCCGCTAACGCTCAAAATCATACTAGGACTTCAATCCAGCATGATACAATATACGCATGAACTCTTACACCGATCGCCATTCTCCCGACCTCTCTCTTGACCAGAAAATCAAACGCGGATATCAACACCTCTCCGAAAAGTTCGGCACCCATGGCTACGCCATAAACTTCCGTGAATCTTATCTCCAAGCAAACTCGCTCTCTTCCTAGCCAAAGCTAGAAGTCAGTATGTTATAATGAGACATAATATATTCATGGAGGTCAAAAATGCAAGTTTTGGAATTATGGACCGACGGTAGTGCCAGCCCTAATCCTGGACCAGGTGGATTCGCCGTCATTAAAGACAGTCGCCCAGTAAAGCTAGGCCGCGAAGCCGAAACCACCAACATCCGCATGGAAGGCAAAGCTATGATCGCCGCTATCGAGTATGCCAACGGACGCCCTTGCGAAATCCATAGCGACTCTGAGTTCTGGATCAATGTCCTTACTAAGTGGGCACCTGGCTGGTCCCGCAACGGCTGGAAAAAGAAAAGTGGCGAAATTAAAAATCTCGACATCGTGCAAGAACTTTTTGAGCTTTATCAGTCCAACCCCGTTGAGCTCGTTTGGGTACGCGGTCATGTCGGCACGGAACAAAACGAACTCGCCGATCTCTGGGCCAACAAAGCCCGCCAAGGAGCAAGACTCTAGCGACCACCCAATCTAAGCCTCAATCTCAACAGTGATATTCAGAACCGACCCCCGGCCTAGCCAGGGGTTCCTAATGACACAAATACCGCTACGCACTAGCATAGCGGTATTTCGCATCCTTAAATCAACTATTCAATCACCTCGTCCACAATTCCGTACTTCTTCGCCTCCTCTGCACTCATCCAGTTATCCCGGTCCATATCCTTCTCAACTTGCTTCACATCCTTACCAGTCTTCTCCGCAAAAATCTCCGCCAATTTCTTCTTCAAATAAATCCCCTCTTTCAACGCAATTTCCTGATCTGTAATCTTCCCTTCGGTCCCTGAACTTGGCTGATGAATCATAATCCTCGAATTCGGCAAGACGAATCGCTTCCCCTTCGCTCCACAGCTCAGCAACATTGCCCCCATCGACGCCTGCAAACCAATACCAATCGTCTGCACATCCGGCTGAATATAGTTCATCGTATCAATAATCGCCAAACCGTCATACACCGACCCGCCGGGAGAATTAATATACAATTTAATATCCCGTTTTGGATCCTCATTCGCAAGATACAACAACTGTGCCACCACCAAATTTGCCGTATGCGAATTCACATCCTCACCCAAAAACACAATCCGGTCATTCAACAACCGCGAGTATATATCATACGCCCGCTCCCCCCTATTCGTCTCTTCTACCACTGTTGGTACTAAATAATTCTTCATAAAACTCCTTTTCTTCATTTTATCTTGTTTTCTCAATCAACTCAATGTTTGAATTAACAGCATCATTCAGCCGCCCTAACCCTGCTTGTAGTTCCCGATATTGATCTATCCGTCGATTATTCTCCTCTATTTCCTTATTTAACTCCTCTCTTAGGCCGTCCAACGCACCAGTCTCAGCCACCAAAGCCTGACGCCTCGCCGAAAATTCCACCTCATTTCGAAAACACCCCACTGTTTCTGCACACCGGTTAAAGGTCTCTATCTTTCCTTCCAGCTCCTTCACTTTCGCCGAGTACTCTTCCTTACCCTGATCAATCTCCGCCCGCACATTCTCAATCTTCAATAATAACTCCTCCATCTCCGCCTTTAGCTCCAAAAACGGTGCCTCGTACCGCTCATAATATTCCACAATCCTTCCCCTATTTTGGAAAAACTTACTATAATTGGCCTCCGCTTCTTCGGGCAACTCTGCCAGCTTCGTTCCTACCCGTGCATACATTTCCTCCACTCGTTCGCCTTCCGTATAAACCTCCAATTCTTTATCAAACCATTCCTTCTTCTCCGCATAAAGCTTGTCCAGCCATCCCCTTACTTCCCCTCGCTCCCGCTCACTCATCCGCTCCCAAACCGCGTGCAACAATTCATGTGCCGTAGTGACAATATTGCCAGTTTCTAGTTCCTCTAGTTCCACCTCATATACATAAATCCGCCCGCCCGTATAACATCCCAGTAACGACACATCTCCATTATGACTGTTGCAATGATCATTAAACTCCACGTTCGGCCCTATTGCTGGCCAACTCGCCGCAAAAATTTGCCGACCTCGCCCCGTCAATTCCAAAGCCGCCTCAATCTCTTGCATTTTCCCTTCCGGCTTATATCCCATCCCCCGCCAAAAATCTTGCACCACGACTTGCTGGCTTGCCCAGCCCACCACGATAATCACCGTCGCCAACAAAAACCAAGCTTTACTCTGCCAAAACGACTTCTTCCTCAGCTGATTCATCCTCTCCTATTCTCGCACCACCCGAAAACTCAGCTCTTTGTCTTCGCCCTTTTTCTGCTTCTTTACGCTAATCTCCGCAATATCGCCCGCTTCCAACTCTCCCGCAATCACTTTCTCCGCCAACAACGACTCCAGTCTGTCCTCAATCGCCCGCCTCAATGGCCTTGCACCATTCTTTGCATCATACCCCTCTTCAATCAGCCACTCCTTCACTTCTGGCGTTACCTTCAACCCCAATTTCTTTGCCACCAGCCTCTTCTTCAGCTCTTCAATCAGATTATCGAAAATCTTCTCAACATTCTCTCGCGTCAACGGGCGAAATACTAGAATCGCGTCAAGCCGATTAATCAACTCCGGTTTCATCACTTTTTTCAACGCTCGCATCGCCGAAGCCTTACTTGCCTCATATTCCGCGTTCAGCTCACGCTTCTCCTTCGCCCCCTTCGCTACAAAGCCAAGTTCGCTCTCTCGATACATCTCCTCCGCCCCTAAGTTTGAAGTCAGAATCACAATCGTGTTATTAAACTTCACTTTCGTCCCTTGCCCATCCGTCAACTCTCCGTCTTCTAATATCTGTAGCAGCATGTTAAACACGTCTGGATGCGCCTTCTCAATCTCGTCAAACAGCACTACCGCATAAGGCTTTCGTCTCACCGCTTCTGTCAATTTACCGCCATCCTCATATCCTACATAACCAGCCGGTGCTCCTACCAACCTCGAAACATTATGTTTCTCGCCGAACTCACTCATATCAATCTTAATCAAAGCATTCTCACCCCCAAACACCTCGCGAGCCACCACTCTCGCCAGTTCCGTCTTCCCCACTCCGGTCGGCCCCATGAATAAGAATGAGCCAATCGGTCGCCTTGAATCCGCAATTCCGCTCCTTCCCCGCCGAATCGCCCTCGCAACCACCTCAATCGCCTCATTCTGCCCCACCACGCTCTTCTTCAAATGCCCTTCCAATCCGCCCAGCAGTTCCAGCTCCGAACCATGCACCTTCGAAACCGGTATTCCAGTCTTCAGGCTCACTGCCAAAGCCAAATCTTCTTCCGTCAGAACCGGACGCTCCTTCTTCTCATCCTGCTTCATCGCCTTTAGCTGTTTTTTTAGCTTCTCCGCCTCCGTCTTACAAACCGCCGCCGCCTCAAAGTCCTCCTTATCCGCCATCTCGGCCATTTTCTCTTCTGCCTCTTTCAGCTGCACCTTTAACTTCTTGTATTCACTTCCACCCTTCTTATCCGCTGACACCTTAGCAATCGCCGCCGCCTCATCAATCACATCAATCACCTTGTCTGGCATAAAACGATCATTAATATATCTCCCCGACATATTAATCGCCGTCTCCAACATCTCCTCCGGAATCTCCACATTATGATGTTTTTCATAATGCTTCTTCACCCCCTTCAAGATTTTCAGTGTCACTTCCGCACTTGGTTCCTCAACAATCACTTCTTGGAACCTTCGTGCCAATGCCTTATCCTTCTCGATATGCTTACGATACTCATCCAAAGTCGTCGCCCCAATCAGCTGCAACTGCCCACGTGCTAATGCCGGCTTCAAAATATTCGCCGCATCCATCGACCCTTCTCCAGCCCCCGCCCCCATCAAAAGATGCAACTCATCAATAAACAAAATCACTTCTTGATGCTCCAAGGCCTCATCAATCACCCCCTTAATTCGCTCCTCGAACTCCCCCCGAAACTTCGTCCCCGCCACCATTGTCGAAAGATCAACCTGAATAATCCGTTTGCCAATCAAAGCTCCCGGAACATCATCCTTCACAATCCGCTCCGCCAGCCCCTCGACAATCGCCGTCTTCCCCACCCCAGCTTCACCGATCAACACCGGATTCGATTTCGTCCTCCGACTCAACACCGTTACCACCCGCTCAATCTCCCGCTCACGCCCAATCACCGCGTCCAGCTTCTCCTCGCGTGCCAACTCCGTCAAATCCGTTCCGAATCGTTTCAGCCATTTCAGGGGTGCCTTATGATAAGCTTTCTTTTTCTCTTCATTCTGTTCGCGTGCCAGCTGCAAATCCATTTCCTCTTCCGCCGCTTCCGCCACTTCGTCAATATCTACCCCCATCTTCTTCAAAAGCACCGCCCCTCGTGAGTTCTGCTGACAAAGCAAGGCATAGAGCAAATGCTCCGTTCCAATCACCTGAGCACCCTTTTCAGTCGCATAATGATGTGCCATCCGAATCGTCAACACCGCCGCTTCCGACAAAGACATCATCGCCATCGACGAATTATTGTTCACATCCGCCGCTTCCTGCCCCAAAGCCTTCTCAGCTCCTGCTAAATCCACCCCCTGCTTCCCTAAAATCCTTGCCCCCGTTGAAGCATCTTGTGCCAAAATCCCCAGCAAAATATGCTCGGTCCCCATATATCCATCATTATATTTCTTACTAAACAAATCTGCCTTCTGAAGTGCAAACCGTGCATTCTCCGACAGTCTATCCATCATTACCTTAAAATCACCATCCATTTTCATTCCTCGCTCGGATTACTTTTATATTTTCTGCTCATTCCGAGCCTTAAGAACCATTATAAAGTACTTAGCACTCAATTGTCAAGAGTGCTAAACTACTTTCCTAGCAGCCCTCTAAAAAACACCCCAGCTCCAAAATTAGCCCCCTTCGGAGCTAATTTCTTGAGCTAATTTTTTCTATACTTTATTAATCACCGGAATCACAATCGGCGTATGTCCCGTCGCATCAAACAGAATATGCGTGACATCTTCCTTAATTTCTTCCTTAAACGCCTTCATGTCATCTCCCGACAACTTCTCGGTCCTCACCCTGAGATAATGCCGAATCTTCGCCACCAATTCCTCAGAATTATCCAAATAAATGAACGCTCTCGACACAATATCCGGAGTCTTAATCAACCGATTCGTTTTCTTCGACAAGGTTAAAACAATGATAAAAATCCCTTCTCGCGAAATATGAATCCGATCTTTCACCACCGCTTCATGCACCGGTTTATCCGCATCATCAAACAGCTTATTCCCCACTGGTACCCGACCATTTTTCCGAATCGTCTTATCCGGCAACAGCTCAACAATATCACCATCGTCCGACACCAAAATCCGCTCTCGCTTCAATCCTACTACATTCTCCGCCATCTCCGCATTATGTTCCAACATATAAAACTCACCGTGATATGGCATGTAGTTCAATGGCTTCATCCGCTCCAAGAACTCCACATGATCTTCATAGTAAGCATGTCCCGACAAGTGCAGCGGCCCCAAGTTCGTAATATGGGTCTTTCCATTCTGCATCACCTGTGCCCCCTCCCTCAGCAGCCCATCCACCACCCCAACCACATGCGGCTCATTCCCCGGAATTGGATTCGACGAGAATACGATCACATCCGAACTCTTAATCTTAATATACTTATGTGCCCCCGTCACCATTCGATTCAAAACCGCATTCATCTCCCCCTGCGATCCCGTACAAACCACCATAATCTTATCATCCGGCAATTTCACGATATCTTCCATCTTCATAATCGTGTCTTTCGGAATCTTAATCACACCTGTCCTCAATGCAACCTCAACGTTATTAATCATCGAGAATCCCGCGAACGCCACCTTCCGCCCCCGCTTCGCCGCCTCTTTCAAAATCAGCTCAATCCTCTTGATTTGACTCGAAAAGCAGCTCACGATGACTCGCCCATTCGCATAGTGATCCATCACCCGCCCCAAGTTCTCCCCCACATCATACTCCGAATGTGGATGCCGCCCTGGCGAATCAATGTTCGTACTCTCGTTCAACATGAGAGTAATTCCCTCTTTCTTCACAATCTCGTCCAAGCGTTCATAATCCGTCTGTACTCCCAACGGATTCTCCTCATGTCGCCAGTCACCCGAAAGATAGACCACCCCATTCGGCGTCCGCACCACCACCGCCGCATTCCCCGGAATCGAATGCAGTGTATGCACCAACTCGATACTTAAATACTGCCCAACTTTAATAATTTCATGCTTAAACGGATCCGTCGGCTGATAATTCAAATCCGGCACCTCCGTCAGTTCAGACATCTGCTTCTGGATCATCCCAATCGTAAACGGCGTCGCATAAATCGGCGTCAAATGATTAAACTTCGGCAACAAATGTCGACATGCCCCGATATGATCAAGATGAGCATGCGTAAAACAAATCGCCTTCACCTTATCCTTATTGTCTTCTAAGTACTGAATGTCTGGCACCATATAGTTCACGCCCGGATAGTCCGCCCCCGCAAACAGCGTTCCCATATCTACTACTACAATCTCCCCCTTATACTCGATAATGGTCATATTCTTACCAATCCCGAACTCCCCCACCCCGCCAATCGGGATAACTCTCACCGCTTCCGGATCCGGCCGTGCCGATTTTAGCTGTGCATTTGTCACTTGCTGACCATCATACCCGTTATATCGACTCTTATTTACCGGAATCCCCACGATATGCTGCGTCGCCTGAGCATTCACATCTTGCGACAACATCCTCTGATGATGCACCATCTCCCCCTTACGCACCGACACGCCCAACCCAACCTTCTTAGATGTCGTAGACCCCTTAGAATTACTCTGCGACGCATTTCCTGCCCCTCTAGAAGTCCTCTTAGAAGTTACCGCGGTATTACGGCTCTTTTTTGCTACTGCAGCCTTAGAACTCGTCTCCGCAGCCCTGATGGCATTTCGACTCTTTTTCACCCCAGCCTGAAGCTCTTTTTTTCCCCCATTTCCGTTCTGCGACCGTTGCCCACCCCTAGAAGGTACCTTTCTGACCAAAGCCTCATCTTTCCCCCCTTCAGCAAAATTAGAATTAAAATTGCGTTTTTGAGCCTCTTCAAACTGTTTTTTTATATCCGGCAAGCGTTCGTCACGCATTTTCATCAAGCGTGCACGACGCTCACTTTCCTGTTTACTATTCATAATTCCTTTTCCATTATTCCCCCGAAGTTTCTCTAGATACTCCCATTATACTAGACCATTTCACAAAAATCAACCCCCAGTAACAACCGCTATAATTTCTTCAGTAGCTCTCGCAACTCTTCGTCATTCTTCGCACTCAGCGTCACGCTCCTCCCTCGTACTCGCACCTCAACCCCATATTTCTTACACAACTTCGCCTCTTCCTTCACGAAAGTATCGACTTTCACTGCTTTCTGAGAACTTTTTGCCTTTTTCTCCGCAATAAATCTTTCTACTCGCCGAGCCGACCAGCCTTCCTCAATCATCTTTGGCAAAATCTCATGTACCAACTCCGGATCCGCCGAAATCAACGGACGCATCGGTCCTTCCATTAAGTTGTGTTCTTGCATCGCCTTCTTTGCCTCATCTGGCAATTTCAGCAATCTCATCGTATTAATCACCGCACCAGCACTTTTTCCGGCTCGCTTACCAATCTCTTCATTCGTCATATTGAACTGATTTTTCAACTTCGCATAAGCCGTCGCTAGCTCAATCGGATTTAAGTCCTCCCGCTGCACATTCTCTACAATCGCCATCTCTAAGCGATTTTGTGCATTAATCGTCCGCACAATCGCCGGAATCGTCGTAAGTCCCGCCAGCTTTGTTGCCCGCCATCGTCGCTCGCCCGCCACGATTTGATATTGCTTCCCTTTCTTAACCACCACAATCGGCGACATCACCCCGTGCTCCTTAATCGACGCTGCCAACTCTTCTAAGCTCTCCTTGCTGAAGTTTTTGCGTGGCTGATCTTCATCTCGCACCACTTCCTCAACCTTCAGCTCTCTCAGCTCACTAACCTTCTCATCCTCTTTGCGAGTCGGATCAAACTCCTCCTCGACTAAATTAGTCGGAATTAAGCTTTCAAACCCCCTTCCCAGCCCCAGTCCTTTCTTCTTCACCATCACTCGCTCGTCCTTTCTTCCACTTCCCGTGCAAACTCCTTATACGCCTTCGCACCTTTACTAAACTTATCATACGCCCCCACTGGTACCCCATGGCTCGGAGCCTCCGCTACTCTCACATTCCGCGGAATCAAAGCCCGAAACACCTTATCCTTAAAATATTTCCGCACCTCCGCTAACACTTCTGCACTCAAACTCGTCCGCTTATCATACATCGTCGCTAGCACTCCTAGCAACTTCAAATTCGGATTCATCGCTTTCTTCACCATTGCCATGCTTTCTAGCAACTGTGCCACCCCTTCCAGTGCATAAAACTCCGTCTGCACCGGCAAAATCAAATAATCCGACGCAATCATCCCGTTCACCGTCAACAGTGACAAACTCGGCGGCGAATCAATAATCACATAGTCATAATCATCCCTTACAGAATCAATCGCCCGCTTCAAAACCGAAAACTTCTGTTTCATTCCTGCCATTTCCACCTCAGCATTCGCCAGCTGCGGTGTCGTCGGTGCTAAATCAAAGTTCTTAAAATTCGTCTGCAAAACCACATCAGTAAACTTCGCCACCCCCAACATTACCTCAGTCATGCTCATATCAAGCTCCGTCTTATCAACCCCCAAACCAGACGAGGCATTGCCCTGCGGGTCTACATCAACCAACAGCACTCGATTCCGGTCCTTCGCCAAAAAATACGCCAAGTTCACCGACGTCGTTGTCTTACCAACACCTCCCTTTTGGTTCGTAATACAAATCACCTTCGCCATAACTATTACCATTATAGCATAAATCACTATGAACTTAAATAATATATCTCACAAGTATTCACCCCGCGTACCCATCTCACCTCCCGTAAACCAGTCGCCTCTGTTACCGCTTTCAACACTGCTTCATCATCCATCTTATCGCTCACAAACAAATATAGACCCATCGACAAATCTTTCCCCTCCATAATCTCCTCAATCAATCCTTCGTCCGGCTTCACATCTAAAGCCAAGTATGATTCTTCTAGAGTCGCAAACGGTAAAATATTATCCAAAAAACGATTATTCTCTGTCGTAATCATATATAAAGCCGGGGTTTCCGCGTTCTCCATCAACTCTTGCATCAAAGCTTCCTTATCCCGATAAAGTAATTCTATCCGCATCATCCCTAAGGTAATCTGTACCGGCGACAAAACCAACATTATAGCTAGCAATCCCCTGACCGCCATCTCAACTTTCTTCATTGACGCTCCTACCTTCCGCCACATTATTGCCACACCAAGCACCACAATCACCAACATTAAACTCGTCACCGGCATAATATACCTCAGTTCAATAAACGGTGATACCGCTGCCACAATCAAGAAATATATCACCGTCGGATAAGCTACGATCTTCCAAGCTATCGTATCTTGACTTTGTCTATCGCCCCTTCTTTTCATCCACCACACCGCCCCACCGGCTACCATCAACCCGCCAAAGACCAGCAACATCCGATGAAACCCATCATAATCCAGCACTAAAATATATTGCCAAACCCGACTCAGCCATCCCGATAAATCCAAAAAACTCTGAATCACGCCCTGCCCCCGATAGCCAAAAAACATGTGCTGTATTTCATATGGCCACACCACCAAAGACAACACGCCCGCTATTCCTAAAACTCCCGTATATTTCAATCCTTCCTGCCATCTCCCTCGTCTCACATGCCACACCGTCATCACTACCCACATCGGCACCAAGAAAAACAAATAATAATATTGTGTGAGCACTCCTAAAAACGCCGTTACCCCAATACCGCACCAAATCCACCACCTAGCCCCTTCCCGACTTTGTACTAGCCTTAAATTCCACCATACTGTCATCAAAACAAACATCGTTAGTAGCTCATACATGCGTATATAAACCACGCCCCCAATAGTCGCATTCGTCAACGCTACCACCAGAGTTAATCCCAAAGCCCAAAGCACTACCCTCCTCTTTTCCCCATCCCCCTGTTTCTCCTTTCCCAGTAACGCCATCACAATCTGAAAAACCAACACCGTATTTACGCTAGCAATCAAGATATTCAGTATAATTCCCGGCCACTTCGAAAACTCACCGCCCGTCACCAATCCCCCAACTTCCATCATTATCCTTAGTAGCAAATAAAACAGCGGCGGATGAACATCATTTTTCTGATTCTCATAAACCGCCGAAAAATCCCCTCGCTCTGCCTCTTGTACCGCTAAATAATCCTGAAAATATTCCCTCGAATGCCAATGATTATAAAAATCTTCATTTTCCTGTATTTCAACCTGTTTATACTGTACCAAAGCTAAGGAATAAGCCTCATCCATATGAATATAAGCCTTGCTCATTCCTGCTCCAATATAAACCACTGTCTGAATTATCAAGACCACAGTCAGCCCCACCATCGTCAGCTTGCCCTCTTTCCATCCAGCCCAGAGCTTCATTACTTCTCAGTATAACACAAAATCGCCCCTCTCGAGGCGATTTTAGCAACTTCTAGCCAATCTTTTCAATTTGAATCATCGAGTATTTCTGGCGATGACCAGTTTCTTTATGAACACGCTTCTTTGAGTGATAGCGAATCACACGAATCTTGTCACCTTTTACTAGCTCCTCGACAACCTTCGCTTTCACCTTTACTCCCGCAACTTCAGGAGTACCGACTTTTACATTATCTCCGTCAATCACAAGCAAAGCACCAGTTTCGAGCTCTTTAGTTCCTGCCGGGAGGAGGTCCACCCGTAGGGTCTCTTGCTCTTCGACCAAGTATTGCTTACCGCCGATGAGCACAACTGCTTTCTTCATATTGTTCCCTTAATTTACTTTTCTCCGCCCATTCTATCATACTTTTTTAACTTTTACAACCCAAAGCGAGCAGTTTTATCTGCTCGCCTCGCTTTTTATCTCCTATTTCTTACTTTTCTTTTTACCTTTTGCCGACTTTGTCGTTTTTCTGACCGCTTTATTGCTCCTAACGTAATATACAATTCCTGCTACTACTGCTAAAACCACTACCACTGCCAGCACAATCTCCGCTGGACCAGTTTCTGGCAACTCTGACGGTACGTCAGGGTTTGTTGGAGTTGTTGGCGTTTCATTCGCCACCGACCTCGTCTCAATCGTGTAAACCACCTGACCAGAATATTGTGCACAGCCTAAGATAATGCCGTTCAATTCGTTCAACCCTAAAAATGTCCCTTCGGTCGAAAACAAACTCGTCGACAAAACCGAACCGTTCACGCCCCAACCATTATAAATCTTCGCTGAACCAGTCACATAGTGCAAGGTCATTGCTTCCTTAGCGGTAATATAAGCCTCATCCCAGACCGCCAACGGATCTGTATTACTTGCTGTAATTTTACCAGTCACGGCTTGACGTTCACCCGCTTTTAGCTCATGCGGAAAAGCCGAAGCCAGCCGCACATCACGTGCCACCCCGACATACCCATGTGCCGCATCGTCAAAAGTTTCCGAGGCATCATTGTGATAGTAAATATACACCTCATACTGCTTCCCCGCCTCAATTTCCAGCTCGCTCACATACTCATTGCCCGTATCTTTTTCTACAATCCGCACAAAGTCACGCTCATCCCCCACCGCCGCATTGTCCACAATCGAGTTAAACACCGCATGATCAGCCGGATTTTGGTTAGTATAGGTCGGCCTTTCTGGCCCCCACGCCAAAGTTGGCGTCGCCAAGCTCAGCGACACTAACGCCGCCAAGCTCAAGCTTAAGATTTTTATTTTAGTATGTTTCATTTTTGCTCCTTTTATCTACTTCCTAAGATACCTTCCACGATTTCTGCAAACTCATCATCGTCCGGTGAATCCAGTCTTTCATTATCGTTAGCCTCTTCCTGATTCCGCTCATCTTCAGCCTGTTCCTCGTCGCTCTTAGTGCTATCGCCCACCGCCTCTTCTTCCGTCCGTTCCTGATTATCTTCATCCGGAGTTGCTGATTCCTCACTAGTTTCATCATATGTGCCTTCCGTCCGCCCGCTTGATTCATCGCCTTCCGACCCAGTATCTTCAGTCTCGCCACCTTGCGATTCACCATCACCATCCCCCCTAAGGTCATCAATGTTCGGAGTCTGCGTAACGTCGCCTGTTTGCCCGCCTTCTTCTACACGCTTTTGCTCCTCATCCTCATCCTTCGGTTTAATGTTCTCTTCAGGATCCGGCTGCGGTTCAGGATCCGGCTGCGGTTCAGGATCCGGCTGCGGTTCAGGATCCGGCTGTGGATCCGGCTGCGGTTCAGGATCTGGTTGTGGATCCGGCTGTGGTTCAGGATCCGGTTGTGGATCCGGCTGTGGTTCAGGATCCGGTTGTGGATCCGGCTGCGGTTCAG
>CANDYU010000011.1 GCA_947425245.1 uncultured Candidatus Saccharibacteria bacterium
GGATCCGGCTGTGGATCCGGCTGCGGTTCAGGATCTGGTTGTGGATCCGGCTGCGGTTCAGGATCCGGAGTTGGATCTCCCTCTTGAATCACCTCCTCATGCTGCTCAACCACCGTAGTCTCTTCCTGTTCAGGTAACCTTTCCGTCTCTCTCGTACTTATAATCGGAGTTCTCGATTTCTTTGTCTCGATTGTCTGATTCGGCTGTCCACATTCTAGATTTATGTCTAATGAATCTTGCGTTCCATCAGCATAGTACACCATAATTTGCACCTGCTTAGCATCATGCCGCGTCTTCACATCTGTCCGAATACTAATATTACCAAAAACCGCACCTAGTTCAGGATCCTTTATCTGCATATACGATGTCCGCTCAGTCCCGTTCTCAAGATAAAACTCATACTCCGTATTTTCGTTCGACAACGCAAGACGGAATGCACCAACCAGCCTATCCTGCAAAGCCCCTCCGTCTTCCCCCATCATCAAATCAATAATCGCATTAGCCCGTTCCGCCGAATCTTCAATTGCTAACACATCCTCCGGAATATCACATTGCTTCAACAAACTCGGCAAAGCCGACATGTAATCCGCCAACGCTTCTGGCTGCACCATCGCAATGTCTGTTAGTCGTTCAGTTAACGCTTGTTTCCTTTCCGACTCCGGCAAATCATAAATCCAGCTTATCGGATCTACAAAGTGTTGACTATTTGGTCCGTAAATCTCCTTCGCTTTCAAATGGAAGATTCCATAATTGGTTCGCACTCCACCTTCAAGCGTCTCCACCCCATTCTCCTGAATCAAGGCACTATCAGCATAAGAAATACGACCAAGTTCTTCAACTTTCTCCAGCTGGCCTTCAATGTCAACCCCTTCACTAAGCTCAAAATCTTCCGGCGTTAATCCTAACGCCGTTCCCGGTTCAAAACTATCAATAATCGTTCCGCCAGCTTCCCCCTCTCGCACCATACCACCCATCTCAGCTCCACCAGCTCCATCAGCTCCGTCAGCCAACTCAACCGCACCAGTCTCATCTCCAGTCGTCTGATCCCCACCCGTCACTTCTGTTGACACCGCATTAGGTGCCTGCACCGCACTCGCCACCTTCACCGCCACTGGACTCAGCACCGCAACCGTCGCTAAGAGTAACAAAGTTCTCGCCACAACTCGTCTAAATCCTTTGCGACCTTTTATCTTTTTGCCAATTTCATTAACATACTGTTCACGTTCCGCATCGCTCATCCAAGCCCCCGGCTTCGCCTCCTGAGCCATTTTTGACATACGTGTATAGTAATCATCGCTTCGCTGCTGCTCACGACGCTCATCTTCCGCCGCCGCTGCTGCTGCAACCTCTTCCGCACTCGCCTCGCCATCTTCCACTTTTGCAAAGTCCGCCTCCGGATCCACCTTTGCACGCGAAGCTACAATTTCATCAAACCTCTTCAGCTGCCGCTCTCGCTCTTCCTCTGGCCACCCCAGCATCTCCGCGAACCTTATCAACTCCGCTCGTTGCACAGCATCATCAATCGTATTCGGACTGTTTATATCCAAATCTCCGCCCGCCGCTGCCATCTCACGCGGTATCGGAGCAGCATCTTCCTCAAAATCGACTACCTCTTCCACTTCCGCTGTTTTCGCAGCCTCCGTAGCCCCTGCCACTTCTACCTCCCCCGGATCATACGCTTCCCCTGTCTGCTCAAACAATCCTACCAGCCGCTCAATCGTATCCTCCGAATAATAAGGACCCCCATCAATACTCTTTTTGCCCTCTAACTGCTCCCGATACTCCGCAGCCTTCTCACCCTTCCCCCCTGCCACTTCAGCAGTACTCTGCACCGAGTCCATCGGCTTATTGACTTCATTCAAAGTCTTTTCGCCAGCCTGTCGATACTGCTCTCTCTGTTCTTCGGTCATCCCCTCCTTGTTCTCAACCGAAGCATTCTGCTGTTCGGCACTCCCATTCTGTGCCATCAGCAAATCCATCACATGCGACGTACGCCTTTTCTTCGCCATCTTTACGCTCCTATATTGCTCGTCATAAAGGCATTCCGAAACGCCACCATCGCCTGTTCAGCTGCTGCTTCCATATTCACGCCAGCCCCCTCAAAGAACCCTTCCAGCTCCTCATCCGTCATCCCAGCGTCCAACTTCGTGTCCAGCTCCACCAACTTCTCATCCGGCAGCATCCTTACCATCGCCTCCTCAACCTGCTCTTCCAACTTCTCCTTCAGCTGTCTCCTCAACTGATCATACATCTCCCCCTCAAGACCCTTGTCCTTCATCATTTTATTTACATAAGCGGTCAATAGACCATCCTTTGTTGGTTTTACTTCTGGCATTTGTTATACCTTTCTACATGACTTTTCTTTAACTTACCACAAACGGTTTCAACCGTCAATCTATCGCAAAATCTCACCCCTACCAGCTCCGCCTATCTCCAAGCCCCAGAGCCCGATTATCATCATCGTCATAATCATACAACCCACCCCCGCTAGCTGCCCACCTTAAATGATCATCCTGTGACTTCTCCGTCTCATTCCGCCCCGCTTCTGGCTGTGCCGCTTCTGGCTGTACCGCCGTCTCCGCCTCAGCCGTCGGCACCTCAACTGCCTCTTCGCTCTTCGCCTTCTGCTCCACATCCAAAGTTGCCCTCAGTACTCCCGCCTGATTCTCCAGTGCTTTCCACATCCCCTCAAACTTCGTCTTTTGAGTTTGCAACGCCTCACGCTTCGCCACATCAAACGCCGACACTGACAATAATTCATTCTGCATTCTCGCCAATCGTTTCTTCGTACTCTCAATCGCCGCACTAACAATCTCCAACTTCCGTGCAACACTCGCGGCAGCGTACTCATTCAAAATCTCATCCTTCACCCCGCCCCGTTCCGAACTTTTCTCCTCAACCTCCTGTGAACTAGGAGCTTCTGTCTCGACTTTCGCCTCCCCTCCAGCACTATCGTCATCGTCTGTCACAACCTCAGACGCCACAGCCGCCCCGCCCCACTGCGGCTTCATCTGCATCACAATCGGATTATCATCACCACGGTCCGCTTCGCCCTGTACCGCCTGCTCAGCCTGCATGCTCATCGGCTTCGCTACTTCCACCGGCTTTTCCGCCTCCACTGGCTCCGCCACTTCTGCAACCTCAACCGCTTCTTCCGGCTCCGCTATCTCTACTTCTGCACTTGCTACCTCTGAATCCGGCATCTCCGGCATCCCATCACCCAGTCCCTCATCCTCTACCTCACCCACCATCGCTCCCCCTAACTTCGACAATTTCTGACCCAAAGCCAATACCACCTTGCCGACCGCTCGTTTAAACCCTAACTTTGTTCGCAACTTCCCTAAAACATTCTTAATTTTCCCCTCTCGTTCCGCCGGTGCATATCGCTCAAAATATCCATTCTCACCCAGCTGCTTCTTCTCGATCCCCTGCGGCTTCCCCCATCCCGGATTATCCGCCAAGAAATTCCGCTTCCATTTCATTCTCTCATTTCGCCGCCGATTATCCTCGACATCCTCCCCCGACTCCTTATCAAGCTGCAACTGTTTCTCGCGATTTAAATCCTGTCGCGAATAATTCTTTAGCCTCTGAATATAATCATCCGGCTTCTCCCCCTCCCGTCGCGGATATTTCTCTCGCACCAACATCAAGTTCCACTGCCCCGGTACCCCCGCCTCTGATGCCAAAGCCCACGCAATTTCCTCATTCTCCGACAACTTCGCTCCATGGCTCGTCGCCTCCATCATCAATTGCGGATCGTCAACATACATCTCCTCCAAAATCCGCTTCTCCCGTAACAACTCATCCTCCACAATCGTCCCGCTCAGTTCCTCCACCGACTTCCCCCGAGCCACCGCTTTCTGTAGCTGCTCCGCAATCCGTGCCTCTAGAGCCCTTACTGCCAACGCCTCCCGAAGTATCCTCGAATCCGTATCCATCCCCGGGAACCTCTGTTCAAAGAAGTCTTCCGCAACCCAAGCTGCTTCGTCCATCCTTGGCATCTCACCAATATCCCCCTTCTCAGCTGCCAACGATTCCTTCCTCCTCGCTGTCCAAAACTCCTCCGAGCTCGGCCGCATAACTCTCTCATTCCAAGCATCCAATCCCTCACGTCCCCTCGAAAAGTCACTTTCTGCTTCCTCCGCCATACCCTGAGTCTCATCATCCCCCAGCGAATATAACGTATTCCAGTCCACCGCCCCCACTTCCATTGGCTCACTCACCTCTATCCCCCAACCGAATCCATTTGCTTCCCCTTGTGTATCATTTTTGTTTCCCGGTTCTTTATTTCCATTCATGACAAATAACCTCTCTTATAATTATCCCAATTATACTACGAGCCTCTCCAAAACACAACCGTTATCCACCAAAAGCCGGGCCATACGACCCGGCAACACAACTTACATCTCTAACTTATATCTATTTTCTCCAATTATTTCGTTTAACAATTCTCTAACTTATAATTCAATCTCCTTTTCTGTTATCGATCTTACGCAGCGTGGCTCAATATAGTGAGAATACTATGACCAACTTTCTTACTTTTTGCACGTTTAAGTTCCATCAGTATCTCATCTGCTTCTGGCGGAGCGACATACCTCCTCTCGTCCTTCTCGTCGTCGCCCATTAGTTGAAAGTCATCCCACTCTGCTTCCATAGTTCCTTTAATATCCGCATTTTCTACAATGCTCTCTGCTCTTACATTGGTGTCTCCTTGTTTGTTAAGATTTTTCATTTTGTTTCCTTTGTTTTGTGTTTATGTTGTCCCGAACTCCGCTCGCTCCAGGTTCTACTTACTTAACCTTGAACTTATCCTGCTTTGTTCTTTAATATTTGACAGCTA
This sequence comes from uncultured Candidatus Saccharibacteria bacterium, assembly GCA_947425245.1. Lineage (GTDB taxonomy): Bacteria > Patescibacteriota > Saccharimonadia > Saccharimonadales > Saccharimonadaceae > Nanosyncoccus. The sequence continues at coordinate 4,841 of CANDYU010000011.1, forward strand.
CACTCAAACTGTTTGGATTTTTGTTTGTTAGATGTGTTTATTTATTATCTAACTGTCTCTAATGTTAGCACACATTCCGAAAAAAGTCAATACTTTTTATGCTTATTTTTGCAATTTTTGCAATTTTCTACTTTCCCACCCCTATACATCATTCAAAAAACGCCTACTTTCGTAGACGTTTTCTTAAAACCAAGAGATTTTTACTCCTCGAACCACATTAGGGCTATCGCCCACAGTGCGTTGCTCATCACAAGTAACACGCCAACCGCAGGTAAGGCCCATCTTCACCTTAACACCCCCTCAAGATTCCTACAGGTCAACAAGTTTTATTGACTCGCACTTCGGATAATAACGATAAACTTGTATGCCTTGGTTGCGTCGCCACTCCGACAGCATCACGCACCAGCCAACATCAGGTTGGAATTGCCTCTGATATATCATTTTCCTCATCGGCGACAATCCCGGATTGCCCGAGTGAACTCTCAATCTTAAGGTTATCTCCATATCCTCAGGTATTTCAATCGTGATATACCCCAAGGCTAACGCCGTGTCGTCTAAATCCTCTCCCTGGTCTATTTTCGCTCCCTGTATCATATTATTTCGACCCACCACTTTCAGCATTAACGTCTGCGGAGCCAAAACCACCTGCCAAATCCGATATTTGCTATCTTGATTATTCATAATACTCGAAAGCCTTGCCAAAAAAGTCTCCTTACTGTGGCGCAGCTTTCCCGCCACCATCGACTCGGCCAAAAACTTCTCAATCGTCTCAACTCTGTTCACTTTCTGCGATTGAATCGAAGCCAATATTCCAACCAATATCTTCGAATCAACACTATCTCGCCTGTAAACGCCATCACCATTCAGCACCTCAACGCTCAATGACGGCAAAACACCTATCTGCTCCACGCTATGGGCTCGTAAACCCGCCATCTCGTCCTCACCGCAAAAAATATACGGAAACCCCAGACGATACAACAAGCCAACCTCAGAATACATGCATTGCGACTTTAACCACGCCTCAGTCTGTGCTAAATCTTTTACAGCTGCATCTTGAGCAAATATAATCGCTTCATTCCCTGTTTTTCTCTGTTCCATCTGATCCCTCCATCATTGAACTCATAACACTAAGCTTCAAAAATCTCTTCACTCTTAAAGTGCCCTAGTTATGACGCCACAAAAACTCCCTGCGACACCTCACAACCTTTTACCACCTTATCTTAGCACATTTTCTTCAGAATCGTCAATCCCCCAAAATCTACTTACGCCTTCTCTAAACTAATCGCAATACTCTCTCCCCCCACCTTCACGATCTCATCATAAGCATAATTCTCGTCCCGTGCCAGCCCCTCCGCCAAGACTTCATTCTCCAGCATCTCGACCCATTCTTCCGGCACTTCAACGCTCACGCTTAGTCGAATCCGATCATCTACATTCAGTCCTGCCTTCTTCCTGGCACTCTGTACTACCCTAACCAACTCTCGCACAAACCCCTCTCTTGCCAGCTCGTCATTAATCTCCTTGTCAATCCAAGCCTTCTCCCCCTGCTCGACTTCTTTCACATTCACTTCATCTTTCACGATCTCAATCCCCCATTCCGGCAGCTCTGACCCCACATAAACCAGCTTCGCTAGTGGTTGCCTGACCTTCACCTGTGCTTCCTTATCGTCCGTGTACATCCTCAGCCTTAGCCCCTCATTAATCACTTCCCGCACCCGAGCCATCTGCTCCAAGATTTCCTCATCAATCGTTCCCGCCGCAGTCCAATCTGTCAAATGTACACTCTTGTCCGGATCGTCACCCCCCACCATCTTCTGCCATAACTCCTCCGCCAGGAACGGCGTAAACGGAGCCAACACCTGTGCCAGCTTCGACAGCACCTTCCATAGCGTCCAATACGCTTCCTTCTTGTCTCCGTCATCTTCACTCTTCCAGAAACGCCGCCTCGACCTCCTCACAAACCAGTTACTAAGGTCATCCACAAACGGCAACACCCCCGAAAGAGCCTTTGGAATATTATATTCTTCCATCCCTTCAGTCACATCTCGCTTCAGCTGGTGCAATCTCGCGATAATCCACTTATCCAACGGATTCTTCAGCTCCCCCTCCCAATGTTCTGCAAAATCCTCCGTCCCATATCCGTCCACCTCCGCATAAGTCACGAAGAAATCATACACATTCCAAATCATCGCCAGTTTCCGGTTCACATCACTTACATCTTTATCAGTCAAGGCAAAATCCTCGCCCGAAAGCACCGGACTACTCAGCAACAAAAACCTCAACGCATCCGCCGAGAACTTATCCATCAGCTCGTTCGGATCGGTATAATTCCCCAGCGATTTCGACATTTTCCGCCCATCATTCCCAGCCAGCGTCCCCGTCGTAATTACATTCTTAAACGCGTTCTTCTCTTCGCGTTCCTGCACCACTTTCCCGAAAGCACCTGCTTCCGCCAACGCACTATTCACGCAATGCACATAATAAAACCATGCCCTCACCTGCCCCACATACTCCACGATAAAGTCCGCCGGATAATTTCGCTCAAACTTTTCCCTATTCTCAAACGGATAATGTAGCTGTGCAAACGGCATCGAACCCGACTCGAACCAACAGTCCAATACCTTATCAATCCGCTTGAAGTGCTCCCCGTCAATCTCAAACTCAATTTCATCCACCCATGGCCTATGATAATCTTCCAGCTCAACTCCCGACAACTCCTTCAATTCCGCATAGCTCCCCACCACCTTCACTGAGCCCTTATCCCCCTTCCAAACCGGCATTGCTGTCGCCCAAAACCGATCACGCGACAGATTCCAATCCGGTGCCTGCTCAATATTCTTCTCAAACCGTCCATGCTTCAAATACTCTGGAAACCAGTTAATATTCTCATTCTGTGCAATCATCAACTCCTTCTGGCCTTGCACATCGAAGAACCAGCTCGGAAACGCCCGATACATAATCCTCTGCTTCGACCGCGGGTTGAAGGGATATTCATGTTTAATATACTCAATCTTCCAAACAATACCCTTCTCTTCCAAACATTTCGTGATAAACTTATTCCCCGCCCAAATCTCAATTCCCTCCTCGCTCGTATCTCTCACGCCGATGCTATGCAACCACTCCGCTGTTTTCTCATCATAATACCCATACTCATCCAGCACATCAACAAAATCCACCCCATGTGCCTGAGCTAGGCGATAGTCATCCTCACCATACGCCGGCGCGATATGAACTAGTCCGGTACCATCCACATCCGAGACAAAATCCCCACCAAGAACAGTCCAAGTGTCTTTCAACTTAGCTTCTACCTCTATTGTAGCACAGATTGGCTCATATGTCAATCCTACGAGCTCTTTCCCGTCAAGCTCAGCAATCTTGGTCCAACCTTCATTTTTCTCAAAGTAGAACTCTCCCACCACAAAAACATTGCTATCCTCGTCATGGCAAACCACATACTCCATCTCCGGATTAACTGCGAGACACAGGTTCGCCGGCAAAGTCCATGGCGTCGTCGTCCAGGCCAACAGAAAAATTGGCGAATTATGCGAAATCCCCTCCCGTATCTCACCTCGACCCAGTGCGTCCTCGTCTTCTTCACGAATATCGCTATCAACCAAACGACATAGTTTCTCGCGAGCATCATCAGTCAACTTAAACTTCACATACGCACTCGGATCCGTCACCGTCTGATACGCATCATTATCCATCGTCACTTCCGATTTCGATACCGGCGTCGCAAACTTCGTATCATACATCAAGACCTTCCGCCCCTCATAAATCTTCCCCGCCTCATAAAGAGTCTTAAACGCCCACCACACCGACTCCATAAAGTTCTTGTCCATCGTTCGGTACGCCCCCTTAAAATCCACCCAGCGCCCAATCCGATCAATCGTCCCCTCCCAAGTCTCCGAGTTCGCCACCATACTCTCTCTCGCCTTCAGGATATAATCCTCCAAGCTCCACTTCGTACCAATTTCTCGCCGATCCGTAATCCCTAGCTGTTTCTCCACAAAGTTCTCCGCCGGCAAACCATGACAATCCCACCCCCACCGTCGCTCCACCCGCTTCCCCCGCATCGTCCAAAACCGCGGCACCGCATCTTTTACAATTGAAGACAACAGGGTCCCATGATGTGGCATCCCCGTAATAAACGGAGGCCCGTCATAAAAAACATACGAATCATCAGCCAGTCTCTCCTCCACCGACCTCTCAAAAATCCGATTCTTTTTCCACCACTCAATCAATGCTTTTTCGTATTCTGAAGCTCGTCGCCTACTCCCTGCTTTGTATTTCATACCTATCATTATATCACATCTTGACTTTTTAGAAAATCTATGCTACAATAAAAACAGTGGCACTCCGTGCCTCTGCTTGGAATGTATCCATGGCGAAAAGTACACTTTTTGCCTAAACCGCACCTTAAAAGGAGGAATGAATATACCATGAAAAATTGTTATCACAAAAGCCTGCCCCAAAATAAATCTCTCTGGAACCGTCGAGAACTTGCTCGGCACTATCAGAGAATGTTATTTGTCACCGCCCATCCCGAGAGCCACGCAATGTACACCTTTACCCGGGTCAGCTTCCCTAACAAGGAGCCGTCCATGGGCAAGGCAATCAAGATAAACTTAATCTCCTGCCTGGCTATATCGTATGGAAAAGCTTGCTTTGCCCTCAATGCAAACTCCCCTTTATCCATTAAGGGTCTCGTTATCGCCCGCGAACGCCATGCGGACAATGACAACCTGCTCGACTTAGGTATCTATGTGACAGAGATTCAGGCCCAGCAACTCCGCTTCTCCCTGCCACCTGAGCTTAAACACTTTGAAAGCACTATTGAGAAATGTGATTTCATCTTTCCAACCGAAGGCAGCATTATGCATGTCGTTTTTCAGCCAGGCAAGTCCGGCAGACGACCGCCCAAATATCAAGGCTATGTCTCCGGCTATTACCTCAATGGTAAAACCAACAAGACACCACAGCTTGACCGACTCCCAATTCCTCCCCAATACACCAACAACCCCAGCCTCTAAGCTGGGGCTCTTTTTCATTTTACCCCTGTAACCAATATGCTACTTCATCAAACCTCGGCAACATCTCCCCTCGCCACATTGCCAAAACCGCCCCATTCGTGTCAAGTGCTATCAAAGTCGGATATTCTACGATATCATACGCCCGGCAAAACCCTTCCCCGTCTGCTGTATCCGGATCCAAGTTCTCAACTTCCTTCCCCGTCCGTCGCCCAAACTCCGTCAGCCACTCCTCCACCATCCGACTATAATCTTGGCCCTCTCGCCATATACAAACCACCCGCATCTACTATATCTCTTTCCTTCTTTCCCTTAAAATCCTCTCAAAATCATCTAAAGTCGTAAACTCCAAAAACACGCTAGCAAACCTTACATAGGCCACCACATTCCGTTCCGCTAAGACATCCAATACCGCATTCCCCACATCTACCGATCTTACCTCGTCTCTACCATTCTGTCTCAGTAGTCCTTCTACCGCATTCACCACTTCTTCCACCTCAAGATCAGACCCCATAAACTTCCCCACGCTTCGCTTCACCGAGTTCACCAGTTTGTCTCTGTCAAAAACCTCCCGATTTCCACTCCGCTTACATACCCTCAACTGCGGCATCTCAACCCGCTCATAGGTTGTAAACCTATGACCATCCGCACTCACTCGACGTCGCCGAATCGTCGTTCCATCATCCGTCTCGCGACTCTCAAGCACCTTGCTATCGCCAATCCTCGGCGTAGCACACATAATTATTCCTTACCTTTGTTACGCAACCTATCACGCAAACTTGGCGGCACATCCAAATCGTCTTCTGTATCTGTCCGAATCGAATCCCACATGTTCGCTCGATTCTCCGCAGTAAACTCGCCCGCCCCAGTATTCATGTTCGTTGGCATATTTCCGCCACTCATCCCCCCAGTCATTGTCTCGCGGCTCGGCTGCGACATTTCCGTCCTCGGCTCGCTATTCATCACGCTCCCACCGCCATAGCTACTACCATAATTATTATAGCTATTATAGCCAGCTGGCTCTTGTTGTGCCATCATGTCCGCCACCGTCGGCTCACTCATCATCGGCTCATCATTCACCGTGCGTTCCGCATCCAATTTCCTATAATATTCCGAGTCAAACCCTGTCGCCACCACGGTCACCACAATTTCATCTTCCAACTCCGGACGAATGCTTGCCCCAAAGATAATATTTGCGTCCGGTGCTACCGTATTAGTAATGATTTCCGCCGCATCCTGAATCTCGCTCATCGCCATATCATAACCACCAGCCACCGAGAACAGTACGCCCCTCGCTCCATCAATCTTCACCTCGATTAAAGGTGACTCAATTGCCTGTTGGGCGGCTAAGACCGCACGATTATCGCCACTCGCTCGACCAATCCCCATCAAAGCACTACCAGCATTCTTCATAATCGCCTTCACATCCGCAAAGTCCAAGTTAATCAAAGAATGTTCTGTAATCAGCTCGGAAATCCCTTGCACCCCTTGCCTTAATACATCATCCGCAATCTTAAACGTCTCAGTCAACGGTGTCCGCGGATCAATCGTCTGCAACAAACGGTCATTCGGAATCGTAATCAGGGCATCCACATTCCGCGACAAGTTCTCAATCGCCGTATCCGCATTCTCGCGTCGCTTCGGCCCCTCAAAAGTAAATGGCTTCGTCGCCACCCCGACCGTCAAAATGTCCCGATTCTTCGCTTCCTCTGCTACTACGGGACCAGCTCCCGAACCAGTTCCACCCCCCGCTCCTAGCGTAATAAACACCATATCAGCACCGTCCAAAGCTTTTCCAATCGCCTCGCGTGCCGCCTCAGCCGCATCGCGACCCTTATCCGGATCACCGCCCGCTCCCAAACCTTTTCCGATATGTACCTTAGTTTCTGCATGAGAATGGTGCAAGGCCTGGGCATCAGTGTTTACCGCCACAAACTCCACGCCGGACAAACCGACTTCCTTCATCCGGTCAAGAGCCGATCCTCCCGCACCGCCAACACCGACAACCTTGATACTCGCTGAACTCTCTACCTCTGTTGGCTTAATCTCTGGCATTGTTTTTCCTCACTTTATCTAACTTCATTATAACATACCTATTAAAAACCACAACAACAAAATCACTCTGTTGTCCGCCCTAAACAACTAAAACTTGCTAAATATTTTGCTGAAGATGTTTCCCCCGCCTTCTTTTTTCTTTCCCTTCTTTGCTACCTTCGCCATGACGTGCCCGCCCTCAGCCGACACCAACATCAGCCCCACCGCCGTAGCATACTCTGGCTTCTGGATTGTATCCGCCACCCCAGACAATCCCGATGGTGCCCCGATTTTCACCGACATCTCCAGCTTTCCCCGCACAAACTTATCAATATCCCGCATCCTCGCACCCCCGCCCGTCAGCACCGCCCCCTCCGGCAACCTCTGATCATAATGTGCTTTCTTGATCTCTTTCCGCACTAAGTCCATAATCTCGTCCATTCGTGCCTCAACCACCTCGTCAATCTGCTCTCTCGCAAACCGCAGCTCCTTCCCCCGCCATCGAATCACCACTGGACTATCCGTCGCCCCAAAGTTTGCACTCGCGAACCGCCGCTTAATCTCCTCGGCCACCTCCGTGTCAATCGCCAGCATCACCGCCAGATCGTTCGTAATATTATTCGACCCTACCGGCACCACACCAATATATTGTAAATCATTCTCCTCATACACCGCCACCCCAGTCGTCGACGCCCCTATATCAATCACCGCCACCCCATTCTCACGCTGCCTCTCCGACAAAACCGCCTTCGCCGCCGCTTCCACGCTCGGCACAACCTGCTCCGCCGTCAGCGGCACCTTCATCCCCTCGACCACCTTAATCAAATTCGTATAGGTCGGCATCAAAGTCGAGACTACATTCGCCTTCATCTGTAACTTTGTCCCCGTCATCCCTAGCGGGTTCCGTACCCCACTCTGACCGCCAATCGTATACTGCAGCGGCACCACGCTCAAAATCATCTGATTCGCCAAGTCTTGCCCCGACAAGGCCACATCTTCCACCCGTGCCAAATCCTCTTCGGTGACACTCTCCCCTCGCACCGCAATCATTCCATCCACCCGTGTCGAAGTAATTTGTGTCCCGTTAATCGAAATTACCGCCGAGTTCACTTCGTAGCCACTCATCGGTTCTACCGCTGCCAAAGCCTTGTTAATCGCCTCTGCCGGCCCCGCCAGATTCACTACCGTCCCCCGTCGCATCCCCGAATTCGGAGCCTCCCCATAGCCAATCACATTCAAAGTTCCATTTCCCGCAATACTAGCCGCCACCGCCCGGACATTGCCCGTTCCGATATCTAACCCGACTGCATAGCGTGAAATTTCATCCATAAGCCTATTATAACGAAACTCCTCCTATTTTACAATCATCCAAACAATAAAAAATGCCCAGACCCTAAAGCCCAGGCATTATTGCCGCTCTCATCGCCTCCTCATCCGCCACAGCTTCATCATCCGCACTAAGAGCCTCCACATTGCTTTAAATGTGACCACAAGAGCCAAGCAACAGAGCACTATACCTAAAACCTGCCACAGAAACCATCCCACCTGAAACTTAGAAATCCGTCCTTTAACTCCTGCACTATTCATCTTTCCCCTCCTGTTTTTTTGATGATTCATGATTCATAGCTACGAAAGCATTTTAAACTACTGGCAACAGCTTCAAACTATCCCATCAAAATCCTTGACTCATAGCTCTTCGCCATTGCCTTACCACCCTACTCTATCATACATTCCCAATTTTGTCAATGATTCTTACGCTTTTTCCCCAAAACTCAACCATAACAATACAAATTGCATCTAAGTATTACGCTTGTTTAAGCATATAACTTCTTTTTGGACACTTCCGCGACCGACGGGGAGCGGTGGAATGCAGTGCCGCCCGTAACGACGGGACGGCACAAATGGTGACCAAGAAGAAGTTATATGTTTAAGCGAGTGTAATAATAAGCCCTACAATGTCAACACCTCACAACCATCTTCCAGAACCAACACTGTATGTTCCGAGTGACACCCAATTGATCCATCCTTCATCTTCACCGTCCACCCCGATTCCTCGTCCACATAGTTCGCCGGCTTCCCCAAACACGCCATCGGCTCAATACAAATCGTATCCCCCACTCTCAGGACATAACCCCGCCCTCTAATCCCATAATTCGGCACATCCGGAAACTCATGCATTGTCTTCCCAATCCCATGCCCGACATAGTTCTCAATCACCCCCAATTTTCCCTTCCTAAGCACTTTCTCTACCGCATACCCAATATCCCCCAACCTCGTCCCCGCTTTCACCTTATCAATCCCCGCCCACATCGCTCGCTCCGTCGTCTGAATCATCTGTTTCACTGCTGGCGACCCCTTGCCCCCGACCAACATCGTAAACGCCGAGTCCGTATAATACCCGTCATACAAAACATCCAAATCGAAGCTCACCTTATCCCCCTCCTCAAACGCATAATCCATCGGCACCCCATGCACCAATTCATCATTCACCGATATACAAATCGCCCCCGGAAACTTCTCCTCTAGAAAATCATAGGCCACCTTCGCCCCTCGCTTCTCAATCTCCGCCCGCACAAACGCATCTGCCTCCAGCCCAGTCACCCCCGGCTTCACAAACTCCCTTAAAGCTCGCAAAACTTCCCCCAAAATCCGCCCCCCTGCTCGCATCGCCTTGATCTTTTTCTCCAGCTCCACCGCATCAGTCTCTGAGTTTTTCGCTTTTTCTATCATTCTCTCGTCCTTCCGTACTCAATCCGTACTCGTTTTCTATTCTTGTTATATCACCTTCTTCACAACTTGCCAAATCCGCTCCGCCACCTCTTCTGGCGTTCCTTCTCCGCTCACCCGCGTCGTCTTCACCCCAGCCGCCCCCATCGCCCGCTCAACCATCAACATGTTCTCTTCTACAATCCGGAATCTCTCCTCAATCGCCTCGCGACTCTGATCATCCTCTCGCCCCCGTACCTCCAGCCGCCGTATCAGCTCCTTCTTCGACACCACAATCTGAATCATCACCTTCACCCGATCCGCAATATTCTCCGCCGCCCACTCTGCCTGCTCCTTCGTCCGCGGAAAACCGTCCAAAATCACTTCCTTCCCATCCACAATCGCTTGAGCCATCTCCTTCGTCATCAGCGGAATCGTCACCTTATCCGTCACCAGCCCTCCTTCTCGCTGCACCGCACTCACCGATGCGTCCTGCGTATCCCTCAACACCTGCCCCGCCGACAGCCACACCCCGCTCAGCCTCTCCGCCAAAATCTTCCCCTGTGTACTCTTCCCCGATCCAGCTAAACCCATCAATATAATCATAAACTCATTATATCACACCGCTACCCAACTCCGCCTCTTCCAACCTCCTTCGTAAAACCCCTTGCCTCTTTACAGGATTTTTGCTATAATGTCTTCAATATGGCAATCAAAGTTACAAGAAAAGATCAGAACGAGGCTAACGAAAACCTTATCCGCCGTTTTAATCGCAAAGTTCTTCAGAGCGGAATTATGCCGCTAAAGAAGTCCCAAATGCGCTTCTCTAAGCCCATTTCTAAGCGTGAACGCCGCAGTAAGGCCATTATCCGCGAGATTCGTCGTGCTGAAAAAGCCGAACGCATGCGTCTCGGCCTCAAATAAGAATCTTAAAAATAGTACCGCCTAGGTACTATTTTCTTTGCAATATATTTTTAGGCATGAAAACACCCGGTCGCATTTCGACCGGGCAAACTAGACAAGCTCTATGCTATGGGCGTTTCTTCGGGCATCTCTTCAAACACCCCACCCCCATCAGATATCGGCCATAGCGGCTCCGATACGGTACCAAACACCACTTCGTGCCGAAGCGTCTCTACAGATCCCACCTCAGGTAACATCACCGGCCACTCTGGTACCACTTAGTTCAATGTTGTTCCCGCCTCCAATCGGGGCATTACCTTGAGCTACAGGGTCCGGAGCCGGATCACAGCCACCCGCCATCTCTGCTACGCTACTGCTCATTACGATCGTCATCACGATCGTCATCACCATCATCATCATTACCGCTACTTTCTTTACCATTTTCTTCATACTTTTCTCTCCTTTTCAGATCTTTTTGAGCACAAACAACAGTTACCGTAAGATGACTAAACCTATAGACATAGCTTATCTATTTTCAAAAAACTTAAGGCTAAACCACCTTACTCTCTCAGTATAACACACATAGCTAAAAATGTCAATACCTTTATCGACTTTTGCATTTATGGCAATAAAATACCCCAGTATTTCTACTGGGGTTACAGAAGACTCTAAAGATTTAAAAATGGGAACTTCCTTAATAGCATCTGTTCCCCGACTTGATCATACCGACACCTTAAAATCAGCGACTCTAAAGGCGAAATCTTCTGCTTCACTATCATCTCTTCATCCATAAAGCAGATGCTCCGCTTATCCGTCTCCAGCTCATGTGCCAGCTCCCGGAACCGTCGCTCGTAACTTTCCTTCTGTTCCTGAAACAACCGAAGCTGTTCGTCGGCCTTTTTAATCCGCCGCTCCCACTGTTTTAGCCGACGCGTCTTGATCGACTCCAGAGCCTCCGACTCAATCGGCACCACCAGCGTCCGCCGTCGCCACACCACATACGGATCCTCCTCTTCCGTAAAACTTTTCGCCCCGTACGCCTCCATCCGCACGGCCTCGCTATATGGCGTCAAACGGTCCATCGGCCCGGATTCATATTCACTCCATACCATCTCAATCCAGATGTCCCGCACGGTCTCCCCTGCTTCCAGATTATCTGGCAGACAGAAATAAGCCTTATCTCCCACTCGCTCAAACCAGCCGAGACGATAATGGATTTCCGCCCCCTGAGCATACTCCGCCAGCCACTCCGCCAGCTTCCCGTCCAGATCCGCATACTTATACATCGGGTCTAAAATGTCCCCGTTCTGCATCAAGTACACCTCCTTCGGAACTACAAAAATCAACCCATCACTCTTCAGCCAGAAGCCTCCTTCCGTCTCTTTGACTTTACCGTCCTTGTAATACCGTCCTACATCCTTCAAACTCATCGGCTCCTTCATTTTCATGTCTCCTCTCAATGTTCTAGTCTCTTGAACGAACGCCCCCGTAGCACTTTACGGTCCAACCCAAATATTATGCTTAGTATCAGATTTTACCGCCCACTACAGATACGGCCTCGTTCAAGGCTTACCCCAATTCTAGCACACTATCGTAAAATTGTCAAGCTATCTTCACAATCCTCCCCTCGACGCTTCGAATCCCCCGAAACTCATTCTCTCCCAGCGTAATCCACGCATTTATCGTTTCCCCGCCTTGCAATCTTAAATACTCCTCCGGTGCATAAAAACACATTAGCTTCATACTCCTCCCTAACCGATCCCAAACCGTCAGCCGCAGATGCCGACCGTCCGCCCCCAGCTTTGCCGCTTCTATCACCCTTACTTCCGGCAACAAAAACACCGGCTCTAAGTTCCCCTCTCCGTAAGGCTCCAACTTCCTCATTTCCGCCATCAACTCAAGCGACAACTCCTCAAACTCCTCGACCACCAAGTCCTCTTCCACCCCTAAGAATCTCTCTTGATCTTTCAATCCCAAGCTCTCGTAATATTCATTCACCGCCCGCCGAAACCTCTCCGTACCCCCAATCTCTAAAGCCAACCCACACGCCGCCGCATGCCCACCACCCCCAATAATATATTCCCTGCACACCGTTAGGGCCTCCGCTAGGTTGAACTCCCCGAAGCTCCTCCCTGATCCCTTCAGTTTCCCCTCCACCTCTGACACTACGAAAGCCGGCCGTTTGTACTCCTCGACCAATCTTCCTGCGATAATCCCCAACACCCCCTCATGCCACTTCCCCTCCGCCACAATCACCGGCAAATCCCCCACCCCTCGCTCCTCTATCTCCAGAATTGCCGCCCGCTGTTGGCTCTTTCGCTGGTTATTTAACTCTTCTAGATTGCCTACAATCTTCGCCGCTTGCGTCCGCTTATCCGTCATTAAGAGCTCCAAGGCCAAATCCGCCGTCTCCATCCGACCCGCCGCATTCAGTCTCGGCCCAATCTGAAATCCAATCGCTTCCGTATCCAGCTTCCGTACCCCCGCCATTGTTAATAACTCTTTCAACCCCGGCCGCCGCGTCTTTTCTAGAACTTTCATCCCATAATAACACAACCGTCGGTTCTCTCCCAAAAGCACCATGCTATCACACACCGTCCCAATCAGCACCAAATCCAGCAGCCACTTTTCTTGCCCAGCTGGAATCATCTTACGCTGCACTAAAGCCTGGGCCAGCTTAAATGCCACCCCCACCCCCGCCAAATCCCGCAACGCTGCCGGACACTTCATATCCTCCCGCTTCGGATTCACAATCGCCACCGCCTCCGGCTTAGAACCAGTCCGAGTCCAATCCAGCATCGACTCCGACGAGTCAGCCTGCGACGCTAACGAGCCCCACCCGCATTCATGATGATCTGTCACGACAACCCCAACCCCCATCTCCCCCAGCTCCCCAATCACCTCATGGTTCCGACTCCCACAGTCCACCGTAACTACCAGCCCCGCCCCCCATTCCTTCACCCGCTCTACTACTCTATGGCTCATGCCATAACCGTCTATGAACCGATTCGGCAACATAATCTCCACTTCCTTCACTCCAGCAAGCCGCAAGGTATCATACATCACCGTGCTCGCCGTCACCCCATCAACATCATAATCCCCATAAATCAGCACCTTCTCGCCCCGCTCCACCGCTAGCTTAATCCGTGCTACTGCCTCTTCCATGTCCGGTAGCAAAAACGGATCAAGACAGTCCTCATACTTCGGCGACAAAAAAGCTTCATCAAAGTGCCTCACCCTGAGAAGTTGTTCAAAAACCCCACTCACCCGATCGACTTATCAGCCTTATTGATTTTCGACATCTGCTGCGACTTAATCACCATACTCTGCAACTCTTTCAACAGCGGAAACTGTTTATTCATCTGGTAAATCCGCGTATTTCCCTTTTGCGTCATAATCAAAAAACCGCCTCTCTCCAACCTCTGCAACTCCCGCTGGATATTCCCCGGATCCTCTTTAATCAACTTCGACAACGCTCGAACATGCGTCTTAAAATCCGGGTACTTCGCAAAAACCACTACAATCTTCCGCCGCACCCGTGATGTAATAAAAATATCCAACATGTTGCACCTCTCCTCTTACCCTTATTATACTCCATGTTGTAGATTTTACAATTCTTAAAAAGAAAACCTCAACACCCCAGAGCGTCTTACGCCACAGCCTAATATGCTATAATGACTTCATGTTTTTCGAGGTAATACCAACTGAAGTCTATCGTGAAGGAGGCGGAGCACTCACCTATTCTTCCGACCAAAAACTTCTCCCCGGCCACCTCGTTCTCATCCCTGTCGGCCGCCGCACCATCCTCGGCATCGTCTCAAAACGCGTCCCGAAGGTTAATTTCCCTACCAAACCCATCTCTCGTCTTCTCCATCCCACCCCTCTCCCTGTCCACCTCGTCAAATCCGCCATTTGGCTCTCCGATTATTACCTCTCACCCCTTCCCCAAACCATGAATCTTATGCTCCCCGCCGGCTTACTAACCAAAAACGCCCTAGGAGGCCCCCTAAAGCCCCTCTCATCCCCGACCGCCCAACCACAGCCCTCCGCCGCTAAAACCTCTCAGACAACCTCTAACACCCCCGAAACGCCAAATCTTCTTAAATTGCCCCTTATCAATCTCAACTCTGCCCAGAAAAATGCCCTTAGAGCCCTCCAGGAAGCCCCCAGCACCACTCGTCTCCTCCGAGGCGTTACTGGTAGCGGTAAAACCAATCTCTACCTCCAAATGACCGCAGAAACGCTCAAAACCGGCAAATCCGCTGTCCTCCTCGTCCCCGAAATCGCCCTCACCAGCCAACTCGTCAAAATCTTCGAAAACGCCTTTGGCAACCTCGTCACCCTCATTCACTCCCGCCAAACCATGTCCGAACGCCGCAAAATCTGGCTCAACATCCTCCAAAAAACGAGCCCAGTAGCTCAAAATACGCCAAATCACCCCCCTGAGCCATTAATCATTATCGGCCCCCGCTCCGCCCTTCTTGCCCCCATCGCCAATCTTGGCCTCATCCTGATCGACGAAGCCCACGAAGGTGCCTACTACCAAGAAAACGCTCCCCGCTACTCCGCCCTCCGCCTCGCCAGTTTTATCGCCAGTACCCTTAAAATCCCTTGCGTCGAGGGTACTGCCACCCCTAACATTACCGATTTCTACCTCGCTAAAAAACATCATTCCCTCATCGAGCTCTCCCAAAAGGCCAAAACCACAGCCATCGACCCCCATATCCAAATCATCGACCTGAAAGATCGCACCAATTTTCCCCACAACCGCTATTTTTCCCATCAGCTCTTGACAAAAATCAAATCCAATCTCCAAGCAAAACATCAAACCCTCATTTTTCATAATCGTCGCGGCTCATCTCCTCTCACCATTTGCGAAGAATGTGGCTGGCAAGCCCTTTGTCCAAACTGCTACTTACCCATGAATCTCCATGCCGACACCTACCTCCTCAGTTGTCACCTCTGTGGTCACGAAACGAAAGTTCCTTCCAGCTGCCCGAATTGCCATCATGTCGGAATCATCCACAAAGGCTTTGGTACTAAATTGCTCGAAGCCGAGCTAAAACAACTCTTCCCTAATGTCAAAACCGCCCGCTTTGATGGCGACAACAAGAAAGACAGCGACCTTGCCAGCCTTTATTCTGCCGTCAAATCTGGCGATATTGATATCCTCATCGGTACTCAAACCCTCGCCCGTGGCCTTGATCTTCCTCATCTTGCCACTGTTGGCATCATTCAAGCCGATTCTGGCCTCGCTCTTCCTGATTTTGCCGCCGAAGAACGCACCTTCGAACTACTTACCCAGGTTATCGGCCGCGTTGGTCGCGGACACCTTGACCTCGCCGACGTCATTGTCCAAACCTACCAACCCGACCACCCCGTCATCCAAACCGCCCTTGCTGCCGATTATCCCGCCTTCGCCGAATATCTCCTCCAAAAACGTCGCTCCGGCCAACTTCCGCCCTACACTTACCTCGCCCGGCTCGCCATTACTTACAAAACCGAAAAAACCACCGTCCAAAAAATCCAAGCTGCTCATTCTTCCCTTTCCCAAATATCCGGTCTTATCCTCTCTCCTCCCGCTCCTGCTTTTCACGAACGCACCGCTCGTGGCTACACTTGGCAATTCACTATTAAGTCCACTTCTCGCGAAACCCTGCGTCGTGCCCTCCTTCCTTTCGCCAAGTTCCATATTGAGCTCGACCCGCCTTCAATGTTATAATATATATCATATGAGAAATATCATCACTACTCCGAATCCGCTTTTGCGTCAGAAATCTACCAAAGTCAACCAAATTACCGACGAAATCCACGAAATTATTGCCGACATGATCCGCTTATCCCTCGAATGGGAAAAAGCCCATCCCTACGAACTATCCGCCGCCATGGCCGCCCCCCAACTTGGCGTCAATCGCCGTATCATCGTCGTACGCGACGACCTTAGCAACAAGGATAATAACGGATTTACCGCCCTCATCAATCCCGAAGTAATCAAAACCGACAGCAAAATCATCAAAGACTACGAAGGTTGCTTGTCCGTTCCGGAAATCTACGGCCTTGTCGGTCGACCCAAGAAAGTTAAGATTAAAGCTCTGCTCGAAGACGGCCATGAAGTACGCCTCAAGGCTGAAGATTTTCTCGCTCGCACCCTTCTGCACGAAATCGACCACCTAAACGGTATTCTTTTCATTGATCATATTAAGGATGAGTCTAGTGCTTTCTTCCGTATGAACGATAAGGGCGATCTCGAACCAGCAAAAAATTATGACTCCGAAATTAGGGACAACCCCGAACTCTTCCCGGAGGATAATTAATCATGTCTTCTCACCCCAATCTAAGCTCTACCGGCTCTCAACCCGAAGTTATCTTCTTTGGCAATGGCCCACTAGCCGATAGCACCCTCGAAACTCTCCAAAAACATGTCAATATCATCTTCCATGCCCGTACCGCCAACGATCTCGAAACCGTCGCCCAGCTCAAAAAATCCCACCCCGAAGCCCATGGCATCCTTGCCTCTTTTGGAGTTTTGATTAAACGAGATCTCCTCGAACTCTTTGAACCAGAAGGCATCCTTAATCTCCACCCCTCGAAACTTCCTCTCTACCGCGGAGCTTCACCTATCGAGAGTGCCATTCTTGCTGGCGATTCTGATTTTAGTTATTCCATCATGAAACTCGTTAAGGCTATGGACGCCGGGCCGGTCTATCACCAAGCCACTCTCGCCGACCTCCCACTTGATAAATCCGTCATCTATCATCAACTCGCCACTGCTGGTGCCAAATGGATCGCCCAAAATCTCTCTCATTTACCTCAGCCCACCCCCCAAGACGACAGCCAAGCGACCTATACTACTAAACTTAGCAAGGAGCTATCTTTCCTCCAGCCCGAATCCGCCCCCGCAAACACTATTTATCGACAAATTGTCGCCTATCAAGGCTTCCCGAAACCTAAATACACTTTCTATGGCAAAACCTGCATTATCCTAAAAGCTCATATTCTGCGTGTTACCGATATTCTCTGCGAAGCCGCCGGCATGAATGGCACTGCTAGCTCCCCGCTCATGCTAAAATGCTCCGACCGCAATTTCGTCGTCATCGATGAGCTCCAACCCGAAGGCAAAAAACCCATGGACGCTGTTTCTTTCATGAATGGCTATGGCAAACACCAAAAACCAGCCAACAACCAATAACCCCCCACATCATCAGCCACTACGCCGCTATCTCGGCCCGGTTTTGCATCACTTCTGTTTTTAATTCCTTAAACACCTTCTCGGCTATCTCTCGATAATTCGGAGCATTCTCCTCTAGCCACCTTGCCGCCTCTGTCTCATCTACAATCGCCCCAAAATCCTCCAGCTGCTGGTCGGTCAGCCCCAAGCTCAGTTCCTGCCCCACCCTCACTTCTAGTTCTTCTTCCGCGTATTCCATAAACGCTTGTTTTTCTGCTTCTGGCATTTCCGCCAAACCCACCTCCGTCATAAACTCGTCATCTACGCGAATCATAAAATCTCCTTTCCCCTATTATACCATAATAAACATAATTGTATTATAATTATCTTAGACAGCTAACCAGAGGGGTATAATTCATGACCAAGAAGTCATCAATTAAGACAGTCGAGATTGATCAATATGAGCTTCTCGATCTCCATCAACTCGAAACCGCTATTAAACAACTCCAACAAATTTCACCCACTCCTGAATCAAAACGTGCCATCCGTGCCGCCCGGCAAGCTCTCAAAAAGCGTCAACATTATATCAAGGCACGCACCATGGAGTTCGAACAGACCAACGATCACCATCTTCTCCTTTTCGATTCCACTGACAACTTTTCTAAAATTGCAGGACGTTCAGTCCTATTTTACTCTCTTACGATCGCCGACCGCATCCACCGTCGCTTCAGCATTAAAAACGACAGCGACGATTACTCAAAATCCCCCGACGGCATCATCTCCATCCGCACCCTCAGCCAGCTCGAAGCTCAACTCGCCGAAATCAATATCTTCCCCGACCAACAACTCAGCACCACCGAGTTACACTTCTACAAACTCCCCAAAGTCTATAACGATGAGCAAATCGCCAAGCTCCGCGACCGCTCCCACCAAGACATCGAGCGTATCACCTCCATCATCATCCCTAAATCTCCCAATCCCAACCTCTACAACCTCATCCTCGAAATGAATCGCCTCCTCTATTATAACTGCAAACGCGTCTCCGACAGCCTCGCTCGCGACACCCTCATCCACCAACTCATCCTCGACGCCAACGAAATCTTAGTCAGCTATCTCAACTACGCCAACGCCAAACCTTCCTCCGGCATCGTCCGCCATCAGCTCCAAGCCTCCATTCTCCCCGTCTTCAACCCGAAATCCCCTCCACCTCTCTCCGTCCAATCCCAGAACCTCTTTAATATCCTCCTCTGCACTCGCAACATCCGCAATAATCTCGCCAATATCGAAAACCTCCGCCTCATCCACCACCGTGAACTCTGCGATATCCTCGAGAGACTCGTCGAAATCGAACGCATCGCCACCCGCGAATACAACAAACAACTCCGCACCCGCTCCACCGCCGCCGTCGACCCCAACTCACCCAACACTTCTCTTAAACCTCCGTCGCCCACCAAAACCAACCCCGTTAACACTAACCAAGCTTCCCTCCTATGAACCAACCCCGTTTTGCTAATTTTCTTCTCCACGAACTCTGGCAAGCCTACGACACTGCCCGCAAAGGCAAGAAGCATACTATCGACGAACATCGCTTCGAGCTCAACGCCATGGAAGATCTCATCAATCTCCGCGATTGCATTATCCAACATTATTATAAACCCAGTCGCGGCGTTGCCTTTATCGTTCATGACCCCGTCACTCGCGAAATCGTCGCCGCCCCCTTTCGTGATCGTGTCGTTCATCATTTCCTCTTTAATATTTGTGCTAACTGGTGGGACCGCCGCTTCATTCCCGATTCCTACGCCTGCCGTAAAAACAAAGGCACCCTCTTCGGCCAAAAACGACTCCTTCACCACGTTCGCCAAGTCACCAACAATTACAACACACCCGCCTTCGCTGTCAAGCTTGACATCCAAGGCTATTTTATGAGTTTAAATCACCAAAAGCTCTATGACCGCGTCCTTTGGGGTCTCAATCAGCAATTCTTCCATAGCACGAAACCCGACCCTGAAAACCAAATTCGCTGCCATCCCGATGATAAATCTACCCTATACGAAACCCTGAAATATCTCTGGAAAGAAATCATTTTCGATCGCCCTATGCAAAACATCACCATTCGCGGTCGCCGCTCCGATTGGCAACATCTCCCCAAAAGCAAAAGCCTCTTTAATCAACCACCCGGCCAGGGCATCGTCATCGGCAATCTCACTAGCCAGCTCCTCTCTAACATTTACCTTGATCAGCTCGACCGCTTCGTCACCTTCGACCTCAGTTACAAACATTACGGCCGCTATGTCGACGATTTCTATATTCTTGTCCCCATGCCTCAGCGTGCCCAACTCCTCCGCGATGTCGAAGTTATCCGCAAGTTTCTCAAATCCGACCTCTGTCTTACTTTACACCCCAAGAAACAATACAAGCAAGCCGTCACCAAAGGCATCCCCTTTACCGGTGCCGTCGTCTACCCCGGATTCATCGTCCCCGGCAAACGCATTCGCCGCAACTGTTACCGCACTGCCTACCAAATCGCCACCGGAGCCAACCAAAACTTCGACGGCCTTATCTCCCGCATGGGCCATATCAAACATCTTAACAGTCAGAAGTTTCTCAAAAATCTCTTTGATAATTACGGTTGGGACTATGGTTGGGAAGATTACCCCAATATTCCTCAAAAATAGTCGTTATACCATTAATATAAAACACTAATCCAACAAAAAGTCTTTACTTTTTAAACCACTTATGCTAAACTAAAAATGTGGATACTATGTCCATGGAATCCAGAAACAGTCATCGAGGTCAAGCTCCAATTGTTCGCGGATTTCTTTTATCAAAAGATCGTGAAGTTACCCTCTAAAAGTTTATCCAGAAAAACTAAAGAGGTTATAATTAGTATGGGCTACGGTCTATACATGCTAAAGTCAACTTCTATACCAAACGACCGGCATTTTTCCTATGCCCTCAGGTCGCTTCTGCGGTGTTGATATCATGTCACCAGTTTTGCCACCGTCAGTGCTAAGTTTGACTTCGTCCGTAGCGGGAACGTCAATCGCAACAACGGCTCTGCCCGGAATCTTGGCATCAATGGCTACAATTGGTCAACTACGGCTTCGCCCGTTTACAACAATGGGTCTGCTGCTTTGACAGGTTACAACCTCAATTTCAATGCTAGTGGCGTCAACCCGTCGAACGGCCCGAACAATCGTTGGAACGGTTTCCCCGTCCGTTGTCTGAGTTTATCTCGCGGTTCGGTGCCGATCTTTTGCCTCGTGATACCTAAGTTATATATAATATATATTATATATAACTTTTTTTAATCAGCTTTATTAAATCATTTTTTTAAATACCCGTTTCACTCTCTCATTCTTTTCGATAATCAGCAACCGCTTCAGTCGCGGAATCCGTACAAAATAATATTTTACTCGGCCCCGGACTTAAATTATGTGACATCATCCCAGCCTCATCAACTTTAACATCAAGTTGCCATCGCCCAACAACCAAGCAAAAAATCCCACGCTCGTGGACTCCGAAAAACCAGGACTGCGGAACAAGTACATCGCTGCCTGACGGTTTTCCTAAACACCCTCGTTATAACAAACTCCAAAACTTTTCACAACTCCATTTTAAGACTAACCCTTAAAAAGCCGCGACCGCTCCGACGCTGCAACTCGATTTTTCGCCCCGCCGGCAGTTTTCAGGGGTGGCTACGCCACGCCTACTTCCAACTGCCTATTCCAGGATATTCGCCCCTGTTCCAAGAGAAGCTCCATTTTACCTAGTCGACCTTGGATCTACTTCGACTTCCTTCGAGTTCAGATCGTCACCTCACTCGCGAGAGATTTATGACCTAGGCCGTTCCTCGGCGAAGCACATTCGTGAAGTACCTATTTTTGATTTAGTCTACCGCCACTTCTCTCAAGCTATCAAACCTCTCGCCTCCATCCCGCTGTCGGTGAGTTTTTCCAGCAACGTGATGCCTAGGGCCAGCTCCGCTCCATCAGAAAAGCCCTATCAACCAATAGAGCTTTTCTACATTTTTAGCAAATCTTAGGAACAATCTTTTTGCTATTTCTTTTCTGCCTTAACTATATTCTAGGTCGTTTTGCTAAGACTATTTCTTATTG
>CANDYU010000012.1 GCA_947425245.1 uncultured Candidatus Saccharibacteria bacterium
CCAACGAAGCCTAGTATACCCGCATGCAGGGCGATATCCCCGCTACGGACGAAGTATAGATCTTAGTTAACCCGAATCAAAGAGTCTCGCCAAGGAGCGGGATAATCTGGCAGTCCAATCAAGGTAGCAACGGTGGCGGCAATATTGGACAAACCAGCATCATCGAGACCCGCAGAGATGTAATGATTGGCATTCTCGGTATTATCGTAGAAGATGCAGGGGACGGGGTTAGTAGTATGGGAGGTCTTAGCAACACCGTCCTGATCAATTAATTCTTCAGCATTACCGTGGTCTGCTGTAATAATCATCATGCCGCCCAACTCATCAACCTTCTTTGCTACCCTAGCGAGCTGAATATCGATAGCCTCCATAGCGACAATGGTAGGCTCAAGCTCGGCGAAATGCCCAACCATGTCACCGCCAGGATAGTTAATACGAATGAACTTAAACTTGTCAAGATTCTCGAGTACAGTATCGGTAATTTCGGCCGATTTCATCCAAGGTCGAGTGTTGAAAGGTTGAGTATCGGACGGAATCTCGATTTGTTCCTCGAGCGGAGCTTTCTTGTGGCTATTACCATTGAAATAATAGGTGATGTGGCCATATTTAACGGTTTCGGAGATAGCAAGTTGAGAAATATCATGACCACCAAGGAAGGTATTTAAAGTAGTATCGATGGTGACTGGTGGAACAAGGATGTGTTCTGGAATGTGACGGTCGGCGTCATATTCGGTTAGACCGGCGAAGTAGATTTTAGGCATAGTACCACGGTCAAACTTGTCGAAGTCCTGTTCGGTGAAGGCAGTAGCAATCTCAACCGCACGATCGGCTCGGAAATCGTAATAGATGAAAGCGTCACCATCCTGGACAGTGCCGACTGGCCGTGCACCTTTGTCCGAGTCGGTCGTGGACTGTTTAGCACTTTCGGCACGAGAGGTTAAAGCGGAACCAGCAGCGGCATTCTCGATAATTACAAAGGCGGGGAGATATTGATCCTGGAGCCCGGGCTTCTCAGAGCGGAGAGTCTGGACCGCCTCGCGTGCGGAAGCAAATTCGCGAGGAGCACGACCATGAACCATCATGTCCCAGCCAAGCTTCACCATATTCCAATCACTTTCATAACGATCGGCGGTAGCTACCATGCGGCCAGCACCAGAAGCGATGCGAAAATCAGCATCTTTAAACTGAGAGCAGAACTGCTCAAGGCGATCTATGTACTTCGGCTCGGATTCGGGAGCGACATCGCGACCGTCAAAAACACAATGGATACGGATTCGACGGACGCCTTCATCGTAGGCTTGCTGAATCATTTGTTCGAGGTGCTTAATGTCGCTATGAACTCCACCATCAGAAAAAATGCCACAAAAGTGAAGGGTGGGATGGCTGGATGATTCCTTTTTGGATTGCTGGAGGAACTCCATAGCACCACGCCAGGCTTTCGAATCCCAGATTGAGCCAGTCTTAAAGGCGGCCTCAATACCAGCGATTCCCTGTTCGATGATTTGGCCGGAGCCGAGAGCGTTGTGGCCGACTTCAGAGTTGCCCATTTGGCCCGGCATGATGCCGACTGCTTCTCCAGAGGCGGCAATCGGGATTTGAAGATAATTAGCCATGGCTTTGTCTAGGAATTCGGTATGAGCTTGGCAGAAAGCGTTGCCGCTACGGGACGGACTGAGACCAACACCATCCATGACGGCAAGAACGATTGGTCCATCATAATGTAACTTTTTCATGAGTATGCTCCAGAGAATAATCTCGCTTAGATTTATTAAATATGCGTTGGGTGAGATATCGCAAAATTGAAATATTCATCCTGTGATATATTGCAACTTGAGAAAATGCACCCCGCGATATATGGTTATATTATAGCACGGGGAGCAATTTGCAATCAATTAATTATGGACGGGGGACTTGCTGGGTAATACAGTGGATATTGCCACCGCCTAGAAGGATTTCGCGGGCGTAGATAGGCTCGATCACCTTGTCGGGAAATAGGGACTGTAAGGTGTCGATGGCGGCCTGGTCGTGAGGATCTTTGAAGATGGGTAGGATAATAGCCCCGTTGCAGTTATAGTAGTTTACATAGCTAGCCGGTAAACGATCGCCTTCGTTGCGTGGGAAGGTGTCTTCAACTACATCGACGCCACGAGATTCGGCTTTAGTGATAGTAACTGGGTTTGGGACATGCAGCTTGATGACTTCGATTTGGCGGCCTTTGGCGTCGGTTTCACTAAGAAGATAGTCTAGGGCGAGCTGAGAACGTTCATGCTGTGGGTCATCTTCATTGTCCTCCCAGGCGAGGACAACTTTACCAGGGGCGACGAATTGACAAATGTTATCGATGTGGCCATTGGTGTCTTCATCCATGTAGATTCCCTTCGGAAGCCAGAGGACTTTTTCGGCACCGAGATATTGTTTAAGCTTTTCTTCAATCTGTTCTTTAGTCAAATCAGGATTGCGTCCCGGATCAAGAAGGCATTCTTCAGTCGTGAGGATAGTTCCCTCGCCGTCGGAGTGGATGCTGCCGCCTTCAAGGATGAAATCGCGAGCACGGTAGAAGTCGACTGCCTCGATATTAGCCATCTTGGCGGCGACGAGATCGTCTTGATCCCAGGGGAAGTAGAGACCATTGACGAGGCCGCCCCAAGCGTTAAAGCCGAAATCGTTAGCACGCATCCGACCGTAGCCATCAATGACAAAAGTAGCACCACAGTCGCGAATCCAGGCATCGTTATTAGTTATTTCGACGACGCGGACGTTGGGCATGTTGAGGTCGAGAGCAATGGGATATTCCCGGGGGCTGACGCACATGACGACTGGCTCGTATTTAGCGATAGTGCGGGCAACTTCACAAAATACATGCTCGGCCTTCTCGGCGTTGCCACGCCAGTTGTCGCCACGCTCGGGCCAGAGCATGTAAGTGCAGCGATGCTCGGCCAGCTCAGACGGCATATAAAAGCCGTCTTGTTTGGGAGTAGAAGTAGTGATTTTCATGTTTTCTCCTTGTTAAGATAATTAATATTAAGCATCAAGCGATTTCGACTTCTTAGACTGAGGAAGATTTTTGCCGTCTCGAACATTCATGACTAGTATCTCCCCGATAATTATAGCGACACAGACGCCGACAATAAGGGGCCATTGGTAACTAAACATCTCGAGATTAAACTCCGGGAAGAGAGTAAAGAAGAGAGCGACAATAAGGAGGACAAATGGAGCGAAACTATAGAAAGCAATTTTCACCTTCCCACCCTCGATCCAGAAGCCATTTTTCACGGCTGGACCCTGACGATGGAGCTTCCAGAAGGCGAGAAACATGGGGAGATAAACCAGCAAGAGACAAACGAGGCTGAGAGAGAAGAAAGTCCAGAAGAGGTTCGTGATATCTTCGCTGATAAAGTTGGCACAGAGGATGCCGGCGATAGAGATGATTGCGGCGACAATACCAGTCCAAATTGAAACTACGTAGGGTACGCCGTCTTTAGTACGCTTCATCCAAGATTTTGGGAAGGCTCCATCCTCGGCGGCATAGGCGATGACTGAGTTTACGCCGAAGTTCCAGGCAGCAATATTGGTAATCAAAGTATAGATGAAGAGACCGCCAACCACTACGATAATGGCCTGGATAGCACCGACACTGAGGCCGATGTTGGAGAGGAGAATATTATAAGAGTCGAGCAGACCAGTGTCAGTGCTGAGATCTTGGACGGGGATAGCAACGCCAATACCGAAGCTTGGGAGGAGGTAGAAGATAGCAATAAGGATGCCGCCATAGATGATAGCCTTGGGGATTTCCTTTTTGGGGTTTTCCATGTCTTCGGCGAAGGTTGATACGACCTCGAAGCCGAGCATGTTAAAGATAATGAGCGAGACAAAGCCGAGACCGGCGAGGTCAAGGCCGCCGTTTTCACCGACGAGAGGAAGAAGATCGGTGATGGAGTTAATCGGGTTGGCGGTTCCCTGAGTGACAAGGATATAGATGCCAAGTCCACCGAGTCCAGCCATGAAGATGAACTTTGCAACGGCACCGATATTAGCCAAAACATCGCTTTGAGAAATACGAAGACAGCCTAGGACACTGACGAGGACGATATAGAAAAGCTGGATGGCTAGGATGAGCGGCCAGGTCATATCGAAGCCGAGCATTTGCATAAGGTAGGTCGTGACAAGATCAGCAAGCGAAGCGATCCAGAGTGGGTAGTTTACCCAATAAAACCAGGCGACGCGACTAGCCCATTTCGAGCCGAAGGCCTTTTCGATCCAGGTGTAGATACCACCCTCCGACGGATATTGGGTACCCAGCTCGGCGGAAATGAGACCATAAGGGATGAAGAAGCAGAGGATCATGATGATCCACCAGATGTACTGCGAGTTACCGATACTGGCGGTGGGAGCGACGGCGTCGCCGACTAGGATGATACAGACCGTAGCGAGGACGGCACTGAACAACCGAAACTTATATTTTTGCTTTTTCTCAGGCATTAGTTTTCCTCCTTATGCCGTTTAATTTCATCAAGTGCCTCTTGGGCTTTGCTACTGAAATAGAGCAATAAACCACGCTGGGCAGTAAGACGATTTTCGGCTTCATCCCAAGCGATTGAGTGAGGCCCATCAAGAACGCTATCAGTAACTTCTTCATTACGCATGGCAGGGAGACAATGCATGAACTTTACATTTGGATTCCCGGTAAGAGCGAGGAGTTCGTCGTTGACCTGGTATTTCGGATAAAACTCACGCATATAGACTTCTTTCGGAGTTTCTTTATCGTAAAGACCATACCAAACATCGGTATAGATAAAATCGGCACTCTCGAGATAAGCTGGGTTATCAGTAACATGGACACTGCCGCCGTATTTTTGGGTGTTGGCACGGCCGAGCTGAAGGAAATGATCGGAAAGCCACTTAGCTGGGGGACCATATTGAATGAAATTCATGCCGAGCTTGGTCGCAATCATCATGAGCGAAGCACAGACTTGAGTACAGTCGCCAACAAAGACAACCTTGACTTGGTTATAAGGGCGGTCTTGTGGCAGGTGGTCTAGGATAGTGATAATGTCGCCGATTTCTTGGGTCGGATGGTTATAATCAGACATGCCATTAATCACCGGAACACTGGAGGCGGCGGCAAGGGCGAGGATACTCTCGTGTCGATCGACGCGAGCCATAATGATATCGCACATGCGGCTAAGGACCTGGGCGGTATCGCTGATAGTTTCGTGAGCACCGAGCTGGATGGCACCGGGAGCGAGGTTAAGAGCGTGCCCCCCTAGTTGCTCCATGCCGACTTCAAAAGAGACCCGAGTGCGGGTCGATTTTTGCTCGAAGAGCATGGCGAGATTTTTGTGGAAGAGCGTTTCAAGAGTATGGCCAGATTTAAGATAATCACGGGCGACGGTCGAAACTTTAATGATATCGAGGATTTCCGACTGATCGAACTCGGTCGTGTCGATGAAGTCCTTGCGGGTGGGGGTTTTGTGCGTTAAAACATAAGGGTTATCCATAGTGTGATTATAACACAAGATAGTGGATTAGGAATAAAATGTCGGTCAAGATATGGGAACAAAGGCGAGGGGAGACAAAAAGCTTGACTTTTTATGGTGTTTATGCTACAATGGGGGTAGCCCTTGGTGAGAGGGTTGGGTTTTGATGGGTTCCCTTTGGTAAAAACCTAATTTTGTTCTTTAGGAGGATGAATATGTTTTTCTACGAAATGAAGCTGGTGACAGACAAACAGCTGAAGGAGCTTGAGGGGCGAGGGGAGCTGAATAGTGCCGGCACCGGAATCTCAGCGGAAAGATGTCGGCAGGGATTTCAGGCTTTGAATGAGAAGCTTTTTGAAGCGGCCGACAAGCTAAAGCAGGTAGTCGGCGAGATGCCGACAGAATATCGTGCTCACTTTGAAACCTTTACAGAGGGCACGCTGGATAGTAGAACCTTAGTTCGGTACGGCGACCAGACGGCAGAGTGTTGTCCTATAGTTCTAGCGGCAGCAACAACGTTCGTCGAGGCCCAGATTGCTAAGATCGAGCAGGAAGTGAGATTCTACACAGCCTACGATCGGAATTATCATACGGTCGTGGAGTGGCTAGAGGCATTGAACGAGAAAGGCGTAAAAATCGAGTTCGAACGCCCATATGTCGTCATAACAACATATGACCTAGAGGAGGGTGAGAAGACGATAAGAGTCGTCTTGGTCGATTATGTTATGCGGCAGATAAAGGCTATGTGCTGCCTTGATGAGGACGATTTTTGACCCTGGCCAGGTTTCAAGACAACAGCCACCGTTCCTGACGGTGGCTTTTTCATGTTTAGAGGGTTTTTAATTTGGCTAGGTGGTCCTTAGCTTTTTTCGTAACCGCACGACCGCGAGGGGTGCGTTCAATCAGACCGAGCTGGAGCATGTAGGGCTCATAGTAATCTTCAATAGTGGCGGATTCGTCGCCAGTAAGAGCGGCGATAGTATTCAGTCCGACGGGGCGGTCACCGTAATTTTCGAGCATGAGTTCGAGCATGTTGCGGTCGGCCGGGTCGAGACCAAGATCGTCAATCTCCATCATCTCTAAGGCAGCGGTGGCGAGCGGAATGTCGATAAAGCCATCACCGTTAACATCGGCATAGTCTCGTACGCGCTTCGTCAGACGATTGGCGATACGCGGAGTAAGCCGAGAGCGAGTGGCAAGAAGGCTAGTAGCCTCGGGAGCGATGCCGGTGCCGAGCAAGTTAGCGGTGCGGCTGATAATACGCTCGATCTCGGAGGTTTTGTAATATTCAAGGCGATGGATGAGGCCGAAACGATCACGCAAAGGACCGGCTAGCGAACCGGTACGAGTGGTCGCACCGATGACGGTAAACTTCGGAAGGTCGAGCCGGACCGAGCGGGCGGCAGGACCCTTACCAATCACGATGTCGAGTTTACAGTCCTCCATGGCGGAGTAGAGGATTTCTTCTACGGTGCGGCGAAGGCGGTGGATCTCGTCGATAAAAAGCACATCGCCGTCTTGGAGGTTTGTAAGGATTGAGGCAAGATCACCAGCCCGTTCGATAGCGGGACCGGAAGTGACACGCAGGTTGGCCCCTAATTCCCTAGCGATAACATTCGCCATAGTAGTCTTTCCGAGTCCGGGCGGGCCATAGAGCAAGACATGATCCAAGGTTGTGCCATCGTCACGTTTTTTTACGGCGTCAATCGCGAGCTTCAGATTCGTTTTGAGTCGTTCCTGACCAATATAATCCGCGAAAGTAAGAGGACGAAGGGAGATTTCTTCGGATTGCTCGTTGGGGTCAGCCTCGCTGAGTTTTGAATCGACAAGCCGGTCCTGCTTCGGGGTCGAAGAAAGATCAGCTTGTCCACTGAGGTTGTTCTTAGCGGGGTCAATTTTGCGTTCAATTCCCATGATAAATCCGATAGAGCCGGCAGTGCCTAGGACTCTCCCTAAGCCATGCCGGCAATAGATGTTTAAAATTAGTAGTTTTCAGCAAGACGCTCAAAGAAAGCACGAGGATGAGCACAAACTGGGCAAACTTCGGGAGCGTTTTCGCCAGTGAAGACGTAGCCACAGTTGCGGCATTTCCAGATTGTAACTTCAGAGTTCTTGAAGACTACGTCGTGTTCAACTTCGTTGTGGAGCTTCAAGTAGCGAGCTTCATGGTTCTTTTCAATAGCAGCTACCTGCTCGAACTTAATGGCGATTTCGTCGTAGCCTTCTTCGCGAGCCTCTTCGGCAAAGTGTTTATACATATCGGTCCACTCGTAATTCTCGCCCTGAGCAGCGGCTTCGAGATTGGAAGCTGTGTCAGCAACTTCGCCGCCATGGAGGAACTTGTACCACATTTTAGCGTGTTCTTTTTCGTTATGGGAGGTTTCTTCAAAAATGGCACCGATTTGTTCGTAGCCGTCTTTCTTGGCACGAGATGCAAAGTACTGATATTTCATTGAAGCTTGGGACTCGCCGGCAAAAGCGTGCTCAAGGTTTTTCCAGGTTTTACTAGATTTGTCTAACTCTTTGGTCATAAATATCCTCTCTTTTACTGTTAGATATTATAGCATAGAATTTCGCAATGAGGAATAGATGATCCCTTAAAGGCCGAGGCTGCCGTTATTGTTACAGTTCCCTTCCTCGGTCCAGCAGTTATAAGTAGTCCAGAAGTATTTCCAGAGGCTGTCATCATCACTACCGGTCAGTTCGACTTCATATTGTGGGTAGGGAAAGAACATGTCAGCCGGATCAAGACGAGTTTCAACGCGGCGAACGAGCTGGTTGGCACGGCCAGTCGAGTCGACACTAACCTGAACATTCTCGAAGTTAATAGTATTGCCGCTGCCGTCTTTCAAGGTGACAGCAAAGTCGGTAATTAGGTCGCCATAGGGCATGGAAATAACGAGCATAGCATTGCCACCGGTGGGCAAGTTAAGGTCGGTGAGGCGGACAGTGCAAGCAAACTCGGCATACTCACACTTAATAAGGAATGACTGATTAGCAACGGAGGAGTTGCCGGCGTTGCGGATAGTATCGCGAGTGATGTTATTGATCGCTTCGTCGCTTTGGCTAGGTAGAAGAATCATGGTACTGTAATCGCCGCTGGTGCTATTATTGAAATCGTTGAGATTAATGTTGGCTCCGGTCTGGAGGAGAGTAAGAGAGATGACGGGCGGAGTGGAAGCGTGGTCGCGGTCGGCAAGCTTACCGGAGTCATTGAGGTTATAAAATTGGGTACCGTTAATCTCGGAATACCAACGGAACTCAACCTCTTTTACTTGGGACAAAGAGGTGCTACCGATACCAATAGGAACGACGCGAGTACGGTTGTCGGAAGTCAGAGTAGAACGATAGTCAGAAACGACATTATTAACTATGACACAAGTGTAGGCTTGGTCATAAGCATCAGCTCCGCCAGTGGCACCGCTGGACTGAATAATAACTGGACTACTATCAACGCTGTTGGTGTAAAGATAATGTTTAAGATAGAAATTGTCGCAATTGCCGCCGAAGAGCGTGCCGCAGTTGGTTTGATTCGGATCGTTAAGGCATTGATAATAGCGGTTAACAGCGATTTTAGCATCTTCGACGCCAGCGAGAGCGGAGTCGTAGGCGGATTGCGAAAGGTCGTCATTGCTGGTTTGGATAGACTCGGATAAGACGATACGAATGAAGCTTAAGACGATGACGCCAAAAAGAATGGTGGCGAAAATGACAACATAGAGAGAGGCGACACCGCGTTTGGTGGAGCGGGGGTTAAGATGTTTTAGCAGTGGGGGTCTGTTCGTGTGGTTCATAAGTATATTATATGTTAGATTCCTGCCGTACGGGCGGCAAAATTAAATTTATTAATAGCACAGTAGTTGAACTCGGAGCCGATGTCGTGTCGACCAGAATCGTCACCTAAATCAGAACTGTTAACGCTGCAGTAATCGCCGGATCGCATGATGTCAACATTGCCACGCAGGGTGGCGAGGATGAAAGTTCCGGAAAGGAAGCTACGCAGAGTGACTGAATCTTGGCTGAGATGAAAAATCGTCAATTCGTAGAGCGTCATGTCGAGATCAAACTCTTTAAGGAAGTCGGATTTTGGCTCAGAAATGCGGTTCCAGAGCGGGGTAGATTCGCTGCTATGGGCGAGAAATTGGATGTCGATATTATGGTTATCGGTAAGGGTTGATTCGTAATTAGAATTGACTACAGACGAACAAACACGATGAGTCTTGTCTTCAACGCGAATCAAGCGGAAATTACTGAGTTCTTGTTTTGCATTGTTTAGATTGCGATAAGTTAGCTTCAGACGATCGGCGTCGCTGTCGGAAGTCTCACTGTAGTAGGTATTCCAAAGATAGGAGTAGTTTCCGGTACAGAATATACCGCCGAGTTGTTCGCCGTTAGAGTTTTGGATAGATTGATAGACGTACTTAAAGGCCTGGTCCTTGACGCAACCTTCGACGTTGTTGGGGGCAAGGCTATTGCACAAACTAGTCGTATCGACTGAAGGGGCAAGATTGATAGCCGAGGTAAGTTCGTCAATGAGCCCACGACCAACGCTATTGACCGCCTTTAGAGTCATGCCTTTTTGGTAAATACTAATGATATTTGTAGCAACAATGGCAATGGTGATGAGCAAAACACCGATAAATGCCACTGCAATCATTAGTTCAGTAATCGTGAAGCCTGACTTTGATTCCTTAGTGAGGTTTTTATTTGTTTGATTCTTCATTAGACATTCTCCGGGTTATAGAGGCGAATTACAGTGTCGATCGAGGTTGGAGAAGTGGTGTTTGGCCCGTACCAGCAGCTTTGGATGTAGAAGTCGTAATATTGCGGAGTAGAGGTGCCGTCAGTGAGGGCGACTATCCAGATTCCTTCGGACTGAGAGACGCGGTTATAAGTTAAGCCGCTGCCATCGGTGAACTGAGTGGTTGAGTTAGTGAGGTCGCCAGTCTCGCTGGCATTGGGTCGAGCGAAAATGACGCGAGCGTTTAAGGGAGAAGGAACGAATTGTTTATCACTGCCTACATTTTGGACAGCACTAATATAGGAAACGCCGACATTAAAAACGCCGTTCAAGTTGGTGCTGTTTAGGTCGCGAGTATTCAGGACGAAGGCTTTTTTGCGGCTCAAAATACTGTTATCACCACCGTCATAGAGCCGATCACAGCCTACTACTCCGGTCGTTTCGCTAGGAGTGAAAATGGTATTTTCCAGATCAGTAATCTCGGCAGCTTCATTCGGAGCGATAGCGTTCCTGACGATTTCGTGCCAGAGGTCGGCGTATTGTTGATACTTTTCGCCATCAGCACGCTGGGTCGGGGTCAGTTCGGAATAGGTGGGGAGGGTTTTCTCGGAGATGAAGGAGCTATGGATAAAGCGGAGAGCTTCGGCCTGGGCGTTCAGCTCGTTTCGAGTCACGACAATCTCGAGGGCATTTTCGGCTTGGGCGACGCCAAGATTCATCATGGCAATCGAAATCACGGCCACCAGACAGAAGACGGACAATGCAAACATGACTTCGATGACGGTGTCGCCTCGCTTGAGTCTAGCAGTGAGAGGTGAGGCTTTTCCGTAATGTCTTTTTAGCGGCATTGAACCCTCTCATCATCGTCAGTTAAAGTATTAATCGCTGAGGTACCATTCGCGTCGGCTCCGAGTAAGATGTCGCGGACGATGAGACTGTTTTCGGAGCGAAGGCAGAAGTTTACATCCTTAGCAATGAAGGCATCATCTCCCGACAAGTCAGCGTTGTGTTGGATGGCGTTTTGGAAATCAGTGCTAGCACTGACGTCTCCAACACGGCAGCTGTCTTTAATGTCGAATTGCTGAGGAGAATAGTAAGTATGGACCGTTCCCGAAGTCGGAGAGCGAGCAATAATCACGGTGCCCTTGAAGATACCACCGGTCTCTGTAGTGATACGAGTTTGCCAGAGCGGGGTGTACTGAGAGACTGTGCTTGCCTGCTCCTCGATTCCGGTCGAAGTACCTTCGATGCCACAGAAAAGTTGAGCATTAACCGTCTTTAGCTCATCCATAAACGAGCCAGGGTTACGCGGGATGTCGACATCGCCAGTCACTGTTGCAGTATAGACGGTCGTGGCATTGTCGAGGCCGAAGACGATGATTTTGCCATAGATTGCACTCTGGTTGGAGTTTCCGCCGCCGAGGGTTTCGGGGCTGATTACTTCGCCGAAGGTTTGACGCAGGAACTCAGCGAAGGAGCGGACGGAGTCATTATAGCGTTGGGTAGAGATCGAAGCATAGGTACCGCCGAGCAAGCCAAGTAAAATGACACCAGTGATAGCGAGAAAGAGAGATACTTCAATGATAGTAAAGCCAGATCGAGAGGAATCGCTAAGGGGAGAGCTTGATGTTGAAGCATGCTGTTTAACCTTCCGCTTTATCAGTTCCCTAATCATGCTAATATTTTAGCATAAAACGATTACGGCTAAAACTCTTGACTTTTTAAGATGTTTATGCTAATATGGTGATATGCGAGAGTCTCACTCGCTTATGTTTTGATGGTTTGTATGTGCTTGGGGGTTCGACGCCAGATATATAAGTATCTCTATGTCCGTTCGCGAACGAGAGCCTGGAAACGATCGCCCTTTTCTTCGAAGTTTTTGAAGAAGCCGTAGCTGGCGGCGGTAGGTGAAAGGAGGCAGGATTTCCCGGGCTGCGTTAGTTGTTTAGCGAGGGAGACGGCTTCTTCGAGCGTTTCAACGAAATGGACTTTTTCTGCTGGTAATTCCCGGCCAATATCGTGGCCGGTTTTTGGCATGCAGATAATGTGGCGGACTGAGCTGGAGCGGAGATAGCGAATAAAATCGCCGTAATCGATTCCTCGATCCATGCCGCCGATAATGAGTGTGTCGACATCGCCAAGAGCAGAGAGAGCGGCGATGGTGGCGGCGGGAACGGTAGCGATCGCATTGTCGTAATAGCTAACGCCGTTAAAATCACCGACCAGCTCAAGGCGGTGCGGGAGGGAGTGGAAATTGTTGATAGTCTCAGTGGTCTTAGCGAGATTCAGTCCGAGAAGCTCGGAGACGGCGAGAGCGAACATGATGTTGGCGAGATTATGGTCGCCAAGAAGATGACGCGGGGAGGTAGTGTCATAGATTGGTTGGTTATGGAAAAAGACCGTAGAGCCTTGGCGGTAGAAATCGGAGGGCTGGGGAGGTTGAGAAGTGCGAGAGGTCGGGCTGATGGTAATAGTTCGGGCCGGAGGGGATTGAACAAACTGAGAGAGGATGGGGTTGTCGAGGTTATAAAGAAAATAATCGGATGAGGTCTGCCAGCGATAAATGTTGCACTTTGCTTTGGCGTAGTCGGCAAATGAATGATAATGGTCGAGGTGCTCCTCGCTGAGGTTGAGGAAGAGGGAGATATGAGGAGAATGATGCATAAACTCGAGCTGGTGGGAAGACATTTCGAGGACTAGGACAGAGTCGGGCTGGAAGCTGGAGAGTTGGCTAAAGACAGGCTGGCCGATGTTTCCAAGGAGAAAAGTTGAGATTCCCTGGTCTTTCAGGATGGCGTGGATGAGGGAGCTGGTGGTGCTTTTGCCTTTAGTGGCGGTGACGCCGATAGTTTTGAGCGGAAAGAAGGTCAGGAGGAGTTCGAGCTGGGAAGTAATTTTAGGGGCGATGAGCGAGAGATCGAGAGATTTGAGGGAGATACCGGGAGATTTCAGGATAAGGTCAAAATCGGCCAGCGAGTCGAGGTAGGAATCGCCGAGGATGAGGATGAGGTTTCGGTCAGCGGTAAGGTCGGGGTGCTGGTCACGGAGATTGGGGTTTTGGTCGGCGATAGTGAGTGGTAAATCTGGGAGGTGGGAGCGAAGGAAGTGATAGGAGGATTGACCCTCACGACCAAAGCCGAGGATGAGAAGGCTTTTCCCATCGAGATGACGGACGAGGGCTTGGACCATGTTAGAGATTGTGGAATTAGGGCCGGGGTTAGTCATGGCGGAAAAGCTCCTGGCGTAAGCGGGTGTCCTGTTCGGGAGTGAGGAGATTTTCGGTGTTGTATTCTAGCTCAAGGTTCGGTTCGAGACTGACGAGACCATAGGTTGTTTCATAATAATCGAGGAGATAGGGGAGCGGGCGATGGGCAGCACGGAGGCGGCTGATAGTCATGGCGAGAGCAAAATTGACTTCGGAGAAAGTACCGACGCAGTCAAAAGGCTTGGTTTCGCCATGCCCAGTAAGGTCGTCGAGCAGGCTGGTGAGGCGAGGATTCTCGAAGAGGTCTTGGCCGAAAATCGCGATGAGATCGTCAGGGTAGAGATAAGGGCTGAGAATAGTAAAGGCAAAGAGGCACTTGGCACATTCGCCGCACCAGACCCAAGGGTCGGATTTGCTGCCGACATTACAGCTCTTGAAGACTGGGTGGTATTTTTTATGGCGAGAGAAAAGTTTGGCGATTTGGAGTTCGTTCAGAGGGCGAAGGAAACTAAAGTATTTAACGGGAGTTTTCAAATAGCGATCGGCATAGGCGTTAAAGTCTTGTTCGAACTCGAAGCTCTTGGAGTATTGGTGGTTGACTTGTGCAACGGATGGGTCATTGTTCGGCAAATTGGATTCGTTGGCACTGGATTCGTTGGAGGCGGCGATATATTTTTTGCCAAAGAGATAGGCGGCGAGGTAGGAAACGAAGGCAAGCATGGCGGAAAATGGCACATGGCCGTTAAGGAAGCCTTGGCGATTGAGCTCGAGGAGGGCAGGGTCGATGGTGCGATGGACGGCGATGAGATGCGAATCGGAGAAACCGGCGAGATCGGCACAGGCGAGGGTGGTCTGTTTCGGGTTCACGATGAGACAATAGTCACGCTTTTGGTCGAGGTCGAGAGTCTCGAGAGTGACAACGGAATCCTTGCCGCCGCCGATGAGGGTAATATAGCCATCAAGTGATTCACGAGACACTTCATACACGGAAAGATCAGGAGCGGTGGTCGGGCAGGAGATTTGCATAAACTCGTCAAGAGTAGTTTTTATGCCATTTCGATAAAAAAGCTCACCAAGGCCGTTAAAATAGAGCTTTTTCCACCAGCTGATCTGGTATTCATCGAGGTGACCACAATCGATAATAATATTCGGCGAGGCGGTACACTTCCAATAACTAATGAGCTCTACTAAGCCGACATGAAAAATGAGATTCTGGACGATTGGGGAGTCGAGATTAATAGTGGCAGGATCTTTCAGGGCCAGATCTAGATTATGATGGAACTCGGCGAGACCGAGGATTGCGTAGCTAAAGGTGAGTTTAAGGAAATGGTCGTCTATCTCGGCATGGTAAGACTGATAATGAAACTCAGGATACTTCGCACGATAGGCGGAAAACTTGGATGTATTGTCGATACCAGTCATATTAATCCTTTCTATATATTATATGCCGAAGAGGAACTTTAGCCATTGTTCAAAGTTACTCATGGCAACGGTTGCGGTATTTGATTCATCAGTGGAAGTAGCATGCTTATTTTTCGCAGCGTCGGAGTTGGCAGGCAGATAAACCATGGTTTCGCCGGGGAGTTTTTTGTTTTGGTACTTGCGAGCGGCGAGCTCTTGATACTCATCAGAAAGATAATATTCGTTTTCTAGCTCTAAAGTTTCGACTTCGAGTTCAAGAAGGGCTTTTTCGCGTTCGCGATTAGCTAAGCTTTGGGCGAGGGACCAGTTGCGAGACATGGAGCTGATCGAGCCGCAGGTCCAGGCTAGACAAAAGACAATAGCACTAAATAGCACTAAATGATCGAAGGTTAGCCATTCGTGCTTCAGTTTGTACCGAAATCGGCGAATTTTTGTCATTAACTCGGACATAAGTATATTATAACACAAACAGTTTGGGTGATGGTGGGGGCGGTTGGGCTCGAACCAACGACCAAGCGGTTATGAGCCGCCTGCTCTAACCCCTGAGCTACGCCCCCATCATAGGTATTATTATAGCATACTAATTGCTTTTATTTTCCATTCCGAAAAAGCTTATGATATAATGGAAGCATGGATGGTCATGACGAAAATACAGACGGTGTTGGATTTGGGCAAAATAATCAGCCCATGTCGCCTGTAACGCCAAATAGCACAAACAATTTATCACAAGATACTGATTCTAATTTGCCAGGAGTGATCGTTTCGACTCCGGATATTGCAATGCCACAAGTTTATAATGCGGCGGATTATATTGATCACCCAGCGGGTTTGGGTGATATTAAACTTAACAACGGCAAGAAGAGCAAAAAGTGGCTGTGGGCCATGTTGGGGGCAGTGGTGGTGTTGATCGTGGGTATCGTTATTGGTATGGTAATCATGTTTTTACGCCCTGATAAAGGTGAGGTTAAAGCAAGTTTATCGGATTTTATTTCGTATGCACAGTATGGTCCAAAGTCCGCACAATATGAGGCAGCGACTAACTTTACAGGCGAAAAAGAATGGTTTATTGAATATTTGGGCGAGTTCTCTTATATGCCAACGGAGCAGAATAACTATATCACTTCGTTGAGAGATAAGTTTGCCACCTTTCGGTTGAAGCTTGATAATTCAAAACTACAATTAAGCCAGGAGGTCGAGGAGGCTATTTATTATAGCGAGGCAACTTTAAAAGCATTATTGCTGTATCTAAATCTTGACGGCTTAACGAATCAGTTAATCGCAACTTATGATTCAGATGGATTGTCAGTTGCTGATTCGCAGGTGGATGAATTGGTAAATCTTCAAGGTGTTAGTGAGGCTACTAACGGACTTGTTTCTTCTATGCAAGACTACCTAACTGCTGGAGTGCACCTACGTGGTATCTATGACGAGAATTATTGCATTATTAATGGTATAGTTCAATCTATCTGTACGCAGAATATTACTAGTAGTCGTTATAAAAGATTATTTAGTGCTTCTGAATCGAGCAGTTTTAACATGGCAAGGTATTTTGCATGGGGTGTTATTGATTTGAAAGCAAATTTAAAGATTATATCGGAGTGGTTGAGTGAGTAAGCTTAAAGGAAAAATACGGTTGGGAGTGGGACTTGTAGCGGTATTGATGATTGTTAGTGTCGTGGCATCGCTTTTCATTTTACCAACAGGAAATGCATCAGCAGCATCTGATGAAGATACAATCTGGAGAAAGACTTGGGCGAATGCGATACAAGCGTGCTATCAAGACAAGATTATAGATAAGAAGGTTAATGCACAAAACTTTGGTATTGCTTCAGCTTTTAATAATATTATTTTCGATAGAGGTGCTGTTGTAACTTTAGATTCTACAGTTGATCATGAGTTTATTACTTGTGCACAAGCCTTTACGAAAATGAATGCCTTTTTCGGAAAATCACCAAGTAGTCCAGTTGATCTTGGTTACACATTGTCGGAGAATGCTGACAGTGAAGCCCAAGAAAAATGCTTGTATTTGGAATACGATATGCAGAGCAATGGCGGAATGCGTTCAGGCTTTACAACACAGCAAATCTGTTTTGCAGTAAGTGGCGACGAAACTACCAGTGTGGTACCAATATTAAGTGGCGAGCCAACTGGCGGTATATATTTCAATCTTTACGATGAATATAATTTCATGTTGCATTATGATTACCAGTTTACAGATGCATCTGGAATGACTAATGACTTTTCAAACGACTATACAATTCGCTTTTCTCCGGCTAAATGGTCAGAGGTGCTTTCATCGATTCAGAGCCGCGTAAGAGAATTGAATGACCTTCCGATTTATAATAATGTGAAGATTGTCGAGAATCGAGAAGCTGATAATAATGCTCGACAAGATTTCGTAATGAATGATTTGGGGGCTGGGGCAAAGGCGGCACTGAAGTTTTATACAGGAAGCGATGACTTTGATCAATTCAAGTTTACCAATGAAGACATTAAGTTTGTGCAAAATAGAGCTTTCAATGCTTTTGAGGCTGCTGGAGCGATTGTCGAGTTTGAGTCGTGCTACCCTTCAAAGGAAGGTGCACTGGAGCAAGGTTATCGATATGCTCGTTATAATGAGGCTACAGGGCAATGGTGCCCAGTAAATGTTGTTAATGAATATGCCAAACAACCTCAAGTTACTACTAGTTTAACGAGCTTAGGTTTATTTGATGCTAGTACATTATTGGTTTTTATAACTGATCGAAATTTAGGTATCGCTACAAAGGTTGGTGTGTGTGTTCAAGCGGCTCAAGATCGGTGGGATGAGATGCAAGCAGCTTGGAATGCTGAATTGCAAAAGCCGGAGGACGAGCGAAATCAGGAGTACACTAGTTATCTAATTAGCTCTTTGATATTAATAAGTGACATGTTAAAGAATGACGGGCGGGGAACTTGGACAGAAGATGATAATGGCAATATTAGTTGTTTACCAAAGCCCACTCTTGACGGCGGAACGGATGTAGCGGATCCAAATGCTGTTGAGGATAATGATAACCTACCGCCGATTAATGATGAAGAGGAACCAACCGCAGAAACAGCTCCCTGTCTAGCGACTTCTGGTTCGTTGGGTTGGGTTCTGTGTCCGGCGCTCGACATTATATCAGGAGCAACGCAGGTAATTTACAACAATATAGTTGAAAATTGGCTAACGATAACT
The DNA here is from genome assembly GCA_947425245.1 of uncultured Candidatus Saccharibacteria bacterium. Lineage (GTDB taxonomy): Bacteria > Patescibacteriota > Saccharimonadia > Saccharimonadales > Saccharimonadaceae > Nanosyncoccus. The sequence goes on from CANDYU010000012.1 coordinate 18,045, forward strand.
ACGAATGAGGTGGGGGACGCGACCGAAAAGGGCTGGGGGATGGTGCGAGATTTTGCGAATATTATCTTCGTCATTGCCCTAGTAGTAGTAGTGTTGTCGCAAGTTACGGGAATTGGTCTTTCGAACTATGGTATAAAAAAGATGTTGCCGACTTTGATTATGGTAGCGGTACTAGTGAACTTGTCGTTCATCTTCTGTGAACTAGCCGTAGATCTTTCAAATATCATAGGTGCAGGGATTAATGATCTGTTCAATGAAGCGACTAGTATCGTATCGGTGACGGCGGATTTTAATGATATTATGACAGGATTAGTGGGGGGAGCTGGCATGGGGATATTTACGACTGCGATTGCTGCTGGTGGGCTAATTTGGGCATGGGCAAATCCCGGGGTTTGGTTGCCGCCGTTGCTCCTGACGTTGATTGTATGTTTAATTAGCGTAGTATTCTTCTTTATTCTACTTGCCGTTCGGAAAGCTGGAGTTATCGTATTAATTGTTTTAGCACCAGTAGCGATAGTTTGTTACGCACTGCCGAATACGAAAAAGTTCTTCGATAAGTGGAAGCGAATGTTCATTAGTTTACTGATGTTTTATCCGATCTGTGGATTGATGATGGGGGGTAGCAAGTTTGTTTCGGCTTTGTTAAAGAATAGTGACAATGACGGAATCATGTATAATCTTGTCGCGATGCTGATTCAAGTCGTGCCATTCTTCTTTATCCCAACAGTGTTGAGGGGATCGTTGCAAGCAATGGGTAACATCGGAGCGAAGTTATCGGGCCTAGGGCAACGCTGGAGCCACGGCTTGACTGGCAGGATGAGAAATGCGGAGACTTTTAAGGACTGGCAGTCGGGCATGAGGTTTAACGATACCGAACGTCAGAAGAAGATGGCGGGCCGGTTAAAGAATAATCGTTTTCTTGGTAAGGCTGCAACTTGGGCGAGCAATACGCGTGCCGGTAAAGCAATCGGTGCCGCTAATCAAAGGGCGAACGCGAGAGCAATTATGGCATACCAAAAGCGTCTACAGGAAACTGAGCAGGCTAATTATATTGCGAACAATACGACTGCCGAATCGATTCAGGCCGGGCTTGATGCTATGCGTCTAAAACAGCAGCAGACATTGGTAGATAATGCTATGAGTCGAATAGTTAGCGGTCAAGTAGTTAAGGACGCCAACGGCAATGAGATAAAAATCGATACTACTAATATTAGCGGTGACTATGATCCGACTAAAGCAGGCTCAAAGGTCGACCAGAGTAGTCTAGAAGGATTGTTGCGTAAGTTCATGAAAGAATATGACGAGTCTGGTGGACAGGATGAGGAAAAATTGGTGCAAGCAAAGGCGATTATGCAGTTAATGATATCTCGTGGTGGAGATAAGGGCCAGACGGCGGTGATTCGGACACTCGAAGAGATGTCACATGATGAGAACGGGAATGGGATGCGGACCGATTCGACGACTGCTCTAGGTAAGTTTGCAGTGAACTATGATAACGGTAAACTGATGTCTAAGCTGAAATCGACGGATCAAGCAGGATTTGCATTGGTTAATGATTTGGCATCCGAGAACCAGAACATTAAGAGCCTGAACGAATACGCGTCCAGGGTGGCGAAGAATATCTCGCCTGAACAGATACCAAACTTGAGTCAGCGTGCATTTGATACGATTGAGCTGGCTAAGCAGCGTGGTCTATACGATGATACCACTGCGGTAGGAGATGCAGCTCGAGCGGATTTGAACAGGTTTACAACGGCATATCGTAATGCAATGAATAACCCGCGGATTGCCGATAGTATTAAGGGTGATGATCTAGAACATCTTAACAATGCTAACGCCATCATGCAGGGTAAACGATACGAGGATTGGGCAAAGGGCGAATGGGCGAAAGACGAATGGCGTCAAGACGAGTTCCTACGCGACCAGATGCGAGAGTCGAAATGGCGAGCTGATCATGGTAAGGCTGCTAATTATCAACTATCCGATGTTGAAAAAGGAATTGCTCGGCACGACTATGCCAACTTGAGTGCTGCAGACGAGGCGACGGCCCTTGCTGGACGCTCGACGATGAGCGAGGCGGATAAGGCGACAGCATTGTCTAGCTACCAAGATATGTCCGGTGCAGAAATTGCTGCGGCGAAGGCGAAGTATGTGGGTTCGATGACAAACAATGATATCGCGACGGCAAAAGCGAAGTACACCAACAACAATTATGTCCAGAGGACTGGCGATATTGCGAAGCTTGAACGCGGAAAGGAAGTTAAGGTGCCACGAGCAAGGGCGAGCTATCCTGATAGCTGGAGACAAGACAATAGTGGTCAATGGGTTGACATTAGTACCGGTCGTCAGCTAACTTCTGATGAGCAAGAATATATTGAGGAGGTGAGAAAGTTCAATCGCCGAATCGATGTCGAAAATAGTACATTGCGGCCTCACAACAACCAGTCTTAGAGGCAAGCCCATAAAAATGACCCGCTTCGAGGAGCGGGTCATAGCCTTTTTGCCAACACACATTGTTAGCTACGATAATTTCATCACTTACCGATCACCATATTTCGGGAGCACGCTCCCTTGGCCTCATCTTGGCCAATCTTTCACCCTCCCGCTGCTGTTGCCGTCTACGATCCAGTTCATGCTGCCAGAATGGCAAACAATACTTCATAAAAGCCTGTTTGTTCTCACGAGCTTCCCGCTCAGTCAGGGCCCCCATCTGGACATACTTATCCTGCATGCGAAGTTCAAACTCCTCATCGGTAAACATAACTTTCGTATACTTAGTATACGGTTCAGGCAGGGGATACTCTCCTTTGCCAAGTTCAAGGCGGCATTCCTCACAGCCGCTGTAGGGCGGGAAGTAGTTTGCGAACTCTACGAAATGGAGAGTGCAATACCCCTTCCGGAACGTGCCTGGTGCAACTCTCGGAGTGTGGAGAGGTTTATAGACCCTTAATGATTCTACTCTGACGTTATGCCATTGGTTTTCGGTAGCTATAACCCTGCCACTAACGACGTCCTGTCGGGAGGGCAAGGGTGGCTTGGACGGGGCTGGCGGTGGACTGGGTTGGCTTGGCCCACAAAGCCAACGGTAAAACAGATAAACTGTGCCTACAAAGAAGAGGATGATACGTCCCGAGGATGTAAAGAATAGTTCCCCAAGAATCAAGGCTAATGCTTTAAATACGAACATAAGAAACCTCCTTTCGAAAGAAGGCACCAAAAAAATAATCCGGTAGTGGTTAAGGTGCCTGTTAATTGCAATAGTTGGATTATAACGCACAAGAACATAAAAGGCAAACATGAGCAAGATGTTTAACAGGATTCTAGTTATAGCAAAAGACCCTCCACAAGGGAGGGTCTTCCACGATTTAGAGCGATCAAGCTATTTAACGCAATTGACGGCGGCTAGCAATGTAGTAGCCAGCGGCGGTTGCGATAGAACCGGTAGCGATGATGCCACCAGCAATAGCTTCTGGACCAGTAGTCGGGAGTTTGCTTGGCAAGTCGGTGCCTGGATCTTCAGGTGTAACTGGAGTGTTTGGATCTTCTCCGTCACAAACCTTGACCACATTCACTCTAGCATAGTCCTGGAGGACGATTTGCTTATTGTAATCGGCGTCAGGGCCAGCTTGGCCTTGTGCCCAATCAACCAGCATGGTCTTACCGCAAGCTAAGGTATCGCCAACGACTTCAGCTGTAATGCGAACGTAAGCGTTTGCACCTGCTGCATAGTTACCAATAATGATGCCGTTCGAGATGACATTGTCTTCTAGAATTTGGATACCATTTGGATGCAAGGTGTTGTAGAGATAAGTAGATCCCTCAACATAACGCAAACCTTCTGGTAAAACATTGCGGATAGTTACGCCTGGTTGGCGAACGTCGCTTAAGTTCTTGTACTGAACTTGGAACTCTACCTTGTCACCGATGTTGGCATCAACTTCGTTTTTCCAAGATGGATCGGAGCTCAAGTCAGCAAGACGAACTTTGTTCTCGACATAGAATTCGTTGTCATAGACAGCTTTCACCTTGATGGTGATATAGCTGCTATATTGGTAACAACCAGGGACATTACCATCAAGAGCATCATAACCGATTAAGACACCGCCGGTACTAGGGCTGACGATGTTGTCGTTAAGGGTGCTGCCACCAACTTTACCGTTACTTTCGATAAGAGCAGAACCATAAACATATTCCAAATGGAAAGCATGGTCGCTGTTAAAGTTAATATAATCGATATAGTCGGTTGGATTAGCATTATCCGCATGGATGTAACCGTTAACCTTTACCTGCATAGCAGATTCGGTTGGGATGTTGAAGTAAACTTTAGTGTTACGAGCGATCGCATCGAGACCGTTCGGGTTATTGTTGTGGACATAGAGGCGGACGATATAAGTTTTACCATCTTCGACCTTGATGTCATTACCTTGCCAAACGTTGTAAGCACCTTCGTTCTTGCCGGTGTCTTCGCGAGCACCGACATAGTTTTTCTCATGAGTGATAGTGCCAACGGGCATTTCTTTGCCGTAGTGTTCCCTATACCATGCATAGTCAGACTCTGCGATAGTAATAGAGTTGAAGACAATATTGTTTCCAAGTTTGCCTTCGTTAACTTCCTGTAGGCTGTAGCTTGGGCGTCCACCGTTGCTGTCGCCCCAAGCAGAGACGAGAGATGGAATCGAGGCTACGCCAGAGATAGCGGCTGCACCAGCCACTACTGCAAGAGCAGTTTTGATTGCTGTTTTCATAATAATCTCCTTTGATAGATTACTTTGGCTAATATGTAAAATTAAGTTGATATTCTTAAGTTAATATTTCCTAAAGTTTACTCTTCTGGTCCATATTGTTAAACTCCTTCAGCTCGCACAACCGAATCGTCTCAGACACAAACTTGGGTCACCCCAGGGGAAAATCCCCCGGGGTAAAGGTGCATATCAATCGTTCATATTATATTATAACGGTGTGCTAATCTCGCCATCACCGTCGTTATCGTTGGAGGAACCTCCTCCCTGAGAAGATGAGCCGCTATCACTAGACTTATCCTCGGATTTCGAGGAGCCGCCATCGCTGGATTTATCCTCGGATTTCGAGGAATCATTGCTGCTATTGCGGGTCTTCTCTTCGGACTTTGGAGAGTCGCTGTAGCTCGAAATACCACTGCTATCTCCATCGCCGTCACCATCACCACTATTTGCTCCTGAACCGGAGCCAGATCCTGTACTGTTGGAACCGCCGGAGCTTGAGCCGCTCTGACTTCCTCCACCAGTAGATCCTCGATTATTGTCTGTGGCACCCGTATTTGGGGATGCCGCTTCTGGGTCCGGAGCAGCGGGTCTGTCCGGAGTGATGTCGGCAGATTTGCCGGTGTCAGGGGCGGCGGATCCGTCCCCTGTGGTGTGTTGGTCTGTCGGGTCACCAAGTGTGCCAGAAACCTCTTCGTTTCCAGTATCAACTTTTGACTCGGTGGTAGTAGAGGTTCCATCGCCATTGTCTTTGGTGGTGGTTTCTACGCCAGTCGAGCCGGTGCCTTCTTGGCTAGTCCGGTCGAGCGGAACCTCACCCTTGCTGTCTACGGCGTCATCCGGGGCCTTAACAGTCGGGTCTTCCTTGACCTTGTTGCTAGTGCCTGTCGTGTCGCCTTTGCCAGCCTCTTCACGGGATGCCTGAGTGGCATCTTCACGGGACTCTCGCTCAGATTCTCCGTCTGGATAGTCCCGAGTGGTTTCGTTCGCGGCAGATTGATCCTGGTCGCTTCCAGGTCCGCCGTTAGCGTCTCCACCACCGCTCGGTGCGTTACCCTCTGGTGCCGGATTCACGGCCGGGTCTTTACCTCCTTGTCCATCTGGGGATGGCTTGGTGGGATCCGGCTTTGTGTCAGGCTCGGATGACGGTTCCGTCGGCTTGGTGGGATCCGTAGGCTTGGTGTCAGGCTCGGATGACGGTTCCGTCGGCTTGGTGGGATCCGTAGGCTTGGTGTCAGGCTCGGATGACGGTTCCGTCGGCTTGGTGGGATCCGTAGGCTTGGTGCTACCGCCGCCTCCACCGCCTCCATGGTTGCGACCTGTGGTAATGACCTTATAATAGACATACCAGGTCGCCCCTCCAAGCGGCATCTTTCCAGAAATAGCTTGGTAGTAATTCCCACCAGCTACTTTCTGGGGAGATTCAACTCGCGTGATGCGGGCTCCGTCTACCTTGGGATGGCCTTGGTGGTATGATGTTCCGGCCGGGATACTATATCTGACCGCAGGAGCAGGAACGGATCCACGCCCTGGACCAATTCCCCCGTCATCCCACAGATAGATAATCTGCAGGGTCGGATTCACTGCAACTGTTGTCTCTGGCGGCGGAGCTGTTGTCTCCGTCTCCTTCTGCGGCTGTTGCTGATTCGACACCTTCTTCCTTGCTGTGGGTGCCGGGATCTTGAATCGCATCGGACGAGCATCAGCGATGTTCGCACCGATCCACGATATGAGATTGCCTTTCTTATCATAAAATTTCAGCTGATAAGAGGGCATATCTTCCTGTTGATCTGGGGCAACAATATGCTCCGGAGCTGTCATGGTAGCCTTGGCAGAACAGTTGTTCTTCCAGTGCTCCGACGACATCACAGAAGCAATGTCTGCATCATCGTAGTAGTCGAGTAAGGAACAGATGAATGCTCCATTCTCAAACTGCTCTCCTACTGTTACCATGGCATCTAAGTCACCATTGTGGCCGGCTTGATATTCCGTCCAATAGGCGACGCCAATGCCACGACCGTCCGCAGTGTCCGATTTGGTCCGCTCACGACCGCGGGCATAGCTCTCGATAATCTTATCGAGACCATCCCAGTTGTTAATCGTGGCGGTATCGTCACGTAACAACTGTGCATAGGCTTCGGTGTCCACCGGATTTGAGATAATCCTAGCGTACAACTCTGCCCTAAACTCACTCATCCGCTCTTCTTTCTTAAGAGCTTCAGAGGCCGCCTTTAACTCTTTCGCCTCTTCCAGTGCCTCTGCTAATGCAGAGTTTTCCCCTTCGTGTACCAGTGACATAGTGGCATACTTTGAGTAAACCACTTCATCGATTGGCATCCAGAGGGGGATGTCTAAGGCGTCGGAAATACCTTGGCCGTTTTTCGTCTCTAAGCTGGTAAGCTTAAGACGGTACTGGGCCATGGTCGATAAGGAAGTGCCCTTATATGGCCAAATCTCTTGACCAAAACGGGCCACCCAGGCGTCCATGTCGAAATCGATGACTGGGATCATATCCGCACTATCGAAGTCGATGATTCCGCCACTTGCTTCGGTAGCTGTCTCGGACTCTGGAACGGTCTCTGGAACGGCCAGCAACATGGCGTCGGCCTGGTCGGTGTTGTATTTCGCGAAATACCTTCCGCTGAATACAGCACACACCGCCATAGCGACGGTCAGAACGCCAGCGAGAAGACGGTAACGAAGCCGCTTCTTACGCTGGGCCAATGTCGGGACTGAGCCGCGAGGGCCGGGAGCTCCCTTGACCAGAGAAAAGATACCTCCGATCATGAAGACTCCGCCCAGAATGAACAGAGCGATAGCCAACAACAAATCTTTATTCATATTAATTTTCCTCCTGTTTTTTGTTTGGTAGACAGGGGGGCGTAACCCCCCTGTGAATGAGCGGGTTACGCGTCACCGAGACAAATATATGTTGCGGCGACAATCTATATGAATTTGAACGATTGATCTATATTAACAGATACAATTATGGCTCAAAGTCAAATGGACTAGGAGCTTTGTATCTGAGACGATTCGATTGTAAACGGGCCTCAATACAAACCAGTTCCATCCGGTTTATACCGACTGAGTCCATTGTAGCACACATGCTTAAAAAAGTCAAGTACTTTATCATGGTTTACCATATGCACAATAAAATGGCGTTTTTCCCTGTTATTTTGCTGATTTTTCCACAGGTAAGAGTTTATGGCTATGGCGGTTATGTCTCTTATGGTTAGTTCGGTTGGTTATACTTGATAAGAATATTGTTTTGTTGTTTGATTTTCAGATTAGTAGGCGGGGTTTAGTCAAAGGGTTTGTTGGATCCCTGGGCCCGCGGGGATTTTGAGATAGAAAAAGCCCCCCTATCTGAAGATAGGAGGGTTTAAGGAGGGCGTCTCAGGTTTACAGCTGTACGATCTGGCCGCTGCTACCGGTAGTCCGGTGCATCTTAAGCCAGAAGTTCAGCATGTCGACGCTAACATTGTCGAACCGACTGCACGCGTCTACCAACTCTGGCGGAACGTCCTCAGCCTTTACGCCCGCAGCGGCTAACTCTGTCACAGCGGCACAGGAATAGATCGTCCTTGCCGGGGCCGGAGCAGGGTTTGCTGGGGCCGGGTTGGCCTGCGGTGCAGGGGCCGGGTTGGCCGGAGCCTGTGGTGCAGCCGGAGCTGGATTAGCCGGAA
>CANDYU010000013.1 GCA_947425245.1 uncultured Candidatus Saccharibacteria bacterium
GATGAAATCCTGCTAGGTGAGTTTTGTCCGAACTGTGGTGCGGAGGGGACGAAGGTTCCAGTTGCTACACCGAGTAACCCGGAGAAGCCGGAACAACCGGATCCAGAAGAGCCTGACCCAGATGAACCAGAAGGTCACCCAGAGTGGTATAAGCATGAATTGACTGATTTTGACTTGACGACTGGAAGATGTACGACGGTGGGTTGTACGAAAATTCTGAGGGAGTTCCAGGAGGAATGTGATGTCAATCATGCGGAGATTCTGGTTGGGGAGCACTGTGAGGTTTGCTGGGCAGAAGGAACTAAAGTTCCGATTGCAACGCCAAGTAATCCGGAGAAACCGGATCCAGAAGAGCCGGAGGAACCAGAGGATCCATGTGCTGACGGTCATGATTGGTCGAAACAAGATGGATTTTGCGTTAGATGTGATCTTGAGTGTCCGAATGCAGACAATCATGGAGATATCTTCGAGGAACACCACTGTGAGATCTGTGGGTTCTTAGGGTCGAAGCATGAATGGTCTGGTGGGATATGTGTAATGTGCGGCATGGTGTGTCCGAATATTCGGGCAGGGAAGCATGTGCCAGGCATGCCCTGTGAGATTTGTGGATATAAGAAGCCAACACCACCTACTCCTGACACCCCCGAAGGCCACCCAGATGGATATGAACACACAAAAGCGGATTTTGATGAGAACGGCAAGTGTACAACGGAGGGTTGTACAGTAACTCTGGAAGAGTTCCAGAGAGAATGCAAAGTTGATCATGATGAAATCCTGCTAGGTGAGTTTTGTCCGAACTGTGGTGCGGAGGGGACGAAGGAGATAGTGGTTGAGCAGCATAGCCACAATAAGGATAGCTTTAATGCTGACGGTGCCTGTAAGACCGAAGGTTGTGATATTACCTTGGGCGATTTCCAGGCGATTTGCAGTCATAGGCAGATAGTAGGTGATACTTGCTTGATCTGTGGGGCTGTGCTGGACGAAATCTGCATCGATGCAGATGAGCACGAGTTTTTGCATAAGGGGCAGAAGTGCCCTACATGTGGTGTCGTGGGAGTTGCTTCACACACATTCGTGAACGGCGTTTGCGAGTGTGGAGCAGTGGACGAAGATTATGTAGCTAGTGAGGACGAGCGGAGTTTTGCTGATGAAGCGGAATCTGATGACAAGGAAGTTGTCGGAGGAGAGACTTGGTCCTCAGAAGATGCAGACTTGGATGCGACTGACGGAGAGGAAACGCGGACTGAGGATGTTGTAGGTAGTGAGCAGTTTGTCACTGATGAAGATGATGAGCTGTTAGATGAAGAACAACAGGACGAGGAAGCTGATAGTATTAGCGACGAGGATTCCGAAGAAATAACCGAGGACGGTGGAGGATCCGTCCTTGATAGTGAAGCTATCGAAGATGATGGAGCGGTCATCAACGGAGACGATGAGAAAGACGCGGAAGTTGAAGATACTGCGAGCTTAGTCGAAGAAGAAAGCGACGGATCCGAACAGGAGCAGGAAGAGGATGTAGAAGAGGAGGGCGAAGATGAAGTAGCATAACTGCGTAAGCTATAACTCACTACGACATAATCTGATCATATAAAATACCTCGCAAAGAGAGCGGGAGCCGGAGGGCTCCCCTTTTTAATGGATTAAATTATTGATAGAGCACTTGAAGAGTGCTATACTTGTCGGTGCGGGGTAGCTCTTTAAGAAAGCGAGGAAAGACGTTATGTTCTTAGGTAGAAAGATTAGGAAAAAGATGAAACCATTTTTCGCGGCACTTAGTGTTGCGGTTGTAGTGTCAGGAATGCCGGGTTTGGCGTTTGCTGCTGCACCGGAAGCAGGAGCGGGAGAGTTGAGCGTTCCACTTAACCAGGATGTAATGGATCTCATGGGTAAGGTTGGCGGGGCGGCTGGCTTACTTAATGAAGTGGATCGGTGCATGGAAGAGTCGGCGAAGCAGCTGACGGTTTGTGTGACGGCTCCGGACGGGACGGTTTATGTTTTGAGTGACGAGACAGAGATTCCCTTATTTAAAGGGGTGCAGTATGTAGTGACAGTCGAGCCACAGGCCTTAGCGGCTCAGATGGGCTGGACAGTGGAAAAGCTTGTCTTTAATGTCGAAAGTGCGGCTTCGGCTCTAACTGTTGATCCATTAACTGGCCAGATGGTTTTCACGGCGACAAGGACAGTTGTTGCGAAAGCTGGAGCAGTGATTGATAACCCGACATGGAAGGCGATTAATCCGAATGCCACGACACAGGTTGCGGTAAGCCAGGAGGTGGTGAAGCAGGCTGAAGCGAGAGAAGCAGCGGCAGCTGCGGCGGCTAGTTCCGATTCGGGATCGAGTGGTGGATCCGGTGGGGGTTCATCGAGCAGACCGAGTACTCCGCCGAGCGAGACGCCTGGTGACGATGGGCCAGACAAAGATCCAGCACCGCCAACAACCGATACAGATAATCCAGGGGAGCCATCCGGTGGGGATGGAGAGGATAAGCCTGGAGATGATTCTGCTGGGTCCGGTGGGGATTCAGGTTCTGGTGATGGTTCTGGTGACAACTCTGGCTCTGGCGATGGTTCTGGGTCCGGTGGGGATTCGGGTGAAAGGCCAGCAACGCCAAGTGATGCAGAGAGACCTGGCGGATCGGATGGTTCAGGAAATGGTGGGAACTCAGGCGAAAGTGGTTCTGGCGATACTGGAACGGGGTCTGGTGGAGACTCGGGTTTTGATGATGGTTCTGGCTCTGGCGGTGACTCGGGAAATGACGACGGGACTGGTTCTGGCGGCGTAGCAACATCAAGCAATGCTACAAGAGTAGCAAGCGGAGCTAGAACGACCGGTCAATCCAGTTCGGGACAAGTTCGGGTGACTGAGATTGTGCTCTTTGTGGCCACTGATGATCGATTGAAAATATAATATAACCAACTGGTACGTTGGCTTGTTTGTGAATATAATAACTACCTCGCGGAGGCCGAATGGCCTCCTTTTTCAATGTGCAAATACAGCTGTCAATTTGGTATTTAGGCGATGAAGAGGTTGCGGTTGGTGGTGAAGGATATTATAATTGTATCTATGGCGAGTTCTGATTTTCTAAGAAACAATGCTAATCAACATATAGTAAAAAATAGCAAGTCGAAAATGATGGATAGAGAGATTGTCCAGGCGACGATGGCGGTGATTGAGGCTTTACAAGAGAGATATCCGACGCTGAAGTTTGAGTGGGTAAAAACGATGAAGCTGGTTGATATCATTGCGTTATTATCAAGGCAGTATCCTGAGTTTGCCAGTATGTTTGGTGAGCCACAAGAAAGTAGTTTTATTTCTCCGGATGGCGGTTTTCTTTTTGCGACAAATCGGCAGGGTGAACGGAGAATTGTTCTGGTGTCGGAAGTTAAGAGACAGGGTACTAACGATGCTCGTCAAGAAGAAGGTTTGAGTGTTCAGGCTAAGGGTAACGCTATAGAAAGATTGGGTAAGAACTTAATAGGAGTGAGAGCTATTTTTAAGAATGAAGGCATTATACCGTTTGTGATATTCGGCCATGGTTGGGATTTTAGGGAAGGATCTACTATTTTGGATAGGGTGCTTACCATGAACGAGTTTTTCCCGCTCAATAAGCAGTTTGTTTCAAAGGATTTTTTGCCGTTTGAGCCAGTTACTATGTTTTTTAGGTATGAACCATGGACGGTGAAAGAAATGGTCGAGCATTTGTTAAGTGTTGCTATAAGGGCGATTGAATATCGTTTTGTTGATTAGTGCTTCTTGATAAGCCAAAGCAATTCGCGAACTTTGTTGTTTCTAGCATGCAGGTTTCTAGAGCCACGGTATGTGTTGTATTCTTGCTCGAGAAACTCCCAGTCTCCATACTTGGAGACGATTTTCTGGAATTTTTCAATTGGGATGATACCTTCATTGTTGTATGAAATGAGGATATATTTGGCTTTTGTGTCGTGCAGTAAAGTCTCTAGTGCTCTTTCGGCGGGTGTAGGCCTGTTATAGGCTGAATGCTGCCAGTCTTTTGCTATTCCGCTGACGCCATTTTGGATTTTAATAGGTACGCCGCCGTTGATAATATTAAGCATAAAATAATTTGAGCCATAGGGATGTTGATTGTAGGGCGGGTCGTAATAGGCTAAATCGACCTCGTCAAGATTATTAACTAGTTCATTGATGTCCTTGCAATAAACTCTAGTTTCATTTTCGACCTCGGCGAAGATGGGAACATCTAAGGTGATCTCGCCTTTAATACGCGTCAAGGCGTTTTCGCCAGCCCCACCGAAATGTCCGACGCCGTCTTTTTTATGGAATCCTTTGAAAACTCCGGAAGTGTTGTTGTGGATTGAGGCTTTAACTATGAGCTGTGCTAGGCAAAAGATTCGTAGGTCTTTGTCTATTGCGTTGTCGATGAGATAGCGGATATTGTCAATAATTTGGGCATTTGAATGTGTATAGAAGGCTCTTTCTCCTGGCTGGATGTCATTATCGTCCGCGGGGGCGTAGTTATTAGTGATGAAATAGTTAGAGTTTGTTGTTTTTAGCTTGTTTTTGTTAAGATAATTGATGGCTTTTTCGAGTCTTTTAATATCTACCAATGAATGGTTGGTGAGATAGGCGGTATTTACGGTTTTTGTGTATTGTTCAAAGTCGTTTGATATAAGCTTTGTGGTGTGGTATTTTAACAGGCGAGCAACAACGCCACTGCCAGAAAAACCGTCTAAGGCGGTTATTTTTTCTTTGCCTAATCTTTTCTTCACTTCAAGGATCCCACTATTGATAAATGGTAGAAGCTTTCTCTTGTTCCCGAGGTAAGTTATGAGGTGCGACAAAAAGTACTGACTATTAAAGTCCAGCGACATGTTAAATGGATCATCACAAAACAGTGAATCCTTGTTGTAATGTTTTACCTCGCTCATATGTAGTTCATTATAACAAGGAAATCAGCTTTTTGCATTTTGGGTTTCGATTGGATTTTGTCGAGTATGCAAAAACCGCGACGGAATTGTCGCGGTTGGTGTGAGGTTAATCCTCCAGAATCCCAAGCTGGAAAAGGGCTTGGATGCCGGCGATGAAGGTATTGGCATCTTTGATGTACCCTCGGTGCAGCATTTTGAAGAACATCACTTTGCTGACTTTGTACATCTGGATGTATTCGCCACGGTCGGGTTTGGGCCTATGGTGCTGGACGCAATATTCAGCTAGGTAGGCATGCACGGGTTGACGGATTGACCCCGGATCTTGATAATGATAACCGAGATCGGTGATATTCTCCGGATCCGTCGTTAGGCCAGTTTTTTTCAGCATCTCACGGATACCCGTGGTTTTGCTATCCTCACCCGGCTCGGAGTACCCAGCAGGGAATTCGATAAGCGAGCCTTCTTCGGCAAGACCTGTTGGCTGGATGATCATAATTAAGTTACCATCGGGGTCTTCTGGGACTACGATAGTAGCCGGTTTTTTATCGATGTATTCTCGTGGCTGGGTGCTACCGTTCGGGTATTTGAAGAGTTGGCGTTTCGGTTTGTAGAAACCACGGCCGTCTGTGGGTGTGTCGATTGGGATGGCCCTACAGACACTAAGATAGTTGTCGAGTTCCCTAATGGTTTTGATTTCTTTGATTTCCATATAAACCTCCTAATGTGCCTAGTGAATAGCTACTTCTTTCATGGTATCATACAATTTAGTATTTGTCAATACTTATTTCCATAATTTTGCTATTTTGGCAAAAACTATGTGGGTACGGGGCGGAAGCGAGAGGATTTTATCTTTTGCACGGCGGAAGCGAGAGGATTCCATCTTTTGCTTCGCAAAATCTGGCGGCGGAGCGTTTTCTCGGAAATAAAAATGCAAGCATTTTTGCTTCGCTCGAAAACTACCGCCTACGAACCTCGCTTGCAGCGTCGGTTCTTATCCTCTCGTGTTTTTAGGTTATTAATGAAATAAAAATCACCCTTCTGAGGTCGGGTGTTTTTATTTCATTAATGGCGGAAGCGAGAGGATTCGAACCTCCGGAACGGTTGCCCGCTCACACGCTTTCCAAGCGTGCTCCTTAAACCACTCGGACACACTTCCAGGTTAATCTGTCTTGATTATAACACACTTTAGTTGAAATCCCAAAAAACTGATTATTGAAATAAGCGTGCTTGGATAATCGTTAGGGCTTTGGAAAAACTGTAAGAATTATAGAATGTTGGCTGAACGGTGTGGTATGATAAGTATAAGAAGTGTGGGCAAAATACGATAAAGGAGGTGCCACATTATGAAAAATAAAAAAGTGAAGAAAGCTAGTAAATATATCTTTGTGACTGGTGGGGTGCTGTCGGGAGTGGGGAAGGGGATTACGGCGGCGTCGATTGGGGCGATTTTGAAGGCGAAGGGATTTAAAGTTTCGATTCAGAAATGCGACCCCTATCTTAATGTTGATGCGGGGTTACTAAATCCGGTGGAACATGGGGAGTGCTTTGTGACGGCGGATGGGAAAGAGACGGATTTGGATTTGGGGCATTATGAGAGGTTTTTGGATTTTGAGACTAACTATTTTTCTAGTGTTTTGTCGGGAGCGTTGTATCGGGAGTTGATTGAAAAGGAGAGGAGTGGAGGATTTCATGGGAAGACGGTGCAGATGGTGCCACATTTTACGGATCTGGTACAGGAGAAGATTGAAAAGGCGTCTGAGGGGTCGGATATTCATATAGTGGAAATTGGGGGAACGGTGGGTGATTATGAGGGGTTGAGTTTTATTGAGGCGATTCGGCTTTTCGCGAATCGAGTGGGAAGGGAAAATTGTTTATATGTACATGTGGTTTATGTGCCGTGGATTAATACTTCAAAGGAGTTGAAGACGAAGCCGGCACAAAATGCATTGAAGGATCTCAGGGGATTTGGGATTATTCCGGATGTGGTGGTGTGTCGAACGGAGAAACTGGCACCGAGGTCGATGTGCGAAAAGATTGCGGCGTTTTCGGGGATTCCGGGAGAGGCGGTGCTGAATTTGCCGGATATCGAGTCGGTGTATGATGTGCCACTGAATGTGCTGAAATCTGGTGTGTTGGAGATTTTGAATCGATTTGTCGGTACCGACACTGAGCCATGTATGACTCAGTGGGAGGAGTTCTCTCGACTTAGAAGGGAAAAATGGGAGAAGACGGTTAAGGTTGGATTGGTGGCGAAATATGCAGGGAATGAGGATGCGTATATTTGCGTAACAGAGGCGTTGAAGGCTGCAGCAGCGTGGGAGAAGGTTAATCTGGAGATTGTATGGATTAATGCGGAAGATTTGGCTGAGGACGACTCGAAAGGGGCGAAGGCGGCATGGAAACAGGTCGAGGATGCTGACGGATTGGTTGTACCAGGCGGTTTTGGGGTGCGTGGCTCGGAAGGGAAGATTCGGGCGGCGGAGTATGCGTTGGAAAATGACGAACCTTATCTTGGGCTATGCTTGGGCATGCAGATGGCGTGTGTGGCGGCGGCAAGACGGGGCGGACTGAAGAAGGCTGGTTCAGAGGAGTTTGGGGCGGGAAAAGATGAAAATGTAATATATATTATGAGTGGTCAAGAAGGGAAGGAGTCGACTGGGGGAACGATGAGGTTAGGAAACTATCCGGCGAAGTTGACGGAGGGGTCTAGGGTGGCAGAGATTTATGGTGGGCTGGAGGTAATAGAGCGACACAGGCACCGTTATGAGGTCAATCAAAAGTTCTTACCGGAGATTGAGAAGGGTGGATTAATTGTGACGGGAAGGTCGCCAGAGGGGAGTTTGGTGGAGTTCGTTGAGTCGCCTAGCCATAAGTTTTTTGTAGCAACGCAAGCACACCCAGAGTTTAAGAGTCGGCCGCTGAATGTGCATCCTTTGTTCAGGGAGTTTGTGCGGAGCTTAAAATAATCTTGCGGGGGGGGGTGTCTTATGTGATACAATGAAAACAGTAATTATGAAGAGTTGCATCTGGAAAGGATATTATGCATAAGGCAAGTAATTGGCTATGGGGGCTGGTCTTGATTTTGATAGGGGTCGTATGGGGACTAAGTGCGATGGGATTGATTAGCTTTAATGTCTTTTTCCCGGGGTGGTGGACGCTGTTTATCATCGTGCCGTGCTTTATTGGGCTGTTTGATGGTGATGATGATAAGACTGGGAATTTGATTGGGCTGGGGATAGGGATTTTTCTGTTGCTAGGATGCTTAAGTGTGGTCAGTATCGTGACGGTATGGAAGTTGATGGTGCCAGTCATCCTCGTAGTGGTCGGATTGTCGATTATCTTTAAGGATGCGTTTAAGAAGGCGATATTCAAGGGTGCAAAGAAGTTGAATGGTCAGAAGGGTAAGGAGTATTGGTCGACTTTTAGCGGGCAGAAGTTGGACTTTGGTGGGGAAGAGTTCGAAGGGTGTCAGCTCGAGGCGGTGTTTGGCGGGATTACCTGTGATTTAAGGGAGGCGAAAATCAAGGAAGGGGCGATGATTCGGGCTACGAGTATTTTCGGAGGAATTACGATTCGGGTGCCGAAGGATATAGAGGTTAAGTTGGTTTCGACTTCGATGTTTGGCGGGGCGTCAAATCAACGGAAGAAGGTGATAGAGAAAGAAGACGCAAAGACTTTGTATGTGGACGCGACTTGTGTGTTTGGGGGAGTTGAGGTTAAGTAGATGAATACGGCACAGAGAGTCTTGAAATTTTTAGCACTGGCGGTTGCGGCGGTCTTGATTATAGCGATTTTCTCGGGGATTGCGGGAGTGGGGATGATACTGGGGAGGATTTTTAGCCCGGATCGTTCGACGGACACGGTTTTATCGGAGGTTGATTTGAGGGAGGATATCGATATGAACGGGATTCGGCGGCTAGAGCTGAAGGCGAGTACAGTGCGGGTAAAGGTCGTCAGTACGGATGAGGGGAGGATACGGGTCGAGAGCAATAGCGATCGGGTGAAGGTTGGTAAGAGTGGCGAAACACTTACGATTGAGGAAAGCGACTTTAATTTATTTGAGAATATTGCCTGGGGCGACGATGAGTTGGTTGTCTATTTGCCGAAAAGCATGCATGAGTTTGATTTCGTGAGTATCGAAACCGGGGCGGGGAAGATGGATATTGAACGATTAGAAACGAAAGAGCTGCGGATAAGCATGGGGGCTGGCAAAGTGGAGATTCAGGAAGTGATTGCTAGGAATAGGGCGGATATTGACGGGGGTGCTGGGATGCTGACGATTAGAAATGGTGAATTGAGGAACTTGGATTTTGATATGGGGGTAGGGAAAGTGGAAATTGAGGCGGCCCTCTTGGGCAGTAGCGAGATTGATGCTGGCTTGGGGAGGCTCGATTTAAGGTTGTTGGGTGATGCGGATAGCTATCGGATTAAGGTAGAGAGGGGGCTTGGTAGTATCAAATTGGATGGGAATGAAGTCGAGAGCGATCGGAGTTATGGAGAAGGGGAGAACCTGATTGAGATTGATGGTGGGGTTGGGGCGATTGAGATTAGAAGGTAGTTGGGGTATCCTAATACTATGTTTGTTGGTGCTTAAGAATGGGAAGCCAGTTACTTAAGACTAAAACCCAAGCGATAACCACCAATGGTTTAGGTATAATACCTAAACGTATCTAACCTAGTACGCCAGACAACGGATGGGGAAACCATTCCAGCGATTGTATGGACCGGCCGACGGGCCAATACCGCTATCATAAAGAGCAAAGCTATAGCTTGCTAAACCGGTTGATCCAGAGCTATAAACTGGTGAAGTAACAGTGGCCCAATAATAGCCATTGACGCCTAAGTGTGCTGCTGACCCCAAACTGTGATCAATGTCCCCGCTACGGACGAAGTGATAAATATGTTGTAGTAGATGTTGCTGAGGTGGGGTGTTATGTTATCTAATATTGTAGCTATGTTCGGTTTTTCGATGTACTAGGTTAGATAAGTGTGTTATAATAGTAAGTATGGAAGAGATTAAGGGATGGTTAAAGAGTGCGGTTTTGAGGCTTTTTGGCGTAGAATGTGCTGAGCAGAAGGATGATTTACGAAAGGTTGTAGAAGGTTCAGGGTTAGTAATGTTGGCTCCTGAGAGCTCGGGGGCAGATTATGCAACTAATATAGCGATGCGGTTGGCGAAAATGGCTTACAAGAGTCCAATGTCGATTGCGGAGGAGCTGCGGGATGAGTTTCAGGAGAGTGGATTGGGAGGATTTGAAGCGAGTGTGGCAGCACCGGGCTTTTTGAATTTTTATGCGAAAAATGAATATTTTAGGGTGAAGATTGGGCAATATGACGGAGATTTAGGGGTAATTTTTGGTGATAATATATCATGGGGCGAATATTCGAATAAAATGATTGTGACTGAGTTTTCGGATCCGAATCCGTTTAAGGTGTTACATGTAGGTCATTTGTATACTTCGGTGGTGGGGGATGCAATTTCTAGGATGTTGGAATTGGCTGGAGCTAGGGTGGCAAGGGTGAACTTTGGGGGTGATGTGGGTCTGCATGTGGCGAAGACACTATATGCAGTAAAGAGAAAAGCACTGGAAGCGGGGGAGGAAGGTGCGGGGCGGCTAATAAAAGAGTTGACAATTGAGGATATTGCACGGTGTTATGTTGAGGGAACGAGGGCTTATGATGAGGATGAGGCAGCACATGAGAAGATAGCTGAGCTGAATAAAGAAGTTTATCGGATTGCGGAGTTGGGCAGAAGTGAGAGTGAAGCGTTGGGCGGGGAAGAAGGTGAGTTGGCACGCCTGTATTGGCGTGGTCGCGAGCTGAGCTATGAGTATTTTGATGAGTTTTATGAGAGAATTGGGGTGAGGTTTGATCGGTATTATCCAGAATCAACGGTAGCAGGTCGGGGGTTGAAGGAAGTACGCGAACATGTGGGGGCGGTCTATGAAGAGAGCGAGGGGGCGATTGTGTATAAGGGGGAAAAGAAAGGGCTGCATACGCGGGTATTTATTAATCAGGGAGGGATTCCGACTTATGAAGCGAAGGATGTAGGGCTGATTTTTACGAAGTGGGACGATTATCATTTTGATACCTCAGTGGTGGTGACGGGGAACGAGCAGACGGAGTATATGAAGGTAGTCTTGGCGAGTGTGGGGGAGTATGCTCCAGAGCTGGTGGAGCGGACGGAGCATTTGACGCACGGGATGGTTAGGTTGGCTGGAAATGTGAAGATGTCGTCTAGAAAGGGGAACTTCCTGAAGGCGGTGGATGTATTAGAGATGGTTCGCGAGGAATTGGGAGGTGATAAAGCGGATGATAAGGTGGTGTTTGCGGCGATTAAGTATGCATTTTTGAAGTATAAAGTGGGTGGCGATATTGTGTTTGACCCGAAGGAATCGGTGTCAACGAACGGCAACTCGGGGGTGTATTTGTTATACTCGGCAGTGAGGGCGAAGAAGATTTTGCAGAAGTTGACTAACAGGGGTGGAGACGAATTGAATAAAAAAGTTGTTCAGGCGGATGCGGGGGAATATGAGCGGAGATTGAACAAAAAAATTGTTCAATATGGTGAGGTATTAGGGGAGGCCGTGCGGGAGAGGGCACCGTATAAGTTGTGTACATATTTATATGAGTTAGCACAAGAGTTTTCGAGATTTTATGAGCATGTGCAGGTGGCGGGGAGTGAGCGTGAGGTGGAGTTGAGTATGAGCGTGAAGGTCTATGTAGGGGTGATGGAACAGGGACTTGGGTTGTTGGGGATTGAGATACCAGAGAAAATGTAGCATTAAGATATCCCACCAGAGTTTTAGCATTATACATAATATATCTCTTTCACCGCGTCGAAGGTGTGGTTGGGTTTTCTAGTCTTGATTATTCTAGGCTGACGCGGGTCTGAGTCTTTAGACGAAGAGAGCGTCACCAGACTAGAAAACCAACCACCCTCGCAGGTGAAAGAGATATATTATCTATATTCCTAAATATGTGGGAGGTATACTTACACTACGATAAGTTGTGGGATGTCCTAATACCTAAACTTATCTAACCTAGTACGCCAGACAACGGATGGGGAAACCTTGCCAGCGATCCCATGGACCGGATACTGTCTCGGAGTGGTTAAGACTAAGGGTGAGGAGATAGCCTGCTAAACCGGTTGACCCGTCGGACAAGACGGAAGAAGCAGTGGTTGACCAATCGTACCCGTTATAGCCAAGATTCCGAATAGTATCACGGTCAGGATTGATATTGCCGCTACGGACGAAGGGTGAACTATGTATTCATGTGCCTAGCTTTATTGTGAAAAGCATGATATAATAGAAGGATGAAGAGGGCGAAGTTGTTATGGATGGACTTAGAGATGACTGGCTTAGAGCCGGGGAAAGATCGGATTCTTGAGGTGGCGGCGATTGCGACGGGATGGGACTTTGAGGTGTTGGGGAAAATGACAGGAGTAGTAAAAGTGCCAGAGGTTTTAATAAAACAGCGGATGGTGGGTGAGTTTTGGGAGAAGAATGCTGAAACTCGAGAGGCTTTAGTGTCGCAGAACTCAACAGGGAAGAGGGTGGATAAAATTGAGGATGAAATATTGCAATTTTTGGATAAGGTGGCAGGGAAGGACGCTGTGGTGATTTTGGCGGGAAACTCGATTCATCAAGACCGCAAGTTTATTGATCGAGAATGGCCAAGGTTGGCGAAGAGATTACATTATCGGATGTTAGATGTAAGTGCATGGAAGGTAGTGTTTGAGGGGAAATTTGGCAAAAAGTTTACAAAACGGGAAATGCACCGAGCAATGGACGACATACTGGGGTCAATAGAGGAGTTGAAATGGTATTTGACATTTATGAAGTAGTGCGATTTGGGGCACAGTATATGCATTGTCGAGCACGGTATGGATTGCTGAGAAAGATGAAGAATAATAAGGGAAGGAAGAAATGCTGAGATGAACATAGAGAATATTAGTGGGATAGGTGAATATACGAAGACTGAGCGGGTAATTCCGGAAACGGAAGAGCGGAATGAGATTTTTTTGGTGGGAGCGGGGGGAGGTCGGGCGTTTTTGGTGGTTCGGCCGAAAACTATTGAGGTGAGATGTGATCGAAAGTTAGGACAATCTTTGCGGGAAAAATATGAGACAGTGATGGAAAGTCGATACTTTGGTAAAGGTGGGATAGAGATAGTGCCGAGTGGGCAGCTGGAGGATTCAGAGATTGAAGACTTGGTGAGGTTGAGCTATAATTTGACGAAAGAGAGCGAGGAGTATGAATCTGGTAATGAAGCAAAGTAAAGCAGCGGAGGCAGTAGCACAGCGGAGATTGATGGCGGGAGCCATTGTGACGTTCTTGACGATCGTCGTGTCTGTGATCGTATTGAATAGTACTTGGATGGGGCATGGGTTTCATTTGGAGTATTCAATTAGTAGATATATGGGGCTGGAAACTTGGAGTGCAGTACTGTTTGGGGTAGGGAGTGTTTTGGCGTTGATTCTGATGCTATACTATTTGTACGAAATGGGCGAAAGCTTAAAGATGCCACGCGTATATTTTTGGTTGGTAATCTTGATGGCAGTCGGGCTAGTTGGATTATTGGCTTGTCCGGTGGGATATTTCGATTTACCTGGTACAGCGTATGGTTCGAGTGCACCAAGTAGGATACATGAGATTTGTTCGCGTATGATGTTTATGGCGATGTTGTTGGCGGAGGTAATGGTAGCGACGATTGGATTGGCTGATAGGCGGACGCGAGTAATGTCGGCGGCGTTTGTAATGTACGGTTTGCTTTGTATTTTTGGCTATTTTTCGAAGGGTGCGTGGTTTCTAAATGCGTTACTGCTTTTCGAGGGGATGTATTTATTAGGTTTTATGGTGGTGTGTTTAGTGAGTAGAAGGAAAGCGTTGGAGGAGAATGAGTAAGAGAAAAGGCGAAGAGTTTGTGCTGAATCCGACGAAGGCAGTGAAGGCGGTGACGCAGAGTGCTTTCATGAAAGAGTTTGGAGAGTTTATTAATCGAGGTAGTATTGTTGATTTGGCAATTGGTGTGGCAGTTGGTGGGGCGTTTACGACAATTGTAAAATCGCTGGTTGATGATATTATTATGCCGGTAGCGGGGCTGATTGCGGGTGGAGTAGATTTGACGAAGCTGTCGATTGATGTGCCGAACTTGTTTGGGGCGGATAATGGAGTGCATATTGCGTATGGTAATTTTTTGCAGAGTATTATTAACTTCTTAATCGTGGCGTTTACGGTGTTTGTGATCGTGAAGTTTTTAAATCGATTGAACGCAGACGCGAAGGCAAAGTTGGAGAAGGAAGCAGCGGAGTTGGCGGCACAAGAGGGGAAGAAGGACTTGAAAGCGGCTGGTAATAAGAAAGAGGAATTAAAGAAGACGACTTAGTCTAGGGCGTTAATTGCTGGGACTAGAATAGCTTTCGAAGCTGGCGTGGATGGCGGAGAGGCTGGACTCAAAGTTGGTAAGGATATTGATAAGCGTGGCGTCTTTGGTGCGGGCGAGGAGTTGGGAAGTTTGTGAGAGGAGCAAAGAGACTTGTAGGTCAATAAAGTTCTCATAAGTACGGTCAAGTAATCCATTTAACTTAGCATTATTAAGGGAAGTATTGAGGTTTTCAGCGAAGAGGGATTCGGTGGTTTGGTTAGTTTCGTTGGGTTGGTAATTTTTTTGGTCGTTGCTGTTGCTGGCGAGGTAAGTGTTGAGCTGGGTCGAGGTACTAGATAAGATAGTGGAGAGTGAGGTACCGATTGCACGCAGCTGAGAAGACTTAAGTGACGGTGTATATTCTGAGACGGCATCCTGTAAGCTGTTAGTGCGGAGGTAAAGTTGTTCGGTGAGTTCGGTGGGTTTTGTGTTAAGGCTGCCCATCATGATGCCAAAAGCGGCTAGAAGGATGAAAAGAACGATACCGACGATGGCGATTTTGAAGATGGGGGAACTGAAGAGTGAGGAGGCGGTATTTTTGGGAGCGGGGCGATTTGAGGCGGAGATGTGTTTTAGGTATTCGAGGTTATCCATAATAAGTATTATAGCATAGCATTAAGATATCCCACAACTTATCTAACCTAGTACGCCAGACAACGGATGGGGAAAGCTAACCAGCGATCATTTGGGCCGTAAGAAGTGTATGTATTGGCGGATCCAAAGTTAAAATAATAGCTTGCCAGATTGGCGGCTCCAGAATCGTAGACTGGCGACGCTATGGATGACCAGGTGAAGCCATCATGCCCAAGATAACGAACCAAGCCAACACTACGATTAACATATCCGCTACGGACGAACTAGTATAGGCTATACGGGTTCAAATTGAAATTAACTCTGTTATTTTGGTCGGGTTTTTGGTTAATTAACTGGGAGTTGTTCAGAAAATGATGCAATTAGTCTTACTTCGTCCGTAGCGGGTATATCAATCGCTACCTCGGCTCTGTCCGGTCTCTTGGCATCAATGGCTACCATCGGTCTCCTACGGCTTCGCCTGTTTACTACGATGGGTCTGCTGGTTTGCCAGGTTACTACCTCCATTTCAATGCAAGTGGTGTCAACCCGTCGGACGGCCCGGGTAATCGTTATTACGGTTTCCCCATCCGTTGTCTGGCGTACTAGGTTAGATAAGTGTGTTATACTAAGAGCATGGATGACGCGAAGGAGGAAATTCGGGCGCGGTTGCCAGTGGAAGACGTGGTGGGGCAATACATTGAGCTTAAACGGGCGGGGCGGAGTTTAAAGGGGCGTTCGCCCTGGGGCGTTGATAAGACGCCATCGTTTATGGTGTCGCCGGAGAAGGGGATTTGGCATGATTTTTCGGCGAATAAAGGTGGCGATATCTTTGCGTTTGTAATGGAGGTGGAGGGGATTTCGTTTAGGGAGGCATTGGAAAAGTTGGCGGCACAGGCGGGGGTGGAACTGACGAAATATGGGGGTGGCGATAAGGCGGTAGCGGAGAGAAAGCGTCGAGTGAAAGAGGTTTTGGAGCTGTCGTGTCGGTTTTACCAATTTTGTTTGACAAAGAATGAGAAGGCTTGTCGTTATGCATTTGAAAAGCGGGGGATGTCAAAGGGGACGGTAGAGGAGTTTCGGATTGGATATGCCCCAAATACAGGAAAGGCATTAATTCAGTTCTTGACGAAGCGGGGCTATAAGACTCAAGAGATGGAGGCGGCGGGGCTTCTAAATAGGTATGGCGGGGATTTGTTTCGAGGGCGGATGATGGTGCCGTTTATTGATACGAATGGGGTGATAGGATACACGGCGAGGATTTTGGGGCAAGGTGAGCCAAAATACCTGAATACGCCAGAGACGATTTTGTTTAATAAGGGGAGGTTTGTGTTCGGGTTGGCACAGGCGAAGGAGGCGATTCGCCAGAGTGGGTTCGTGGTGATTGTTGAGGGGAATATGGATGTGATTTCGTCGCATCAGGCGGGCGTGAAAGAGGCGGTGGCGACGAGTGGGACGGCGATGACAGAGAATCATTTGAAGATTTTGTCAAGGCTGACGGATGATGTGAGGTTGGCGTATGATGGGGATGTGGCAGGGGTGAAGGCAACGGAACGGGCAATTATGATGGCGGGAGATTTAGGGGTGAATCTGTCGGTGATTTCGGATTATCATGGGGCGAAGGATCCGGATGAGCTGATTCAGAAGGATCCGGGGCTGTGGCAAGAGGCGGTAAAACAATGCCGTCCGGCGGTGGATTGGTTGCTAGGGAAGTACCAGGAGAATCTAGATCTGAGCTCAGGGTTGGGAAAACGGGAATATTCAGATGTGGCGATGAGGCTCTTGCGGTTTGTGGCGGATCCGGTTGAGCGAAAACATTATGAGAAGCAGGTGGCGAGGGAGCTAGACTGTGAGGTGGAGGATTTGCGGGCGAAAAAGATTGACATGGGGGAGAAGAAGCGGCTGAAGAAGCTGGAGCTGGAGGCAAGCTCGGATGTCTTGGCAGGAGTGCGGGATAATTTGCAGGCGATTGTGATGCATGGTGGGGTGACAGGGGTGAAGGGGGTGGAGCTGCCGGAAGATGAGACGAAGAAGGCGGAGCTGGAGATGATTTTTGAGACGCGGTATAAGAGATGGGATAAGGGGATGTTGGAGGGTGAGGCAAAGGCTCTACTTTCAAGATATAAGGTAGAAATGAGCAGGCAAGAGGTGGAACAGTTGACGATGCGACTGGCGGAGCTGGAGGAGCGGGAGGGGGAAGAGGCTGAGCAGGAATCAGCGGAGATTTTGCGACGGATCATGGTGCTGAAAAAGCAGGGGAATTAGGGCTTGAAGGCAGTGATGAATATGGTTTAACTGAGTATTTTTTGGATTTTTTGTAAAAAATCTGTAAGAAGTATTGACATTTTCATTATCTGTGCTACAATGTAAACATAAGCTTGATAAGGTTTACGATTATATCTATATAACCCAGTTCTACTGCGTAGAACTGACAACGCCTTAGAGGAGCTTAAGTACGTTAAGGTTTAAGTAAGTAAAAACGATTCTGTTCTTGGAATGGATCTTCCTGTAAATAGGATTCGGAACAAGATGGGATGTCGGTGGATGAGCTGAGGCAAAGGCTGGTCCATGGACACCCCATCTTGCGAAGGAACGCGGTTTGGTGGGGCGGACTAGGCTGTATCCTAGAATCCTGAGAATATGCAAGCGGTCGTCGAGCCGCGGAGGAGGATTTATGAAGAGGGTAGAAATGAGCGTGAAGACCAGTAGACTGAGTCAGCCGATTACAGGTGTACAGCATTATGAATATGGCACACCGGTGGATGTGTACACTGTGAAAGTGAAGGTCGAGGGCAGCCGCGATGAGCGGACGTCCGTGACTGGGTTTCAGGTTCTGAGCTATCAGGTGACCGACGGTAAGCTTGGTCTTCAGGCTGTAGCGAAGTCTCTTGGGCATGGTTGTCCGAGCGGCATTGACGAAAGAAGTTTTAGATATGATACATATAAGGAGCTGGGTTTCGTATCCTGTAAGCATGGTAATACGAAGTTCAGCAAGCCGGTTTTAGCATTGTCTCAGCAGACGGCTGGGTATCGAGTTGCTTGGGGAGGCGTTTGTGACGCTTATCTTGAGGAGCTTGAGGTCGACGACTGGGATGAGGAGGATGTGACGGATTGGACGCATGATGTTTATCTGCTGAGGACTAACTTGGCGGATGGCGGAGTGTTGATTCAGTCCTCTAGTTCGGGAGCAATTATCCGGGCAGAAAAGAAAGGTCACACATGGACCTTGTCACTCCAGATGCCGGTTGATGCTGATGGAGTTGTTCGCGGCCGTGGTTATGAGGCGATGTTCAGAGCCGGATATAACTACTACTGTGATAAGGCCACTAAGGCTTGATAGGCGTATTTTACTGTGCTTGAACCGGTGGCCCCGACTTAGCTCGGGGCCTTTTCTATAGGTTGGATTTGGGGTTGTGAGGATTTTTTAGGGGTGGGAGAACTTTTAAATCGGGCGTTGAGTTTTGGGAAAAATCTAGTATAATGTGTTGTAATGGATAATGATGAAGATATCTTAAAGGATAAGAATATAGCGTTGGACTTGGGGGAGCCGGCGGCGGATGATTTGGCGGCGGAAGACGATTTGTCGGACGAGGACTTGGCGATTACGGTCGACAATGTGGATGCTTTTGCGGACGATTCGGTGAGGATGTACTTGAGGGAAATCGGGAAGATTCCGTTGCTGAGCCAAGAGGAAGAGCTGGAGCTGGCGAAGAAGGCGATGGAAGGGGATAAGAAGGCAAAAGATAAGCTGGCGGAAGCGAATATGAGGCTGGTGGTGTCGATTGCGAAGCGGTATGGGGGGCGGGGATTGGATTTTTTGGATTTGATTCAAGAGGGGAATACGGGGTTGCTTCGGGCGGTGGAGAAGTTTGATCCGGATAAAGGTTTTAAGTTCTCAACTTATGCGACATGGTGGATTCGGCAGGCGATTACGCGGGCGATTGCGGACCAGGCGAGGACGATTCGGATTCCGGTGCATATGGTGGAGACGATTAATAAGGTACTCCGGACGACAAGGCGGTTGACACAAGAGCTGAATCGGGAGCCGACGAACGAGGAAATTGCGGAAGCGATGGGGATGGAAGTGGACAAGATTGAGTATGTAATGCGGATTAAGCAGGATATTGCGAGCTTGGACGCGAGTGTGGGGCGTGACGGGGATGATGAAGAGTCGGTCTTAGGGGACTTTGTCGAGGATTCGGAGCGGGATTCGCCGGAGGACGCGACAGCGAATCAGATTTTAAAGGAGCAGATTGCGGAGATTTTGACGACGCTGAGCGAG
>CANDYU010000014.1 GCA_947425245.1 uncultured Candidatus Saccharibacteria bacterium
GCTTCCTTGCCAAGGAAGAGGTCGAGAGTTAGAGTCTCTTCGCCCGCACCACGATAGTTTTTGAAAGATGAGTCCGAAAGGGCTCATCTTTGGTTTTAGAAAATCGAGTCAGAAATGGCTCGATTTTTTATTTCCATCGGGATTTTGAATCTGCTAAGTTCAAGATCCCGTAGAGATAATAAACGACTACGGTATTCCGAAGTTTAAGTATTGTTAACAATTAGTTAGTGCGAAAGTATATTACATATTTTTAACGCTAAATAGTTCTTGTCTGGTCGACTTATTATTTATGTTTTTTGAAGCTAGGACGGGGCCAAGAGCTATTTAGTATAGTTTGCTCCTCTATTTGCTGCATAAAAACCGCAGAGGCGTCCGGTAGATGTTTAGTAACTTAGGCTCACAACCATTTTGATTCGATAATCTCAAAAGTACAATATCTTATTTTTTATGTGGCATGTAGAGGAGCAAAAAGGAGACAAACATGAAAACAAAAAATATTATTGTTGTCGTCGTTCTTATTGTTATTGTAGCGGCTCTTCTTGGAGTGATAGTTAATCTCAAGAAGGCCTACGATCTTAGGGACTACGCAATAACACATAACTGTACATGGACATACCAAGGCACCGCTTATGGCGATGACCGAGATTATGTCTGCAAATAATTTTTATTAACCAACTTTTATCGTGTTGCCAATCCCATAACTCAAAATCTCAATCGTGGGTTATGGGGTCGGCAACAGGATTGAGAAAGGATTGAGATTATGACAAAAGTAATTAATGCCTATACAGGCTTATGTAAAAACTGCCACAAATGTGAGCAGATTCATTCACTAACAGACGATGATAGTGAGATTGCTGTTTGCTACGCATGCGGCAAAGTCGAATTTAAAAATGAATTTGATGCACTGAAATTCATCACCGAGCTAATCGAGGATGGGATCGAAAAAGAAGATGAGATTACTGAAGTATTAACAAGTAAGCTATCCGATCATTACGGCTATCTAGACTTCGTTGATGAGGTAACGTTAGCGGCATTACTCGTCAAATCGCTATACGATGAGGCGGTATTCCGAGCGGGAGCGAACAAGCAAGAAGCCAGAGACTATTATCGAAGCAGAGAGATGGACTTGGCTGACGCAAGAGAGGGGAGGTGGTAATGGAAGACGATAAGCAGAAGTCAGAAGTACCTCAAATACCAGCCAAGAAAACCGTACTAACTGATGACGACAAACGTCAGCTCACCATGGCTGTGAAACAGACTGCCACTAATGTCATGAATCCAGTTGAGTACGAACAAATTAGGATTCTAGCTAATGACCTGATTAAAAGTGAAGCATTACCAAGTACTATCAGAAATACAGAGCAGGCGATGGTAATGATCTCGGCTGGTCGTGAAATGGGGATGACGCCATTTGAAGCAATTCATGATTTGTATTTCGTGAATGGCAAGCTCAATATCTATGGCAAAGCGACACCAACCGCACTGCGTAGAGCCGGCTGGAGGATTGAGGCTTATGATGAGACTCAAGATAGCTGCACGGCTACGGTCTATAACCCAAAGACTGGAGAGCGGATATCCGATACTTTTACATTTGAAGATGCTAAACAATCTGGCTTTACTACTGATGCAAGTGGTCATCTCAAATTTGGATGGAAACTGGGAGCTAATCGTAAACGTAAACTACGATATGGGGTCTTGAGCCAAATAATTCACACTTATATTCCTGAAGTTCTTGGCTCTTGCACTGGTGTTGGAGACTATTCGGAAGAATATATGGATGCCCAGAATAATGTAGAAGCTCAAGACAATGAGGCTGGGAAAGCCCGAACCCTAGAGAGACTGAAAAGTTTATCTGACCAAAATGAAGGTGAGGTGGCTGATGCAGATAATTGACGTAGAGCAACGAAGTGATGCTTGGTTTGAAGCAAGAGCTGGGGTTATCACTGGAACCCGTGTAAAGGAAGTTAAACCTCTGTCGCATAAAGGTAAAACTGGCACTCAACCTATGGGGCTATGGAAATTAGTTGCGGATTACGTTTCTTATGGAACAGAGGAGACTCGTCCTATGGGACGTGGTACTAAACTAGAGCCAGAAAATGCACAAATGGTAGTTGATAAAATAGGGCTTAAGAACGCAAATCTTGCTTGCGGAATTTGGAAGAGCGATGATGGCATGCTTGGATATTCTCCGGATGGTTCGGAGAAGGCTAGCGAACCTGAATGGGCAATCGAATGTAAATCGCTGGATACCGCAGAGCATCTATACCTAGTCTTTAATGATTTGTGGGCCAAAGGGGAGGTTCCGGACGAGTTTGAACCGTTGTTCCCTGCTAGACCAGGGATATATAGAGGAATAGATTCAGTTGCCGAAGAGCACCGATATCAAGTTCGACAAGCCTTCGTGGTTAACCCCAAGCTCCAAGTTCTCTATTATTCGCTTTATGATCCACGAATCGTGGTATCTGAATTAGCTCATTACATCATTGCTGTAAAGCGTGAGGAGATAGAGGACGAGATCAAAGAGCAAAAGGACATGGTTGAGCGACAAGCAAAGCTAGCAAAAGCGATTGCTATGCTAATTGCCGCAAAGGCTACGAATCAACTATAGAAATATGGTGACGCTAACAGCTCGTGAGTGCTCATCTGCAGTTAGCCGTTTAGACCGTGTCACCATAACTTCCTAGACCAACACAAATGTCACTCTAGCTCAGCGGTTAGAGCATCCGTCTGAAGAACGGAAGGTGCTTGGTTCGACACCAAGGGGTGACACCAAATGACCAATCTTACACTAGAACGGAGTTCTCGACCTGCTCCGTTCTCCTGGCGGACTACTCGATTATTATGATCTCCTGTACTCGAGTGGTCTACCAGGGGAGAAAAAGGCAAAAAGGAGGTACTTATGAAATTAAGAATGGGGGCTAATAACCGTATCACGGAAGAGCGGTTTAACCAAATCAAGGAGGCTACGCGTTACGTTAAAAGTGACGAGACGATTTACAAGAAATACAATATCCGAGCGTCAACGCTTCGCAGCATTAAACGAGCAAAGAACTTTCAGGAGTATAAACGCAACCAAGGGCGGGGCGGTAAAGACCATTTTGTAGTCATTGCTCCTAGTTGCGGAGTTCCTTATGAGGATTATCCGTTACTAAAAAAGAAGCTCGAGGATATTCAGAAACGCCAAGATACTATTACTGAAATCAGCGGGTTAGCTATTAATGCGATGAAGCTCGTTGCCTTAGTGGCTATGATTATGGCACTAATTTGGCTTGTCATAAGTATGAAATAAAAGGAGAAACAATGAAAGTTGACATAAATAATGTTCCGGGGGGGGTAGTTATAAGATAATCTATGCTGATCCACCTTGGAACTACAAAGATAAGAGTTGTCAAGGAAATGCAGCAGATCAATATCCCACCATGAAAATAGAAGATATTTGCAAATTACCAGTTAGCCAACTTGCGGACGATAATTGTATTTTGTTCCTCTGGACGACCTATCCAATGATTAAAGAGGCGTTAAAAGTTATCGACTCGTGGGGTTTCACATACAAAACGATAGCCTTCCAATGGATAAAGCAAAATCGAAGCGGTAATGGGTATTTCTTTGGTCTTGGACGATGGACTAGAGGCAATACAGAGCCTTGTCTTCTTGCGGTTAAGGGTAAGCCCAAGCGAATTAGTGCTAGTGTTGGTCAATTGGTCTTTAGTCCACTAAGGCGACATAGCCAAAAACCAGATGAGGTTCGTGACAAGATTATTGACCTTATGGGCGATCTACCAAAAATTGAGCTGTTCGCTAGGCAAAAGGTAGACGGGTGGGATTGCTGGGGTAACGAAATAAGCAATTAATGAATTAAAGGAGAGGAAATGAAAGAAGTTAAGTTTTACAATCCACTAAACAATAAGTGTGAAGATGCCCTAGAAATGTTGGAAAAGGCAAAAGAGTATTATCAGGACGACCCAGAAACACAGAGGGCTTTTGTGATCGCAAAAACGAATATTGAGACTGCACTTATGTGGATTACCAGTCATTATAAAGGAGATGCCTAATGCTTAAGGTTCTGGAGTTGTTTGCTGGCATTGGCACTTGTTCTAAGGCTCTTACTAATCTTGGTATTGAACACGAAATCGTTGATGCTGTGGAGATCGACAGGTTTGCCATCAAAAGCTTCAACGCTATTCATGGCACTGATTTCGAAGCGCAAGATATTAGTGAATGGAGCAAACAATGGTATTGTCTTAGCTGTCATAAACTAGTTAGGGATAACGAAGTTGGTACCTTTGAGCAAGATGAACATATGGATTTCATTCATGAAACTTGTGGGCATTTATTGGATGACGCTTGTGGCGACGTAGACCTCATTATGCACGGATCGCCTTGCCAGGACTTCAGTTTCGCCGGCAAACAGGCAGGTGGTGATGAGGGCAGTGGAACACGCTCAAGTTTGATGTATGAGTCAATTCGTATTATCTCTAGACTTCAACCCAAATACGTTATTTGGGAAAATGTAAAAGCTGTGCTTTCTAAGAAACACGTCCACAACTTTCAGAACTACTTGAACCAAATGACTGAACTAGGGTATGAAAGCCATTATCAAGTCCTTAATGCTAAAGACTTTGGCATACCCCAGAATCGTGAACGAGTTTTTGTAGTTAGCATTAGGTATGACGTTGCTACTAATTTTAGATTCCCAGAGCCTGTCCCTCTTGCCAAACGTCTTAAAGACATTCTCGAGCCAGAGGTGGACGAAAAATACTATTTGTCTGATGAGAAAATTCAACGCATGAATACGACTAACTGGGAGTTGGACAAACTAGAGAATGTAAGAACCCAAGACGAGGTAGGCAGAACGCTTAGGGCAACTAACTATAAAAACCCTCAATGCGTACGAGTGGGTGGGTTATATGACACGGAGGAGAGCAGGCATCAAGCAGGGTCCGTATATTCACCGGAAGGTATCGCTGCAACACTGGATACTATGGGCGAAGGTAATCGGGAGCCGATGATAGTTGCGATGCGTGGTCGCAACCCAGAGAACCCCTCTGACCGTACTAGTGGAGTATTGACTAAGCAAAGACTAGAGGTAAACAATAAGGGTGTCAGTAATACTCTTACTAGTGTACAAAAAGACAACCTTGTTGCGACCATTATTGATGATACACAGGGATTTGATGGAATTAGAAAATACAACAAATACGCACCGACCTTACGAAGTAGCAGGAGTGGGCTAAAAACTGTCGATAGCCATTTTAGAATACGCAAACTTACTCCAAAAGAATGTTGGCGACTGATGGGCTTTAGTGATGAGGATTTTGAGAAGGCTAATAAGGTAAACTCCAATACACAACTGTATAAGCAAGCTGGCAATAGCATTGTGGTGCCAGTTTTAGAAGCAATACTAAAAGAACTGCTGAAGGAGAAATAATGGCTAAAGTTCTAGCAATTCCTGATGTCCATCTGAAGCCTAGGATATTTGATCGAGTAGAGGCAATACTCAAATCTGGGCAAGCCGATTTTGCCGTTGTCTTAGGAGATCTAGTCGATGACTGGAATCAAGGCGACAATATCGGTCTGTATGAGAAAACCCTTAATCGAGCAATCGAATTTGCCAAAGCGTTTCCTAAAACACTCTGGTGCTATGGCAACCACGACCTATCGTATATTTGGCGAATGCAACAAAGTGGATATTCGTATGTCGCTCAATATGCCTGCGAGAGTGGTCTTAAGAGTCTGTACGCTACTATTTGTCGTTCTTCCGACCATAACCCTCCAATGGGCGTTGTCCAGCGAGTTGATAATGTTTGGTTCTCGCACGCTGGAGTGACCGAAGATTATGCCCTACGGCTAGTTGGCAAGAATACACATAAGGACGGCACTTCATGGGCTGAGGACAAAGATACTATATTTAACTTTGCAAATGACGACAATATCCATTCTCTGTGGGAAGAAGATTTCCCAGTTTGGGCTAGACCACAAGATAGATGGTGCAGGCATAACTGGAGCCTATCATTTTGCTATGGATATATAAGACAACTGGCTCGTATTAGAACCATAATTAGGGTATGGGAATGATTAGATTATTTGAACCGCAAGTGCGATATACGAACGGGCTAATGATTTACTTCAAGGATAAGCATAGCGTCGTTGTATCTAAAGGTACTACATGTATTATCTATCATCGCTGGTACGAACGGCCTCGGGGGAGTTACAATAGGTGGTTTAACTTTTGTCGGACGCTTAAACGCAGAAATACCATGCAAGATCTTCAAGATGTGTCGATGATTGCGAATAAATACGACATCGACCATCAGACGGTTACGACGACTATAAAATCCTTACCGCCAAAAGGGGTTAAGGTTTTGCCGGAGGTACACATTTATGCCTAAGAAGATAACTATTTGGAGTAAATACTGCGTGAGCTGTCTTTGGTATGATCAGTGGCTGAACATCACCAATTACGCCCAAAAGTATGATATTAAGCTGAAGATTAAAAGAACTGTTTACCGCCCAGATTGGCACTGGAGGGCTACAAAGTTATACGGCAATCCGGAATATAGTGTATTTGTGGTGGTAGACGGTAAAGTTAAGGATTTCATGAAGTTTGCAGATAGTTGTAAAAATAAGTTAGTTAAGGCTGGCAAGACGAAGGAGGGTGTGGATGACATGCATTCATTGCAACGAGCCGGAAGGGCTGATCGAGAAGATCGTGCAGATGGTGAGGTACTGGAGACTCAGGATAAAAATAAAGATTAGGCGGAGGAAAAAATGAAAAAACAAAAAACTCCCGCAAAGCAGGGAGACTATGAGGTCGGCAATAAGAAGCCTCCGAAGAATAGGCAGTTCGGTCAGCCGGCAGGCAATCCTAGACACAACGGGGCTTGGAAAAAAGAGGATACCCTACGGTTTAAGCTACAGCAGATTGCTAAGATGACCGCCGAAGAGCTTGAGGATTTGTTGAGAGATTCTCAAGCTGGGGAGTTTGAGAAGAGTGCTGCAAGGACAATCATCGAGATGTCTGGGATGGATCCGGAGAAACGGTGGAGGATCCTTGAAGGTCTGACTAATCAAGATGGTGGTTATCCGAAACAACAGGTCGAACAGCATAATATCGAGGTAAAACCCATTGCACCTAAACCAAAGAAGGAGAAGAAATGAATTGGGAAGGTTTTTGGCAGGTGCTTAGTGTGTTACCCATCATACTTGGCTGTATAGTACTTTTCGTTGTGACAGGTCTTGGCATAATTATCATTGCCTTAATTGTGATCGTTATCCAAACATTTGTAGGATGGATAATGGACAATTTCAAACGATGGTAGATTACAATGAAATACTGCGTCACCACAACTCTTGAGAAGATTCAGGCCCTCACGGCCCGTATTTGGGTAGTGCAGGGCGGGACTTCTGCTGGTAAAACAATCGCTATCCTTTGTTATGTCTTGAACTGGGCCATTGAGCATCCTAATAAGGTTTGCACGATTGTTTCCGATACCTTCCCCAATCTGCGTACTGGGGCTATGCGGGATTTTCTGGATATTTGTCGCGAAACGAATATCGATAAAGTCGCCACATGGAATAAGACTAATTCTACCCTGTACCTACCAAACGGTAGTTTGATAGAGTTCTACTCGGTGGACACTATGGGTGCTCACGGGGCCAGGCGTGACCTACTCTATGTCAATGAGGCTAACCGTATCTCATGGGAGACCTTCAGTCAGCTTGAAGTGCGTACTCGTGATCAGGTCATCTTGGACTTTAATCCGGTCAATGAGTTTTGGGCTCACACGGAGCTAATCAATAATCCAAGTCGTACTGATGTACAGTTCCTTAAAGTAACCTACAGAGATAATGAGGCACTCGACGATGCTACGGTTAAAGCAATCGAACAACGGCGGGGCGATGGGACTTCTAACTGGTGGAGAGTTTACGGCCTAGGTGAGATTGGTAGCCTTGAGGGTAATGTCTACGAAGGATGGATTAGAGAGCCGATTAGTAAATGGGGTACAACGAGGTTCGGTCTGTTGAGATATGGTGTGGACTTTGGCTTTTCTAATGACCCGACCGCTGTCGTAGCGATATATGAAGATGATAAAGGCGAGATTTGGCTTAAACAACGAGTACATAAGACTAAGTTGTTAACCCCAGCCCTAGTGGAAGAGTGTAAGAGCCTTCCAGAAGGTTTATTCGTGTGCGATAATGCCCGGCCAGAAATTATCGCCGAACTTCAGGCAAACGGTATTAGGGCAATCGGATGCGATAAAACTCCGGGGGAGAAGATGAATGGTAAACGCTATAACATTGAGCTAGTGCAAAGGAAGGTGATTCACTATTTCGACTGCGATAAAGAACTTGAGCGTGAATATCTCACTTATGCTTGGCGAAAGAAAAAGTCGACCGGGGAGATTCTCGACGAACCGGAAGACGGTAATGATCACTGTATGGACGCGATAGCCTACGCTATCCGCGACCTGGAGCGGAAGCAGATTGAATACGGTGGGGTTCGATAGTTTTGACCACTGGCTCGAGTTGTCTTTTTAATTAGCCTCAAGTCAATGCCCAGTTGGGCGACTTGAAGTTAATTAAGGAAGACAAATGACAACTAACAAGATTAAAAGTCTTTCTCTCAGCAAACTTAAGATTTCCGAGGCGGACGAGACGACTAAAGAGCGTCGCGTAACCTTCGTAGCTTCAACGGCAAAAGAAGATCGTGATTACGAAGTGGTGGAAATTGAAACATTCCGTTTACCGCTTAAAGGTGGTGGAGAAATCAAAGTCTCCGACCTACCAACCGGTGGATCAGAGAATGTTAATATTCCATTTCTCACCAATCACGAACTCTGGAGCGTCGAGAATACGATCGGCTCTGTGAGAAACGCAAAGTTCGAGAACGGTCAACTAATCTTTGAGTGTGGCATATCGGCACGCGAATACGCTCAAGATATGTTTAAGCTCATCGAGGAAGGTCACCTAGACAATGCTTTCAGCATTCAGTTTAGGGATTATGACTGGAACCAGGAAACTGATCATCTCTCGAACGGCGAGATCGTTGAAGTGTCTCTAGTTACACGCGGCTCAAATAAAGATGCCCAAGTCTTGGAGGTCAAACAGATGAAAGGTAAAGCTATGGACGAAGAGAATCAAGCTCAGGCAGCAGAAGTGCCCGCCGAGACTCCAGCCCAAACCACGGAGGATGCTCCGGCCACGGATGACACCAAGGCTGATGAGGAGACTCAAAAAGAAACACAAACACTAGAAACAGATACCGAAGAAACAAACAAAACTACTAATGATTCTAACGAAGAAAAGGAAAAGACTATGGATCCAAATGATCTCAAACACACTGAACTTGCGGCTAAGCAAGTCAAAGAGCCTGGCACTGTGGCAGAACTACCCTCACAATCTGCGATGAGTGCAAAATCTACAAAGGGCTATCTCGATAGTAAAGAAGCAGTTCTTGACTATGCTTGCACTGCAAAGAAATGCATGGGCGATCCGGAGGCTACACACTCAGCATGGCGTGAACATCTCAATAGTAAAGGCGTCACGGTTACCGGTGAAGACGGCTTCTTGCCGACCCG
Source organism: uncultured Candidatus Saccharibacteria bacterium (assembly GCA_947425245.1). Lineage (GTDB taxonomy): Bacteria > Patescibacteriota > Saccharimonadia > Saccharimonadales > Saccharimonadaceae > Nanosyncoccus. Next base: position 9,579 of record CANDYU010000014.1, read on the forward strand.
CGTCGAACAGGTAATGTTCAAGGCCTGGCATGATGCGGTTGGGGCACTCAAAACCTTCCGTCGTACTAGTGCAAAGGCCTTCAAGTTCTATGCGATGACCACCGAATCCACCGCCCTTGGTCACAAAAAAGGTCAGAAAAAGGCAGATCAAGACATCGTGGCAATCCCTCGGAATGGTGGCCTCAAGGTTATCTACAAGAAGCTCCCAATCGACTGGATTGATATCGTAAACGATGAGAGTGGCGATCTCTATGTGTTCCGCACCCGTGAACTAACTGATCGTGTGCTCCACGCAATTGTCGAAGGTTCTATTCTGGGTGATGGGCTTGGCGAGCCGTCAGAGGGTGCAGCAGACTATCGCTATTTTGATGGCGTTAACGGTCTATATCCGATGGTTGGCGACCTTGATAACGCTGGTACTGCAAACAGCTACGCCTCCGCAGTGGCAACTGTTGTTCCTAATTCTACAGAAGATGACACTCGAGCAAAAATCGTTAAAACTCTCAGCAAAGTTCGGGTTAATGATGGCGAACGCAAAGTTCTCGTAGTTGCGGAAGGCACAATCGAAGACATGCTACTCGAGAAGAACTCGGTTGGTGGCTATATGTACTCTATGGATACCGATTTCGCTAAAGTCTTTAATGTATCCTACATTGTTGAGTTCCCGGCTGAGAAGATGGAGAAGGCAGGGTACGATGTTATCGCTTACAAAGACCAGGCCTATACGCTTGGTGGTCCGGAAGCAACTGTACGCAACTGGTTCGATGGTGATTACAACAAGGATGTCATGATGGTTGAGCAACCAGTCCTTGGCTCTCTGGAGGGTTCTAAGGTGGTTGCGGGCTACGCGTCAAAATAGTAACGCCCTCAGCGTTCTATTTAACAACCGAACAGGGCGAGGGCTTGCTCACAGAGGATGACAAGTTAATCACAGGATAATAAGAAAGGACGACCGATGAACGAACCACAGATTTCTAAAGAACAGATGGCAGCGTTACTCGGCCGTCCTCTCAGTTCTTTAGAAGAAAATAATTACAGCCTGTATTTATCAATTGCTATATTGCGACTAGATGATCTGTTGTGCATAAAAATCGAGGATATGGGCGAACTGCCTGCTGACCTGCAACTGCTGATTGCTCGTTGTTTTGCGACAGTTAGACAAGAGCAGGAAGATTCTTCCCGACATGGCGTGGACAAGAAGCAGGTGGAGGATTTTTCAATTAGCTACTTTGAAGATCCTGAGAATCCCATGGTTATGTTCGTGAAACAAAATGCTGCAACGATAGAGAAATATGGTCAGTGTCAGGCACCGATACGTAGTGGGGAGGTATGCTGTGGCCACTGTCTTTGATGTATTTGCCCAAATACCGTATACCTTCCTTGAGATTGGCCAGAGCCATATCCGGGGCGACACAATTTTGTCGGAACGAGAGTTTAGCGGGGTGTTCAAGGATAAATCGGGGTTAGTGCAAAATGGGAATATGGAATCGTTAGATTCTTCCTCCACTTTACACATCAAACCTGCGGATTTTCCCCAGATTACAGACTGTTCCCAGCTAGTTGGGCATGGGGTGAGGGTTCAAGGCCAGGAGTACTCGATTAAAGGGGCTACGGCTGGAACTAACTTCGATACGGGAGTAATTGAGCATTACAGGTTAACGCTAGAGACCGCGGAGTTTGTCCATGAGTAGTTTTACTGTAGAAGTAACTGACAATAGTGCATCTTGGCTACAAAAGCAAGAGATTACTATGCAGCGGGGACTTCGCAAGATGGGTATGGCAGTAATTAACCTAGCAACGCTTACCACCCCTAGGAAGGATGGCCCTCTTCGTGAATCTGGCCATATTGAGGGTATGGGGAACACTATTGACTGTGTATTTGGCGATAACAATGTTAGGTATGCCAAAGTTCAAGAGGATGGGCATCGAGGCAGAGTATATTTCACACACTATACAACTCCGGGCACTGGACCTAATTTCCTTGAGAACGCAGGTAACACAATCGCAAAGAAAGGGATTGAGCCATATCTATGAGATGCATTACATTATCACTACTACAATTCCTCGAAGATAACGGGTTTGGCAAAATCGATCAAACACTGTTCTGGGAGAAGCTTGGTTTAGGAAAAGACGGTTTATACATCAGTGACTTGGGGGATTCGCAGGATCGTACGACTAGGCCAAGCACAACCTATGAGATTTATAGTCGAGCCAAAGACGATTTTAGGGCATATACACAGCTTCAGGAGGTGGCCGACTTCTTAACTAGCTCCTACAATGTCTGTCAATTACCGAGCGTTCCATCATGCACAGATGAGGGGTTTAGCGGGGTGACCATTATGCCGCCCAGCACTATTGCTAATGCTGGTATTGATGCGAACGGACACATTATTTATAGCATTACAGGACGAATTTATTACTAAGGGAAAAGGTATGGATGAAGAGACATTAAAAGGCGTAAAGATTAGTGAGCTACCAGTTGCGTCGAAGATTAAGGATAGCGACCTCGTTGCGGGCGTAGTGGATAATACCACATCGGCAATTCCAGCTCAACTACTAAAAGGACAAGAGGGTCCACGGGGTCCGAAGGGCGATCCGGGAGATCAGGGCGAACAAGGTATACCCGGTCCACAAGGGGAGCAGGGACCTCAAGGCCCGCAAGGTATTCCTGGTCCGCAAGGACCTAAAGGGGATCAAGGTGATCCTGGCAATGACGGTGCTCCTGGGCCTCAAGGCCCACAGGGTGAAAAGGGCGAGCCTGGGGCAGGGATTTCTATTACTGGAGAAGTTGAAACTTATGCTGACCTTCCGACTAATCTTACGGAGGCAGATGCTGGTAAGTCGTATATCGTGAAGGCGGATGGGCTACTTTACATCTGGGGAGGTTCATCATTCCCAGCAAATGGGAGCGGCACGACCTTTGTTGGTCCACAAGGACCTAAAGGGGATACTGGAGAAAAGGGGGATAAGGGTGATCAGGGGGAGCAAGGTCCACAGGGTATTCAGGGTGAGCAAGGTATTCAGGGTCCAGAAGGGCCACAAGGAGAAAAAGGAGAAACTGGCGAACAGGGTCCGGAAGGTCCAGAAGGGCCTCAAGGGCCTGCTGGTCCGAAGGGTGATCCCGGCTCTGATGCGACTGTTAATATTCAGCAGGGCACTGGTAGCTCGACCACTGCTGTGATGTCGCAAGATGCTATTACAAAGGCTTTAGCTGCATTGCAAACAGCGGTTTCTGCCGATCTAGCAAATTACTACAATAAAACCCAAGTTGACGGGATGATTAGTACTATCCCTAAGTTCGCTATTCAGCCGGTTGATTCCCTACCGACCTCCGATATCAGCACGACGACAGTTTATCTAGTTAAGTCGGGCGAGGATGAGCAGAACCTGTATACCGAGTATATTTATGTTGACGGTAAGTGGGAAAAGCTTGGTACGCAGACGGTTGACCTTACTGGATACTACACTAAAACTGAGGCGGACGCGGAGTTTGTGCCTAAGGCCAATCTCACTATTACTACCGAGGCACAAACTAAGGCAAATAATTTGCCAAAATATGCGATGTCTGCATTCAGGGGGACTAGGATTACATCGGAGGGAGGTACAGCATCGGCATCAACGGCAACAATAGCTAGGGTCTATGTTGAGAGGACAAACTTAGAAACAGGTGAGACTCAAGATAGTGTAGTAACTGGCCTTCCAATGGCAACTACTAGCCTTGCTGGTTGCATTACGGCAGAAGATAAGCAGGCTATCGATAATATTGGCACTACAATCAACAATGCCATAAACGATACTCTAGGTAATATCGAGACTGTATTGGAGGCTATATAATGAGTATCCAAGAACAATTGAGTAGGATTCAGGAAGCAAAAACCGCAATACGGCAAACTATCATCAGTAAGGGCGTTGAGGTGCCAGAAAGTGCCAAGATTAATGAGTACTCAGATTATATTGCACAAATTGCTACTGGCGGGACTCTTCCTGATACACCAGATTTAACTAAACAGCTAACTGTATGGGACTTGGCAGATATTAAAGCTATCGTAGCGGCCGGTGTAGCTGAGCAAAGATTCGAATTAGGTCAAACATTGCTAGTTAAATATGATATATATACTATGCCTTTTGAGATTGTAGGCTTTAATGATGTAACGGCTCAGATTGATGGTGAAGAGAAGATGGTGCATGCGTTAAATCTTCTTGCACAGTATGCTGGTACGGGTAATATGGCTTGGTCAAGCTCTGCGAACACACCATATTCTACATCCACCCTCCGCGAAAATATTGTGGGTAACGAATCATATAAACTTGATTCTTACTTTTTGGACTGCTTAGCCAATACAAAAGTCCAAACATATAACCAAGATGGGTCAACGGATACAGTCTATGATAAGCTTTTCGCACCTTCTATAGCACAATTAGGTGCTACGAACCCCACATATTATACTGCGGAGCAAGCAGCTGTAGAAGGACCAGCCTTTACTACATATCAAGATGCTGATGATGCGAAACGAGTGAAGTATGCAGTTAATTCCGTTAGTGCTGGTCGAGCTTATTGGACGCGTTCTATGAGTCAGAAGCAGTCCAGTTCGCGTGGTCGCATTAGTCTCGATGGGTCTTTAAATTGGACTAGTTATGGTGGCACTGCCTACCCAGTTTTAGTCTGCAATCTAATTGGTTAATCTTCCCCACTGGCTCGTAACATTTTTACAATCACGCTATCAGGATAAGTATAGCTTTAGGTTTGTAAAAATAAATGATAATTGGAGAAAAGTTATGAATGACAATGTGACAACTAGGACGTACATGAGCGGTAAGGCTGAGCTCTCTATTGGTGCCCTAACTATTAGCCCTGACTTTTTATCAGAAATGACTGTAGAATTCACTGAAGGTACCAGGACGGTTGCGTCTCTAGCTGGTAATATTACGCAGCCATCTGGAATGATGGAGACGGCTCAGGTTACTGGTGGTTTTATTTTGCCGTCTATGGATGCTTTGAAGAAACTCTTTCAGGGTGCATATGAAGCTCCTACGGTCGAAGGACTGGCGGGTCGCGTACGCTTTGGTGGTGCAACCTGTAAAACGCTTGAAGGATTGCCTGTCCATATTCACCCAATATGCGAAGCGGACAGTAATAATGATGTGCATATCTTTTCCGGTGTGGTTGCGGCAAATCTTACGCTTACTTACAACCAGAGTGATATGCTAACTGCACAATTCACAATTTATGCTCAGCCAACTGATGAAGGTTATGGCATTGTTGGTGCAGGCGATCTCACCCAGAAGACATTATATGATCCGACTACTGGAACTTATAAGCCAATTCCGGCAACGGAGTAACAGTAAAGCCACCTCATCGGGGTGGCTTTTTGGTGATATATTTATTTCTTGTTTGTGTTAGTATAATCCCCTGGAGAAAAAACGTAGTTAACCATGGTCTTATGGATGGCCCACGTTTCACCGAGAGTAGATGGAATGATAATGGAGAGTAAGACCTGTATTTGCACAATGTATCCTTTATTTGTTGCATCAAGCATAAATAGTCCCAAAGCGATATACTGCATAAGCAATAATAGGAAGAATGCCCAAAACATAAGATTACGGAATCGACGTCGTTGTTTAAGCTCCTTAAGGCGTTCATTGAATAGCTCATCCGTAGGGTCGTCTTCACACAACAAACATTTTTTAAGCTTGAGCTCAGTTTTGTTGTCCAACTTTAATTTGCTAAAGATATCATCCATACACTCAGTTATATCCTGCTTTTTATTAGATTAGTCCTAGTTGATGAAGTCTATTTCTCATTGCTACATATGAGACAGAGAACTTATCAGCAAGTTGTTGGATATTTTCCGTTATGGGCCAATAGATTTTTATAGCCGCTTCTGGCATTAATAGCTCCGCGGCAAAAGTGTTAGCTTCTCTCTCAATTTTTTCTCGTCCATGCTTGCCTTTTTCTCTAAAAAGCACGTCGTTTTTTACATCTTTATGAAGAAGATAGTGGCCTAGTTCATGTGCTAACGTAAAGATCTTTATAACATATGGATCACTGGAGTTTACATAAATTTCCATTTTACTCCTATCGAAAGCACCAGATATTCCCTGACCTTTAAAATCTACATCGTAGGCTTTTAACCCATATAGTTCTATGGCCTTAGATATATTGATGGGAGCCAAAGGTGCACCGCTTCTGTTCTTCGGCAAGTACTCGAATATTTCTGCTACCAAATCAGTTATCTTGTCTTTCATAATTACCATCATTATATCACGTTTTCTTCCCCACTGGCTCGTATTAGGACTTAAATGGTGATACTAATAACATAATTATAAGTATAGATATGAAGATTACATTAGAAGCAAAACCTTTAGAATATCAAGTAGAAGTTCCGGGTTATGGGCTTTTCACGGTGAGAAAAATGGGGGCTGGTGTTGAAGCTGATCTTGCTGGCCGCTTACGTGAAATGGACGAGAGGCAAAAGTCGTTCGACGAAGAGTATAAGAATATCGTTGACCAAGAAAAAGAGCTGGCATCTGCTAAAAACGAAACTGAACTTAAAAAGCTAAAAGATAGCGAAAAATATAAGGCGGCCATAAAAGCTCAAGAAGAGCTGTCGCGATTCTTAGGCAAAATAAGTGGCGAGTTAATGCGTGTCCATCTTGAACTGTGGGATTGTGAAGATAAAGAGGCATTGAAGCGATTTTTGAACGATTTTACTACCGAGCAGATTAGAGGGTTTTACAAACAAATTATGGACCAAGTTGACGGTCAAGAAGAAGCGGAATAATGGCTGACCTATTTTCCTTATTGTCTCCTGAAGATCAACAGAAGACTCGCGAGTGGGCGGCTAAAAGGCGTCAAACTAAATACAACCGAGATATTCCTCCAGAGTTATATCTAGCCGCACAGCTAGGTTACTACTATGGGTGGCAAGCCGTTGTTGATTTTAGGCGAGGATATCATATAGGTATTGATGTCTCTGGTAAAAAGACTAAGCTATCATTTACTTTTGCCGAGGCTTCGGCATTCGTTGAGGCTGCACAAAAGGTACATTACCGACAGATGATGGATGCTAGTAAATCAAACGCTGCGGCTACAGTATCATCATACGATAAAGAATATGCCGCTAATAATGCGGCATATGTGAACGAATTGAATGATAGAGCCTACCAGTAAGTTACATTTTCTATTTTGTAGGTTCCCCCAGTCCAATTTGAACAATAGGCATCAAATTGCCATGATTCACCTGCCCCTAAGTTGGTCATATTGTCGAGACAGGTGCCCACTTTGCTTCCGCTATCGTTGTATAGCCCAAAGCTTATTTGTATATAGCTGATAGCCTTATCCATACGATTAAAAGCTAGACCAACGATTCTGCCATAGCCATATCCCATATCGGTACTATGGTCTACATATATAATAACTTTTGCGTTGGGCGGATCGCTTTCTCCATCCCATCTTGCCCAATCGTATACTTTGGTATTGGTAGAAGTATTAGTGTTAGTCGTGGATGCATCTGTGTTGTATGTGGGTACGTCTCTTACAACTCCCCCTTTACCACTATGCAGCATATATATCATACCAGTTCCTAAACCAATTAGCGTGGCAGCTAGTAGCACTTTAGCTGGTCCTTTCATTAAACTCTCCTCCCCATCCAAAAATGGGCTAACGTTAAAAATGTTTGTCTAGAACACGTTCAGAAATTTAATCCCTAACTAAAAGCATTAGCCCAATATTAGGATTAAATTAATACTCTGAATCTGTTCTAGACATTCTT
>CANDYU010000015.1 GCA_947425245.1 uncultured Candidatus Saccharibacteria bacterium
TATTTTGTTCTACAGAGAGTCACTTTTCTTATCTAACCTAGTACGCCAGACAACGGATGGGGAAAGCGAGCCAACGATGGTCTGGGCCGTTCGACGGGCGGACGTCACTAGTATTGAAAGCGAGGTAGTAACTTGCCAAGCCAGCTGACCCGGAGTAGTAAACTGGGGAGCTTGTAGCTGACCAATCGCAGCTATCGAGGCCAAGATATCGGGCAGAGCCGTTGTAGCGATTGACGTTCCCGCTACGGACGAAGTGAAATTAAAATAAGCACCCCGAAGAGTGCTTCTATGGCTGCATACGGGTCGGTGCCGGGAAAGACGACACGTAATTCAAGCCTCAACTCGCCATATGTCTTACGCTGCTTTAATATTAGCATATGAAATTGCTACGGTCAAGAGCTATTTGGTTCAATAATAAGCAACGATAGATGTGCACCAGAGCATGTTTAAGGATGTGCCAGACCGTTTTAATGCGATTTAATATAAAATCTTCATTTTCCTTAAAGATCTCCCGTAATGAGGAGTTGTCGCCAGTAAATCTATATACTACTGAGCGTCGGGCTAGGCGTAAGGCTAAATTTGAAGTAAAATAAGAGCGAATGGGGATTGGAGTACAAAGATAGCAGACAATTTTAATTGTATCACTGACAGAATTCGTACCAACAGTGAATACTGGTATGAACGACTTGGAATTAAACGAAAACTTAGGATGCAATTATCAGGTAGCTTCTTGCTAAATTAAGACACGACTCTCAAACGGTATCTTTAACTTTAATATACTTAATCCTGTTCAGTTACACGATGATATTACACGACAAGTTCAAATAAGCGGGCACGCTATTAGTGCTTTAGCGAAATCACACTTTATGTGAGGCCTATTGTGGGCCTTTTTTGATTTGGGCGTTTAGAGAAAGTCCTCACGAAAAAACGACTCCGAAGAGTCTGATTTTTTTATTTGGTACACCGGATAGGATTCGAACCTACGACCCTCTGTTCCGAAGACAGATGCTCTAATCCACTGAGCTACCGGTGCGTGAGTATATTTTAGCACAAAATTGCCTTTTTGAGGGGATAAGTTGAGAAAAAGTGATAAAAATTGTGTAAAGTATTGACTTTTTTAAGAATCTGTGCTACAATGTAATCATCATGGTCCGGAAACCACCTGGTTGGGTAGATGTTGGAAAAACGGACGCACGCTACAGGCGTTGCGACGAGCTAATACGTATAGCTCTTTGCAAAGGCTTGAGAGAGCGGAGATTGGGGGTAACTACTGGAGAAATATGTCGGCTAGCACAAATCGCTAGGCCGACTTTTTATGCACACCATAAAACGGTCGACTCGGCCCTCAAAGAGTACGAAACGGCTCTGCATGAAAGTTTGAGGAACCGTTTGCCAGTTACGCGTGCACGCGATGTAATTTTCACAATTTTATTAAGCTATATCAGAGAAAATCGCGGATATTTTGAAGCGACGGTGCCGAATGCAAATTACTGGCTACTGCAAGAGATCCTAGAGTCATTGCGACCTTCCCTGGCCGGGATACAAATTAATGATCAGGTCTATGATGTTTATATACACTATCAAATCACCATCATCGCGAGTTGGGTGAAGTTTGAAGGATGCTCGACTATATTATTGCCAAGCTATGTGAAGAAATTGTTAACTACGCGAATGCGAAGTTTGTGAAACCAATAATTAAACAAGGTCAGAGTTAAGATAATAGTAATATTCAAGAAGCTCGCGTGAATAGTTCTTAATAAGAGCGAGGCTGGGTTTCTGGAATGTGGAGCGTTTCGAGATGACGCCGTCTTCGCTAGATTCCCGATGTCGCGAGGGGACGATAAGCATGCGGGTAATACCAACCTGTTCAACAAAAGCAGGATTGTGGCTAACCATAACCACAGTGCCAGTATAATCTTTGAGATTTTCGCCAATAATTTTTTGGGTTTCGGGATCAAAGTGGTTAGTGGGCTCATCCAGAATGATTAAATTGGCACGCTGGAGGAGTATTTTGCAAAGTGCAACACGGGCTTTTTCGCCAGGCGACAAAACAGCAATTTTTTTATAAATATCGTCATCGTAGAAAAGAAAATTTGATAGCATACCGCGAAGTTCGGTGTCAGTAAAATCGTAGGAACTAACATTTTCAAGAATCGTGCGTCGATCGTCGAGAATCTCAAGCTCTTGGGCATAGTAAGCGGTTGTTAAATTATGTCCATAAATGATGGAACCAGAAGTGGGAGCGAGTTCGCCAACAATTAATTTTAAGAGCGTAGACTTACCAACACCATTTTCACCAACAATCAAGAACTTTTCGCCACGCGTGAGTGAGAAAGAAAGTTGATGATATAGCTCTGGGCCGTCCGGATAAGCAAAGGAGAGGTTTTGCACTTCGAGCGGAGTCTTACTGCTTTGTTTGGCAGGATCGATACGCATGGAGACCCTAGCGTACTCTTTCTCCCGTTCACCCAGTTCAGCAAGTTTCTTAGCGAGCACCTTTTCGCGCTGATGCCCCATGCCGATAAGAGCAGTATTGGAACGCTTAGTCGCACGAGCACGAGCAACAAATTCGCTGAGACGCTTTATTTCCCTCTCCTGTTCCGTAATGCGAGCGTCTTCGGCGGCTTTTTCTTCGGCATATTGGCGACGGAACTCGCTGTAATTACCGCGATAAACTTTCATTTTATGCGTACTCTTGTTAACGAAAAGAGTTTTATTCGTCACCTCATCAAGAAAATCGATGTCATGAGAAATAACAAGAACCGTGCCTTGATAGTTACGCAGAAAGTTTGCAACGAAGCGTTTCGTTTCAACATCGAGATGGTTAGTGGGTTCGTCCAAAAGTAATAAGCCAGCATTTTCAAAAAGCACACGAGCGAAAGCGACCTTAGATTTCTGCCCACCGGACAGCTCTTGTAATTTTCGATCCATAAGATCCGCTAGATTCATTTTTTCAAGAATCTTGAGAAGTTCGTAATCAAAGTTTAATAAATCATAAGAGTCGATTGTATCTTGAAGCTCGTTGATGCGTTGCAAGATTGCAGAACTGTCAGGATATTTGGCGAGTTTTTCGTACTCGCTATTTAGTTTTTCTTGCAGCTCATCAATGGGACGGCCGGATGCGACATACTCCCAAACCGTAATGTCGTCATGTTCTGGTGGCGTAGTGATTTCTTGTGGCAGATAGCCGAGACGATGGCTAGGCAACTCGATTTTGCCATCATCGAGCGTTTGTTCACCTAAAATAATGCGAAAAAGCGTAGTTTTCCCGGCACCATTAACGCCGACTATGCCGACCTTATCGCGATTTTCTAGGTTGAAATTACAGTCGTCATAAACGATTTTTGTGCCGTAAGATAAATGAAGATGGGAAGCTTTCATATGAGTTGTGTAGTTGTGATTATTTTACTTTTTAGTGGCGAATTTAGATTTGAGATATTCTAGAACTTCCAGAAAATTTGAATCATAAGGGTTAGCATGTTGACTAAAACATAGCCATGCATCTGAAAAAGATGAACTATTTTTGACGCTCTGCTGCACTTCCGGAATCTCGAGTAGACGATTTGGTTTTGGTGGCCACCAAACACAGCCTTCCTCGTCATAAAGACAGCCCTGAATATCAGCTTCGAGTTTGTCGCAGCAGTGTGCAAATTTCGCCTCAGGCGTTTCACAGTAATCATATTCTAGGATTAGTTCTTCGATTCTATCTCCGAGTTCAAGATTATCAAGAACTTCGCGAATCGCAGCGTGCCCAAGTTTCTGCTTTTCTTCTTTGGTAATATCAAATGGGATATAATCACCGATTGTGATTTCCTCTAGTTCATGAACAGCCAGCATAAGAATGACCTTTTCAAGGTTAATGTCATAATGATATTCAGACTGCATAGCAATAGCTAACATTTGAACACCGTAAATATGCTCGGCGACACTCTCGAGGCGTCGACGCTCAACATGCCAAACCGACCAACCGGTTCTAATTAGATTTTTCAATTTATTACAAAGAAGATAATAATTAATAACCTTGGCGGGTCGTGGTGGATGGGGAGTCATCGTATTGATACCTTGCATAGAGTGAATCTGTTGATGGTACGCCCGATAGGAGTCGAACCTACGACACCTGGTACCGGAAACCAGTGCTCTATCCACTGAGCTACGGGCGCATGGAAGTATTATAGCATAGCAATAGAGATCAAAGACGAAGTTTATAGTAAGAGGTCATCGTACAAAAGTGCAATCTACATGCCCCTTGATGCCGCCACGACACAAAAAGAGCCTCACGGCCCTCTTTGATAGCAAACATATTTCGAAAGGACTTGGTGAGTCGGGTGGGAATCGAACCCACGACACCAGGCTTAAGAGGCCCGTGCTCTAACCATCTGAGCTACCGACCCAAATCGCTTACTTGGTAATTATAGCATAAATGCCAAAAATATGGAATGGTTGACTTTTTAAATCTTTTCTGCTATAATGTAAGTAGGGGTAGAAAATCTATTTGCACCTTAATATTACTCCTATTTTGGTGGGTGCAGGAAAGGAGTGTAGCGTATGACTACACAGGATTTAGCACGTGCGATTGGGGCATATACGGTGAAGAGGCTGGTTGACGGGCAACTAGTTGTAATATCCAGATCTAGCACGAAGGTCATTCCATGTTGGATGTTGCTTTGCCATGAAGCTAGCGATACTAATGAGGAGAACGAAGCGGAAGAGACCGCTGATGACTATGTGGTATTCCCCATAATTCCGAGCGGGCTTAAAGTGCCAGCGGCAAAGATCACGCAAAGCTGCAAAGAGAAGAAGATTCATTTTAATGAATACTCCTCTTATCGCGAGGCCTATGCGATGGATTTATCAGCTGAACAGCTGCTTAGGAATATGCCACAGTTTCATTACAGTAAGTCGCTAGCTCAAGTTGGCGACTCAATTGTAGCCGCAGCTGAGGAGAGCTATTGCTGCGTGAGGCCACTATTCTATAATGAGCAACGCTTCCTATATGTAGTCAGGGATTCCTATGGGGAGATGCTCATAATGGACTTTGACGATAACTCATATCGGCCGAAGACGAAGATTGTTGATGGCTTCGGCAAACGAGGGTGGATGAGCTATGTTGACGCTGAGCAGCTCATGATGAGTTGTCCCAATATGTCAGAGTCGAGTATCGACGATCTGTTTAGAGGACTTGATCCCCATTATGTTGATAGGCTCAACGAGGGAGACTGGTCCTACACAGACAATGGCCGACAACCTGATGCCTGGAAGCTCTACCGTAACATTCGAAGGGTAGATATCGTCCCAACAATCGTGGTACTGGATGGTGAGGTCCAGCGGATTGGGTACGATTTCGCGGAGGTGCCGGGGGATATAGGCGGCATAACGCCATATATAGATCTCGGCTGCTTCCGCTCGGCCTACAAGGCCAATAAGAGCGGTTCAGGAAACTTAAAGATACGCCACGCCCTGCAACAAGTGCACTAGTGTGAATAGGGTAGACGCCTCGGCCGAATCGGTCGAGGCTTTTTATGTTATAATGGAGAGATGAGAATTCGTGAGAATGTGTCAATTGCAGAACTGACTACAATGAGATTGGGTGGCAAGGCTCGCTATGTTTTGATAGCCGAGACACCAGATGATGTGCAAAAAGCTTATGATTTTGCGAAAGAGAAGCATTTGCCAGTGTGGGTCATGGGAGGGGGAGCGAACACAATTGGTCGAGATGAGGGGTATGCTGGCGTAATATTATTGAACCGTATGAAGGGGATTTTTGTGCGGCATGGAGATGAATTAATTGAAGTCGATCAGGCAAGCAGTGAGGAGTTAGGGGACGAAATAATCTTGGTGGGGATGGGGGGAGAAATATGGGATGATTTTGTGAAGTTTGCCACAGATAGAGGATACACCGGTATTGAGGCGATGAGCTTAATTCCGGGTACTTTAGGTGCGGCACCGGTGCAGAATATTGGAGCATACGGTCAAGATGTGGCACAGGTTATTGAAGAAGTGAAGGCCTATGATCTTAAAGATAATCAAATGGTTACTCTGAAGCCAGAAGAAATGGAGATGGGGTATCGCCATACAAGATTCAACCATGGTAAAGATGCTGGAAGGTTCGTGATAGTCTCCGTAGCCGTTAGGCTAAAGAAGGGGGAGCTAAAACCGCCATTTTATAATTCCCTGCAAAAGTATATTGATGAATATAGGGAGACAGATTTTAGCCCAAAGAATATTCGGCGGATGGTAAGTGAGATTCGGAACGGAAAATTGCCAGATCCGGAACAGATTGCTAGTGCGGGAAGCTTTTTTAAGAATGTTTATTTAAGTAAGGATGAGGCGGACAAGGCAGAAGAAAATGGTATTCCAATTTGGCGGAACATAGATGGAACGGGGAAGGTAAACTCTGGATGGCTGATTGAAGCTTGCGGCTTAAAAGGCCAGAAGCTGCATGGGATGCGAGTGAGTGATAAGGCTGCGTTAGTATTGATCAATGAAGAAGCTGGCGGGTATTTCGACTTAGAAGCGGCGAGGGCGAAGATTGTTGATGCGGTTAAAGAAAAATTCGGTTTTATCTTAGAACAAGAACCGGTGGAGATTTCTAGCAATGCCTAAGATGAAGATTTTGAGCGGAAAAGAAGTTGCAGGATACATGAAAGAGAGTCAGGCACATAGATCTCGTAGCCTACATGGGCGGGGCATAAAGCCTAAACTAGTCATCATCCGAGATAATGATAGTCCCGTGATTATGAAATATGTTAAGCTGAAGCAGGCATATGGTCAAGATATTGGCGTGGAAGTTGAGGATTGGCTGGGTGATGATATTGAGGAAGCTATTGGTCGAGCAAATGAAGATGTAAGTGTGCACGGAATGATTGTACAGTTGCCACTCGAGGACGGAGATAAGATATCTGCGGTGGGTAGAATTGCTGAAAATAAAGATGTTGATGGCTTACGCGGGATTTGCAGAGATGATAACCATAAAGATAGTCTTCGGTTCGAATCTGCTACGGCAACTGCAATTAACTTATTATTAGCAAGCTACGACATTGATCTCCTGAGCCAGAAGATTGCTTTGGTCGGGAGGGGCAAATTGGTGGGGGCACCGCTTGAGCGAATGTGGTGCGGTTCTGGTTATGACGTGACGGTTTTTCGATCGCATAGCGATTTATCAGAATTGTTGAAGTTTGATATTATCGTGAGTGCAACTGGGGTGCCGCATTTGATTACGAACGATATGATTAAACCCGGGGCGGTCGTTGTTGACGCAGGAACGACTAGTGAAGATGGGGTATTGGTGGGAGATATTGCCGATGAAGTCCGAGAACGGATAGATTTAAGAGCCATCACGCCGAAGATTGGTGGAGTTGGACCGTTAACCGTAACAACTTTGTTTGAGCATGTTTTAATGGCAGCTGAGGGATAAATTTATAAAACTCTCTGTGTGCAAAAAGAACTTGGTGTGCGGGCGAGCATATTTAGCCAGGATCATAAGCCTTTAATTTCGTTTTAGCATAACCGTAAAGGCTTCAGAGGGAATATCGATCTTACCAAAACGCTTCATGCGGGCCTTACCTTTCTTTTGTTTTTCCAAGAGCTTAGCCTTGCGATCGCGGTCACCAGTATGAATTTTAACGGTTACATCCTTGCGATACGCTCCGATGGTTTCGCGAGCGATAATTTTCGCACCGATAGCAGCTTGGAGGGCTACTTCAAAGTTTTGCCGAGGGATGACCTCTTTAAGCTTTTTGGTAATTTCGCGACCGAGAGCGTCAGCTTCGGAGCGATGACACATGAGGCTCAAAGCATCGATGCGATTCCCCGCTACAAGAAAGTCAAGACGAACAAGATCTTCGGCACGATAATCGGCTAGCTCGTAGTTAAAGCTGGCGTAACCAGAGGTGATAGACTTAAGCTGGTCATAAAAGTCGGTTAGGAGGTTCGCCATGGGTGCCTCAAAATCGATGACGGCACGATCCTCGATGTAGCTTAGATTGGTTTGATGGCCACGCTTCTCGTTAATCAGGTTCAGGACTCCACCAATCATGTTCTGGGGTAGGATGATTTCGCCTTTAACCCATGGTTCACGGATTTCAACCACCGTCGATTGATCTGGTAGGTCGGCAGCGGAACGAATATTAAGGTGTTCACCGTCGGTAGTAGTGACCTCATAGTTAGTAGAAGGGTTGGTAATGACTAAATCAAGACCAAACTCGCGTTCGAGTCGCTCCTTAATGATATCCATATGAAGAAGACCGAGGAAGCCTATTCGAAGCCCAAAGCCAAGCACAGGAGAGTTCTCAGGCTCAAAGGCAAGAGCCGAATCCGAGAGGGCCAATTTCTCAACCGCATCTTTAAGGTCCTGATATTGGTCGTTACTAACTGGGAAAAAGCCCGCGTAGACAAAAGGCAAGACATTCTTGTAACCAGGAAGAGGTTGATTAGCAGGAGTTTTTGCCAGAGTTACGGTATCGCCCACTTTCGCCTCGCGGGTAGTCTTGAGGTTAGTCACGATATAACCAATACTGCCTTCACTTAAGCTAGATGAGGGCGACATCTTTGGGGTAAGAGCACCAACTTCAAGAGCCAAACCGTTAGTAGCAGCCGCCATCATGCGAATCTCGGCACCTTTGTCAATCTGACCATCAAAAATCCGGACATAGAGGACAACTCCGCGATAATCATCAAAATAGGAATCAAATATAAGAGCCCTAGTCTCAGAAGTCGTTTCGTGCCGGTCGGTAGGGGCGGGAGCCTGATGGATGATGTGATTTAAGATCTGATCGATATTAAGGCCAGTCTTACCGGAAACTGGGATAATTTCCTCAGGTTTGCAACCAAGAAGATTAACAATTTGAGCCGAGACTTTTTCAATATCCGCGGCTGGCAAATCAATTTTGTTGATAACTGGGATAATGTATAAATCCTGCTCAAGAGCAAGGTAGACATTGGCGAGGGTTTGGGCTTGGATACCTTGGGTGGCATCAACCACCAAGACAGCAGTTTCGACAGCTTGAAGAGAGCGGGAAACTTCATAGGAAAAATCGACGTGGCCGGGAGTATCGATAAGGTTAAGCGTGTAGCCTTGCCACTGCATTTGGACTGGAGCGAGCTTAATCGTAATCCCTTTTTCACGTTCAAGCTCCATAGAGTCGAGCAGTTGCGACTTCATTTCGCGAGCAGAAACAGTGCCAGTCAGCTCCATCATACGATCAGCAATCGTAGACTTTCCATGATCGATGTGAGCTATGATACAGAAATTGCGAATTTTTGAGGCGTCCATGATGGTTTATTATAACATATTTGATATAATAATTGAAGAATGAAGAAGATTTTGGCGGTTTCTGGGGGAGTGGATTCGGTAGTGATGTTAGATTTGCTCTTGAAAAAATGGGGAGTTTGCGGCAAAGGATTATCTCATGACGCGAATAATCGAGATGGTAAATATTCTGTTGGTGATATAATTGTTGCACATTTTGACCATGCTATGCGAGAAAACTCTCAAGATGATGCTGACTTCGTACGGAGGTTAGCGGAAGAGAAGGGGCTAAAGTTTGTCACGAAGCGAGCCAAGAAGGGCGAGATTGGTTCGGAAGCAGCAGCCCGGGAGGCGAGGTATGAGTTTTTGCGTGAGTTGGCGGGGATGGACGGAGAGATTTATGTGGCTCATCATCTGGATGATTTAGTGGAAACCGTAATGATTAACTTGGTGCGAGGAACTGGTTGGCGAGGGCTAGCAGGAATGAGCCAAGGAGGTGTGAATCGGCCATTGTTGGAGTCCGAGATAATCTTTGAACCAATGGATAAGCGGGCAGTTTTTGAGCATGCGGCGAAATGCGGATTGTATTATCGGGAAGATCCTACTAATTCATCAGATGAATATTTAAGAAATCGGATACGTCATGGGACGAATTTGCTAGATTATGAGATGAAGCTAAAGATCTATGAACTATGGCAAAGACAACAGAGAACACGGGAAGAAATTGATCAGATAGTCGTAAAAATGCTACCGGGAGAAGAGCAAGAGTGGAAGAGGAAGTGGTTTTTTGATTTAGCAAAACGAATGGAGGACGAGGAATGTGAGGCCGGTCGAGAGGCGTGGAGGTTGGTAGCGATTGAGTTGCTGAGGGCGGGGACTTTAAGAGCGGGAGTTAGTGCAACAAGGCCGCAACTCGAGGAGTTCCGCCGAGCGATTTTAGACTACAAACCAGGGAAAAAGTTTAATCTGCCGGGGGATAAACTGATTACAATCTTAAAAAACAGCTTTATTTTATAAGTCAAGAGTTCTTTTCTAGGAAAAGGGTGCTATAATAACTGCAAATAAAGTGGAGTCAGTTATGATTACGAAAGCAATCATCCCAGTAGCCGGTTGGGGGACCCGTAGATTGCCAATTACAAAAATAATCGAGAAATCGATGCTGCCGGTTGGAAATCGGCCGCTGGTGGATTATTCGGTGCAGGAATTGATACGAGCAGGGGTGACGGATATTTATATGGTAATTTCAAATGTTGAACCTTGTCAGGTGAAGGCTTTTTATCAGGATAATGTTGCACTAAATCATTACCTGATTGATAGAGGAAAAGAAGATCGCTTACAACTGGCAAAGACTTTACCGGAGCACGTGAAACTTCATTATACAACACAGGATCCGGCCGGAAAATATGGAACAGCGGTGCCGATTGCGATGGCGGTGGAAGAATACAATATCGATGAGCCAGTTTATGTTTTTATGGGGGATGACTTTATCTGGAATCCAGGCGGAAAATCGTCAGCCAATTCCCTGTTTAGCTCGCTCAAGAACAGTGATGAATCAGCTATTTTGGGGGTCGAAGTGCAAAAAGACGAGGTGGATAAATATGGCGTCCTGTCCGAGAAGGATGGTGAGTTGGTGGGGATTGTGGAGAAACCTGAGGTGAAGAAAGCTCCGTCCAACCTTATTAATGTGAGCAAATATATCATGTCACCTGCCTTGTTGAATGAAATCGTTGATTATGTTAATACGAATGACTTTGGACCGAAGGGTCAAGAATATGTAGTGACGGACCCAATAGCAAGCTATATTAAGGGCGGAGGTGTAATGCGGGTAGCGACGACTAAGGGTGAGTTCTTGGATGGTGGTAGCGTTGAAGGGTGGTTACATGCAAATAATGTAGTGCTTGGCAGCGAATAGCTAAGAGTGTCATATATCATGGCATGAATAATGTCAAAAATCAATATTCACCTGGTGATATAGGTTGTGCTATAATATGAGTATTATGGCTAGGAATAAATACGACATCTCATACCAAGAATCAATTGGGCAAGTAGTTGAGCAGCTACGGACCGAAAAGGGCTGGACGCAGACACAGTTAGCTGAGGCGATTGCCAGTAGCCAATCGGCTGTGCACCGGATCGAGAAGGGGAGGCAGAATATTTCTTTAGAGCTGATTCGGAAGTTGTCAAAAGCCTTGGGAAGCCAGATTCTCTCTGTTAATGATAGCGTGTCGCAAAGTTATCGGATCCATGGCGGGAAGGAGTTGCATGGTGAGGCAACGATTAACACGAGTAAGAATGCGGCGGTGGCATTATTGTGTGCTTCCCTATTAAACTCAGGGACGACGAGGCTAAAGCATGTGGCACGAATTGAGGAAGTATTTCGGATTATTGAAGTTCTGGAATCGTTGGGGGTAAAATGTCGCTGGATTAATGATAATAAAGATTTAGAAATTATATCACCAGACGAATTAGAGATGGGGAATATTGATGTCGAGGCGGCACGAAAAACTCGGTCGATCTTAATGTTTATGGGGCCACTTTTGCATAAGTTTAAGAAGTTTCGTCTACCGTACGCAGGTGGATGTACGTTAGGAACACGGACGATTGAACCGCATCTTAGAGCTTTGTCAGAGTTTGGTTTAAAGGTGGATGCGACGGCTTGTAGTGGATTTTATGAGGCTACGGTGGAGGCGGAAAAGGCTGGGCCACGAAAGCAGAAGGAAATGCCCTATATTGACCAGGTGGGTGCACCATTTCCGCCAAAGCGAATCGTATTAATTGAGCGGGGAGATACGGTGACGGAGAATGTTTTAATGGCGGCGGCCCTATATCCAGGAGAGACGACGATCGTGGGGGCTTCGTCGAACTATATGGTGCAGGATTTGTGCTTCTTTTTGGAGGAGCTTGGCGTGAGGATTAGAGGGATCGGCTCGACGACTTTGCGAGTGCAGGGGATGGCAGAGATTAATGCGGAGGTTGAATACGCACCGGCGGAAGATCCGATTGAGACTATGTCGTTTATTGCGGTGGCTTTGGTGACAAAATCGAACTTGACGCTACGTAGAGTACCAATTGAGTTTTTGGAGATTGAGCTAGAGATCCTAAAAAGCATGGGAGCGAATATTGAGCGATCGCCAGAGTATTACAGTGAAAATGGACGAACGCGGCTGGTGGATTTGAAAATTCGGAAATCTGAGTTGATGGCACCGACGGATAAAATTGCACCAATGCCGTTCCCTGGTCTAAACATTGATAATTTGCCGTTTTTCTCGGTAATTGCGGCGACAGCGAAGGGGCGAACGCTAATTCACGACTGGGTGTTTGAGAATCGGGCAGTATATACGACGTATTTGGAGAACTTGAATGCACGAGTGGAGTTGTTAGACGCACATAGGGTTTATGTTGAAGGTCCAACGAACTGGCGAGCAGCGGAACTGGTGGCTCCGCCAGCATTAAGGCCGGCAGTAGTAGTACTAATTGCAATGTTAGCGGCACCGGGGACTTCAATCTTGAGGAATATTTATTCGATTAATCGTGGCTATCAGGACTTCGCAGAAAGGTTGAATAAATTAGGGGCGGATATAAAGCCACTGACTGGGATTTAAGATGAGTGAGCATGGAGGAGACATGGATTTTGATTTTGAGATTGAACCTTTTGAGGCTCTGGGATATTTTTATGACGGCGAGAAGCTAGGGGAGTTTGAGGGAGACTTCATCAAGAACGAGCGAAAGCGGAACTTGAAATTGCCAAGCATGCTAAAGAAGTTCTTAGCAGAGTATGCGTTCTTTAACGTTAATGATGGAGAGAGTATACTTTTTCTGTCGGATAAAATTGACCCCGATATCGCAAAGGTGGAGGGCGAGAGCCGGGAGATTTTGATTATTGGTAAGAGTTATCAGCATCTGGTAGCCATCTTGAAGGACGACTATGATAAGGATGATCCGATTTTATTGTTTGACGAGTTGCCGGAGGAGAAAGATGGCGAGCTGGTAAGCTTAGTTTTTGAGCCGACGAAGTTAAGAATGAGTGATTTTCTGACCATGATGCTGATTGAATCGCCGAATGTTTATGATAATTCGGAAGTGTTTTTTGGCGAGTCGGCTGAGAAGTTGATGAGCGAGCTGGAACCAGAAGTTAAAGAGAAACTTATAAAAATCATGGCAGACAAGACAAAGCCGAACCGGGCTATTCATTGGAATCGGACGGAGAAGTATTTCTTAGCAACAGTGCGAACAAAAGAGCGAGATTTAATAGTTCGTTTTACGCCACGTTTTGCGATTCGAGAGCTAGAAAGCCTGTTTCAGGCAGAGTTTTACGGGAATGCTGTCGAATGTGACTATGGGCATGCTCTGGAGATTTTGCGACGGCTGATAAGCTACTGGCTAACGGTGGAGCATGCTGCACCGATTCTGGCGGAGAAATATAAATTGGCTGGAAGGTGTTGCTGGGAGCTAAAGAAATGGAAAGATGCTGAATATAATTATAATCAAGCAAAGCAATATTATCGCGATATATTAATGGAAGCAATTGATAAAAATGCGGATTTTTATGAGGGTTTGGGAAGTTTTTACGTCGCAAAAGAGGACACCTACAAGAGTTTGGCAGCTTTTTCTGAGGTGGACCGGTTAAGGGATTTTGCGGGAACAAATAATCCGCGGAAGAAGGGGAATAGATTGATGGGACAAGGCCGGATGATGATGGACGCTCTCAATTACGAGAAGGCGATTGAGCTATATGAAGCGGCACTGGCTGAATACCAGAAGGATCCGAAAGATTGTAAATATGATATTGCACGCTGTCAACAATTGAAGGGTGAGGCGAAAAAGGCTCAGCGTGAAGCTTTGGTAAAAAAGTGCAAGTGATGGAAGTTTTGACAATTTTAAACGCTAGTGGTTGTAAGAAAAGAAAAATTTGTTATATGATGGCGTCAGACATATTTACATATAAGTTAGGTACCGCTTAGGTGAATATGAAAGATTTGACAGATGATATATAATATAAGTATTAAAGGAAGGTAATATGGCGAAAAAGGCAACAAAAGCAGATAGCGGAACAGAAGAATCAGGAAAGAAACAGGCACTTGATTTAGCGATTGCACAGATTACGAAGCAGTTTGGGGATGGCTCAATTATGAAGTTGGGCGAGACGCAGAAAATTGATGTGGAATTGTTGCCGTCAGGGTCGCTGTCGCTCGACTTGGCACTGGGTGGCGGCTATCCAAAAGGACGAATTATTGAGATTTATGGTCCAGAGTCTTCGGGTAAAACGACCTTGGCTCTACACGCAATTGCGGAGATCCAGAAGCAGGGAGGTCAGGCGGCTTTTATTGATGCTGAGCACGCACTAGATCCGGCCTACGCAAAGAAGATTGGGGTGGATACGGATAACTTATTTATCTCACAGCCAGACAACGGTGAGCAGGCGTTAGAGATTTGTGAAACACTGGTACGGAGTGGGGCAGTAGATTTAATTGTGGTGGATTCAGTGGCGGCCTTAGTTCCTCAGGCGGAGATTGATGGAGATATGGGTGATGCGCAGATGGGGCTACAGGCAAGATTGATGTCGCAGGCAATGAGGAAGTTGACAGGCATTATTTCTAAAAGTAAGGCGACAGTTATCTTTATTAATCAAATCAGGATGAAGATTGGGGTGATGTTCGGAAATCCAGAGACAACAACAGGCGGAAATGCTTTGAAGTTTTATGCGTCGGTACGGATGGATATTCGCAGGGTAGGACAGATTAAAGAGGGGGACAATGTTTCAGGTAACCGTACGAAGGTAAAGATTGTGAAAAATAAGATTGCAGCACCATTCCGGACGGCAGAGTTTGATATTATGTACAATGAAGGGATTAGTAAGGTGGGGGATGTACTGGATTTAGCTGTGCAAAAAGGAATAATCGATAAAGCGGGAGCTTTCTTGAAGTATAAAGGGGAAACTATTGCGCAGGGACGCGAAGCGGCAAAGAAGTTATTAAAAGAAAATGAGGAGCTCCTAAACGAGATTGATCAAAAAGTGCGGATTGCGTCGAACTTAATCCCGGGAGAAAATGAAGGGAGTGCGAAGGAAGATGGTGGTGCTTCAGAAGAAAATGAAGCGGGCGAGGCGGAGATTTTCTAACCAAAATAGGGTGGGGTTATGTTGAAGATTGAATCGTTTAATGCAGAAGATAAACTAGCAGCAGCACAGAGACGGCGTGAAGCTGAGATGATTTACGGGTCAGAGACGGAAATTTCTGGCCCAGTAGATCAAGATTGGCTAGAGCTAGAGGAAGCGGGCGATTATTATACCGTAACAAAGATGACGCCCGGGGTGCGTGACCCAAACCGGGTGAACATTTTTTTAGATGGACATTTTGCCTTTTCTTTGGATGTAACTCAGGTGATTGAGTTTGGGCTAAAGGCGAAGGCGAGGGTGACGCCGGAAAAACTGATTGAGCTAAAAAAGGCGTCGGAGTTTGGAAAAATATATCAAAGAACCCTAGAGTGGGTACTCACCCGTCCACATTCGATTCGGGAAACGAAGGATTACCTCAAACGAAGGCAGTTCAAAAGAAAACAGCTTAATCGGCAACGGGCTAAAGAGGAAAAGAAGCCTCTCGCTGAGTTTGAGGACGATATAATGCAGCTGGTAGTTGAGAGATTGATTGAGAAAAAGTATTTAAATGATCAGAAGTTTGCCGAGTTTTATGTTGAGAATCGATATGTACGCAAGGGTATTAGCCATAAACGTTTGCGATTAGAGCTGCATAATAAGGGAGTAGAGCCCGAGATGATAGCTGCCGCACTAGAAAAGATTCCGCGAGATGAGGACGAGGAGATTCTGAAAGTTATTGCAAAAAAACGTAAAAAATATAATGATTTTCAGTTGGTGGGATATCTAGTGAGACAGGGGTTTAATTTCCAAAAAGCCAAGGACGCAGTCGAGTCGGCGAAAAACAGTGAGGGTATGTAGAAGCTAATGCGTGACTGATTAATCTTATCTGGAATTAATCAAGGTCGTGGTTAGTGCTATGGGTTGGTTCGGGGGTTAAATCCTGGTTACGGAAGGGATTGACGAAGTTAGTGGTGGGCTTTGAGACCGGCTCAGGTTGGGGCTTTTGGTCTTTATCGTCATCAATTACAATGCGAAAATCATCAACTTCCACGATATGTTCGTGCGAGATAATGAGTTCTGGGTCGAAAAAAGATTTTAGGAAAGGTCGTTCGGCAACTACTTGTCTAACTGTCCAATCATCCGAATCTAAAGTAAAATCGACTACTTTGCCAACTTTAGTGTTGGATCTAGTGACAATTTTGAGACCAAGAAGACTAAAGTTTAAATCAAGGATTTTTTTGATGCGGAGAATCTCGCCCGACTCAACTAAATCATCGGCCGAATCGATAATAATGCCTAGCTGAGAGAACTCACGTATGCTATTAACTGGCAAAATATCGCCAAATTCCTGACCGACTAGAGCCCCATCAACGCGACAAGCAATAATTTCAAGATTATTAGGGTCTACGACAAGTTCAGTAATTTCAGCAATTCTGCCACCTATATGAAGGCTAAGGACGGGATATTTTAGCAAACGAGAAGCATTTAGTAACATGCTTATATTATAACATAACGGAGCAAGGACGAGCTATGGAATATGACCTTGAGAATTGAATGTTATTGTTGCTATCCATACTCTTATCTAACCTAGTACGCCAGACAACGGATGGGGTAACCGTACCATCGTGAGCCGGGGCCGAAAGAGGCATTAAGACCGGTGACTGCAATATCGAGGCGATAGGCATTCAGATTATTCGTGGTCGCGGTAGTTAGCGACCAGCTGAAACCGTCATTACCAACGAAGCCTAGTATACCCGCATGCAGGGCGATATCCCCGCTACGGACGAAGT
>CANDYU010000016.1 GCA_947425245.1 uncultured Candidatus Saccharibacteria bacterium
CAATAAGAAATAGTCTTAGCAAAACGACCTAGAATATAGTTAAGGCAGAAAAGAATCTTTTCAATGCCTCTCAAATTAGTGTAAGATTACTGAAAGCATTTTCATAATTTTAAGAAATGAATTTCCAAGTTTATAGTCTTTAAGGTATGATCAAGTCTTGACACCCATAACAATATTTCGGTCAACAAAATAACCCCTTGCGGGGCTATTTTGCCAAGTAATTCAATTCTCTTACTTCGTGTTCCTCTTTTCAATGATCTCGGCGGCAACATTTGGTGGTACTTCTTCGTAAGCGAAGAGTTCCATAGTACTAGCAGCACGACCTTGAGACATTGAACGAAGATCAGAAGTGTAACCAAAGAGGTTAGCCAGTGGACAGAAAGCCTTGATGAGTTTTGCTCCGCCACTAAGATCTTCCATGGAATCGATGCGTCCACGACGAGAATTAACATCGCCAATGACGTCGCCCATGAACTCTTCCGGGGTGGTAACCTCGAGTTTCATAACTGGCTCGAGCAAGACTGGTTTAGCTTTCTGAATACCGGCACGAGTAGCGAGCGAACCGGCAAGCTTGAAGGCAAGCTCGGACGAGTCGACATCATGGTAACTACCGTCATAAAGTGTAGCTTTAACATCGACTACTGGATAACCGGCAATGACGCCACCGTTTAAGGTTTCCTCAACACCCTGTTGAACTGGCTTGCGATATTCCTGAGGGACAACGCCGCCCTTAATCATGTCAATAAACTCGAAGCCCTTACCGGATTCGTTTGGCTCGAACTTAATCCAAACATCACCATATTGACCACGACCACCAGACTGCTTAACATGCTTACCCTGTGCTTCAGCAGTATCGCGAATAGTTTCACGATAAGCAACTTGTGGGGCACCGGTGTTGGCTTCGACGCCATGTTCTTTTTGGAGGCGGTCGATAGCGATTTCAAGGTGAAGCTCACCCATGCCAGAGATAATGGTTTGCCCGGTTTCCTCGTCGGTGTGAACACGCAAAGTTGGATCCTCTTCGACAAGTTTCTGTAAACCAAGACCCATTTTTTCCTGATCGGACTTGGTCTTTGGCTCGATAGCGATGGATACAGGTGGATCTGGGAAGGTGATATCTTCAAGATGAATCGGATGCGATGGGTCACAAATGGTTGTACCAGTAGTAACTTCTTTCATACCAACCACAGCAGCAATATCGCCAGCGGTAATTTCAGAGATTTCCTCACGCTTGTCGGCGAACATACGCACGAGACGACCAATACGCTCCTTGTTGCCAGTAGTGGCGTTCAGCACGGTACTGCCTGATGTCATTTTCCCAGCGTAGACGCGAACGAAAATTAGCTTACCAACAAATGGGTCGGTCGCAATTTTAAAGGCAAGTGCGGTAAGCGGTTCATGGTCGTCAGCTTTGCGAACGACTTGGTCGCCAGTTTTTGGATCAATACCAACGGTTTGTCCTTGATCACGATCGAGCGGCGACGGAAGATAATCGGCAACAAGGTCAAGGACCTTTTCGACGATGACGCCACGACCATCACCACCGGTAACCAGGAAAAAATCACCGTCAAGAATACGCTTACGAAGAGCCGCCTTTAATTCAACCTCTGAAATAGCCTCTTCGCCTTGATTGAAGAACTTTTCCATAAGAGTTTCGTCGGCTTGGACGGCTTCTTCAATAAGAAGACTACGAGCGTTCTTGGCCTTTTCGAGCATGTCTGCAGGGATTTCACCCACGGTAAGTTCACGATCGGCATAATCTTTATAAGTGTAAGCTTTCATGTCGACCAGATCGACAACTCCACAAATGTCTTTTTCAAAACCGATTGGCAAATGAATGGCAACGGCATTTTTCGACAAACGCTTATGAATACTGTCAAGAGATTTGTAGAAATCGCCACCAATTTGGTTAATTTTATTCACGAAACAAATACGGGGAACGCCATATTTTGTCGCTTGACGCCAAACGGTTTCGGATTGAGCCTCGACACCCATCTTACCATCGAAAACCACAACGGCACCATCAAGAACGCGCAGCGAACGTTCGACTTCGGCGGTAAAGTCGATATGGCCCGGGGTATCGATGATATTAATCTTGTGTCCTTTCCAGTAGGCAGTCACAGCAGCGGAAGTAATGGTAATACCACGCTCTTTTTCCTGTTCCATCCAGTCGGTAGTAGCACCACCAGTGCCACCTTTGACGAGATCGATTTTATGTTTAAGACCAGTACGATAGAGGATAGCCTCTGTAGTAGTAGTCTTACCCGCGTCGATATGGGCAATAATGCCGATATTGCGGAGTTTTGATAGGTCTTTAACTTCGTTTGCCATACGGTTTCCTTTTTACATTTGTTTCCCAAATAGCCTAACGCACAATGAATCAACATATTATAATGCGTTAAAAATAGACTTTTCTTGATTCTATCATAAAATGGAGCTTTTTGGTAGTAGGTTTTAGAGGGGATTTTTGTCATTGCTGACTATGTATAATCTTTTCTTAGCCCGTGTTAAGGCGACATAGATTAGTCGTTCTTGATCGGCCTTTTCGGCGGCTAAAGTATCTCCAAAAAGTTCAAAAATCGTAGCATGGGGATGATGAGAGCGAATCAGTTCGCGATTCATTTCTAGCAGGATGACAATTTCTGCCTCAAGACCTTTAGATTTGTGCATGGTCATGCAACGAAGAAGAATATCATAATTGGTCGACGAAAACAGGTTTTCAGCGATGACAAGGTTTCTTAATGCTTTAAAGAAGATGTCGAGAGGAAAACTTTCATGAGAAAGAAAGTTGTGACGATGGAGTAACATAGTATCAGTACAAGGGTGTTTACTAAGGATTCTTAGGGTCGTTTTAAGAAGTTTTGCTATCGGAATAAGTTTATTAGGGGGAAGTTTTCTAAGTCTCAGAGGAATATGATGGGAAGCTTCAATAGCTTCTTGTAAAGCCAAAATATACCTACCGTCAGCAAGAGCATCCTCGTCAAGGTCGTCTAGCTTAAATTTGACTTTCTTTTGAGATAGAAGGCGGATTTTACCAGGCTTACGATTGAAGGCAACGGCTGGGAGAGCGTGAGGATCATAGCTACTAAGCATGAAGCGGTTTGCATATTCGACAATTTTGCGGCAACTGCGATAGTTTGTAGCGAGGGGAATGTTTTGTACATCCCGACTGAAATAATTTGCAAACTTGAGAAAATAGTCGACATCTGAACCGGCGAAACGATTGATGGCTTGCCAGTCATCACCGACTGCAAATAAATGTGCACCAGTAGCAATTCGACGAATGGCGTTAGTGAGAGCATAAAATAAATAGGAGAAATCCTGATATTCGTCAATCATAAGATACCTAAGCGGGGCAATACGATCGACAATGGCGGGACATGATGCAGAGTCCAATAGCTCCGTAGCGGATGACATAAGAAGATTAAAATCAATCTTAGGAGACTTAAGTGTTGATAAATAGTCTTGGTAGGTTCGAAGTGCGATTTGATGAAGAAAAATGTTTTTAGAGTAATCAGAATTGCCTTGGTATTTTTGACAATACTTTTTCACATCTCGTTCTAGGTCTGGAAAATGTTGGGTTCCAGGATATTTTTGACTTGCACGAGTGATAAATCCGCCAACTAGACCACGAAGCTCTTGGTATTCTCGAGTAGGCATTTTACGAGAAAGCTGTTTAAGATATTTCTGCAAAGATTGCTCAATGATTTTGTTTTGTTCTTCTTCAGTGATCATTTGCGGCTTTTGACCCGACAACTTAATCATATCTAGAGCGAACTTGTGGAAGGTAGAGGCGATGCAGACTGTGGATGTTTTAGGGTTGGAAAGTCTTTTCGATAAGCCGAACACATTAATATCGGTAAGTTTATGTCCATTAACTTCGATTGCGGAGAGTCGCTCGTTTACTTCGGCCGCAGCCGTACGATTAAACATAAAAACGGCAATCTGGTCGAGACTAGTAAGACCATGTGCGACAAGATAAGCGACTTTTGCCACAATGACACGAGTTTTGCCTGAACCAGCTCGAGCTGTCACTAGGGTATTCAGATGATTATCTATAGCGGCAATAACTTGGTCTCGATCAAGTGTATAAGGTTTACCATACAGAGTGACATGATTGGCGAACCAATCTTGAGCTTCGCTAACCGATAAAGCGACTTTTGGACTACTGTTTTTAGCATAACCGCTTTGAACTAATTCTGGCGAAGAATTAGCCAGTCGGCCTATGTTAGACTCCTCATTGTTGTAGTTTTGCTCTCAAGATTTCTTGAACAGATGAAGGGTTTGCCTTGCCTTTTGATTCTTTCATTACCTGGCCAACCAAGAAGCCAAGAACTTTTTCTTGTCCAGCCTTAAAATCTTCTTGGGCTTTTTGAGTTTCCGGTTTCGCTAAAACAACATCAACAACCGCTTCCAAAGCACCGAGGTCATTTTCCTGAACTACGCCTAGCTCCTTAGCAATCGTTAAAGTATCTTTGTAGTGCATCTCAGGATCGAAGAACTTTAAGAAAACTTCTTTTGCCCCAGTGCTCGACAACTCATTCTTGTCGGTCATAGACACAAGATCAATCAGTTGCTTATCACTTGGCAACTCATCATTAAGCAAGCTAGTATTCTCTTCGGCCAGTAAGACACTGGAGAACCAGTTGGCAATTTTCTTGAGCTGAGGACCAAGCTTAGAGAATTGTTCATCTGAAGCTGTTACAATAATATCCACGGTTGAGTCACCATTTTGAGCTAAGGTTTTGTAAACACTAGTAAGTTTTTGCGTAAGCTTCGGATAATCAAGCAAAATCTCCGTAATTGAGACTGGCAACATACGATTGAGCCAAGATCGCTGCACGGCAACGGAGATTGACATCTTTGCCCGCTCTGCTTCCACGAACTCCGCGGTAAGATTAAGGGGCGGAATATCGGGTTCTGGCATATAGCGATAGTCGGCAGCTGCTTCCTTGCTGCGTTGGGCCGTAGTCTCACCGGTCGCATCATTCCAACCGCGAGTTTCCTGTACAACTTGTTCCCCTTTCTCTAAAAGCTTGGCCTGTCGTTTGATCTCATACTCAACAGCGCGTTCAACACTACGGAATGAATTAAGATTTTTTACCTCAGCACGAGTACCAAGTTCTTTACTTCCCTCTTCAGCGATACTAATATTAACATCAAAACGCATATTGCCATTATATAAGTCGCCATAAGTAACGTTAGCGTGAGTCATAAGACGCCAAAGTTCTTTAGCGTAGTCACGAGCATGAACCGCGGAATGAATGTCGGGCATAGAAACAATTTCAACCAAAGGCGTTCCGGCACGGTTGAGATCAACTAGGCTGTAACCATTATCGTGACAGAGCTTTCCGGCGTCCTCTTCGAGATGAGCATGCTCAATGCGAACCTTGGTTCCGTCTGGTAACTCGACATATCCAGCTCCAATAATAGGATAGAACATTTGGGTAATTTGATACCCTTTAGGCAAGTCGGGATAAAAATAGTGTTTACGATCAAAACGACTTTCGAGATTAATCTCGGAATTAAGAGCGAGGCCAGCACGAACGGCTAGCTTAACGGCTTCTTCGTTAAGTCTAGGAAGCATGCCCGGCAAAGCATAGTCGACTGGCGAGAGACAGCTATTAGGTTCCTTTCCTCGGGCATCATTATCAACCTCGGAGAAAAGTTTGGTCTTTGTACAAAGTTGGACATGGCATTCAATACCAATAGTAGGAATATAGTTCTTCATTAAATGGCTCCTAAATCTTTTAGTGCTTGACGAAAAGCAGCTAAGGCTCGGCTGGCTTGGTTGTATTCAACATAAAAGTCGTCTTCGTGAGCAATTTGGTTTCGAAGCTTATGAGCCGACCAAACTGCGTTCGGCTTTTCGAAGCGGTCGGTTACCCGCTTAAGCCTTTCGCCCATGGTTTTTCCCGGTAGCCCCATTTCATTTAGGGCACGGTCAAGGAGTTTATCGGCATTAATCACTGCGTTGCTGTAAGATTGCGGATTATCGCGAGTGAGGCTATTCTCAATCTTCAACCATTTGGTTTGATATTCTTCGACATCAAAGGTATGACTGTGTTTTCCAGTTAGAGTCATCGCAACCAGAGCTAAGATGCCGACTGCTATAATGGCGATTACTAGGAATATTAACGAAGAGCTAAACATTAGGCTTTCTCCTGCTGATTAATAGTTTCGAGCTCCTCGGCAAAGCCAATTAGTGCACGGTCACTACGTCGTGGGCCTACGAGTTGTAATCCTAAATCAAGACCTTGGGCGTTCTTACCAACAGGAATGGCTAATCCAGGTAAGCCAGCGAGGTTAAGCGGTACCGACATCACATCTTCTAGATACATCGAGACGGGATCATTAACTTTTTCTCCTAGCTTGAAGGCCGGGTTGGGACTAACTGGAGCAAGAATAAAATCACACATACTAAAGGCTTTTTGATACTCTTCGATAATGAGCGTTCGAGCTTTAGCGGCCTTAAGATAGTAAGCGTCATAGAAGCCGCTGGAAAGAACGAAGTTGCCAATCATGATGCGACGTTTGTTCTCAGGCATAAAGCCTTCATTGCGAGTGTTTTGATAAAGTTCACCGAGACTACTGGAACTATTACTGCGAAAACCATAACGAATACCATCATGACGCGAGAGATTGCTAGCCACTTCGGCCGGAACAATGATATAGTAAGCAGCTAAAGCATATTTTAAGGCTGGCATATCGAGCAAAACGATTTCATGTCCAGCTTTTTCTAAGGCAATTATCTCGGTCTTCATGGCAGTACGAATTTCCGAATCGATAGCATCATTATCAAAGTCCTTAATGATACCGATTTTTTTCGATCCTGATTTGACTGGACTAGTAGCGTAGTAATCCGGTAGAGTGGTGAGATCCTTTGCATCTTGTCCAGAACAGACTTCCATTAATAGATTCAGGTCAGCGGCGGTTTTAGTAAAAAAACCAACGCAATCAGTGCTAGAAGCCATAGCGACTACACCATACCGAGAAATTGCACCGTAAGTAGGCTTTAGGCCAAAAACGCCGTTAAAACTAGCTGGTTGACGAATCGACCCGCCAGTGTCCGTGCCGGTGGCAAATTCAACTATATCAAGAGCTACTGCCACAGCTGAGCCACCAGAACTACCACCAGCAACACATTCAGTGTCTTTCGAGTTTTTGGTTGGGCCATAATAACTGTTTTCAGTACTGGAACCATGGGCAAAAGCATCAAGGTTCGTGCGGCCAATCATGATGGCACCTTCGGACTCAAGTTTTGCGACAGCTGTTGCGGTCACTGGGCTAGTAAAGGATTCTAAGATGTGGGCTGAAGCAGTGGTCTCGCCTTGTGAACTAAGAAAGTTGTCCTTAAGGGCGTATGGTACACCGGCTAAGCGACCAACATTTTCACCTTTCGCGATTCGATTATCGATCTCTCTAGCCTGTTCGATGGCATGGTCATTAATCCAGGTAAATGGTTGGTATTCCTTTTGGTAGCGATGAGCCTTTTCCAAGGCTTCCTCGACTAGACTTACCGCACTAATTTCCTTGCTCGCAGTTTTCATGGAACTCCTTTACAATACTTGAGGAACCTTTATTTGATGGTCCTGAGTTGTTTTAGTGAGAGAAAGCAAGGCGTCCGGAGCCGCATCTTGCTCAGAAATCTCATCAGGCCGCCAGACATTTTCCATCTCGAATACTTGGTAAGTCGGTTCGACTCCATCAGTATCAAGTTCATCAAGCTGGGAAATATATTTAATGATTTCACCTAAATCAGACTCAAGACGATCGGCTTCAGAATCTGTAAGGGCAAAATTTGATAAACTCGCTAAGTACTTAATTGTGTCCTGATTAACTTTCATGAAACCATTATACTACATTTTTCCGGCCAGAACGGATTTCCCAAGTCTTACCGTCAGTGGAAATAACAACGTCAGCAGTGGTAATGAGATAGTCGAGTTTTGCTTCGCTTGGGGTTTAGTCTTAAGAAAAGCAACTTACTACTCTTCGTTTGCTATCCGTATTAGCCAAAACCACCCCTTAGCGGAGTGGCTTGACTATAGTAACATCGCCTAATTACATGCTAGCAATGTCTTCAGCGGATGGACTACTAGCTAGATCTTCATCTTTGAGAATTGCCTTGGACTCTTCCTCGTCTGCAACGGCTAGCGGCACAACACCAGTACCAACCGGAATCTTGCGGCCGATGATAACGTTCTCTTTCAAGCCATTCAAGCGATCCACACGTCCATTGATAGCAGCATTAATCAAGACGCGAGTGGTATCTTGGAAGGATGCGGCAGATAAGAACGAGTCGGACCAGATTGAGACCTTAGTAATACCTAACAGGAGATTCTCATAGGTAGCAGGTTCGCGGCCGGCTGCTTCGAGCTGTTTATTCTCGGCAATAATCGCAGCCTTAGAAACAATGTCACCGGAGACAAAGCTAGAATCACCAGCTTCGTCAATCATGACGCGACTAAACATTTGGCGAACGATAATCTCAAGGTGCTTTGCGGAAATCTCATGACCTTGGGCGGCATACACGGCAATTACATCATTCATGATATAGCGAGCGGTCTCTTCGGCCCCTTTATATTTCAAGAGGTCCTGGAGGTTCAAGGAGCCAGCCGTGAGACGATCGCCAGCATCAAGGCGATCACCAGAGCGAACGATTACTTCAGCATCGCCAGGAATCTCTAGTCGGACTGCACCGCCAGCCTCAGCGACAACAATAATTGCATCGTCGGTGAGCTGAGCGTTACCATCAACTGGTGAAATAATTGGCTCTTTACCAGATCCGCGATCAGCAAGTACATCACCAGCCTTGACACTAGCCCCATCTTTGATGGTTGGCTTGCGACCTTCGAGTGCCAGACTGGTAGTATCGCCTGCTTCTGGAGTGACTTGAATAGTATATTTATTATTATCTTCCCAGAGCTCAACGATACCAGCGACCGGAGTAACATAGGCTTGACCTTTTGGAGAGCGAGCCTCAAGTAGCTCTTCCACACGAGGAAGACCGCGAGCAATTGCACCAGAACCAGCAACGCCAGAACCGTGCTTTGTATCGAGTGTAAGCTGGGTACCTGGCTCACCAAGCGACTGAGCAGCAATGACGCCAACTGGCTGATGGGCGGCAACGAGAGCTCGTGTTGACATGTCGACACCATAAGCCTTGCGTGGTACACCGCTGATTGCCGTGGTTGTCAATACGGATTGAATTTTAATACTCTCAATTTCATCATCAGCAGCGATTTGCTCAGCAATTTCGGGGCTAATGAGTTGGTCAGTATCAACATAACCTGGAACCGGCTCGGCAGTATAACGTCCAGCAATACGAGCGGCGAAGTTAATACCGGTGTATTCAGACTCTTTCTTAAAGACTTCGAATCCAGGATCAGGGGCTTCGTCATCAGTAGTAAAGACATCTTGGGCCACATCTACCAGGCGTCGAGTTAGATAACCAGAGTCAGCGGTACGTAAAGCGGTTGAGACCTGGCCTTGGCGAGCACCACGGGTAGCAATGAATGATTCAAGGGTATTAAGGCCTTTCTTGTAACTACTCTTAACTGGAAGCTCAATCTCGTTGTTGTTAATATCGACCATGATGCCAATCTCGGCGGAAGCGAGTTTAATATTTGAGACGCTACCACGAGCACCAGAGTTCACCATAACGGCAATATCGGTATCCATGTCAGCAAGTTTACTCTTGAGAAAGTCAGAGATCTTCTTGTCAATGTCACGCCAGTTAGCAACTGTAAGATTGTAGCGTTCCTCTTCGGTAACCAAACCCTGATCAAACTGTTCCTGAATAAGAGCCGTTTTTCCGTCACCTTCGGCGATAAAGTCGTCGATTTCTGGATAAGTAGGATAGTCGTCCTTAGCAGTCGAAACAGAAGCAACTGTTTCATACTCGAAAGCTAGATTCTTGACAGCATCGGCAGTCTTCACCATAGTTTCGGCACCAAATTCATCAAAGATCTCAGCCATAACATGTTTGAGCTGCTTGCTAGTTTGGACAGAGTTATCGTATGGATAATCTTTTGGCAACACTTCATTAAAGATAACTCGGCCGAGAGTAGTATTGCGGATTTCGCCCTTAGCAAAGACGCGAATTGGAGTTTGAAGAGCAATCAAACCTTGATCATAAGCCATTTCTGCTTCATAAACTGAGCTAAACGGCTTAATATTCTTTGTATCCGTACCAGGCTTATCGTACGTCAGGTAATAAATGCCAAGAACCACATCCTGGTAAATAGCAAGCACTGGAGCACCGTCGGCTGGCTTCAAGAGGTTTTTGCCAGCCGACATAAGCTCACGAGCTTCAGCTTGGGCAGCATCAGACAACGGAAGATGAACAGCCATCTGGTCACCATCGTAATCGGCGTTGAAACCGGAGGCAACGAGCGGATGAAGCTGAATGGCTTTACCATCGATTAGCTTAGGCTGGAAGGCCTGAACTGATAACCTGTGCAAGCTTGGTGCACGGTTAAGTAAAACATACTTTCCCTTAATGCATTCATCCAATCCATCCCAGACTACAGCATCGCCAGCTTCAATCATGCGGGTGGCAGAACGGATATTTGCGGCGTGTTCGTTAGTCATGAGCCAAGAGATTACGAACGGCTTGAAGAGCTCAAGCGCCATCTGTTTTGGTAAACCGCATTCGTTAAGTTTGAGTTCCGGACCGACAACAATAACTGAACGACCGGAGTAATCAACACGCTTACCGAGTAGGTTTTGACGAAAACGACCTTGTTTACCTTTAAGTAGATCGGAGATACTTTTAAGCTTACGGCGACCATTTTGTGCGTTAGCACTGCGGCTACCATGAACGGCGGAGTTGTCAATGAGGGCATCAACCGCTTCTTGCAACATGCGCATCTCATTGTGGCAAATCACAGCTGGAGCATTAAGCTCTAGGAGCTTACGAAGACGGTTGTTGCGGTTAATAACACGTCGATATAAATCGTTTAAGTCGGAAGTAGCAAAGCGACCGCCAGGTAGTGCAATCATTGGACGAAGGTCCGGCGGAATAACAGGAATAACAGTCAAAACGAGATCAGCTGGTTTGATGCCGGCAGCTTCCATGCCCTCAACTACCTTGAGTCGTTTCATGACGCGTTTCTGCTTTTGGCCCTTAGAAGTCTCAGCCTCTTCACGCAACTCGGAGATCATCGTCTTGAGATCGATTTCATCTAAAAGCTTCTTGATGGCAACTGCACCCATCTCGACTTCAATAAGATTCTCATATTCTTCTGGTAGATTACGGTATTCTTGCTCACTAATGACCGCACCCTTTTGCATTTTTTCCAAGATATTCTTGCGAGCAAGATAATCCGTTTCAAGCTCTTCAGATTCTTTAGCCTGCTCATCAGCCAAGGTTGCAACATTTGCGTTTGGTTCCGTAGCGGCTTTCTCGTAGCGAATCTTAATAGCATCACGAGCAGCAGATGTATTATTCTCAAGATCGGTGAGAACTTGAGTAATTTCTTCAGCCTTGGCGTCTATGATAAGATAAGAAGCAAAATAGACGACTTTTTCGATGTTTTTAACAGTAAGATTCAGTAAAACACTTAGAGCACTCGGAGTACCACGCATGAACCAGATATGAGCGACTGGTGCAGCAAGAGAGATATGCCCCATACGCTCACGACGAGAAATACTCTTCGTAACGAGGTTCCCTTCTTTATCAACGGCTGCTTCCCTAGAGCGAACACCTTTAAGCTTAGAATCATGCGGGTTGATATCTTTTACTGGGCCAAAAATACGCTCGCAGAACAAGCCATCGCGTTCTGGCTTTTGGGTGCGATAGTTAATGGTTTCCGGCTTCAAAACCTCGCCATAACTCCAGTTTAGAATATCTTCTTTACTGGCTACACTTAGGCGAATTGAATCAAAGTCGTTGGCACTGATAAAGTTATCCATCCAGGCCATATTACAACTCCTCTCCGAGATCGTCACTATTAAGATTGGCGTTATCTTCATTATTGCCGGCATCTTCAAAGTCTTCGACCTCTGTTATTTCTATCCCCTCATCATCCAACATCTCTTTAGTCTCTTCGGTGTCGAGGTCGACAAGAGTGTCTTCAATTTTTTGATTATTGTGCTTTGCGTAAATTAGACGATCGTCATGCGATTTTTCAATTTCTCGAGAGGTTTTCTCGATAACTTCGCTAGCATCAGTCGACTCACCATGATCAAGCAAATCAACCTTGAGACCAAGCCCTTGAAACTCTTTGACTAAAACATTGAAGCCTTCTGGCAGTTTAGGTCCTTCAATCGGTTCGCATTTGATGATACTTTCGTAAGCTTTAGCACGACCATAAACATCATCGGATTTAATAGTAAGCATCTCTTGGAGTGCTGTGGCGGCACCATAAGCTTCGAGTGCCCAGACCTCCATTTCCCCGAACCGTTGACCACCATTCTGTGCCTTACCACCAAGTGGTTGCTGGGTAACAGCAGTATACGGACCAGTGGATCGAGCGTGGATTTTATCTTCAACCATATGATGAAGCTTCAGCATATGCATAACGCCAACTGAGGTACGCTCATTGAATGGCTCACCAGTCAAACCGTCGTAAAGCTGGACGCGACCATCACGGGCAAAGCCAGCCTTCTCAAGTTCCTCAGAAATGGTTTCGTCGCCAACACCGTTGAAAGGCGGAGTAGCTACCGTATAGCCGAGGGCACGTGCGGCCATACCAAGATGGACCTCAAATAATTGACCAAGGTTCATA
Organism: uncultured Candidatus Saccharibacteria bacterium; assembly: GCA_947425245.1. Lineage (GTDB taxonomy): Bacteria > Patescibacteriota > Saccharimonadia > Saccharimonadales > Saccharimonadaceae > Nanosyncoccus. The sequence goes on from CANDYU010000016.1 coordinate 12,732, forward strand.
CGGCTTGGCACACCCATTGGACTGAGTAGAACATCAATCGGGGTACCGTCTTCCATGTAGGGCATATCCTCGACTGGCAGAATACGGGAAACCACACCTTTGTTACCGTGACGACCAGCAATCTTGTCACCAACGCTAATCTTACGCATCTCAGCGACATAGATCTTAATCTGCATCAATACGCCAGCCTTCAACTCGTGGCCCTGCTCGCGAGTATAGACGCGAACGCCAACAACCTTACCAGTAGAAGCACCGTTCATGCGAACGGAAGTATCGCGAACATCTTTAGCTTTTTCCCCAAAAATAGCTCGAAGTAGACGCTCTTCAGAGCTTAGCTCCTGTTCGCCTTTCGGGGTGATCTTGCCGACGAGAATATCACCAGGTTGCACTTCGGAACCGACGACAACAATACCATCTTCACCCAGATGTCGCAAACTACGCTCAGGCACATTCGGAATGTCACGAGTGACCTGTTCTGGTCCCAGCTTAGTCTCACGCACCTCGACATCGAAATCTTTGATATTAATACTAGTTAAAGTGTCATCTTGTACCAGGCGGGACGAAATCACGATAGCATCATCCATGTTGTAACCGCGCCAAGGCATGAAGGCGACTAGCAAATTCTTACCTAGTGCTAGCTCACCATCGGAAACTGATGCCCCTTCGATAAGGATATCGCCTTTTTGAACTTTTTGGCCACGAACGACCTTCACACGCTGGTTATAACAACGGTCGTCGTTCGTCTTCTCGAAGTGTTCAAGCTTATACTCTTTCTCACTATCTTTGTAGCGAACTACTACGCTTACACCATCAGCCCTCTTGACTTCGCCGTCAGCTTCAGCAACTACGACTTGAGATGTATTCATGGCGACAGCATGTTCGATACCAGTACCGACTGTCGGAGCATCGTTTTTAAGTAGCGGAACGGCCTGCTTCTGCATGGCACAAGCCATGAGAGAGCGGTCGACACGGTTCTTCTCGACGAATGGAATTAGGCTAGCCGATGTACCAAGAATCTCTTTGTGTGCAGCATCGATATGGGTAACGAGGGTAGAAGCAACCTGACTCGGGCGACCCTTCACACGAGCTGACACCCAATCTTCGATAAACTCACCATTTTCGTTAAGCTTAACTGATGCGTCGGCGATAATCATGTCATCTTCCGACGCCGCATCAACATAGACAACCTCATCAGTGACCTTTCCGCCCTTAACGACGCGATATGGGGCTTCGATAAAACCATACTCGTTAATTCGAGCATAAGTCGCCAAGTTAAGCACGAGGCCAACGTTACCGCCTTCAGGGGTTTCTACGGTACAGATACGACCGTAGTGAGTGGGGTGAGCATCACGAACATCATAGCCGGCACGTTCACGGGTCAAACCACCAGGGCCCATCGATGACAAGCGGCGTTTATGAGCTAGTTCAGAATAACCGTTAACTTCATCCATCAACTGCGATAATTGAGAGCTAGAGAAGAACTCTTTCACAGCAGCAACAACTGGGCGTGAGTTAAGGAGTTGAGAAGGCGATACTTCCTCTGGGCTAACCATCGACATACGGTCGAGAATATTCCTCTGTAAACGTAGCATACCCAGCCTAAATTGCCTCTGTACCAACTCACCCACAAGCTTAACGCGACGATTGCTGAGAGAGTCGATGTCGTCGGCTGGCTCTTGGGTGTTATTCAGGCGGATAATTTCGCTGATAATAGCGATAAGATCCTTCATTTGGAGGGTGCGGTGTGCAGCATCGTTTGGAGTGTCATAACCTAGCCGGCGATTGAGTTTAAAACGTCCAACCCGAGAACAGTCGTAGCGACGATAGTCAAAGAAGGCACGCTCAATCATTGATTTAGCATTTTCGACGGTAGCTAAATCACCGGGGCGAAGTCGGCGATATACCTCAAGCAGAGCTGCGGACTGTCCGGTCGCAGTGTCCTTTTCGAGAGTAGCATTAATATAGCTAATCGGACCATTGTCAATCTCGGCAAATTTAGCACGAATTTCGTCGTCTTTAGCGATTCCAAGGGCCTTCAAGAAGGTAGTTACTGGAATCTTGCGACGACGGTCAATTTTAACATTAATACAGCCACCTGCGGTGGTCTCAAACTCAAGCCATGCACCACGACCAGGGATAACCTTCGCTCCGTAGTAACGCTTACCGTTCATCTCGTCAGCAGTAAAGAAGACACCGGCAGAACGAATGAGTTGAGAAACCACGACACGCTCAGTCCCATTAATAATGAAGGTTGCACGATCAGTCATCCATGGATAATCACCAAAGTAAATATCCTGCTCTTTAATCTCGCCAGTCACCTTATTAGTAAGCTCAACCTGAACATGTAGTGGAGCCGCATAAGTCGATAGATTATATTTTGCGGTTTTTTCATCCTCGGCCGGAGCTTTAAAATAGTAATCCTTAAACCTCAATGATAATTTCTGACCCGTATAATCATCAATGGGGTTAAGTTCATTAAATACTTCGCGTAGACCCGATTTCACGAAGTCTTCCCAGCTATCCTTTTGATGTGCAATCAAATCAGGAATAGGAAGTGCCTGGTCGCCTTCTGTAAAAAATACACGACTCCCAGCTGTAGGCTTAGTGGTGGTTTTGCTCACAATTTCCTCTCTTGTTAGTGTTGATAATCTTTAGCGTGGAAGATTACTGCGGAGCTTAACAACGAGAGTCGCCATCTCTCGCGTATTATAAACACCGCACACTACTTCTTAGTAAGCCATTATACCGAAAAGCTCAATAAAAATCAATAGAGAAAGTTTTCTTGACTTCCTAAAGAGAGTACCAAGTATTGACGATGAGTTTTCTCATCTGTGCTATTAATGAATCGCAGCATTCGTATGATATTCACCAAAAAACCACCTTCACCATTCGGTACTTCGGTGGTTTTTTGAACATATAAGCTCTCAACTTATCGTTGGCTCGCAGTTAGCCATATGTTCTTTCGAACTGTTTTTATTATAGCTCATGCTAATTAAAATAGCAAGAGTTTTTAAGCAAAATCGAAAATAATAACCTTTTCGTCCGTAGCGGGCTCGTCGCTCGCGACAACGGCTCTGCCCGGGGTCTTGGCGTCGATGGCTACCATTGGTCTACTACGGCTTCGCCCGTTTACAGCAATGGGTCTGCTGGTTTGACAGGTTACAACCTCTATTTCTATGCTAGTGGCGTCAACCCGTCGGACGGCCCGCTCAATCGTTGGCTCGGTTTCCCCATCCGTTGTCCACGCTCCTGACGTCGCTGACAGAAGCTCGCTCTCTCGGAAATAAAAATGTAAACATTTTTACTTCTCTCGAGAGCTCCTCAGTTGGCGTACTAGGCTAGATAAGATTGGATATTGGCATTTCGCCTGCGAGGGTGGTTGGTTTTCTAGTCTGGTGACGCTCTCTTCGTCTAAAGACTC
>CANDYU010000017.1 GCA_947425245.1 uncultured Candidatus Saccharibacteria bacterium
TAGGGAGCGGAATTGATACTATTGGTGGTCTAGTAGATAGCTATAATCAATATGAGGCTGCTATGAATGGCGTTACGGCTGTCGCACAAGCTACTGGTAATAGTGTATCTGAGTCCATGCAAGTCATACAGGATGCGACGGCTAATGGTTTACTGAGCCAGTCTGACGCAGCAGCTGCAGTGAAGAATCTAGAACTGTATGGATACTCGGCCGAACAGGCTGCACAGATGATTGAGGTGATGACGGATGCGGCAGTATATAATAGGCAGGCAAACTATTCCGTGAGTGAAGCCGTTCGTGTTACCACCGAAGGTATTCGGATGGAAAACTCTGTGCTTTCGGATGCATCAGGGATTACAAAAAATATTGCGAAGATGCAAGAGGAGTATGCAGCCCAAATTGGTAAGTCGACAACAGAACTTACGGATGCAGAAAAGGCTCAAGCTGTATATAATGGAGTCTTAGCTGAAGGTAATACCTATTCAGGCAACGCAGAAGAATACACCACAACCCTCGCTGGAGCACAGGATAAGCTTGGGACAGCCATTGAAACCTTAAAAGCAAACTTAGGAAGTCTCTTTTCGACTTTTGCACCCATAGTTAACGGTATAGCTGACTGGCTTAATAATAATCAAGCGTTAGTAGCCGGGATTGTTACATTTGTAGGCGTATTGGCTGGTGCATATGGTCTAATACAAATGATTTCACTAGCAAAACGAGCGATAACGACAATAAGCCAGTCACTTGCGGTATTCTCTACATTATCGAATGCTGCAAGCGGGAATATTGTAGGCCTGGTGACTGTAGTAGCTGCTCTAGGTGCCGCTGCTTGGGCTGCATCTGAAGTGGGAAAGCTAACGAGTTCCGAGTTGGACCTTGATGAGGCTACCACAAAAACGACAAGTGGAATAGGGGCACAAGGAGAACAGCTAGCTGAAACGGCCGAAAAGGTAGCTAACCTTCGTGAGCAACTTGAGAAGCTTACTCGTGATTACCAACGAGATTTAAAGAAAATTGCAGTAAACCATGAAAGCAATTTGGCCGATCTCACGAAGCAAATCGAAGAGGCGAACATTGACTATCGTCGTGCCATAGACGAGCGGATGGCTGATTTTAATGTTTCCCTTGCTAAACAGGAGCGAGAACATCAAGAGCTTGTGGATGAGCTGAGTGGTCAACTTGCTTTTTTGCAACGCTATAATAATGAATACAATAAACAAAAGTTAGCTCAAGTACAATTCGCCCTTGCTAAGGAGCAACAGCTTTACGAAAATGAAACTGCAAGACAGAGAGAAGAAATCGAATTACAAAATCAAGCGGATAAGGAGAAACTAGATGCAAAGTTAGCCTCCCTCCAGCAAGAGCTAGATGATGAACTTGCGTTTATGAATAAACATCGTGACGAGTTAAACTCTGTTCGGGATGTAATATTACTGGATGAAATCGAATCACTCAATGAACGATATCAAGAGCAAAAGAAAAGTTACGAAAAACAGATTGCAGAAGCCGAAATATCTGGTAGTAAAATTGGAGGTGCTTTAGGTGATAGTTTTAATAAAACACTGGAGGAAGAGCTGGCAAAGTTTAATGCCGACAAAGCTGGTGCTGATATTGGTAGTAATATGATTGGAGGAATAATGAACTCTCTGCACAATGGAGCAGTAGGTATAGGTAACTTCTTTGAGTCTATTGGTCATCGTTTCTATAACTTATTTAACGGCAACGGTTTTGACGATCGTAAATATAACTATGTGAACGGTAGCTGGAAGCTTGCGAGTAGTGGATACGCGTCTGGTGGTTATACTGGCCGTGGTGCTGTGGATGAAGTAGCTGGCGTTGTTCATAAAGGGGAGTTTGTTGTGCCAGCAAGCCAAGTCGATCAAACAACTGGCACGCCTATGCTTGGCGGGAATACCTATGTATTTAATTTATCGGGAGTATTAGCTACTTCATCACAGGCAAAGAGAGAGCTTGCACAAGAATTGCAGGCTGCTATTGAGCAAACTAATCAGTCTAGGCTTGGAGGGTTAGCATGATCACATTAACTATACAAGATGCACAGGATATTATTTCTTTCGACACGATTCTATCTTCTCCTATTATATTGACGCCGATTATTAACGAGACAGATGTCGAAACTATAGATGGGAATATATCCACATATTATGGATCAACTAAGCGTCAATACCAGTTTAAGATAGCTTGGCTTGATGCTACTACATATGCAAAAATTATAGGCTTTAGAGATAGGCAATATGCTAATCTGAAATATCCCCGTATTAGCATAACTGGGGCCACAAATATTAATGTTAGCGATATGGTAGCAAAAATAACAGTGAGTGAACAAGAAGTGGTGGACAAGTGTGGTACTGTTGAAAATGTCGTTTTAACATTCCGAGAGAGCAAGCAGATGCCATGATTACAGTACCTTCATCCTTTCATAAAGCCGCTTTTGGGCAAGTTATTGTGCCCATTGTAAGAATGTATGTATCTTTTGATAAAGAACTGCAGACTAGTGACTTTTTCACGCTTGATAAATCACACCTTAATGGTCATGACCTACTAAAGTCGTCCGCTATCGACAACCCTGCACAAAACTGGGATTTCTATCTGTATAAAGACTATAGTGATCGACTAGTAAATGCTAACTGGGAGAGAAGGCTGGAGTTCCCTTATCAAATTCAGTGTGGCATGGCTGACTTTACTTTTGATAATACAGATGGTTACTTTACGCCGCTTAGCCCAAACTCACCAATTGGTGAGTCAAACCTACCCGCACGGCCATTTAGAATGTACGCTGGTTTTAATAATCACATTCAAATCTTGCCACAGATGGTAGGGCTAACAACAGGTCTGCCAGACTTAAACAACGGATCTAGGACCGTAGATTATCACGGTATAGATTTTCTATATGACATATGTAATCACACACTTCGTAATATTGTTGATATGAGAGACGTTACGACTGATCAAGTAATTGCAGCAATTTTGGAAGATTACGGTCTCGCCCCTTCACAATATCAGTTAGCTAAGGGGAGATACACTATACCTTTCGTCTTCTTTGATATCGGCGAGGATGCAGGTGATGCCCTAAAACAGTTAGTCCAGTCAGAGAATGGGTATATGTGGCTAGATGAAAAAGGTGTAGTGAGGTTTGAGACTGTTAGTTCTATAAATAGTGATACAGATATTGAGGCGAAGCTGACGGATTATGATATTATGTCCTTACAGCCTGGAACCATAAACGATATCGTTAATCATGTACGCATCACGGCAGAAATTAGGGAGGTTCAAGAGTGGCAAGAAGTATATACTAAGTCTGAATCACGGGAGACCGTGTCAGATTCTTTATGGGTAGTTAGACCGGGGGAAACTTTAGAAATGAGCTGTAATCTCTCTGACCCATGCTATGATATTGTTGCTCCTACCCAGGGAAAAGCTAGTAGTGTCTCTTGGTTCACCGCAATCGATCAATCTATGCACGATGTAACTGATGGCGTTAAGGCTACTGGTCGACTAACCTCCAATGCTTATATTGTCACTTTTGAGAATACTCATGCTTATGCCGTAGAAATTAACGAGATGAAGTTATGGGGCGAGCCGGCAAAAGTGTATGATGTGATTAATTATGATGCCTACGATGACTTATCAGTGGAAGAATACGGCGAACAGCTACTTGAGATTTCTGATAATCAATTTTTTCAAACCTATTATCAAGCTGACATGTATGCTAAGTCTATTATTGCTCAACGTAAGACATACGGCAGGAATATAACCGCCCAAATCAAGGGGGACTTTGCATTTCAGTTAATGGATCAAATCGAGATTGAGACTAGCACTAAAGAGTATGATGGCATCTATCGAATTATGGGAATCTCTTATAGCTACAACGGCAAACAATTAGTAACGAACTTAGATCTAGGAAATGGTACTGTTATAAAAGACGGCGTTTTTACGCTTAATGTATCTCATCTCGACGGAGAGGATTTAATACAATGATAATTACAAACATAGTAAGTCGAGGGGCAAATGTAACGACTTCGCTTGGGGGCAACCTGTCAATTAATGAAGCAAATGGCGAAATTGTCGTTAGGAACGGTCTAAAAGAAGTCGTAAGAATAGATAAGCAAGGATTTAAGTATTTTGATGAATCTAGTAAGGAGCGTATCTCCATGGGTCAGGACGAGTCCGGCCTGCAACAGATTGTGGTTTACGGAGCTGACGGTAAGGCACAGATTGTGGTTGGACAAGATCCAAAGGACGGAACACCGGTAATTGCTGTTTCGGAGGCGGGTAAAGATGTTCAAGAGGAGCTCAAGAATGGCTAGGCGTGACCTACTTTTTGATAGTCATTATCCCATGCCTTGGATAGTCTGGAAACGAACGCATCAGATTACGGTTGGGTCTGGCCAGTGGAGTAGTACGAAGCTGGCACATGGGCTGCCGTTTATTCCGCTGCTAGTTGGACAATGGAGTACAAATGCTAACTTCTCTCCTAGCTATGACCTTGGCGTGCTGACGCCAGGTGGCTACTCGGGCGGTCAGCCAGAGACTGCCTGCATTGTTAGTGCAGACGGTTCGGACATACTGTTTAACATCGACAACAATGCTACCACTACTAGAACCTTCTACTTTCGTCTGATGGCCTTTGCCGACCCTACCTATACCGGAGAGGTTACTCCAGTAGACTACGAATCGCCATTTCGCTTTAACACTAAGTATCGTTACCAGAAGTTATACATGCAAGGTCTCTCGACCACTAACAATGTAAGTCATAATCTCGGTTACATACCACAGGCTAGAGTTTGGTCAAAGACTAACAATACGGCTGCACCGATTGATGCAACAATAACTACTACAACTCTGTCATCATATACTTCTAGCATACAGAGCTTCTACTATCATATTTATTTGGATCCGATGGAATGACAAAGATTAACAATTTTAGGCTCAATACCCATTTCACGGCCTTAGGACAAATCAACCAAGCGTTTAGGGGCAGTATTAGCTTCCCTGGCCGCAGCTACGGTTTTATTCTCGGGCAGACACTGGCTCGAACGACTATTACGGTACCGTCCGGCATTTATGTAGAGAATGTTCTAATCAGGACTAGCTTAGACAACAACATTAATCATATCTATCATGACCTCACTATTAGTCTGTCTGCTCTGGCGTATATCAATATTGCGATCAATCAGATTAGCAATAATACTTACGAACTAGTAGCTCTCTTCTCTAATACTGGAGATACGGTAAATGTTCCGCAATTTACGGCGGAGGCAGTCATGAGGCTGGCTGTTGCTCCGTTTGGGGTTTAGTATTTCTCTGCGGGATTAACGATCTCCGGGTGTTTCTCAAAATAGTAGTCACGAAGAGGGTATCCTAAAATACGGATAATCTCATCCATCGTTTTCCCGTTATTAAAGGCCCATTGCTCTACTGGCTGAAACTCTTTTGCATTAAATTTGTCGCTCATAATACGATAGGCTTTTTCTTGCACATCATATTGCGAACGCGGCTTCAAGGCTTCTAGTTCTGCCAAATATTTATCACGGTTCACCTCATAAATAGCATAAGCTCCACTATCTTTAACCATTTTCCAACCTCGGTCGGTTAGTTGGATTGGGCTATGTGCCTGTGCAGAGCTAGCCAGGCTATCGATAGATTTCTGGATATTCTGAATACGCTCACTAAGTACCGCAACATCTGTAGCAATTTGCTTAACCTCTTTTCGGTATTCTTTGTCGTGCTCTTCTAAGCGGTCTACCTTTTCTTTATATTTGGCAAGTATGGCACAAACTGCTAGGGCTGCACCTACTACAGATGCAATTACTCCTGCAACGCTAATAGCTAAGCTGATCCATTCCATGTTATATTCTCCTTAGCTATATTATATCAGAAGAGTTGGGACGGCGATTAATTATGTGTGATTTCTACTGCTTTAACTTTGCCATCTTTTACATCAATATCATAGTGCCGTTTGCACTTGGAGTTGGCACAAATCACATTTTTCATGGAACCTCCAGTTGATTCCATCATGTACCGGCCGCACTTAGGACATACGACTTTAACTGACTTAACTACTGGCCGCCAACTAATCTCCATAGTACAGCGACACCATGGGTGGTCGTGAGGCACCATATTCCCATTCGAGAACGGTTCGTTAAGCGGAACGGTCTCGCCATCGAGGCTCAAACAGTGGATGCACATGTCGGCTGAGGTGGGGTCAACTCGCCAAGTCTTATACGGCACGAGGTCTGTTTGTTGCGAGGCGACGATGGCAGCGATTAGAACAGCCTGTTCCTCGGCATAGTGCGATTCCGAGGTTACCCATCTGTCGATTCGATATTGTTCTTTTAACCGGGCCGCTTCAATAATGGCTACCCAGTCTTTGTCACCTTCGGTTTCTACCTCGCGTAAGATGTAATCGCCTACATTGATTATAGTATCTTCACCGAACTTTTTAATTAGCCCGATTAAGCGTTCCTTAATTGCAGCAATCTGATCGGCCGAAAGCGACATATGAAAATCTTCCAATCCTAGAGTAGCGGCAAAGTTGATGGCGGCTTGTTCTCCCTGTTCAAGGATGATCGAAGTGATGATGACACTAATGCCTTCTGCGGTTTCGTCGGCTAGGCCAGATTCTGTTAGCCAAGTAATTAGTTCTTCCCGGAGATCTCGCACGGCGTTTTCGGTCTGGGGGTTGGCATTTTTAAGTAGACCAAGTATCTTTTGCATAATAGCGTCAAAGTATTGGCTGAGAGCAGAACGAAGGACTGGGTTGATGGTCTCTTCTTCTCCTTCGGGTATATTGCCATCATCTAGAGCTTTGTGTTTGAGGCTTTTCTTGATTTCAGTGGTTGAGGATATTTCCTCTTCAGTGCCAACAATCTCCGGAGTAGTGATAGCGGGTTCTTCGACTTTTTCTTTTTTCAGCTTCTTAAACGAATTCGGTAGCCTAAGGGCCTCAACTGAGCTTTCGACCGTAAAGCCAGCGTTCAGCATGGCTGTAAGCGTCTCTGCTTGCACTTTACGCATGTCGCTGAGGCCTGGGAACTCAAAATCGAAGTCGAGGGTAAAACCTAGGCCGCCAGTTACACGATTGAGCTCATGAGTAAGTTTTGAGTAGACCTTGCGAAGCTTTGGATAGAGAACGTAGCGTGAGAAGACATAGTCGGCGACTTCAGCTGAAGCGTAGTTGGAGTTTTGTAAATATCCTTTTATCTCTTCCGGTACACCAAAAACCATATCGATTTTCTTATTTGCTTGATCGAAAATACTCTGCAAAGCACCTTCTACACTAGATTGAGCGAACGGTACCCACTCAACTTGAGCGGCCATCGGTTTGCCATCAATGGCAGAGGTTGGTCGATGGACATAGGTAGGGTTATTAGCGTTATTAGCTCCGCGATGATGAGCCTGCAAGGTGTCGACCATGCGATTAAACTCATCAGCGGTTGGAGCAGTAACGACAAACTGACCAGCTGGTACTGCACCGTTTCTAAAGTATCCTGCTTGGTAATCAGCGACATAGTCGTCAACGGTAGCCCACTTTTTAGCGGCCATGCTAGGGCTGTACCCACTCGATAAATCGTAAGGGTTTACATGGAGGCTCAATGCTAGTACTTCGCGTGGTGACCAGGTGGAACCGTTGTAATAATAGACTGTCTCGCCGGAGATAGTTGATACGCCCACCCCCTCCATAAAAGTAATAGCGGCTAAATTGTTAACTGTGATATTGCCACCTGGTACTACTTTCCTTCCCTCTTTATGCCAACAGAGTAAATAGACGGTGGGGTGTGTAAGCAGCATAGTAATTAAAGTCTCCCTAAAGTCAGTGCCTGACATGTCGAGATTAGGGTTGTTAAGGACTTCGATTAGCTGTGGTTGACGAGCGAGCTTCTTGCCGTTTGCGTCAATTGCAAAGGGGGCGACTTCCGCAAAGCTCTCGGCGATGCGGGTGATGTTGGGGAAATTGTTGTCATAGCTTAGTGTAGGGCTACATCCCCCGAAAAATCCCATGCTCATAGGATAAGGTTGACGAGCTTCCGGCTCCCCATCTTTGTTGAGCCAAGTAATTGCCTTGGAGCGAAGTTTTTGGAGAAATTGATTTGCCATATCGTAAATTATTCTTCCAATACGAGCCAGCGGAGAAGAGTTGTCAACTGGCTCGAATTATAAATTAACTATGATTATGGATATTATTCTAAATCAAGTTGCAATTTGGCGTTCGTGTGGAACTTCTACACTACATAAGCGAATCGTGCCAGCTGGTACACAGTATCGCGATGCTGGGGCCGCGGTCTATCAAAGGAGTACCGCTCCCATTTATAGGTATTGTAAAGATTACGAGACTGGTAAGGGTAAGAATAAAGCAGGGTTCTGTCTGTTTGTTCGGACCAGCATTGACAATGATGCAATAGTAGAAAAGCAGCTAGACGATATCGCCGAAACTATTAGCTTGGAAAAGGCTTTGAGTGTTACCGCGAACAGCTCACTTGAAGCTTTTGAGTATTTACCAAAATTAATTAAGTTGGAGGAAGCATAATGGCTGCGACTATTCCATATCCGTCAATTGTGTTTGTTCCACTGGATATTTTAACTGCCGAAGAACTTAATCAGCTACATGCTAACACTACTGCTCTGGCTGATCTATTTCCACTGGCTGCGGCCAGTATTGCCGATGGGGCGATTACAAATACTAAGATTAACTACTCATCAGCGTTTCCGGCCTTGATGAGTTCTAGTACCACGCAGACCACGATTAGTAGTGCTGCTGGAACTTTTAGTGATTATCTAACCCTTGATGTTTCGTCAATTCCTACTGGTGCTAAGTTCCTTGTTTTAGCACAAGCAGTGTTTGGTGGCGGAGATACAGAGGTATCGATGGGTCTACGATTATCCCATAGTTCGTCAACATCGCCCGAGATGTGGCAAACGGGTAAATGGTGGAAAACCGTCAGTGCAGTTTGGAAGTTTGAGAAGCTAAGTGGCGTAAGTCAAGTCCATCTCCAAGCGGGACGAGATAATAGTTCTACATGCTCAATTCAAGATAGGGTATTGGCTGCTCTTCGAGTAGGGTAAGGAGTTATTGGAGTTTAAGATGAAAACCTCAGCTAAGATATCTAAACTTGCTACCACCTGGGATAATGCCGATAAGTGGGCGAAACGGGTGCTTGGAGCAATTGCAACTATTGGCACGATCATCGGAATTGTGACTGGTATTACGGGTTGGGTGACTACACAGCTGGATAATCACCTTGATTCCAAAGTTGAGACTATAATTACGCAGATTGAGGCATTGGACGCTAAGTCGGATGAGGCAGATAAGAAGCTGGAACTGAGCAACACTAGACTAGAGCTTACAACACTGATTGTTCATAATCCGGACAACATCATAGAAATCGAGAAAGTAGCTCGTTATTACTTTATCGATTTGGGCGGAGATTGGTACATGAGTCAGATTTATTCAACTTGGGCGAGGGAGTATGGGGGTGACTTAACTTTTGTAACACATATATAGGAGGAAGATGGAAGAGTTAGTTAATCAATTGATTTCCGTAGGGGCAGGTCTAGGTATTTTAGCTGGATCATGGTTTATTTGGCTGCTTTCTGGTATTGCTAATAATCTGTTCTCCGAGAAGAAATGGTCATGGACGCGGATGTTCGAGGACATCGTGAAGACCCTGGTCATGGCCGTTAGTATTCTATCGTGGGTAATTCTGATCAATGCTATCAATTGGTATACTAGCACTTTGGGTCTAGATGTTGCTGCCCTGCTAGACGGGGCGAATGTGGTGGGCTTGATTGCGATTATTATTGGGGGCTCAGCTAATTATGCGTTTAAGGCATTCCGGAACTTCGCGACTTTTATTGGCGAGAACCATGTAGTTAGTATAACTGGTGAGCAAAATTATAATCAAATCGCTGGCAATATTAAAGAGTTCGCCGACACTATTCTTAATAAGACAGTCGAAGAGCAGTTCGAAGAAGATGAGGTAGATGATGAGGTACTTGAAGGCGAAGTGTTGCCTGCGGAGCTCGCTGGTATGGGTGGATTTGCGAATACCTATCCTGAGCCATATCGTTCTCGGCCTCAAGATAGTATGACCGACCCTTCAACTTGTTATAACCGAGAGTGTGTTTCCTATTGTGCTTGGAAAATTAAAGAGCTTACTGGCAATTGGCCTGTCCGCACAGGCGGCATGAACGCCAAATACTGGGTTGCTCGTTTGGCTGAGAATGGCTACACCACGGTAGTTTCAAAACCGCAGAATGGAGGCAAGTATGTCGGAGTTTCCGAAGCTGGAACTTATGGCCATGTGGTATGGTTCGAATACGATAATATCATCACTGAATATAACTATTCGATTCGTGGTGGGTTCTCGGTGCGGGAGATTAACTTGTCCGCTTATAAGTGGGTGGAGATTCAGGCCCCTGCTACGCAGCCTACTCCTGCGGTGCCAGAGAATAAACCGACCAAGAAGGACCCGTCAATCTCTTATACCTACAAATATGGTGATACCTTTGGTCAGGTGATTAAAGATCTTGGCCTCGCCACCTCGCATGGGCTATGGGATCCGATAGACGGTGATGTGGCCTATTACACTAACCAACTGCATGAACAAGGGATTTGGGGAAATATTCCAGTTGGAACGACGATTAAACTAACACCAAGGAAATAATGATATAATTCGCATAGACTGCCCTGCCAAGTTGTAGAGTTAGTGCCTAGAGCCGTTAGTTTTACTAGCGGCTCTTGTTTTTCTGTCCGTACTTCTTAATGCGAGCTTCGACAGCTTTTTTGGCACGAGCGGAGCGTTGCTCTGGGGTAAGTTTTGATGCAGAGGCCTTGCCGGCTGCTTTACCGATTTTAGAACGATTCATCCAGTCGTGGAGACGAATAGAAATTAGACCGGCTAGCTCAATAGCTGCATCCCATTCATCTTCAGGTAAGGCTAGAGGATAATCAAAGTGCATTGTTGCATTCTTCAAGCGAAGAGCTGTGGACTCCACCAACTCGAGACTCCAGCCATCGTCTTGGCGAAATAATGCAATCTGTCTTCCGCAACTCTTAACCATGTCAAATCCAAGTCCTTTACACATTTTTACAAAGTGATTTGTGAGCACTTTAATTTGTTTGTCGTTTAACATGATATAAGCTCCTGAAACTTCTGCGGATCATTCTCTTTTAGATACGCAATTACATCAAGCCAGTTGTTCCCACAGCCTATCAAGGCTTGACTTACTTTGAGTTCTCCCTCATCGTTTAGTGCGAGCCAAAGATGTTTTTTGCGTAGCTTATCCGCGAAATACTTGCTGTCAGACACTGTATAGTTAAGATAGGGAGTAGCAACACACTTAACATCAAGTCTAATTAATACTTTTTGTAAGTCTAGGAATCTTAGTGACATATTTTCCTTCTCTCTTGGGTAGGCTGGACGAGGGTTCGACTATTGACTTTCCTTAATTATTTGCTATAATGCGAAGTAGAAGATTACTTCTTGGTGGAGGTGGTCTTCTTTTTTAGTTTGATGGTAATCTTTATTTCTTCGATTTCCATAAGAAGCTCCTTTCTTTTGCCTGCCTGGTTTTTAATATTTCTCCCCTCGTCCTATTATTATTTTATCAAACCTAAATTAGATGGTCAATAGGTTTTATGGACTTTTTTGAAGATTTTGGATGGAGTTTTCTGTAGAAATACCGTAACCATAATGCAAAAAGTTATTGATATTATTGGCAATAATCGCTATAATACGGATATAGAAGGTTGACCTTTTAAGCATATGTATTATCAGTAGTCGACTGCGGGGCTACTATTTTTATTTGAATAGCTCTCCACAGTCGCCTATTGGCGATCTTGTCTTGCAGGACATCAAAAAAGACCGACAACAAGTCGATCTTTTTTGATTGGTGGAGCGTACGGGAGTCGAACCCGCCTTGTCTTGCAGGACCCGATTTGGAGTCGGTCGCATAACCGATCTGCCAACGCCCCATATTTTAGTATGAAAAATCCATACCTGTCGAGGAGAGTAGGTGCCGTAAAAGACTTCTACTCCAATTAGGAGGTGGTAATTAAACCTACGCTCCTCAGCAGCTATGGACTTACTGCTTTTGCGGCTTCAACGCTTACCACGGCGTATTTTTCAAAGTACATATAGCACCTAAATAGTGAGTTTTTGTATTACGCTCCCTATTAGCACTATTGTAAGCCATGTGCTAAAGCTTTGCAAGACTTTTTAGAAAAATCAACCACGATCTTTATCAGATTCAGCGTACCTTGATAGTTAAAAGTCATATTGACAAATCACGACCGGTTTGATATTATGAGTATAACTTAGCAGATTCAAAATCCCGACTCTCCTCACGGAGGGTGGGGACTTTGTTTGTCCCTAAAAACAACCACGATCTTTATCAGATTCAGCGTACCTTGATAGTTAAAAGTCATATTGACAAATCACGACCGGTTTGATATTATGAGTATAACTTAGCAGATTCAAAATCCCGACTCTCCTCACGGAGGGTGGGGACTTTGTTTGTCCCTAAAAAACAACTCGGCATAACGTGTCCACGTTCGAGATACGCTATACCGACACATAAAAAGCAAAGATCCGTATGACGAACGGTACAGGTTTTTGTTGCTACAATTTTAACGGAGGTATTTATGGGGAGAGGACAGAGAATCAATGAACTCATTGACAATGACAGATTCCAAAGGAATCCTTCAATGACATTGACAATGAAGGTTAAGTACGGCGTTCGGGATTCGAAATTGGAAGAAAAACTAGTTGACGAGCGTGCTGATCGTATAGTTAACATATTTGCGTCGCCAAATAGCAAACCGTTATATTGCGATGCAGTGCGGTACCTAACCAAAGCATTTTTAGATGAACAAATTAAGATTGCTATCAGTCACGGGCGTTCACAGGTAAAACTATTTAATTATTTAATTTACAAAAAGCTTCGATCGATTGGCCTATACGCTAAATAAGCTACTCAGCCACCTCCCCTCACATTATTAACTTAATGGGTGGGGAGGAGTTTTTTATGCTGATATCGGAAGCATTTGATGAACATCGCAAGATGGAGATTATTGCTGCTGGTTTATCTTCCAAGACCCGTGAATCCTATATTTATGCCGAGAAACTAGCTGTGAGCTACTTCGGCAACATAGAGTTCTCATCCATTAGGGCTGAGGATGTGGTTGATTTTTATGAGCACCTCTTAAGCTGGCAAGCTCCTGATACAGCACGGGGTAACATTATTTGCCTACGAGCGGTGGCTAGGTATATGAAGCGTAGACATAATAATTCCCTTGACCCAGAAGATATCAAAGTGCCGAAGCGAGAGAAACGGGAGATTGAATACTTAACGGAGACAGAAGTTATGGAGTTCATTGAAGTTATCGGAGAGAAACACAGAGGTTACGCCGAAATAAATCGTTTAAGAAACATTGCGATCGTCGAACTGCTCTATGCCTCCGGACTACGAGTTGGCGAGTTATGCAAACTTAATCGGAATAGCATTAAAAACCGACAGTTCACTGTAGTCGGAAAAAGCAAGGAACCGCGCCTATGCTTTATCAATCAACGATCCGAAAACGCGTTAAATGCTTATCTTAAAGTAAGGAATGACAATAACCCAGCCTTATTTATATCAAATCAGAACGAACGCCGGATTACTTCTGGGAATGTTAGGAGAATATTCCAAAATGCTTGTACTAGATCAGATTTTGAGGGAGTTCATCCGCATACGATTCGACATTCGTTCGCAACATTAATGCTAGAGCGGCGGGTCGATATTAGGTATATTGCAGACCTTATGGGGCATCGAAGTCTCGATACGACAAAGATGTATACTCACTACTCAAACCCAAAACTCAAGCAGATTTATCGGGTAGCGATGGGCGATGTTTAGGATTATGCTTGACATTCTATGCCTTCTGATATATACTGGGGACAGTTACATTGAACTTTGAGATTTGAATTTAGATGGCTCGTCTGAGCTATCGCAAGCGGGCTTAGAGTGCTTCCTTGCCAAGGAAGAGGTCGAGAGTTAGAGTCTCTTCGCCCGCACCA
>CANDYU010000018.1 GCA_947425245.1 uncultured Candidatus Saccharibacteria bacterium
CTAGTTTAATTGTCATATTACCATTGTATCATATACTTAATACAATGTATGAAAAATGCCCCGACCGAAGTCAGGGATGCATTCAACGGCAAGCATGAACTAGTAATATCACCACTGTTGCCGCCGGGGATACTTGCTTCAGTCGTAATTTACCTTACGCAGAAACACAACCATTTCGCCCTTGTGATAGGTGAGCCATTGTATTCGCTTGTCAACTCATTGCTAGTCTGGCATTTTTCTACCACATCAAAGCGGCTTAAGATCTCTTTGTTGTTGGCACTCGCCACGGCATTTTCGCTTCAATCGTCAGCCGTTATCCACTGCACTCGTTCTCCACAGCCTGCATCCAAACCCCAGCAAAAATGTTATAATAAGATAGATTACGATTTAGAAGTGAGATAAGAAAATGAAAGAGTTGGTAGATTTTGCAGTTTTAATAATAATATATTTTTGGATATTTTATAGAAAATGGAAAGAAGAAGGTAGAGATGTACTACTTGTAAATACTTTAATGTATATATACTTATCTTTTGTATTATTCTTTACCTTAATGCCGATAATAACATCTTTACCATTCATATTTAATCACCCATATGATTCAATGAATTTAGTTCCATTTATTGATGTTCTAAATGGTAGAGGTGATTTTATGAGACAAGTAGGATTGAATATAATAATGACAATTCCTTTTGGCTTCCTAATGCCCTTAGTAAAAAGAAATACTGGGTTTTTAGAAGTTGTCGTTTGTGCTTTCTTATTAAGTCTAGGAATTGAGCTATTACAGCCTTTGATCAATGGCACTAGATCAGCGGATATAACGGATTTAATAACTAATGTCATAGGTGGGAGTATTGGGTATGTTATGTATTTAATATTCAAACCGTTAGCAACTAATTTTTTAAATTATATAGGACATAGATAATTGCAAATTACAATTTAGAGAAGAAAGAAAATATGAAGAAAACTACAAAAAGCCTACTCATCTTTGGTGGAATTATATTAGCAATAGTTGCGATAGTTCTTGTATGGTTCGGTTTAAGCCAGCCAAAATATCTTACCGATAGCGACTTTTTATATGATACCGCCGTTCAATACTTGCTAGACCAAGACAATAGCCCGGAAAAGAATAACAAGGGCTATCACCGCTTCGCAGACTATCGTGGTTACGGCATTACAGAAGACGATAATTATAAGTATGCCTATATGTGGATCTTTGACGAGAGTTTTTATGTTAATGACAAAGACCATATTAAGGTTGGAACTGGTGGTTCAATGCCTTACAAGTTCTTCTTTGATAAAACTACCAATGCGATCATTAAGTATGAAACTCCACAAGATGGCGCATCCTACACTTCGTCCATTAAGAAAATGTTCCCAAGCAAAGTCGCAATGAAAATACTAAAATCTAGCGGCTTTGACGACACGAAACTAATGGCAGAAGTGAAAGAATACTATAACTATCTCCCCGACGCCGAAATCTACTATGGACCAGAAGAATAAAAATTACAATTTTGTAGTTTGCAAGATTTATAGTAATTCCAGATACTGGAGTTTAATCACAAAAAACAATGTGGTTTATGGTCGATCTTTATTGGAATTGTATTGATAATATCTACCATTTGTGGAGGCCAGTTTTTTGTTAATCCGTTTATGTTTCTGGTAGGCTACTATGCTTGCTTTTTTGGAGTCAATGTAAACAAAAAAGTGAGAGAAAAACTTTCTCAAGGAGATATCCCTGGGTAGCATTGGCGGCAAATATGGCTTGGTGTGTTGATGGCAACATCAATACATTTATTCTTGTGGTTCTTTATACATGGTTGGAGTATGGTAGTGTTAGGAATTGTATGTACGATTATCGTAACAATAGGTTATATGTTTCCGAGTATACCAGTTTCAGTTATTTGCATTGCAGATGCGACAGCTAAATTGATATGTGGAACGTATTTGTTATTTATTGCAAAACCATCAAAATACATTCCTAATGCAATGAAGCGGTGAATGTGCAAATGTCTTAAAAAATTAGATGAAATACCAAACCAGGATGGCAAAAATATCTTAATTGGGGCATCAACAAAAAATGTTCACTCAACAGAAGTCAAACGAACAATTAGTAGACATAAAGGGTATTTGGTGGACCAGATCGGACTCGAACCGACCACCTCAGCAATGCGAATGCTGCGCTCTACCAGATGAGCTACTGGCCCAACACCTACATTATAGCACATTTAGCTCCATTTATAGCTAAACTCCCCCAATCTTGCCTCCGTATACAGCAATTCCCACGACTGCCACCGCATCAATCAGTACAATTATCAACCCCGCTAGCTCGCTCCCGGAAACCATCAAGATCCCACCAAACACCCCGGCAACCAACACCAAAACGAAAGTTATAAGCTGTTTAATCCTAGTTGTACGAATCTGATTCCGTGCCTCTTGTATCTCTCGCTCCTGACGGTGTCTAGCATCGGTTTCAACCATCTCTAGGATTCTCTCTGCCCCTCCAGGAATTACCTTCTCATATTTCGCCAGCTCTTCCGGGTTCGGTAATCCTCTTAAGAATCCTCGCCCCATCTCGTTCTTCGCGGGTACTTCACTCGCCACATTTTCTTTTATTCTCCCACCGCTACTCTGTCTCGCCGCCATAATTTCTCCTATTGATTATGAATCTTTTTCTATCCCTGGAATCGGAAACTTCAAAGCCAAATCTTTTACTTCCTTCCGAATCTCTTCCAGCTGAGTTCGATGTTCATCCAGCCCCGATTCATTACCTACCTCTACGCAAATATCCAGCACCTGCTTCATCCATTTGGCTAGCTTTGTCATTTCTGCCTCCCCCAACCCTCGTGTCGTCATAGCCGGAGTTCCTAATCGTACTCCAGAAGGCCGGAAAGCCGCCCCCTTATCATTCGGTAGGGAATTAGCATTCAATGTTAGTCCAACTTGGTCAAGTGCAGTTTCGTAAAACTTGCCGTCGATACCAGCTGTTGCCTTTACATCGACCAAAATCAAATGGTTCTCTGTCCCACCACCTTGCAAAACAAACCCCAAACCCTGCAACCTTGTCGCAAGTACCTTCGCATTTTTCACAATCATGTTGGCATACTCTCGAAATGCTGGCTGCAAGTCCTCTTCAAACGCCACAGCTTTTGCTGCGATTACATGTTCAAGCGGACCACCCTGCGTCCCCGGAAACACCGCTCGATCAACCAGGGTTGGGATATTTTCTAGTGCCTTCTCGCATTTTTTCAACGGATTGCCAACCGTCCCCTTACTGACAATCAATCCCCCACGCGGCCCACGCAATGTTTTATGCGTCGTCGACGTTATTACATGAAAACCGTGGTCAAGCGGGTTAGGGTGTACGCCACCAGCAATCAGTCCCGCCACATGTGCCATGTCCGCCATCAAGAGAATCTCCTCACCACTCTCTTTCATGACTTCCTCAGCAATTTTATAGACACGATCAAAATCCGGGATTTTCATGAAGGCAGAATAACCTACCAGGATGATTTTCGGCTTGTGCTCATGAGCTAGTCTCTCCAATTCTTCATAATCAATATCCCCATCTTCCGTCACTCCGTATCCGACAAAATTATAAATCCTTGCACTCCGTGTCACAGGGGAGCCATGCGTCAAGTGTCCTCCCGCAGGTAGTGCCATCGCCAAAATCGTATCACCAGGCCTACACCAAGCAAAATACACCGCCTCATTGGCGTTTGCCCCAGAATGCGGCTGCACATTTGCATGATCTGCATGAAATAGTTTCTTCGCTCGCTCAATCGCCAAATTTTCAATCTGGTCCACATTTTGATTCCCCCCATAATATCTCCTACCGGGGTAACCCTCGCTGTATTTATTAGCTAAAACCGACCCCATAGCCCTTAAGACATCCCGAGAAGCATAATTCTCACTTGGTATTAATTCCAACCCCTCACTTTGTCGCTGTTCCTCTAAATCAATAATTTCAAAAACCTTATCTGCCATACCGTTAACCTCCACTTATTTACTTCATTCTCTCAAAAAACCGCCAAAATAAAAAGTCTTACTTTTTGGGAGAAATGTGCTATACTAAAAACATGGTTCTGTAGCTCAGTTGGTAGAGCAGAGGCCTGAAGAGCCTTGTGTCGACGGTTCAAGTCCGCCCGGAACCACCATTTTTGTGCAAATAATACAATTGGAGGTCCGCATGAAAAATCCCAAGATTACCCATAAAATTACCCAAGGAATGTATGTTTTGACGGTACCTGGCGGCGGTTGTGTTGTTGATGCGGTAGCCCGTGTTGGTAGCAGTGGTGATCAAGTCCTCGTTGCCGTCTCAGTTGCAAAAACCAACCATTCCCACAAGCTCCTCTCCGATAACGCACGTTTCGCCTTATCGGTGCTAGGTGAGCATTGCGACCCTGACATTATCAAGACATTTGGGTTTAACTCATCGAAAGATATTGATAAGTGTACCACCTGTGAAACTATGGAAATCTCCGATGTACCAGTTCTTAAAAAATCAGTAGGATACATGGTTCTTGATAAATTTGATCAAATTGAAAACGATACTCATACTATTTTCATTGGCAAGCTCATTGAAGGGGATATTCTCGATGATTCCGCTCAGCCAATGACCTATGCCTACTATCAGGATCATAAAGACGACCTCGCTAAGGCTTCAACTACAGCAGGGAAAACTGCTTGGGTTTGCAAGGCTTGTGGCTATATTTACTATGGCGAAGAGGTCCCCGATGATTACATCTGTCCACTTTGCGGATTAGGTAAAGCTTATTTTGAGAAGAAGCAGTAGCCTAACTTCCTCCGGCTAGACTTGTTCGTATTAATATATTTTATATCATAATAATCCTTAGTATTAGGAAAATGCCGCTGATAGACCGAGATGGTAAACTTACCAATTTCTGAGAAACCTACACATTCAGCAGTCATCCCAAGTTCTTCAGCTGTGTTCTTAATCCCAAGCTCAAATCCACCAATACCAGAAAAGTAGAGAAGTATTAAGTCCTCATTTATCTTAATAAAATCATACAGATAATCCTCTGTTATGCGAAATTGTCTACCACCCTTAGATTCTTTTTCTTTTGTTGCTAAAATCTGGTTATCATTCTCGTCTGTGATTCGGAAGCTATGGATTATCCTATTACGCATGTTGACTACATCTTCAAATAAGGCCAATATTTCTTCGCCCAGCTTCCCCTCATTCTTCAAACGTTTTTGGAGAAATGTTTTTATCTCGCCACTCTCTTTGTCTATAAGTTGATACCAGTTCGTCTGAACATTAGGATCTTTCAAGATATTATTAATAATAAAAGCATTATTAGAATTAAAGACACATACGGCTGAACCAAGTAACTCTCGATATTCTCTATCTGGTAAGGCCTGCCGAACATATTTCTCATACATCACCTCAATCACCCCCAAAGTTTAAAATCCCTGGCGGGAACGAATCCAAACCAGGGGCTATAACCATATATTAGCATACCGTTTTAGTTCCGTTAAGATTTCATACCCGCTAATCCTCCTCACATTATATACAACTTTTTTACAGTTTAGGCTCGTCGGAAGCTATCAACCAATTTTCTGCTCCGCTTCTCAGTTTTTGTGGTATAATAGTGGCAGAACATCGACATCTGCGTAGCCATTAGTCTACAACAAAAAATTACAACAGTTTCTACAACAAGTTGGCTGTAATTGTAGACGGTTGCACAGGGTCATATAAGAGTGTTTAAGATAAGCCCGAATGGCGGAATTGGTATACGCGTTCGACTTAAAATCGAATGGAGAAATCCATATGGGTTCAAGTCCCATTTCGGGCACCAGAGGATACAAAGATGGCTCATTTGAGTCATTTTTTTGGTCAAGCGACAGAGCAGGCCAGGCCTAAATTGTACCCCCAGCTTTTCAAACTCTCCCATATCAAATCATAGGAAACTAAACCCAGTTGAACCCCTCGCAGGCGAAAGTATAATACCTAAACTTATCTAACCTAGTACGCCAGACAACGGATGGGGTAAGCATACCAACGTTTTTCTGGGCCACTTGACGGAACAGGATTACGAGCATTGAAATGAACTCCGTATGCGTAAGAATCGAGAGCAACAGTCGTAGCCCAATTATAACCGTTGATTCCAAAATAACGTGTCGAGCCGTATTTGGGATAGATATACCCGCTACGGACGAAGTGAGACTAATTGCATTATTTTCGAAACAATTTCCAGTTAATTAATCCAAGACCTGACCAAAATAACAGATGCAACTTTAAGTTGAACCCGTATAGCCTATACTAGTTCGTCCGTAGCGGGAACATCCTTCAAAACTACAGATCACTCCGCTATGTAGGCGAAGCTGGCTATGGCCGATCGTCTACGAATAGCCAAATCGGTGCAACCTTCCTTGATTTTAAGGCAAATAAGACCGACCCCACATCTGGCCCAAACTACAATTATCACGGTTTCCACGTCCGTTGTCTGGTGTACTCGGTTAACATAAGAGTAATAATTCAACCTTAAAATACCAAGAATGCTATCCGCAGCCCATACGACTCCACCATAGTTCTGTCGCCTTACCGCCCCGTACAACAACTACCGTACATCATCTCAAAAAACTTGCCCAAACCCGAGCAAGTTTTACTTGTCATAGCACATAATTTCACCCTGGTGCTGATAATTATTATCCTAGAACTCAGGCGTCTCTCAACGTCAGACCCGTCCGAGTTCCTATACTTATTTTACCACGATCATTATGCTCGTCAACCTTGTTTTTCAAGATTTTTTATATTCTAACATAAATCATAAAATGCCCGTCCAACAGGGAAGAAATCCAAAAACCGAACACCTTACTATTGACAATTATCGGAAGCTGTTCTATAATAAAAGAATAGGGTATGAAAAACTACACCCCTTAATTTTGACGACTCAACCACCCGTAAATAATAAAATAGATTGCCTGTAAGGCAACCTTTGCCAACAGCAAAAAAAACGATATTTAGCCAACCCCCACAAAAAATAATCACCCGCCAACATCTCCAAACATCCCAAAAGCCTCCAAATCCAACGCCTAGCCTCTATACAAAAACCTTAGATTCATTCCCAAACCTCGCCACATGTGTTACAATTTAACCATGCAAAGTGGAGTGAAAAAGTTACGATGCGGTTTTAGCCGCTGGATTGATGAGTGGAGGCTCGCTTGGTCTGGAGTGCTGTTGGCAACTCGCGATCCGAGATTTTTGACCTCTTTCTTACTTACTTTTATTTTTATGGGTACTATACTCAACCTCTTATCCGGCAGTAGTGCCGCCTTTAGCCTCTTTTGGACTACGGACTGGGGCGGTCGCCTGAAGATCCTCATTGATGGATTCCTTGGTGTTTTTGGCATTAATCAAAACTTCTGGGACTGGCTCCTATTATTCAGCATTACTATCTTACAAAGCATCCTTTTCGGCCTCGTGGTTTTAGTTTGGCAAAAGAAACGTCGCAACAAAAGGTCCCAGGTCCTCGCCGCCGCCCAAAATGCTGACAATCTCCAAAACGCTGGTCTAGCGGCTGGTCTGGCCGTCCTCGGCTCAGGCTGTCCGACCTGCGGCACAACCCTCCTAGCCCCTGTCATTGGTGCCATGTTTAGTACTGGTGGACACGCCATCGCCAGTGCTGTCTCTGGATTATTGACCGTTGCCGCCTTCATCATCGCCCTCCTATCCATTAAACGTGTCGGTAACGATGCCTATGCCCTAATCGTAAGCGAACGATTCCAGAAAAAGCACTCGACCCCAACCAAGGTCAGTCCGTCCAGCTCAAATCTACAAACCTCAAGAAAGGAATCCTAAAATGACAACAACCTTCACCGAACAAGACGTAAAAGATTCTTCCGATTCCCAGCCTGATCATAGCGACCTCGGTAAGTCCAGTTTCCTGAAGAACCTCCGGCTTATTGCTATCATTGGCGTCATCGTCGCACTCTTCGCAATTGTCATTGCCAACTCATCCACCCGCCAGTCACCCGCCGACCAAGTTTGGAACGAGGCAACCACGATAGGGAATCTCGACGCGAAAAACTACTATGTCATGTACACGGACCTTATCTGCCCGTATTGTGATGTCTTCTCGCGTGTAGTGATGGATAATTGGGATGAGTTTACCGCCTATCTTGACGAGCATGATATCCTCTTTGAAGTTCGTTTAACCGATTACCTCTATGAAGCGAGCAACATTGAATATTCCCGTGCCGCTGCCGAAGGAGCATATTGTGCGATGCGAGAGAACAAGTTCTGGGACTATTATCACGGTGCGATTAAAACTCTCTGGGAAGATTACCATTCTAAGGGTATCGGTGACAGTAAAACCTCGCCTTCGATTAAGAATCTCCCCTCGGACTACTGGCTAAACATCGGTCACGCAGCTGGTCTGGGTGACGACTTCGATAACTGTGTTAATAACCATGAATCTGTCGCCGAGATCGAAGCCAATACTCGCCGTGCTGCCCAAGTCGCGAACGGCATGCCGACCTTCAAGTTTAACCAGTTTACTACTTACGGTTTCGACCCTAGCTGGGATTGGGACTACGTCAAGATGTATCTCGACGCCGGACTCGAAAAGTCCCAAAACTAACACCCGCCCAAAAACTGATTATTCAAAAACCGCCCTAAAACCAGCTCCTTCCTATCCGACCAGTTTCACCTCGGTCGTCTCGCCCGTCTCGAGATTCTTCATCTGGAAAGCTCCAGTCCGAGCTTCCTCCTCGCCTACCACGACGGCAAAATCCGCCACCTTAGCCGCATACTTCATCTTGTCGCCCAGCTTTCGCTCAGTCAACACTAAATCCACTGCCTTGCCATCCTTACGAAGCTGTTTTGCTAATTTTCCTGCAACCTCTAGCTCACCTTTCGAAATCGGCACAACGCAAATATCAATAGCCCGCACCTCCGAAGCCTTAACGAATTGAAACTCTTGCAAAATATAAAACAACCGCGTAAGGCCAATCGATCCGCCCACGCCTGGTAAAGCCTGATCGGTATAATTCTCGGCTAGATTCTCATACCGTCCTCCCGAACAGATCGAACCAATTTCCCGATATTCCGGAACGATTGTCTCAAACACCGTCCCAGTATAATAATCTAGCCCTCTTACGATTAGCATATCCGCCATCACTTCTAGCGTCGGCATCATCATCTCGACCATCTCAAGCATCTCACCTAGCTCACGAACACCCTCCTGGAACATCTCATTTTGAAAACCCATCCCTCGCAACTTCTCCAGCACTTCCACCGACTTTCCCCTAATCTGCATAAATGTTGTAATTTTTACAACATTCTCCGTACCAATCCCCAAAGCCTCAAACCTCTCTTGAGTTTTCTGCTCCGAAACCTTCTCGGCGTGATCAATAATGTCGAAAACTTCACCTGCCACTTGCTCGAGATTCAACTCCCTAATCACCCCTGACAACAACTTGCGGTTACTTACTCGAATTACGAACTCCGGCAGCGGCAAGGTTTTCAGCGCCTCGGCCAGCGTGACAATCACCTCCGCATCATACGCCACCGGCAAGCTCTGCCAACCAATTACATCAACATCACATTGATAAAACTCACGAAACCTCCCGCGTTGAGCCCGCTCTCCCCGAAAGTTTCTAGCGATCTGTGTAACCTTAAAAGGGAACGTCAAGTCATTCATATGCTCGACCGCGTAGCGTGCCAGCGGCACCGTATGGTCAAACCTCAGAGCTTGATCCGCCGTATCAGCAGCCTCCGCTGTCTTGACAACCTTATAGATTTGTTTTTCCGTATCCCCTCCCGCCTTAGCCAGGAGAATCTCAGTCCTTTCGATTACCGGCGTCTCAATATGCTGAAACCCATGCCTCAAAAAAGCCTCACTGATGCCAGCTTTCAGCCGGTCAAACTCAGCCTGCATATTTGGTGTCAGTTCTTGCATGCCACTCATGGGTGCCGTATTAATCTTTTTCATAACTCACATTATAACATCATTCTAGCGAATATAATGATCAGAAACGAACTTTAGCAGCCCCATCGCCACCATCACCCCCACTACAACTGATACTATCAACCCAAAAAGCCCCTCCTCATCTTCCATCTCTCCAGTCTGTGGCACACCTAAATCAGACTGCTCAGCCTCCGTCTCGCCAGTTCTCGGCACTTCCATCTCAGTTACCCCTGCTACTACCTCTGGCTCCGCGTCCTGTTTGGGAAGCGAAGCAATAGCCTCCGCCGGCCCTAAAGTATCATCCAGAGTCGCCCCTCCCCCCAGCTCCGCCGCCGTCATTTCTCCCGAGTCACAAGCGACTGTCTCCGAACCACCGCCAAAGTCTCCACGAAGGAAACCATCCTCCTGATTAAAAGCCCAACTCACCCCGACAATCACTAAAGTCAAGACTATCAAAAGCCCCAGCGTCCTTTTCTTACGCCGCATGACATAATCGAACATTCCGCTAAGCTTTTTCATTTCATGCACCACTAGCCAGTATTTCTTACTATAATTATATCACAGATTGTAAAGAAAAACAAGACCTTTTTCACATTTTTCACAATAAACCTAGTAAAGTTCCTTCAATCTAGAAAAAGTCAACTGTACCATCAGGTTAAACAAGATGCACGACGAACTATGCTATAATGAAATCATGACCGAAAAAAATCCTGATATCATCGATCGCCTTGTCGCCTGGGGTTGCCACCTCTTTCATCTTGATAAGCATACTAAGTTCTTCACGCAACTTGCCAAGTTCGTAATCGTCGGCTTTGCCAACACCGCTATCGACTGGGCTTTATATTTTGTCCTCTACTACTATCTTAATCTTGACCCGCTAATCGCTAATATCTTCTCATTCTCCGCCTCGACTATTTTTAGCTATTTTGCTAGCGTTCTCTGGGTATTTGACACCACCTCGAAAAAGACCAGGCGTCGCCTCTTTACTGAATTTGTCATTCTCAACCTCATCGCTCTCGGTATTACAGAACTCCTGCTCTACCTCTTCATCTACCAGCTCAACCTGAACGACATGCTCGCCAAAGTTATCGCTACGGCCATCGTCATGATATTTAACTACGTTACCCGCAAGCTCTTCCTCGAAGAACACCATAAACCTCAAAAACCAGAAACGGCAGAGCACCAAAAAGCTGAAAAATCTCAAAAACAGGAGAAACGCTCATGACTAAAGAATATTTCGACGTTCTATACGAACAGGGGAACAAAACTGGCAAGACCAAGTTGCGTGAAGAGGTTCATCGTGACGGCGACTGGCATCGAGCCGTCAATATTTTCATTGTCAACTCTAAAAACGAAATCTTACTTCAGCGTCGCTCGCCTGATAAGGATAGCTATCCGGGCATGCTTGATATTTCTTGTGGCGGCCATCTCTCGGCCGGCGATGATATATGGATGGCCGCCGTCCGTGAGCTAGAGGAGGAGCTTGGACTTCAGGTGTCCACTCCCCTAACAGAGTTGCAACATGTTGATAGCTTTCGTAGCTCTACTCGCTCTGCTCCAGATTTCATCAACAATTCTTTTAACGAGATGTTTATGCTCTATCGCGATATCGATCTCCAAGATCTTAGACTCCAAGCCGAAGAAGTCTCGGAAGCTATTTTTGTTTCGCTTGCCGATTTTCGTGACATGGTTAATCGCGACTGCCCCGATTTAGTCCCACATCCGCGGATGTATCAAAAGCTTTTCTCAATTCTTGACAACAAAAATGGAGGCACCGACCGGAATTGAACCGGTGTAGGCGGTTTTGCAGACCGCTGCGTAACCACTCCGCCACAGTGCCATACTACCATTCTATCACACAAGCCCCGCCCCGACAAACTTTAATGTATTGCTATGCCATTAAATCTAGTATCTCGCGAAAATGGTCGGTCAAAGTCATCAAATCCCCCTTCACCTTACCACTTTCAACTAGAACTTTGCTCGCCGCCTCGGCCAGTCCTTGCGGCAAACTCGTCACGCCGCCCAGAGCGACGCTCGCCGCTCCCTGCATAACCTTACTACAATCCTGCCAGCTCCGTCTCAACATAAAGGTCATCACCTGCTCTTGTAAAAGCTCTACTGCTATTATATCATTATCCGCCAACTGCCCGATTCCGTTCAGACACAGAAAAGCTTTCGCCATACCAAACAGAAACCTCGGCGGCACGAACTCATATTTCAGGCAAATATTTAGCATATCCACAAAATAAAAGCTCACTTCTTTTTGCTGCAGCTTATCGCAATACTCCTGACAATCCTCTCGAAATCTCCATTGCTCCTGCTTAGTCATCTTGCCATACGGCATCAGCAGCTGATATATCCGATCGGCATTATTAGTATAAGCAGCCAGGAAAAATTGCCGACATAATTCCGCCTCTTCTTCGTCCATCACGAAAAGCAAGCCTAGATCCAAGAACCACATATCGCCATTCTCACCAATACAAATATTCCCGCCGTGCGGATCGCCATGAAAGGCAACTTGCATGCCATGAAGCAACGCATAGAAGCTCAAGCTCATAAAACTGTTAATCGCCGTCGTAATCTTAGCTTTATTTTGCTCGTCTAAGACCAGCTGATTAATCGTCGGTGCCGCAACATACTCCATCACGATTATCTGATCGGTGCAATATCGCTCATAAAGTTTCGGCACATGCATTCGTACAGTATCGTGTACTTTATCGTTTACGCTCTTGATAAACTCGCCGTATCTCCGCATGTTTTCACATTCGTGCCGAAAATCAACCTCTTGTTGTATCCATTCCAAATACAAATCAAGCCCATAGTCTCCCGCCGATAAGTTCTTGAACCTTACAATCCAGGCAAACCTCCGCATCAACTTGCGGATCTGGGTAATATCTTTTTCTACCCGCATCGCCACGTCTTGACGCTTCACCTTGATTACTACCTCCTCCCCCGTCACGAGTTTCGCTCGATGTACTTGTGACACCGAAGCCGATCCTACTGGATCCTCGTCAATCGTCTCAAAAATCTTCTCCAGCTGATCGCCGTATTCCCGCTTCAATATCTCTCGCACTCTGCCAAAATCGAGCGGATTACAGCTGTCGCAAATACTTGATAGCCCCCGGCGATCCTCCTCTGTAAAAATCTTTCCATAATTTTGCGTCGCCAGAATCTGAGCCAGTTTTATATAGGTAATCCCCATCGACGCGACAAAATCCCGCACCACCCTTCCAGTGCTCCTTCTCAGTACCAGCTTCGCCAAGATTGCCTTGAAAATCCGCCAATATAGTTTCATTCTTCACTTATTTTATCATCAACCTAAGGAAAGAAGACCACCTCCAGCAAGAAGCAATCTTCTACTTAATATAATACCAAATAATTAAGGAAACACTACCTTATGTCAGTTATGGTATAATATGAGATATGAGCTCATCATTCTTTTCTACCTTCTTGGCCATTGATTTTGCAATGGCTGACAGAAAGCAAGACTCAGTCCTATTCTGGCTATTGAGCCCACTTTGGGCTCCGCTATGGTTGGTGTCCTTATTATTTAAATGGACATTCATTTTGATAATCGGCTTGGCACTCTTGCCATTCTGGCTTCCCGTAAAAGTATATAAAAAGAACAAAACAAAGACCTGATTACGAGTATTACCTAGAATGTAAGCATAGAAAATATAAGTTATCTCCTACTCCTATCTCCTTGCCCGTGCAACTAGCTTCAGCTCCATCGTAGGCACCATATAAGATACAAAACTACCAAAAAAGACCTTCCAGAGCCTGAAAAGTCTTTCCTGGTGCGGGCGAAGAGACTCTAACTCTCGACCTCTTCCTTGGCAAGGAAGCACTC
>CANDYU010000019.1 GCA_947425245.1 uncultured Candidatus Saccharibacteria bacterium
GCCTCCGAGAGTTCCTCTAACAAGCAACTAAAACTCTGGGGATATACTAATACTATGCTGTTGGTATTCTGGGGATATGCTTATACTACACTGTTGGTGGGGGAATAGGAAGCTAGTTTCTTAAGACCCAGTCGCCATCCCGTCTTCACGGGTGTCTCCTTCTCCCAAGCGAGCTTCGCTTGGGGTTTAGTCTTAAGTAACTAGCTTCCTAAACTTATCTAACCTAGTACGCCAGACAACGGATGGGGAAACCAACCCAACGACTGGCCGGGCCGCTCGACGGGCTGACGCCACTAGCAGCGAAACCGAGGTAGTAACCTGTCAAACCAGCCAGCCCATTGCCGTAAACGGGCGAAGTCGTAGTAGACCAACCGTTGCCACCGACGCCAAGATCCCGGGCAGAGTCGTTACTGCGACTGACGTAACCGCTACGGACGAAACTTATCTAACCTAGTACGCCAGACAACGGATGGGGAAAGCTACCCAGCGATTAAGGGGGCCAGTTGATGGACTGGAGCCAATATGGCTGAAATGGAGATAGTAACCCGTCAAACCGGCTAATCCAGAGCTATAAACTGAAGAAGAAGTGCTAGACCAAGCATGGCCATTAACGCCAAGATCTCTCGTTGAACCATTATCTGGGCGGATGATTCCGCTACGGACGAAGATTTGGTTCAGATATCGATATGATTTTGGTTAATTAACGAAAGAAAGGGAGGATTTTACAGAGATAATTTGAAGCTTAACCCGTATAGGCTATACGGGTTGGATGGTTTTGAATTTATCTAACCTAGTACGCCAGACAACGGATGGGGAAAGCATACCAACGATGGTCCGAGCCGCCCGATGGAGTGACGCCACTAGTATAAAAATCGAGGAAGTAACCCGTTAAGCCGGCTGATCCAGAGCTAAAAACCGGAGAAGCTGTAGCTGACCAACCGTAGCCGTCGACACCAAGATATCGAGCAGAGCTAAGGTCACGATTGATGAGTCCGCTACGGACGAAATGATTATTGATGCTTGATGTTGCTATAAAGTGTGGTTGGTATAGTTGACATTATTAGTAAATAGTAATATAACCACTAGTGGTAGAGCCGTGTTGAACGGTTAGTAGCTTTATTTTTAGTAACTATGGGCTGATTTTTGTGAAAATGGAGGAGAATGTATGTTGATGATGACAGTGACAGAAGAAATTGTAGCAACAGTAAGACTTTGGCATTTCGTGCAGACATGTGCTTCGTAAAGGTTTGCTTGGGCGGATGCACAGGGATCGTGATTATGGGGCAAGGTTTAATCAGCTTTTGCGAAGCGAGAAACTAGAGCTTTTTGATGCTAAAGCCCTCGATTATGAAGCTGTCATAGGAGTTGGATATGATGTGTGGAGAGTTTTATTTAACATGTTCTATATAACCATGGTTGCTGTGGGGGCATATCTTAGCTATGTAGTATTCTCGACATCGTTGATTGGCATGGTGCTATGGTTGATTGAGATATTGCTGGCCGGAGTGATGTTGGCCCAAGTAATTCATCTTATGGGCTTGATACGGTCATGGTGCCGGGCTTTTACGAATGGGCTGAATCGGGCTCTAGTGATGGCAGATTGTGCCAACAATTGTACTAACTAGTTATTAAAGTGACCTCGATGAAAGTCGGGGTCTATTTTTATGGTTCCTGGATTTTAGGGAAGTTATCGGGTGGAGTATGGTATAATAGGTTTATGCCGTTGTAGCTCAGTTGGTAGAGCAGCTCATTCGTAACGAGCAGGTCGCTGGTTCGAAGCCAGTCAACGGCTCCATGAGAACACTGTCGGAATTGTCAGTCTTGTTGTACATTGGATAGTGTTTTGATGGGGTTGAATAGCCTTTAGATATGAAGAGATTGAAACAGATTATACCAATTTTGAGATATAATCTTTGGACTTTGGTGGGGTTTGAGGCAGTGTTGAAGGTGCTAACGCTGATGGTTTTTGGGCCGCTCGTAGCATGGTTGATGAAAGAAATTATGTCACTAACAGGTTACACATACCTGACTTTTGAGAATTTGGTGGCGTTTTTGTGGAATCCGTTGACGATTATTTTATTGGCGGGGTTAGTGGTTTTTGTGGTACTCTATACTTTATTTGATATGATAACGGTGATTGTGATTCTGGACCAATCTTGCCAGCGGAAGAGGATACAGATTGTGCGGGCGATTAGGACATCGCTGAGGAAGTGTGGCGGGGTTTTAAGAAGGAGAAATTGGGGGTTTGTGGGGTGGACGTTGCTGATGATGCCGTTTATAAGCGTTGGGGTGGCGACGAGCTTTTTAACGACTTTAAGGGTACCTAGTTTTATCCTAGAGTTTATTTGGGAAAATCGATGGTTGGCGGTTTTGGTGGGTGGGGTAATTGTGGCATGGATGATCCTGCTAATACGATGGATTTATGCTTTACATTATTATGTAGTTGACGGGAAGCCATTTCGGGAAGCGATTAAGGCGAGTGTGGGGCTGAGTAAAAAAGGCTGGGGAAAGAGTGGGCTAATAGTGGTGGTGATGCAGGTTTTGTTGACGGTGGTTTATTTGGCGGTGACGGTGGTGGGGATTTTGGTGGTGATGTTGGTGGCGAGAGTTTGGGGTGGGAACCTGGCGGATAATGTGGTGGTCGGGGCGATATGGGTGTTGATCACGATGACGTTTATGCTGGCGGTGATTTTTGCATTGCCGATTTGTTTTGCGACGGTTAGCTTCTTGTTTTATCAGCAGCAGTTGACGCAAGGGGAGAAAATTGAGCATTTGTACTTGAAACAGGGTGGGGAGGGACAGAGGCGAGAAATGAGGATGGTGGGGATGATATGGACGCTGGTGGTGCTGGCGGTTTTGGAGTGTGCGGTGTTTAACTATCGGTTCAAACGAGGAGATTATAACGCGGTTTTAACACAGCTAGTGGGAACGGAGGTGACGGCTCATCGAGGTGCGTCGGCGGAGCT
This sequence comes from uncultured Candidatus Saccharibacteria bacterium, assembly GCA_947425245.1. GTDB lineage: Bacteria > Patescibacteriota > Saccharimonadia > Saccharimonadales > Saccharimonadaceae > Nanosyncoccus. The sequence goes on from CANDYU010000019.1 coordinate 2,967, forward strand.
GCCGGAGAATACAATGTTGGCTTTTAGGGAGGCGAGTAGACTTGGGGCGGATTATATTGAGCTGGATGTGCAGATGACGAGGGATGGTGAGATTGTGGTGGCACACGACAGGAACTTGGCGAGGGTAGCAGGCGTCAAGAAGAATGTGGACGAGATGACCTGGGCGGAGATTCAGGAGCTGGAGGTAGGGAGCTATCTTGGCGAGGAATTTCGGGGAGAGAAGATACCAACTTTGAGAGAAGTGGTACACTTTGCGAAAGAGGCGGGGCTTAAAATGAATATCGAGTTGAAAGAGACGGAGGCGGATGGATTTGTTGAGCGGGTGATTGAGGTAGTGGATGAAGAGGAGTTCCGGTCTGGCGTGGTGATATCGTCGGGGGCATATGAGCTTTTGGAACAGGTGGAAGAGATGGCGGGGGAGCTAGTGACGATTTATGTGATGGGGATGATGTATGGGAATGTGCTGCCGTTGTCGGCGGCCGATGGGTTTAGTTTGGAGGCGAGTAATATCACTTTGGAGTTTGTTAATGCGGCTCATGAGGCGGGGAAGGTGGTTTATGCCTGGACGGTGAATAGTGAGGATAAGATTTGGCGGATGGTGGAGATAGGAGTGGATAATATCGTAACGGATAATGTCACCCTGGCACAGGATGTGATTTCTCAGAATCGGACGAGTGGGTTTATTAACGAGTATATGAGGCTGGTGAGAGGGGTGCTTTGGTGGTGATAGGATGGCAGGAAAAATCCCCACGGTGAGCGTGGGGATTGGGCGAAGATGGAGGCGGGGTTATTTAACGGGTATCAACTGTTGGACCTTGTGAAGTAAAGCTTCGTCTTCTGGGTGCGTTAGCATAGCGACACCGGCGATGAAATAGAGGCATTTCTTCTTTGATGGTTCGAACTCGAAGTCCGATCTCATGATGTGGCGACGAGCGATTTTGTAGCATAGCTCGACATCTCGGACGACTTGGATAAACTTATATAAGTCGTCCCCTAGGTATGATAGATGCGGTGGTATGATCTCTTCAAGAAATTGCAGAAGTCGGGTTGGGAAATCTGTTCTCGCAAATGGTGCTTCTTGGGAGGCCCAAAGATAGAGACGACATACTACAACATAGATTATTGAGTGCCGGTGATGACACAGATCGGCGGGGTCTGGGGTGTTATATAAGATGTATCCAACCTGATTGTAACAATCGAGGTTATTTTGCAAGTCGCCTTTAATGGCCTGTAGGATTTGGTCCTCCATGAGCTTTTGTAACCAGGCGGGCATTTCTTTGCTGGGCGGCTCTTTACAGTAGTCTAATAGCTGGCATATTGTCTCGGCCGTAATATTATTGCTGAGGCTGTGGTATGTCCAGAGCTGGCGACCGACTCGCTCTCCGACAAGCAGTATTGTCACCATGATCAAGGCGTCAAGATCGTTGTGCGGATCCTTATAGGGAAGGATTTGGCGGATGCCGCTCTGAAGGTTGTATAGCATCTCCGAGCTAAACTCGTACAGGAGTTTAGGTTGCAATTTTAGCATCGTAAAGAGATCTGTTGTTCCTCCGCTAAGCAGGTGTCGTAGGCGTCCGAATTTTATATGGATATTGCAATGCACGCTTAAGATGTTGGTGATGCTGTCTGTTTGCCGTAGGATGTTACGCAGGCATAATACCCGAATGTAATCTGGATGGTTATGATCTATCCAGATTTCTGTCATTCTGTCGAACAGGCTGATGTTGGAGTCGTCGTCGAGATGGTAGATGAGTGTAGAGAACTCATGATACTCACTGGGGCTAAACTTTGTTGGGCCATCTTCATAGAATGGTTTTAAGGTGCTTTCTGTCATGTTTTTGTCCCTCCTTATATTTTTTAAAAAAACATAGAACAGCTATATGCAACACCTATTAGTTTAGCATAATTTTTATTTTTTGCAAGTGTCCCTAGGGGTGGAGTTAGTTTTGGTAGTTGATTTGTTCGGTGTTGATGAAGGGGAAGATGGAGAGGGAAGAGCCGTCGAGGTCGGATTTTTTCAGGTCGATGGCGGAGATTTGGTGGTTGTCGTAGCAAGTATAATAGCAAATGCCTTGTTTGAGGTTGTAACAACTGGTATAGATGGTGATTTCGTAACGACCGTTGCCGAGGTCGCAGACGCCGCGTTGTTGGTCGACGGAGTGGAGGATGTGGAAGAATTGGCTCATGCTGGACATCTCGTCATTGTCGCAAAGTGAGTGAGCACGAGTGAAGACGGCCTTGGCGAAGCGGGAAGAAGAGGAAAGATCGCCGGGCAAACCGATGCCGCCCATACCGCGGCTGTATTCGGTGAGGGGGATGTTGGGGGCGAAGGTGTTTTCGGGGTTCGTAGCGGAGAGATGGCGGTAGTTGTTAAGGCTGAAGAGCTGTTGGTCGAAGGGTGGGTTGTTGGTAAGAATGCCGGTTGGGTTGTCGTGGATTTTGAGGCCGTCAACGACGGATTCGACGACGATACATTCTTGGCTATCGGCGATAATCCAGTGGAGGTCGGAAGGCGGAAGCTCGAGACTGAAGGCGACATTGGTTAGTTGGAGGCGGGAGAGAAGGGTGCGAGCCTCTTTAACGGAGGCACACTGACTGAGAATCCAAGGAATAAACTCGAATTGAGCGATACTATCAACATCGGTGCTTTTGGTGGGATCTTGATAGACGGCATTGCCGACAAAATTGAGGCCGGCCATGCCGAGGCCTTTTTCGTTTACTCCGTCGTAGAAAAGAGGATATTCTTGATCGTTGGGGTCGGGTGCGACATAGGCGACACCAAGGATGGCGTAGTGGGAGTTGATGGTTTTAGTATGGCGGAAGGGAAGAGGGTAGTTGCGTGGAGTAATAACGATTTGTTCGCCATAGGAGAAATTGTAGTCTAGGTTGCGACCGAAGTAGGTGTCTTTAGTTTTATATACAGCGGCTGTACACATGGTGAGTTTTCCTTGTTTGTTTTTTTGAATAGATTTGTAGTTATTATAGCACAAAGGGATAGTTTTGGGACGGGGAAAGCGTTATTTTACCAGTAGGTAGTAAAATTGGGGTTTTACGACTGACTGGGGATTATTCGGAATATGGAGTAAATTCGAAGTCGAAGCCGATGTATTTTGCGGGTTTGGCGTCGAGGTATTTTCGGATGGCACGGTCGACTGTAGTGTAGAGATTGGTAATGCGTTCGGAGCTGGGGTTGCCGTTGTCATCTTCGGTTGCGGCGAGAGGAACGGTGTAGCGGATTTTGAACTTGGCGGTGACGCAGTAGCGGTCTTTTTTAATAGTGCTGCTGCTGTAAACGCTGGTGGCACGCTGGAATTCGCGGAAGGCACCGCTGATGGTTTTGTCGCCACAGCTGAGAATCCAGTCGATAACTTCACGCTCGTTCATGACATAGAGATCGTCAACGGTGAGGTATTCTTTGACGATCATGGAATGGATGATGTCGGCGATGAATTGGAGGGTAGCACGAGACTTGTCATTACTGTATTGAGAGAAGAGAGGGATAGAAGCGAGGATGAACTCTTTACAGAGCGTAGCATCACTGAAGCCGATTTCGTCGATATCGTTTTCGTTTTTAAGGATAGTGAGGTTGTCGGAAAAACGCTTTACTTGGTCTAAAGTCCAAATGTCATAAAGGAAGAGACCGTTGCTGAGGGTGTATTCGAGGCGGTCGGCGGCAAGGCCAGGGGCGTCGTTGTCGGCGATAGGGTAGAGATGGTAGTCGGCAACTTCGCCGGCGAGAATACCGTCTTTTTTAAGTTGACGCATGATGGTGCGGGAGTTGCGGATGATTTCACCGGTACGCTCTTCGATTGATTCCATGCGTTCGCCATCGCCGTTCATGACGTCGATGCAATGTTTAAAGGCGGGCGAGGCGATATCGTGGAAAAGGCCGGCGAGGGTTTGTTTTTTGTCGTGGGTAAAACGCCAGACGATGAGGGCGACGCCGATGCTGTGGGCGAAGACGGAATTGAAGTTTTGGAAATTGTAGAGACCATTATAGTCCATAGAGGTCATGCTGACGCCGCTTAAGCGTTGTATTTCGGGGGCGGCGATGTATTTCAAGAGCCAGGTGGGGAACTCAGGCGAGATGATGCTGAGATATTCGCGAACGCTTGGGGAGAGGGATTTTAGACAGCGTTTTTTGCAGGTCATGATATTGATGGTTTTTTCGTTGCTGCGAGAGAGGAAAGAGGTGGGGTTGGGAATGGGGAGGGCGACTGGAGCCTCGACGGCTTTTGCGGAGGGGAGGGGGGTATCTACTTCGTTCAGCTCGAGGTCGTCAGCATCGGACTCGTCGATTTCTTCGGCTTTTGGGCTGACGGGGATAGTGGCTTTTTTCCTGGTAGGACGGTCGTAGATTTTGATCCAGTTCTGGTCGAGCCAGAACTTCATTTCTTCGTAGCAGGCTTGGTCGGAGGAAGGCATTTGGAGGATGTTGATTTCGACCTTTTTGCCGCGGTTTAGGTTGCCGGTGACAACATAGGCGAGTTCGGCGAAGGCACTGGGACCGACATAGCCACCAATGTCGTTTTTATCTTCATTCATGAGGAAGAAAACATCGGTACGATCGAGATTTTGGTAGAAGGAGACATAGATGTCGGTAAGATTTTCGGCATAGTCGCCTTCTTCGGAGACGGGGACTGGGTAGTCGATGATTTCGTAGCCGCGGCCTTCGAAGTAGCCTCGCCAGTAAGCGGCACGTTCTTGGAGTTTGGAGCTGCCAGCAATAATGAGTTTTTTCATGTTAGTCCTTTAGGTTGAGAGTGATTTCCTGATGGTTAGTTGGTATAAATTGGCGGTAGGTGACGCCACATTCGTCAAACATGCGGATAGAGGCTTTGGTCTCGACGCCGAAGCTGTCATGTTTGAAATCGTGGAGATAGATTACTTCCTTAATGCCGGCCTGAATGATGGCCTTGGTACATTCGACGCAAGGGAAGTAGTGGACATAAATACGGGCACCTTGGAGATCCCGCATGTTGCCACGGAAGTTAAGGATTGAGTTTAGCTCGGAGTGGCAAACATAGGGGTATTTTGTATCGTAATGGTCTTTTCCTTCACGATTCCAGGGGAAGTTATCGTCCGAGAAGCCGTTCGGGGCACCATTATAACCGACGGAAAGAACTCGGTTGTCGGTGCTGACGATGCAGGCACCAACTTGGGTGCTGGGATCTTTGCTACGTAGAGCCGTAAGGGCGGCGATAGCAATGAAATATTCGTCCCAACTGAGATAGTCCTCGCGTTTTTTGTCCATATAACTCCTTTGACCTAGATTGTACAACAGATTGGAGGATTTGGCTAGACCTGTTAGTCGAGTATGGTATAATTTGAGTAGAATGGTGAAGCGGAAAAAGAAAGTAGAAGTCGAAGAGAAGCCGGTTAGGGAGCCGAAGCTGAACTTGAAGATGACTTGGAGGGAGGTGCTCAAGAAGCAGCATAATTTGATGGTTGCGATGATCGTGTTGATGGTGATGAGTGGGGTACTGCTAGTGTTTTCTTTGACTTTGCTGCGTCCTCAGAGCTCGGTGGTTGTGGTGGGGTATACAGATGTTTATGGTGAGATTACAGGGTTGTCGGGGGGATATAGGCGGGATAATTGGATGAGCATGTTGGCCTTTCCGATTCTAGCGGTGATTTTTGGGGTGGTTCATAATGTAATTGCGTTGAGGGTTTATAGAAAATATGGGAAGAACATGGCAATGGCCGTGGTGGTGGGGAGTATGGTTTTGGTGTTGGGGGCGGTGGTGATGTTGATACGATTGTTGGGGGAGTGGTAAAGGACTTGTTTCAAGATATAAGTATATCTCCAGAGTTCTAGTATTATCTATGTTCCTATTCTTACTCTAACCTAGTACGCCAGACAACGGATGGGGAAACCGTTCCAACGATAGTCCGGGCCGTTCGACGGGAAGACGCCACTAGCATTGAAACCGAGGTTGTAACCTGTCAAACCAGCAGACCCACCGTAGTAAACGGGCGAAGCCGTAGCTGACCAACTGTGGCCATCGACGCCAAGAACCCGGGCAGAGCTGTTGTTGCGATAGACGTACCCGCTACGGACGAAGGGGTTGACGAGGAATAATAAGTCAATCATACTAGGGATATGACAAGAGAGGTGAAAGTTGGGGCGATTTATCAGCATTACAAGGGCGACTTATATATCATAGAGGGGCTGGTACGGCATAGTGAGACGGGCGAGAAGATGGTGGTATATCGGGCGTTGTATGGGGATTGCGAGCTGTGGGTGCGGCCGTATGAGCTATTTATAGGTAAAGTGGAGGTTGATGGAAAGACGATAGGGCGGTTTGAGGAGGTAAGGATTGAGAGCAAGCGAGAAAAACTTAACTGACTCCGGCTTAGACAGTAGCTTGGGGGATAAAAGAGCTTTGTCAGGTGGAGGGCAGAGCTGATGTACTGGACTAGAGCGGTTGGAGAAAATATGGTATAATAGGGTTGATATGAAGAATCTGGATTTGCCTCTGGGGAAGAGAACGAAGACTTATCGTTTTTGGGAGATTGTGCCGGCAGCGTTGAGCTATCTTGCGGTTTTTTTGCTGTTTTTCTTGTCATGGGTGAGTCCGATGGTGGGGGCGATATATGTTCTAATTATAATATCTATTACTTTGGTGAAGGCGGTTGGGGTGGCGTTTCGGACGATTCAGGGGTATAAGGTAATGCAGCGGGCAGAAAGGGTGGACTGGAATAAGCGTTTGGCGGATTTGGCGGATTCGCATGAAGCTTTTGAGCGTTTGTATGATCAGGATGATAATAGCTATGGTTTTTTTGAGCATGTACAGAATCTGCGTTTATTGTCGGCGGTGGAAGGTAAGAGTGAACCGAAGCCGGAGGAAGTCTATCATGCGGTGATTATGGTGGCATATAATGAGGGCTTGGAAACGCTGGTGCCGTCGGTGGAAGCGGTGCGGGATTCGACTTTTCCGAACGAGCGGATTATTTTCGTTTTGGGCTATGAGCAACGGGGTGGAGAAGAGATGAAGCGGAATGCTCATGTACTAGCGAAGCAGTTTAATGGGGTGTTTAAGGATTTCATCTTGGTGGAGCATCCGGAGAATTTGGAGGGTGAGATTATTGGTAAGGGGCCAAACTTGACTTATGCGGGAAGACACTTGGCGGAGTATGTTGAGAAAAAGAAGATTCCGAAGGAGAATGTGATTGTTACTTCGCTGGATAGTGATAATCGGATGAGCAAGAAGTATTTGGATTATGTGGCGTATGAGTTTTTGGTGCGGCCCGATCGGCAGCATTATAGCTATCAGCCAGTGTCGTTGTTCATGAATAATATTTGGGATGCGTCGGCACCGATGCGGGTGATTGCGATTTCTAATTCGTTTTTTAATATTATTTCGACGATGCGGCCACACCTCCTGAAAAACTTCGCATCACATTCGCAGCCTTTAGCGGCTTTAGTGGGGATGGATTTTTGGAGTATGAGAACGATTGTAGAGGATGGACACCAATATTGGCGGTCGTTGTTTTATTTTGAGGGGCAGTATGGGGTAGTGCCGATTCGAGTGCCGATTTATCAAGATGCGGTGATGGGAGAGACTTTAGGGAAGACTTTAAAGGCACAGTTCGTACAACTGAGGCGATGGGATTATGGGGCGAGCGATGTGGCATATGTGGCTGTGAGATTGTTTAACAGGGAGCGAAAGATGCGGTTTTTGCCGCTGCTGGTAAAGTTTTGGCGACTGCTGGACGGACATGTAACCTTGGCGATTATGGCTCCGATTGTGGCGTTTGGGGGGTGGGTGCCGATGATCTTGAATTTGGGTTCTAGGGGGGCGGTGGCATGGAATCTGCCAAATGTGGTGGGTTGGATTCAGACTTTGGCGATGGTGGGAACGGTGATTACGGTAGTGATTTCCCTACAGATGTTGCCGGAGCGGCCGAAAAAATATAAAAAGAAGAAAACATTTTTCATGGTTTTGCAATGGATTTTGATGCCGATAATAGCGATTGTTTATCAGAGTGCGGCGGCATTTTATGCACAGACGCGGTTAATGCTGGGGAAGTATATGGAAAAGTTTGATGTAACTAGGAAGATAGTGAAGAAGTAAGCGGGTGAGGCTAGTTGACAAAATTGAATATTGCAGTTATACTGATTGTTAGCGAGGTATCAGTATTGTTTTATTAAAACTACTGATTCCCGTAGGGGGATCGGTGTCCGCCGGTTTTTTGGCGGAAGTTCTTTAATAAGGAGGTTAAAATGGTCAGAGGAATAAGGAAAATGGCGATGCGAGTAGCATTACCGGTTATGTCGATGGCAATGATGCTAGCGACGCCGAATGCTGCTTTAGCATCGGAACCTGTTGTGGTGACAGAAGACACATTCCGAGGATTGTTTGACGATAAGTTTTATGCGGCTAACAATCCTGATGTAGTTAATGTATATGGTGATGCCGAGGAAGATTTGTGGCGTCACTATATGGACTGGGGCATTCACGAGGGCAGGTCGATCGACGAACTGTTTGATATCCGGGCTTACCGGGCGGGTAACGCGGATTTGGAAGCGGCGTTTGGAGGCAGATGGGAGGAATACTTAAAGCATTACTTCCAGTTTGGCCTCGATGAAATCATTGCGGGAAAGCGGACAAGAGCCGGGATGTTGTTTAATCCGGCAGAGTACGCGTCATATTATCGGGATGTGTTCCTGGTATACGGCAATGATTGGGCCGGAATCATGGAGCATTATCTGACTCGCGGTAAGGCGGAGGGCCGAACCGTAGGGATGATCAATGCTGAAGATGAAGGCCAAGGGCAGGTGGGGGAACCGCCTGTGTTGTCGCAGCCGTTATCGCAGCCGACAAGTCGTCCTAGTGGAGGCCATAGTTCAGGCTCTTCGGGTTCGAGTGGAGGAAGTTCTTCCTCGACGCCGAGACATGATGAGTCGTCTACGCATTCGCTAGGAGATTTTGTCAATGGTAAGTGTCGGTATGGTTGCGGGTTGACTTTGGCTGGGTTCCAGCAAGCTTGCACCGCGAATGGTGAAGGCCATGCGGATTTGGCAGAGGGCGAGGTTTGCGGTAACTGCGGTTACAATAAACCTGTGTCGGGACCAAATCCAGGAACGACACCGAAGCCAGATGAGCCGGCAAAGCCAGATCCTGACAAACCAGGAACGGAAGAGCCAGGGCCTGATAAGCCGGGGACAGATCAGCCGAATAATCCTGGCGGAGAAGAACCAGGACCGAGCGGTCCGGACGGACCGACTACGGGCGACCCAGTGTTGCCAGATCCTGACAAACCAGGAACGGAAGAGCCAGGGCCTGATAAGCCGGGAACAGAGGAGCCAGACCCAGAGGAGCCAAAGCAGCATGTCCACGATTGGGTGGATGGAGTTTGTTTTGGTGAGGGCGAGTGCCCAGGATGCCCAAATGAGGACAGCCACGACGACATTTTGCTTGGTGACGCGTGCGAGATATGCGGGTTGGCAGGAACGAAGGTTCCAGTCGCTACGCCAAGCAACCCAGAGAAGCCAGGAAAGCCGGATGAGCCGGATAAACCGAGTGGGCCGAGTGAGCCAGAAGAGCCTGACACCCCCGAAGGCCACCCAGATGGATATGAACACACAAAAGCGGATTTTG
>CANDYU010000020.1 GCA_947425245.1 uncultured Candidatus Saccharibacteria bacterium
GAAGCCGTAGTTGACCAATTGTAGCCATTGATGCCAAGATTCCGGGCAGAGCCGTAGACGCGATTGACGTACCCGCTACGGACGAAGTGAAGTGGAGCTCCTGCAATATTGTAACTCTTACCGTTTACCAAAGCATTCTCAGCAGCTGTAAATCCAGTTCCGGTTCCCGCACCAGTCACCTGACCAGAAGCCGTATAGATCTGTCCACCAGAAAGTGCATTACCGTTGAAGTCCACACTAAGACCATAGTTCCCAGTATTAACCCCAGTACCATTACCAGTAACTGATGATGTCAGCCCATACCACTTCAAAAGCTGAAAGAATGACCCATTATTGTCATTGTTGTTAAGGGTACTGTTAGCTCCTGCACCAGACAAAGGTAGGTGCCAATTCTTTGGACAGATACTTCCCTGAACATTCGCATTTCCAACCCCGTCACCACCATTTCCGGCAGTTGCAGTATTAAACTGATAATAATTACCAATTAGATAATGTGCATCATATTGATAAGTCGACTCATCAACTGCAACTAACGTATTATCCTTCTTTACTGTCTCCTCCTTGAATGTACCATCAGATTGTTTCACCCAGTGCATATTCGTCCAAGAACCATTTTGAGCTACATAACTTGGTTCCCAAATCGGATTCTCAACATTGATAAACCCGACACCACGACATTCTTCAAGCGAACCACCGTGCATCACTGAATCATATTGATCAGCCCCATTCGGCGAAGTACAAAGCGTACCATCTTCCGGATCAGCTAAAACATACTTACCAAGGTTCCAGGAATAAGTCGTTGTCTGGCTTGGGCTAGAAACCTTCTCAGGAATCTCATTTGAAGTCTTTGAGTCTGCTGCGAAACTCGTCTGCCCCTTCTTAAGATCCGTCAACTCAGGAGTTAAGGGATGAGCTGGATCAAGGTTAAGTGCCAAGTTCTGAGTCATCCAACAGTTGCCATCAGCCAAACGAGTCACCCAATAAGCATTACCATCACGCATATCAATCAAACGCTTCGAAGAATGCAAACCAGAATTACGACAAATCTCGTGAGTCATATCCTGCATATAAGTCAGCTGAGTCAAACTCGTTACGGTCATCGGATTAGCCACCGCAGACACAACAACCGAGCTACTATACTCACCAGCCGGCAAGCTCGTATTAATCATCGCCCCAAAAGACAACTTATAAGTATCGTTCGGATTATAAGTACCCGAAGTGTCCTTATCTCCCTGATTAATAGCTGGATTACCCTGGGTAGTCGGCACCGCCTTAAAAACCGTACTATCGTCCGGATTTTCCGCCCCAACTGCATAGCCCCAAGTATTCGCAGCAAACGCACTCAAAACCGACTCCTTCGCAACCGGAGCGATTTTCGCCGTATTAGTCTTATCAGTCGCCGTCATATTAGCATCAGAGGCCTTGACATAGACTTTATAGCCAGCACCATTATTAGTTGAGACGATCAAATCAGCCGTCGCCATATTAGACGCACCTGTTGATTTTGGTGTCACCTCAACGTCCACTCTGGATTGCAGAGCAATCGAAATTACCGGTTGTACATAAAGATTCGCCCGCGTCGTCATCTCCGTTTCATCAGCAGCACTCGCCCCCCTACTCGCTAACGGACACAGCATTGTGACCGTCAACAAACCCAGCAGCCCGAAGCAACACGCGATGCCTACGCAACCGAACTTGTTAAGTTTATTTAAATTCATGTAATTGTTCCTTTTTATTACGACCTTTTATAAACATGACCTTATATACTTCCCATTATCGCAAAGCTTGAGCACGATGTCAACATATTTTGGTTACGGTTTTTCTAGAACCCATCAAGCTACAGTTCTCCAGATGCAAAAAAGATCCGCCTTCGCGGACCTTTTTGCTATCCTACCACCTACAACCTCCGTCACAACTTCCTTTGTCTCGTTTCTCGCGTAAAGAACTCTAACTTGTCCCCAATCACCAAGTTCATTTTCTTCTCCGTCTTCATCGCCAACCCACCAATCTCATTCTCAATCAGCTCTTTCGCCTCAATTCGTTCCTTCTGTACGCTCTCGACTTCCGCTTCCCCTACTACTTCCTTGTCGTGCACCAACCTCGCCAAAACTCCAGGCGTCAGCTTACCACTTGTCATCTGACCGCCAGCAATCAGCTCGGTCTTCGTCACCCTAAACACCCCCATCACCTTCATCTCACCCACTGTCATCTCAATCACTTCCTCCCCTAGCAATTTCTCCATATTCTTCTTAGCATCATCTAATAACTCATAAATTACTCGATAGTTTCGAATTTCCACCCCGTCTCGTGCTGCCAGCTTGGCAATGTTCGTCGGTACATTCACATTAAATCCATAAATTACCGTATTTCCATCACCTGCTGCCATATAGACATCATTTTCCGTCACATCACCCACTCCCGTCGCTACTACATTCAAGGTCACCTCGCCCTTCGTATCAATCATTTTTAGCGAATCAACCACACTCGTCACTGACCCCAAAACATCGCCTTTTACAATCACATTGAATACCTTGGAATTATCTTCCACATTCATCATTCGGAGCAAATCCGTACTCGTCACATTCGCACTAGCCGCTTCATTCGCCATCGCCTGTGCATTCATCAACGCCGCTCGTCGAGCACTCTTCTCATCCGCATACTCCAAAAACCGATCACCAAAACTCGGCAACTCCTTAAACCCGGTTACCGTAATCGGCGTAGAAGGCCCAGCCTTCCCCTTTGGCTTACCCTGAAAATCCAGCATCGTCCGTACTTTACCATAACTACTTCCCGCTGCGATAAACTCCCCAACTTTCAATTCCCCGCCCGTCACCAACAGATTCACCACCGACCCCTTGCCAGTTTCCATGTGCGACTCAATCACCAAACCCTCCGCCGGAATCTCAACATCCGCTTTCAGCTCCTCCACATCTGCCACCAATAGAATACTCTCCACTAGCTTATCCAGCCCCTCTCCAGTCTTCGCTGACACTGGAATCATCATAATATCACCACCCCACTCTTCCGGCACCAATCCATGCTCTGCTAGACCCGCCTTCGTACGGTCAATATCGGCCCCTTCGCGGTCAATCTTGTTAATTGCCACGATAATCTTTGCATTTGCCCCCTGTGCAAACTTAATCGCCTCGATCGTCTGCGGCTTCACTCCATCATCTGCCGCTACCACAATCACTACAATATCCGTCAACATCGCCCCATGCTGACGAATCGCCGCAAAGGCCTCATGCCCCGGAGTGTCCAAAAAAGTAATCTTCCGCCCCTCGTGATCTAACTGATACGCCGAAATATGCTGCGTAATTCCCCCCGCTTCTTTCTCGACCGTTTTCTTCTTCAATAAGTTATCTAGTAAGGTCGTTTTTCCATGATCAACGTGTCCCATCACTGCCACCACTGGAGATCGCGAGACTGCCTTATCGCTCAACTCACGCCGCACCTGATTCGAAGTTTGAGTCGCTGTATTTTTTCGCTCCAAACGTACATTCTCGATTTTCAGTTCTTGAATCATGATTTCCGCCGTCTCAAAATCCAAACGCTGATTGATCGTCGCCACAATCCCATTCTTAAATAATTCGCCAACCAACGCCGTCACCGAAAGACCCAAGGCCGTCGCCAACTCATCCACCGTAATCGAGCCGGCAATCTTAATTACTTTTTCTGCACCGTCCGCACCCTCATTTGTCGCATTTCCCGAACCTGCCGAAACCATTGCCGCTCCTTTCTCTTAGATTTTCACATAACGTTCCTACTATTCTATCATACAACTCCCGAAAAACCTAAAAATCCTTGTCACTTTTTAGAAAAGTATGCTATAATACCAACATATTCCCCGGTAGCTCAATGGTGGAGCAAGAAGCTGTTAACTTCGAGGTTACTGGTTCGAGTCCAGTCCGGGGAGCCAAAATATTATCTCAACAAATGTTGAGATAATATTTTTTCTAAGCCAAAGTAATACCATTTCTCAATTTTCAATTACTCTAACTCTCAACCTATGCTACAATATCCCCATGAAGTTCTTCCAAAAGTTCGTCCTTCCCCTCCTAATTCTCACTTTTATTGTTGCACTCGCTGTATTTCTCGCCTACCAATTCCAGCTCATCCCCCACTGCTCTTTCTCATCCGAAGATTTTGGCATCATCCCTTACCAAAGCCCCTTTGACGCCGACCAGGACGGCCTTGACGACCAAACCGACCTCCTCATCAGTGCCCGCACCTACCTCGCCACCAAACCAAGATACAAAAGCCAATATTACGCCACTGGCTATCCCAATGACAATTACGGCGTCTGCACAGACGTCGTTGCTTTTGCTTTACTTGGCACCGGCTACGATCTTCAAACCCTCTTTCATCATGACCTCATCGATCACCCCGACGCTTACGACATCCCCACCCCCGACCAAAACATCGACTTCCGCCGCACCCCAAACCTCGAAATCTTCTTCTCCCGCCATGCCGAAAACCTCACTACCGAACTAAGCGACCCCGCCGACTGGCAACCCGGCGACCTGGTCATCTTCGACCATGCCCACATCGCCATCCTCTCCGACCTCCGCAACTCTCGCGGCTTCCCCTTCCTGCTTCATCACCACAGCTCCTTCCAAATCCGCTACGAAGAAGATTCCCTCTCAAGCTACGGCAAAATCACCAGCCACTTCCGCCTCCAGCCTCTCGAACAATAAAAAGCCCAGACTCTTCGTCCAGGCTCACCAGAACTTAGCCCTATCTCTTATTTCGGGCCTTCCGTTCCTTCTGAATCCTCGCTATCTCAACCAAACATTTTTCCATCCCCTCCCGATCACTCGCCATCAACTCTACATGTTCCAGAACAAGTTTTATCATCTTCTTCCAGCATCTCAACTGGAATCCATTATTCTTCGACATACTTCTTCTCAGCTGTCTAAAATCAATCCCCATACTAGCCCCCGGCTTCGCCTTCGAAGCAAAACCATCTCGGACATCATAAAGTTCTTCATATTCCAGCTCTAATACCTCCGCCAACCGCCGTCTTGTTGCTTGTGTTCTCGGCAGTGTCCGCCCCAACTCATAGTTCATGATCGTACCCCGATCAATCCCCACCTTCGCCGCCAATTCTTCTTGAGTCATTCCTAAGAATCTTCTTTGAGTCAACACCCTCTTACCAAAACTTAGTCCTATCAAACTCGCTCTCAATGTCACTGTCTGCATCACATGCCCTCCTTAGCCCAGATTCAGTTTTAAGCTCCTTACTTTCAAGTCTCAATGCTTGACATCGTACCTCTACATTATAGCATACTCCTTGACAAAAATCTAGTTCCGTGCTAATATGGAAGTATACCCTTCGACGGGTCTGTTTTTGCATGGATTCTTTCATTCCCTAGTCGACGAATCCACTTTAATTATTGAACACATATTTTATGGATCGAATTTTCATCATCATTGCCGGAGTAGCCCTTGTCTCTTTTTTGATTCTTTCCCTTATAGTCGCCATCACTTCTAAGCGTCGTCGTCTTGAGGCCATGAGCCGCTATCAATATCGCCCTAAACGCAGTCTTATGACCGGCAACGAACGCCGCTGCTTCCAACTCCTAAATGATATTTTTGGTGAACGCTTTTACATCATCCCTAATGTTAGTCTTGAAAATCTCCTCAGTCACAAAGTTGGCAACCAAAACCGTGACGAGGCTTATGGCTTCATTCATCATAAAACCGTCGATTTCGTCTTCTGTAACAAGCGTACCTTACGCCCGGTCTGTGCGGTGAAATTTGACGACAATGCCCACACTAAAGACAACGATCTCGGCAGCAACCCCAAAGACATGGAGAAGTTTTTCCGCAGTGCTCATCTACCTTTCGTTCGTATCGTCAGCCCTAAAAAGCTCAACCGTGACTTCATTATCGAAGAGTTCTCTCGTGTCATTTACGAAACCAGCCTCCTCCCCACCAACTCCCGCACCACTCGTGCCACCAAAATCACCACCTCTCTCGCCACGCCGAAAACCTCCAATCCAAAATCTTCCCGCTCTACTCTCAAAACAAAATAGCTTCAACCCATCGGTCGAAGCTATTTCTATTTCTAGCTCAGACTAAGCAATCGTCAGGCTAATCTTTCGCCCATCTCGATCTATATCTAAGATGCGAAACTTCTTGCGTTCGTTCAAGGTGAATACCTTTTCCGGATCAGCATCGTTGCCATTCCCAAGCTCCGAGACATGCACTAAAGCTTCCACTGCCGGAGAAATCTGTACGAAAGCCCCAAACGGCGTAATCCTTGTAATCGTCCCTTCGACTTCATCGCCACGCTTCAAGCCCTCAACCTCAGACAGCCATGGATCTTCGGTCAGTTGCTTCATCGAGAGTGACAATCGTTCTTTGTCAATTGCAATAATCTTCGCTTCAACCGTTTCACCCACCTTGACGTAATCAGCCGGATTATTTACTCTTTCCCAAGAAATCTCCGAGATATGAATCAACCCTTCAACACCATCAACATTCACGAAAGCACCGAAGTCTACCACGCCAGTCACCACGCCCTTCACGACATCGCCAACATTCAGCTCAGCAAATCGTTCCGCCAGACCGTCTTTCACAGCTTCCTTCTCAGAGAAAATCAGCTTATTATCTTTACGGTTCGCGTCCAAAATCCGCACCTTCATCGGTTGTCCAACCAAGGCATTCAAACGCTGCAGAATTTCATCCTTATCAGCCGAGCCGACCCGTGGATAATGCTCCGCAGACAATTGCGAAACCGGCAAGAAACCCCGAATTCCCTCATACTCTGCCAGCAAACCACCCCTGTTCGCATCAAACGGCGTAATCTCGATCACCTCAGCGTTATCTAAGCGGCCTTGAATCTCATCCCAACCCTTCTCCTTAGCAGCCTTGCGTAGCGACAGCAAAATGCTCCCGTCACCCATCTCGGCCTCAATTACTGAAGCCGAGACCTCATCCCCAACATTAAGATTGCGTGCAAAGGACACTTCGCGGCGCGGAACCACCCCAACCCCGCACGCACCAAGATCAATCAAAATCTCGTGCTTACGCATCGAAAGCACCTTTCCAGTTACTGTCTCCCCCACGGTCGCCCGCTTCACGCCATCAGTGGTCACAAGCAACTCATCCATTGTTAATTTGGCATCTGCCATGTATTAAATATATCCTTTCTTCGGGTTCGTTCAGAGCAACCGCCCCAGCTCATCAATACCCCACCCAGCACGATTCCTTTGAACAAACCCGAAATCTACCATTCATTATACCAAACCCCACCTCTCTTGTCCACCCTCACAAAACGGGCAATGATACACCCCATCCTTCGTCTGATAGCCCGTCATCCCACATTGCTTACATTTCGACCTCTGATGCAGCCAGTCCCGATAAGTATCCAGCTTCTCCTCCACGACTTCTTCATCCCACTCCACCCCATATCGCTCCCCCAACGCTCGTGCCTGATCCCAAGCCGCCCGTTCCATTTTTATTCGCTCCAAATCCGTCGCAAAAAAATTGTGTTCAAGCAAAGCATGCCCCAACTCATGCAGTAGTTGCATTTTGTATTCAACCACCACCTTCTCTCCCGAACCTCCCTTACAACTCCCCTCCTCACCCCAGAACACATTTTTTTCATAAACCACCGTCTTCGGCGGGCGAAACATAAACTTCTTACCTTCACGAATCCTCAAGTTCCAAAAGTCACTTTTTACTCGCTCTACAAACTCAGCCACATCCTGCTCCATCCCCAAATTACCTCCGTCGTAACCCCATTCTACCACATCTATCACCCTGTTCCTAGTCAAAAATCGGCCAGCCTCACCGACTGACCGATCCTCTAGAAACTTTTAATTACGCAGCCTTTTTCGCTGGACCGCGGCGAGAAATGCGTCCACCCTTAGCACCCGCAATGCGAGCTAAAGCCGGATTTGCAGCAAAGCCACCAGTGTGACCGTTTTGGCCACCTTTGCGACCAATCTGCGAGTAAAACTCTTTACCGTACTTCTCACGATTTGTAGCAGCAGCTTTGAGACCGCCAGCTTTCGTTCCTGACATATATTATATCTCCTTTTTCTGCCCACCAATTATTACTAACTCTCACCCTTTTGAATATCGCTAGCCCAACATACTCATGTTTAGACCAACACTATTTCTGGATGTTACTATCATTGTAGCATAGTGCTTCCGTTTTGTCAATACGTTTTTGCTAAAATTGTGTTATAATTTGCTATCACCCCTGTTATATTTCCCTATTTCCCTATCTTGATTTCGCATATTTTTATTTTATAGTCAAATCTTTTCACCCGAACAAACCTCATCCACTTTTTCGCACCATGTGGAAAAACATCATTGACTTTATTCGTTCTATGATATAAACTTAGGCACAAATGTAGCTTTGAACAAGTTCCTGCGAGGTTGTTTAAGGGTGCATTTTTTGTTGATATTGCCCCGCCCAAATTGCCCTTATTGGCGTCTCATTGGCCATTCTAGGCCTCTCAAACCACCAACAGCCATCCATACCCTATTAAGTGTTTATCTAGGCCTTAAACAGCCTTATATGCCGCATTTCTAGCCCCAGCCTCAGACCAGATATCACACCACTAGGTAAAATGAGGGCATCTATTCTTAATCCAACCTAGTCCACCAACTGAGAGACTCTCAAAAAATCTCATTTTCGGAAGAGCAAGCTTCTATTATCTAACCTAGTACGCCAGACAACGGATGGGGAAACCGTTCCAACGATCGTCCGGGCCGAGCGACGGGTTGACGCCACTAGCAGAGAAATAGAGGAAGTAACCTGTCAAACCAGCAGACCTATTGCCGTAGACGGGCGAAGCCGTAGTCGACCAATGGAAGCCATGGAGGCCAAGAGCCCGGGCAGAGCCGTAGTAGCGACCGACGTACCCGCTACGGACGAAGGAATACCCAAACCAAGAAAAGTACACCACGCTCCAGTGGTGTACTTTTCTTGGTGGAGTAGCAGGGACTCTAACCCTGGACCCCCGCCTTGCAAAGGCGGTGCTCTAAACAACTGAGCTACTACCCCATATCATCTATATACTACACAATCCTCCCCATCATGTCAACTGGTGGGGATATGTGGACTTGAACCACAGACCTCGTCATTATCAGTGACGCGCTCTAACCAGCTGAGCTATATCCCCAACTCCCACCATTCTATCTCATTCTCGTCGAAAAATCAACCCATTTCATGGCCTAAAACTGCCGTACGCCACCCCACTACTCATTGTTACTCCTCGCAACCTCGCAAGTTCTGAAACCGTCACAAACTCATAACCCTGCGCCCTCAAATCATCAATAATCCCCGCCACCGCATCCACCGTTGATGCATGAATATCATGCATCAAGACAATCGCCCCATCAAAAGCCGCTCCTACCACCTTCGTCCGCACCGCCGCTGCATCTCGATACTTCCAATCCTCCGGGTCTATCGTCCACAGAATCATTGGCTGTGGCACATTCCCCCTTACTACATTGTTCACCGAACCATACGGCGGACGCATAATTGCCGGCTTCCTTCCTAAAACCTGCAAAAATAACTCGTCCATTCCCGTCGTCTCGCTCTGAATGCCTGCCACCCCTATTTTTGGGAGATTCGCATGTGTCATCGTATGACTCCCCACCTCATGTCCAGCCGCCACCTCTTGTTTCAACAAATCTGGCGATTTCGACGCCATCGTTCCCACCACGAAAAAGGTCACCCTCACTCCCTTCTCTTGTAAAATCTGCAAAAGTCTCGGAGTTGTCGCCGCCGACGGACCGTCATCAAAGGTTAACGCTATCAATTTTCGACCCTTATACTGCTCTTCTGGCAAAACCGGAATCTCTTCTCCTGTTTTCTTCCCGTGTTTTATCGCCAACTTCTCTTTTTCTACCTCTGGCAAACTATGTTGCTCACCGCTACCATCTTCCCCCGCTATATCCGAACTCCCCGAATATCCTGTACCATGACGCAGTCCCTCCTCTGCACAAAATACCACAAGCACTACCAACACCAGCACTAAGACCAGTTTCAACCACGGAAAACGTGCGTTCAACACTCTCAGTTTTTCCTTGACCCCAGTTTGTGCATAGTTAGAATCCCAGATTTTCACCCTATTTCCCTCCGAGCAGACATTGCCTTGTCCATTCATACATCGCAATCCCTGCCGCCACCCCTACATTCACCGATCGCGTCGAGCCAAAGCTCTCAATCTCTCGCACATCATCGACTGCCGCCAATATTTCCTCCGACAAGCCCGAACCCTCGCTCCCGAACACCAATGTTGTCGTCTGTATAAATTTTTTCTCCGATAAAGACTTCGCCCTTTCATCATGATTCTCAATCGCCACCAGTTCTCTGTTACGCAACCTCTGATCGGCAATAAACTCCTCCACATTCGACCAATACTTCACCTCTAAATACTTATCTGTGCACATTGCTCCCCGACGATTATACTTTCTCCTTCCCACAATATGCACAATTGACGCATTAAAATTATTCGCACTCCGCACTATCGTTCCAACATTAAAATCATGCTCCACATTCTCTATGGCCACCTCTAATCCACTACGCTTCTCACTCAACGCATCGAAAACCTGCTCATTCGTCAGCCCTTTATACTCATCCTGCAAATTCCGCGTATCAATATTTTTATCCATCTCCTTCATTATAGCACTCCTGACCCCTCCTATGTAAACCCCGCAAAAATCCCCAGACTACGCCAGGGATTACTTCAATTCATGATGCTTAAGTTCGCTTCTCTAAAGCCATCAGCTTCTCCCAGAGTTCTTCCTCCAGTTTCATACCGGGGCTAAATGGCCAATCCGGATTAGAATCGTCGCTGCCCAATTTCTCCGCACTCACTCCATTTACATCCTGCTTGCTCGTGGCCAGCTCATTTAACCTTACATCCTTCTCACTCGCAACTGGCTCCTTAGAACCTACATCTTTTCTGTCCACAACTGGTTCCTTAGATACTATGTCCCTTACATCCGGCCCGTCAGTCTCCGTACCTCCCCTCAGAACATTCGACCAGTTCTTCCCTGGGCCCAAATAACGCGACATAGTCGCATATGAAGGCCAGCCATGGCTCGAGCTCAGCTTCGCATACTCCGAAGCTGCTGGTAGATATCCCAGCTCAGTATTCACCTGACGCAAAATTACCGCATAGTAGGATCGTTTCTTCGCAAAACCTTTTTCTTTTGCTTCTGGCGTCAATCTTATCATCTTGCACCCTCCTTTTTTGCACCAAACCAGAAACCGCATACCGCATCACTTTTCTAAGATACTTCCTCCTCCCCCATTATAACACCTCAACGCTCCACTATATCAAACTTTCAAAACACACTTCAACAACTGCCCCACAAAAAGACACCCTTTCGGGTGCCTCGCTCAACAACTTAGTTGTGCAATCCATCGCAGTTAAAGCTTGTTTGTCGCATCCCTTACGGGTAAAGTTATACTTCAAGCTTGTGTTATCTAACGACAACAGTACAACTTACGACCGACCTAGCTAAACATGGACTTTGCAACAGCTTGCTTTCGCCTGCTATTGCTTATACCACATTCGCATCAAACTCCCTAGAAAGGAGGTAATCCATCGACACGTTCTCGTACCGATGCCTTGTTACG
>CANDYU010000021.1 GCA_947425245.1 uncultured Candidatus Saccharibacteria bacterium
CAGATTCAAACAGGGTTTCTCGTGCCCCGTCCTACTTGAAAAAAGATATATAATGTCTCAAACCGTTTCGCATACAGGGCTTTCACCTTCTTTGGCATACCATTCCAGGTATTTCCGCTACGATTTGAATTTGTATCATTATCTGCTCAGTTAACGCTGTCAGTTTATATGTCGAACTATCCATAAATGAATCGCTCAACATATAAATTATCTTATTTCGCAACCCCTTTCATAACTCTGGCCGTTAAACCGTATGGTTATGTTAAGGTTTGGGCTGTTCCAATTTCGCTCGCCACTACTTTCGGAATCATTGGTTATTCTCTTTTCCTCAACCTACTAAGATGATTCAGTTCGGCTGGTTCCCGTCTATTTACCCTATGTGTTCAGGTAAATGCAACACAACATGACTTGTGCTAGGTTTCCCCATTCGGAAATCCCCGGATCAACTCTTGTTCTCAGATCCCCGAGGCTTATCGCAGAGTCCTACGTCCTTCATCGGTATTGATTGTCAAGGCATCCACTATCAGTGCCCTTATGTACCTTTTTATGCATTGACTTAACTAGCAATCGAAGTTCGACTGCTAATGTCGTCTTACAATTATTCGATTTCTAATAGAAATCTTTTCATCGTTGTCTCAAATTGTTAATTCGAAATCTCTTTTAGCGAGAGAATAATTTATCTAAAGTGATAGATTTACCTCGCATAGTTTCTATCTATTAGCAGTGGTTACCTCGGTAACTTGCTTAACTGTTCCTCATTATATAGCACGGGTTTATTTAAGTCAACACTTTTTTCGAAGATTTTATGATTTTTTGCCACGAAAGCGTATAAATTGAGAAACAATAGATATAGATAGTGAGAAAATATCGGTGTTTCAAGGGTTAACATCGCTTATTTTAGAATCTTTAGGCGAACCCTATATTTTTATAGTAGCACACATAGCCAAAAATGTCAATACTTTTTATGCTAAAAAATCAATAGTCTGTCAATTTGCGAGATATATGTATATTATGACTTATGTAGAAGCATAGGGTTCCGATGCGAAAATCTCCACACCTACTACGATCTATTGCTAGGGTTCGGTGTGGGTGGCTTCGGCCAGCTCTTCAAGTTTAGTGGCGATAGCGGCAGACTCAGACCTAATAAGAGCAAGCCGGGCGTCAAGCTCAGTATGGGCGGTCTTGATGGCTCGGGAGAGAGTTGGGTTCTCGCGGAGAGTATCACAGAAAGTATAAAACTTTTGGACATCTCGATCGGTGCGGAGAGTATTGGCCGTATATTTAATATAGTCTTCGATAGACTTATCGCCTGTAAGCTTCTCGAGATAGTTCCAGTTTTCAATAAGCCAATCAAGAGCCTGAGTGCGACTATGATGGTTGCGAAGTAGATAAATATAGAGGAAGAGGTGGTCCTGAGGACGGACGATTTCAGGCTTCTGGAGTAGGGAGAGTAGAGTCTTTAAGTGATCTGGCGACTTTGAATGTATTGTTAGACAGTAAAGCAAGTCAGACCTCAGATCGGCATCACTGAGGGTTTGATATTGCTGCAAAAGATAGTTAAAAGTCTCGGCTTCGTTAAAATACATTTGGGCGGCGAGGATATAGCTACGTAATTCCGAATCGAGAGACTCAAGATTGGGGAGATAAAGTTTGGCAAGGGACTGAAGAATGGCTTCATCCTCAGAATAGCAGGCAAGGCCAAGAAGAAGGTTGCGGAGCTCAAGAGTATTTTGGTCGGGAGTAGTTGCGTCGAGACCGTGCGGGAGCTGGAGTTTGGCAAGATTCGGAGAGATTAGTTGTCGCAAAAATAACTTATAGTTGTTTTCGGTAGAGGATTCGGGTGTAATGAAGATTTTTATCGTGGCAATAATAGTCTCCATGACATCCCAAATTGCAGCACTCTGTTCGGATTGGCATTTTTGCAGGAGATCGAGAAGCGAGCTGCTGGGGACATGACCCGCTTTAGCGAGGAGTAAGCGGTCGATAAGGAGGCGGAGCTTTTGCTCTAAATCGAGATGGGCAAAATCGCCAAGCTTGGCTTCGAACTCTGTAGTACTGAGGTCAATTAAATAGTGGCCGGACATGTCGTCTTGGACTTTGGGGAGAGGCCACTTTGAATCGTCGGTGGTGCCATCAATGAGGAAGCGTTGCTGGGCCCAGAAGGTTTGGTTTCCATTTTTAGTGACTTGAAGACTAGGGTAGCCGGGCTGGGAAAGCCAAGCGAGCATGAAATCCTTAATATTAAAATCGGCATAAGGTTGAAGGGCGAGCCAGAGATTGTCGTCGACTGCGTTGCCGTAGCGGTATTTCCTAAAATAGTAGTTCAATCCTTGGTAAAAGTTCTCTTCACCCATGAGATGCATGAGCATGAGAATGAGGCGTGCACCCTTCGCATAGACTATTGCACCGTCAAAAAGCGTGGAGATTTCGGAAGGATGGCTGACGGCTTGTTTGACGGATTGTACACCGCGAAGAGCGTCGCGTTGCAAGGCCGCGATACAGTCATGAGCGAAGAAGTCGGACCAGATATTTAATTCAGGATAGAGAGCGTCTGTGGCGTAGTATTCCATGATTGTAGCAAAAGATTCGTTAAGCCAAAGGTCATCCCACCATTTCATCGTCACAAGATCACCAAACCATTGGTGGGCTAGCTCGTGGGTAACAGTGGTAGCGACTGAACGCTTGAGGTCAAGGCTAGCGTTTTTGTCGGCGAGCATCATGGATTCGCGATAGGTTACAAGGCCCCAGTTCTCCATGGCACCAGCTTCAAAGTCAGGAAGGGCGACTTGATCGAGTTTGGCAAGAGGGTACTCGGTGCCGAATTTCTCGTCATAGTATTCTAAGGCTTTCATAGCGGTTTCATTGGCAAAGATGAGAGATTCGATTTTTTGGTTTAGGGCACAATACGATGTAACTCGGACGCCTTTTTTGTTAACCGACGAAATGTTTTGGAAAGGACCGACAACCCAAGCAAGGAGGTAAGTGGACATGAGAGGGGTAGTCTCGAAAGTATAGCGATTTATGTCTTTAGAGTATAAAGGCATATTAGAAAGCACGACATCTTCTGGGGTAATATCAGGAGTGAGCAAAACGAGATGGAAGCGGGCCTTGGCGGCTGGTTCGTCAATGCACGGGAAGGCGGTACGGGCATAATGGGACTCAAATTGAGTAGCAATAATTTCTTTTTTAGCTCCATTGTGTTCGTATGACGAGAGGTAGCATCCTTCCATATTAGCGGTAATAGGAGCTTCGTATTCGATTTTGAAACTAACCATCTGACGATCATCAAGATCTTCATCGTAGTTGATTTTTGCTTGTTTCGCAATCTGGACGCGTGAGTCTTCGGTGAGGTGGATTTTAAGCTCTTGGCCATCATATTCGTAGGGGCAAGGTTCAAATTCTTGATCATCACTTCCACCGACCCATTCCAATGGTTTAAACTCGACTGTTTTAATCTTCATGTTGACCGCATGGAAGCGAATGTAATCCGATTTGACCTCACCCTCAATAGTCGCCGTGCCACGAATCAGGCGTTTGTTCTTAAAGAGATAGAGTTCCAACCAGTAATAGTCGGGGATGAAGTATTCTAGAAGCTTTTCCATGTAATTATTATACTCTAAAACTAGCAGAATCCCGTCAAAATCCAGGCCTCCGACGAGGCATTACTATCATTGTAGCATACCATAATCATTTTGTCAAGACCTAAATCACGCGGGAGACTTCGTCGAGAGTGGTTTCGCCACGGAGGGCGGCAAGTATGCCCTTTTGTTCTAGGGTCAACATTCCCTGCCGGCGAGCAGTATCTTCGATGATATGGGCATCAATATCTTTCATGTCGCCGCGGAGATAAGCTTGGATATTTTCGGAGACAACCATTTGTTCCATAAGGACGGTGCGGCCTTTATATCCGAAGGGTGCATCTTCGGAAGGTACGGGCTTATATAGAGTAATTTCGTTGAGATCTAGATCAGTATCGATACCATAAAGCACATTGCGGATATAAGAGGCGGTGGCGGCGTCTGCGGTGTAGGCAGTTTTCGAGTCGGAGAGTTTGCGAACAAGACGCTGAGCGATCAGGAGCCGGATTGAGCTGGCGAAGATTGGGTTTGTGCCGATGAGGTCAATCATACGAGCAAAAGCTGCGGCGGTGGAGTTGGCATGGAAAGAAGAAAGGACGAGGTGACCGGTAATGGAGGCCTGGATAGCGGTCCGAGCGGTATCAGCGTCACGAATCTCACCAACCATAACAACATCAGGGTCGAGACGCAGAACGGAGCGTAAGCCTTCGGCGAAAGAGCCACCATCGTTGGTGTGGATAGGGATTTGGGTAATCCCGGTAATACCATATTCAATCGGATCTTCGAGGGTGATAATCTTGCGATCGGTATTATTAAGGGCGTTGAGGATAGAGTAGAGGGTAGTAGATTTACCAGATCCAGTAGGACCAACCATTAAGACGAGGCCACGAGGATGAGAGACAACATCTTTAATAATATTCAGCTCGTTTTCAGAAAGCCCAAGCAGGTCGAGGTTTAAAAGGCTTTCGTCGAAATTGAAGAGACGAAGGACGGCGTCTTGCCCATACATGGTCGGAACAGTCTCGACACGGATATTCAGAAGATGAGAAGACGAGCCGCGGTAGATATCTTGTTGCATGTGGCCGGATTGGGGCTTGGTCGAAGCGGCGGAGAGATTGGCTCGGGCGGAGAGTTCGCCCATTAAAACGCGGTAGCGACCACGATCGATGATGGCGACTGGATGGAGGATACCATCAACACGCATGCGGATGCGGATTTCTTGGCGAAGGTTTTCGATATGGATGTCGGAGGCTTGGAGCTTGTCGGCTTGATCAATGATAAAATCGAAGACCTTGTCGCTAGGGACGGTATTGAGGGTTTGGCTAACTTCAGAAATAGTCTCAGAGTCGCCCTCCTTAGCAATCCGGATGTCTTCATAATGCGTTTCTTTAGGTGGATCGAAGCGACGTATGAAGGTTTGGTAGGCAGAGTTTGAGACGAGAAAAAAGCCGACCTGTTCGCCATCTTCATTATATTTTTGCCGGAGCTCGGGGAGGAGGCTGTTAGGAGTTTGACTAGTGATCAGAAACTGATACGGATAGCTGCCCTCGCCTTGTTGGAGCGGGACGATGAAGTTTTTACGCATTTCTGGTATGCCAAGGATACCTTTAGCAAGAGGAACAGTCTCTTCAAAATCCCGAGTGTCAAGATATGGTAAGCCAAGAATGCGAGCACGGTTTTTCGTCGCCTGCTCTTCGTTATCACGACGCTTGTGCTGTATTTCCGATTCATCCATTTCGATAATTCCCTTTTACTGATGCCTGTTATGATTATAGCACAGAATAGTTGTCGAATATTATTTGTCGTTTTCGAGTTCGGCGAATTTGGCAGTCATAGTTGGATTGCCGCGAGTCAGGCGTTTGATTGTAAGATCTTCTGCCTTGTTATTGGCGAGACGCAAATTGTCTTCGGAGCGCAATAAGTTTTCCTTAGTTTTTTGTAGGTGATCAATGGTTTTGTCGATTTCTTCGATGGCTTTCTGGAACTTTTCACTAGCAATGCGATAGTTGCGTGCAAAACCGTCTTTAAAGGCTTCAATTTTGTCTTCAAAATGCGTAATATCAATGTTTTGCTCGCGGACTAAGGCGAGTTCGGCTTTGTATTTAAGTGAATTGAGTGCGGCGTTGCGGAGGAGTGTAATGATTGGGATGAAAAATTGAGGTCGAATGACATACATTTTTTCAAAGCGATGCGAGACGTCTACGATGCCGGTGTTATAAAGTTCGTTGTCAGCTTCAAGCATGGAAACTAGGATGGCATACTCGCAGTTTTTCTCGCGGCGATCTTTGTCGAGTTCTTTGAGAAAGTCTTCGTTTTTGTGTTTTGTAGCGGTCGTTTCGTTTTCGTTCTTCATTTCAAACATGATGGAGATAATTTCGTTACCACTCTCGTCAGTTTCACGATAAATGTAATCGCCCTTGCTGCCGGTAGTTTTAGAAACGACATTATCTTTTTCAAAATAGGCATTCTGGAAACCGGTGGCACGCAATTTGTTAAATTCGATTTCGCAGTGTTGTTCGAGAGTTTCGCCGACCATTTTAGTGCTGAGCTTGGTCTTCATATCTTTATAGTAGGCGATCATTTCATCTTTACTGCGTAGTTCAGCATCATATTTTTCCTTGAGGGAAGTTTCGAGAAGCTTTTGTTCGGTAGTTTTATTTTCGAGCTTATTCGCAAGATCGTCGCGTTCTTTTTCGACTAGGGCAACGGCCTTAGTGACAGCAAGTTCTTGTTCGGTTTTTGAACTTTTTAAGCGGGCTTCAAGCTCGGCGATTTGCTTTAATTGCTCGGATTGGACTTTGCTTAGTTGAGTTTCAAGCTGGG
The DNA here is from genome assembly GCA_947425245.1 of uncultured Candidatus Saccharibacteria bacterium. Classification (GTDB taxonomy): domain Bacteria; phylum Patescibacteriota; class Saccharimonadia; order Saccharimonadales; family Saccharimonadaceae; genus Nanosyncoccus. The sequence goes on from CANDYU010000021.1 coordinate 6,402, forward strand.
ATCTTTTCTCGGCGAGTTCTTTGTCTTTTTCGAGGCTGATTTTTTCGAGTTTAGCTGTCAAAGAACTAATTTCGGATTCTTTGTCGGCGAGTTTTTGTTGGAGAGTGTTTGTAACTTTTGCCTCAGCAAGACGAATTTCGTTCTGTTTTTCACGATCAGCCGCAGCGAGTTTTTCGTGAACTTCTTTAGCGATCTCTGCTTTCGCGACTTGATTCAGTAAACTCGCATATTCACTCTCGTCAACTGAGAAGATTTTATGACAGTGTGGGCAAGTTAGTGTATGATTCGACATATAATGATTCCCTTTTAGCAATTCTTTATTAAGTATAGCAAAAAGCGAGCAATAGAATATATAATTAGAGCATGTGGACTGTTTTATTGATTATTGGATTGATCTGGTTTTTACTATGGCTATGTCAGCTTGGGAAGGCGGGCATGTTTGTTGCTGGCATGGTTATTATTTTTGCGATAGCTGCCTGGATTAGTAGTATTCCAGAAAAATTAACAGCACCAGAATTGACTTATAAAATATCGCACTCGGGGTTTTTGAGTAATAGCCTAAACGCATCCAGGACACTGACTTCTGGAGTAGTAGAGGTAGAGATGTCTGATAATAAAAAGTATTATGCGTTGTCTGGTCCGAGCGAGCAAATTGGTGATAAGATTTTTGTCGAAGCTAAATCTACCGCGAAAGGTCATGAAGACGATGATGTCGAGATTATTGTAAGCGGAGGAGGTATTACTCGCTCGGCAAAGAATAGCTTAACACTGACGAACATGGATTTTGGCCTTGGAGAAACAAAGTTTACAGTTACAGCAAAAAATGAAGCTGGTGAAATGCAGAAGGATTTTGTCATTATTAAAACTTCAGTGGCAAAAGTATGCCAAGAGCAGGGTGAGATGTATGATTATGATTTTGCGAAGCTGGTTGAGCCGCTAGAAAGTTATTGTAAGGATTGGTATGCATATGTACAAAACCAGAACGGCTCATCATCCAACAATAATAATTCCACAAACAATGGATCGGGTGGTCAGACCGGGTCAAATAAATCCTCGGGAAATGTTTGTATATACTATGAATACGGAAGATGTTGGGATGACTTAGAGGATCAAGCTTATAGTAGCGGACAATGGGATAGGCTTTTCGGCACTGAAGGAGATGATTATAATCCGCCAGATTGGTGCACGGGAGTTTGTGCGGATATTTATGAGTACTCATATTATGAAGGTTATGATGATTATTAAAGGAGAGTTTTATGTGGTCAATAAAAACTAAGTTAGTCGTATTTGGCACGGTTCTAGTCGGAGCTATAGGTATCTTGATAGGAGGGGCGACCATCTGGATCAGAAATGATAGGATGAGAGACGAAAAAATTACTCAAGAGTCAGTCGTAGTAAAAGATAGTTTAGAAATTGCTGCGGGAGATAAACGGCGGGTGATGGATTTTTTGGAGAAGTTGGATGGAGAGATAGTAGAGAATTATGAAATCGTCGCAGAATATCCGGGAGAGATTGAAGCCTATTTTGAGTATTTTGATATTAACGGCCAGAAGCGATTAGAGCATTTCACGATTCAAATCGTGGATAAAACGACCCCGAAGATTTATGGTGGTTCGTACTTCACTGTGCCAGTCGGGTATGGTGGCGATTTAACAAATTTAATGTTGAGTGGCGACGATTTTGATGATAATCCGGAACGAAAAATTGTTGGTGAATATGATTTAGGGAAAACTGGAAAATATAATTTAGAGTATGTAATTACCGATAATGCAGGAAACTTAGCAAGTCAGAAATTTGTATTAGAGATTGTTCAGCCAAGCGACAATAAAACCGATACGCCGCAAGTAAGTGAAGCGGTGGATTTCGATGAGACTGTCGCCGAATATAAAACTGCGAAGACAAAAATTGGCATTGATGTTTCGTCGTGGCAGGGAGAAATTGATTGGCAAAAAGTCCAGAAAGCGGGAGTTGAGTTCGTGATGATTCGAGTCGGATATCAGGCCGGTTATGATGGCGAGTATGTGCTGGATAAATACTTTGAGAATAATATTTCTGGTGCGGCAAAAGTCGGGTTGCCAGTTGGTGTATATTTTTATTCATACGCAACCAGCGTTGAACAAGCCATCAGCCAAGCAGAGTGGGTTGCGGAGAAACTGCAAGATTTTCAACTTGATTTAGGAGTTGCTTTTGATTGGGAGGATTGGGGATCGTTCAATGAGGTTGGCATGAGTTTTTACACGATTAATAAAGTTGCGGGAAGCTTTCTGGAAACGGTCGAAAATGCTGGATATAACGGCATACTGTATGGGAGCAAAAACTATTTGGAGAGGATTTGGCAGCCAAAGGTGGAGTATGATGTGTGGTTGGCTCAATACTATAATCAGCCCACTTATAAAGACGACTTTTGGATTTGGCAGATGAGTGATTCTGGTCGGGTGGACGGCATTTACGGCAATGTCGATCTTGATGTTATGTATATTAACTAATCTTCGTCCGTAGCGGGTATGTCGGTCGCTACTACGGTTCTGCCCGGTACTTTGGTGTCAATGGCTACAACTGGTCACAAACCGCATCACCTGTTTATTCCACTGGCTCGATGAGTTTGACTGGCTATTATCTTGGTTTTTACGCTAATGGTATGTACGTATCAACTGGATTAGACTCTCGCTGGTACGCTTTCCCCATCCGTTGTCTGGCGTACTAGGTTAGATAAGATTGGATATTAGCATTTCACCTGCGAGGGTGGTT
>CANDYU010000022.1 GCA_947425245.1 uncultured Candidatus Saccharibacteria bacterium
AGCGAATCAGATTTTAAAGGAGCAGATTGCGGAGATTTTGACGACGCTGAGCGAGCGGGAGCAGAAGATTATTCGGTTGAGGTTCGGGATTGGTGGAGGGAGGCCGCATACGCTGGAGGAAGTGGGGAATGAGTTTTCGGTGACGAGGGAGCGGATTCGCCAGATTGAGGCGAAGGCTTTGTCGAAGCTACGTAAGCACAAACAAACTAAAAAACTTCATGGTTATCTGAAGTAGGAGATAAATATGCAAAAAAGGACAACAAGAGTGAAGCTGGCATTGATGGCGACGGCGGCGTTTTTGTTGTCGGTTTTTTTGGTGGGGGGACTCAGGGTGGAGGAGACATGGGCGGTTGATGGGGTTTGCCCGACTGAGGTGAAGGAATTTGCTAAAGAGTATGTGAGTAATGCGACGTTCAACTGGGGGAAGGGTGAGGAGGAGCAAGAAGCGTGTTCGAATTATTATCCGCCAAAGAGGAGTGATGGAGCTTCGGCAGCGGAAATAACGGGTTGGAAAATAGGCTATGAAGATGGCTGGATAAATAACTTCATGGAGGGGTTTGACTATAATTATGGGAACGAATATGCGGATGCTTGGGAGTCTTCTGATCCAGATTTGGCGTGTGATAAGTATTCGGGGGATGATTATGATGCTTGTGTGAATGCATATGACAGTGGGTTCTCTGATGGAACTGAGGGGTATAGTTTTGGGGAGGTGATAGCGGGAAGAGTTTGCCCGAGTGGGGATTGTGGGAATCGGGACGATGGTGATGACAGTTGGGAGGATCAGTGTGAGCCGGATGATGCAGACTGCGTTTGTTATGAGCAATATGGGAATGATGATGATGCGTATGATGAGTGCATAGCAGGTTGGGACGAGAATAATGGTCCAGGGGTAAATAATGGGGATGGATCTGGCGGGAATGTAACAAACCCGGGGCCGAGTGGGGTGGGTGGTTATATTCCAGAGCCAGGGGGGAGTAGCGGGGGGTCGAGTGGAGGAACGAGTTCTGGTGGTTCTTCTGGCGGTTCGGCAGGTACTAATGTAGGGGGTTCGATACAAAACCCAGGAACGGATGGAGAGAGTGGGCCATCTGGCGGGGATGGGTCGTCAGGGGGGAATAGTGGCTCTGCGGGTAATAATGGGGGATCGAACGGAGGAACGAGTTCTGGGGGAGCGAGCGGTGGCGTAAGTAACTCGCAGCCGAGCGGGTCGAATTTAGGGACTGGAAATACGACTTCGATTTTGCCGGAAGATATGACGATTAAAGACCTGTTGCTGTTGATTGTGAAGATTTTGCTATACGGTATTGGGGCGGCGGCAGTGATTGGCGTGGTGATTGCGGGGTTGATGTATTTGACGGCGGGTGATAATGAGCAGCGGATGTCAAGGTCGAAAGTTTTGCTGAAGGAAGTAGTGATTGGTCTTTTGCTTTGGGCGGCACTGTTCTCGATTCTGAACTGGTTGATTCCAGGATTTAATCCGGAGGACTTTGGGTTTTAAAGAAAGATTGCGAGGATGAGGGGAATGGGGAGTGTGGAATGCTAAAAAAGTTGGTAATAGTATATAATTCGCGGTCGTCGAAGCACGAGGCTTTGGAGGCGGAAGTTTTGGCACCAGCACGAAAATTGAAGGGGTGGCTGGTGGGGAAATATGAGATGTTGCCGACACATGTAAGAGATAATGCGGAACGGCTGGCGAAGACTTTGCATGACGGAGACTTGGTGATTGTGGCAGGCGGGGATGGTACGGCTTCAGTGGCGGTGAACGGAATTATGTTGTCGGGTAAGGATGTCACGCTGGGGGTTTTGGGGTATGGGAACTTTAATGATGTGGCGAGGATGTTGAAGGCGAAGCAACCGGTGAAATATGGTGATGAATATATTGGGGGTGTGTCGGAGATTGTGGAGAGGTTTGAAGCGGGGAAGGTGAAGGAAATCTATCCGCTAGAGGCGGTGGTAGATGGGGAGCATTGGCGGTATGCACCGTGTTATATTACTTTAGGGATGTTTGCGGAGTCGACGGCGGTTTTTGATCAGGTGAAAGTGCGGGGGCATTTGCAGGATGGGCGGAGGCACCGGATTTATTCGATTGGAGCCTTAGCGGTTTGGTATTTTAAGAATCGGAAACGGGGATTTTTGCCGGAAATGGAGCTTGAACAAAAAAGTTGTTCAAAAAAGAATAGTAAGAAAAGAGTTGCAAAACGAGAAAATGCGGAAGTTTGGCAGGATAAAAAAGTTGACCAGGCGACGCGAGAGCGGGAGGGGTTGCAAAAAGGCGGGGAGGAGGGTAGTGTATGTGGGATTAAGAAAGTAGTACAAGAGGATGTAAAGAAGGCCGAATCAGAGGAACCGTTGGTAGAAAAAAAGTATATTGATATAGAAAAAGATAGTACGGAGTCTGAAAAAAATAGTTCAGCTTTGATTGAGGAGGAAACTCGACTTTTGGTTGAACCTGAGGTGCATTTTATGCGAGGGGCGGAGTTGAAGCTGGGTGGGGCTGAGGTTGAGGAGGAAAGTGAGTCGAGACAAAAAAATGTTGTAAAAAATACTGAACAGCAGGATGAGGGGTTGACTATTTCCGAGAATATGGAGAAATCGACGAAAAAAGCAGGTAATGTTGTTGAAAAAACTGAAACATGTAAGAGTGGGAAAAATGTTGTAAAAAAGACACTGATAGATAAGAGGAGTAAGCGTAAAACGAGGCGTACTTTTGGTAAAAATGGAGAGAGGTTTTTGCGGTCGAAGACTTATACGAAGTGGCAGATGGCAAAGGTTTACGAAAAAGTGCAGCAGCAGGCGAACATAAGGAAGAGCTTGTGGGAAGAGCGAGCTCAGGCGAAGAAGGAATGGGAAGAGGTAAACCGGCCCACGATTATTATGCCGATACTAGAGGGGAGGGATAGTGAGGCTGAGGTTAGTAGTAGGGGTGAGATGGGAGAGGGTAAGGAAAAAAGGGAGTCGGAAAATGGGACTCATAGGGGTGAGAAAAGACAGGAAAATGTCGATCGGAAGCCTTATACTATTGGGTGTGAGGTGGAAAACTTAATGTCGCACAATCAGGCGAGGGCTGAGTATGGCGTTGTGGCGAGGAGAGTGAATGCTACGAAATTTGTGGTGGAAAAAAAGGTGACTGATTATATGGCGGTGAATAGTGTCAGGGTGGCGGGGATGATGAGGGGTCGGAGATTTTTCCGGAAGCCAGACAAGTTTTTAAGTGTGACTGCGAGATTGGGGAGCTTTCCGAGGTTGGTGGGATTTATGTTACGGAGTATGCTTTGGTATTTGCCGGGGAAGAAAGTAAGGGAAGATATAATACGGTTTTCCGAGCCAAGCAATGTGACAATTCATGCGGAGGGGGAACATCAGAGGCTGAATGGAGTGAGGGAGATTCGGGTGAGAAAGGCGAAGAGGGGGATGAAGGTGGTTAGGTTTTAGTATTATACATAATATATTCCTTTCACCTGCGAGGGTGGTTGGTTTTCTAGTCTGGTGACGCTCTCTT